>NZ_JACCKA010000077.1 GCF_013425525.1 Luteimonas salinisoli | reverse complement strand
CGCAGGTTAACAAAGTAAGTGCAACACCCACACCGCCCGAAGATGGAGAGGTGAGCTGGCAGACTGGAGGGGATCACTCCGGCAAGAGACGATCCCTCATGTACCACCAGCTCACCGAGCAAGAACGATACACCCTGTCCGTGCTCCACCGCGACGGGCAGTCACTGCGGACCATCGCCCGGATCCTGGACCGATCGCCCAGCACGATTAGCCGCGAGATCCAGCGCAACCGCTGCCATCGTACCGACGGTGCCTACCGGCCCAGCAAGGCCCAGCAGCGCACCAACGGCCGGCGACGGCGGACCCGGCAGGTCAGGCAGCACGACGCCGACATCTATGGACGCATCGAGGCCCTACTGCGCTATGCGCAGTGGAGTCCAGAGCAGATCGCCCGATGGTTGGCGCTCCACGGCGTCGTGCGGATCAGCCATATGACGATCTACCGGCATGTTCATCGCGACCGGCTCGCGGGAGGCCAGCTGCGCTCCTGCCTGCGCCAGGGCGGCAAGCGAAGACGCAAGCGCACCTTTGGCCCGGAACGCCGGGGAAAGCTCCATGGCAAGCCAATGATCGACAGTCGCCCCGCGGAAGTCGAAGGCCGGCAAGAGGTCGGCCACTGGGAAGGCGACACCGTGGTTGGCACGGCCAGCGAGCGCGTGTGCCTGTTGACGCTGGTCGAGCGCTGCACCGGCGTGGCCCTGGTGGTCAGATTGCCCCACCGGACGGTCAAAGCGGTCAACCGTGCAGCGTTGGATGCGATCCAGCGCAGCGGCCTGCCGTTCAAGACCATCACCTGGGACAACGGTACCGAGTTCCACGGCTACCGCGCGCTCGAACAAGCAACAGGCGTTCTCTGCTACTTCGCCTATCCACACCGCCCCTGGGAGCGCGGCAGCAACGAGAACTTCAACGGCCTGCTACGCCAGTACCTGCCCAAGGGGAGGAGCCTGGCAAGAACCACACAAGCCGACTGCAACCGAATTGCGCATAAACTCAACACGAGGCCGAGGAAACGACATGGCTACAAGACCCCGATCGAACGAATGCAGGAACTCTCAGGGGTGTTGCACTTGGGGTGTTAATTCACCCGTCATTAGCAACGGCCTGTTCTAGCTCTGCAGTTGAAGAAAAACCGTAGTGTTGAAGGCGGTCGCCGCAGAAGCCAACCAAGCGAAATGCGTCTGGCGGTTTAACAACCCCAGTTGCTCCAAAATCGAAGTCGACCTCAATGCCGTCGCTAGTCACGCTGCAGCCGTAACCATGCTTGTGATAGATGGCACCGTTGAGCAAGACGCCGGTACCGGCCATTTGGCGCAAAGCCCACTCCTTGTCGCTCGCCGGAAGCGCGATGCCAGATGCCTGCAGCGCCAGCAGTGCATCGGCGACAGCGCGCTTGTAGTCTTCTTCAAGTAGCGACAATCGCTGGTCCATGACGGCTAACACCTGAGTTAAGCCGAACCGCGAAGCGGTTTCGGCTTGAACGAATAGTTAGGGCTCATGGCGCACGCGAGCCATTCGGTGCTGCACGCCGGGCGCAAAGAACAGGAGACCTATTGCAAAGGTGGATGCGACCATGTGAAGTGCCCACGCAGTGCTGTCCCAAGGAGACCCGACAGACATTCCACCTATTGCGGGCATGATGGATACAAGAGCAAACGCAACTAGGAACGCGTGCCGCGCGAAACGCACCACAAAGAACGCAAGGACGTGAGCAATCAAGTAAACGCCTAACCAGATGAAGTAGATGAGGTCTGACCACGGCCACCCTACTACCGCACCCAAGGCGTTCCCCGCCATGATTTGCCTTTGTTCTTCGGTGAGAGGCATGTCCGCGAAGGAAACAAACACCCCAATGGCTAGCGTTGCCAGTGAGATGGCCATCAACGCTCTTAGGTTCTCCACGTCTCGATTCATTTCCGTATGAGCCCTAACGCTTGAGTTAAGCCGACTTGGCCCGCGCAGCGGGACAAGTTCGGCTTGAACGAATTGTTAGGCGCGAGACTACCCCAGACAATGACGGGCCGGAAGTGGATTGACCACCGAAGCCCGGATGCCTGGGCGCGCCCCGCGTACGGCCAGTAGCACGCTGGCTGAAGAGGCCCCGCTGGGCCCGCGTGCCGGGGCAGTGGAAGCTCGGGCGCCGAAGCCTGGCAACTCGAAGCGGCGACACTTGAGCGCGCTCGATAC
Source organism: Luteimonas salinisoli (assembly GCF_013425525.1). Taxonomy (GTDB): domain Bacteria; phylum Pseudomonadota; class Gammaproteobacteria; order Xanthomonadales; family Xanthomonadaceae; genus Luteimonas; species Luteimonas salinisoli. The sequence continues at coordinate 36,001 of NZ_JACCKA010000077.1, read as the reverse complement.
GCCGACCGAAGCTGGCGAACAACTGCTGGCGTGTCTGGAGGACTCGCGCCGAGCCGTTGAACGAGACGGTGGCGCGGAGCCACTACTGCTCGCTCTTACGACGCCTAACGCCTGAATTAAGCCGCGCCGCGAAGCGGCGTCGGCTTGAATGAATTGTTAGGTGGCGGACTCACGTGTCGAACCCCATGCCTGTGCAACGGTAATCAATGAAATCTAGAGCCCAGAAACGATCGCTTGCGCCATACCCAAGATGACAATTGAGGTGCCGGGAACCTTTGCGCAGATAAACGTGTACTGATTCAATCGACAAGTCGGCCAACTCATCAGCGAATTGAGGATGATCGGCAGCGTACTTGTCCTTCGCGGCGTTTACGGCATCTCGAAGCCAGTCGTTGAGCAGCGCAGACTCAGTGTAATCAATGAGAGGCTGAATCGGGCGATCGGAAGAGTCATCAATCCCGATGAAGAATGAGATGCCATCAACAAGGCCTTGCCAAGACTCATCATCATCTGACCAGACAACGGATCCGAGTTTATCGAGCTCAACTCGATCGATCGGCTTTGGCTTCTTGGACTTCCAGATGTCGAAGATACTCATCCCGCCACCTAACGCCTGAATTAAGCCGTGCCGCGAAGCGGCATCGGCTTGAATGAACTGTTAGACCTGCCAGCCGTGGGGCCGGGACCCTCTGCCCGGAGCTCTACCGGAACCTGGTGGCGACATGCTTGCGGTCTAGGTGGATAGCGCCACTGAGCGACAGAAGAAAGAATTGCCTCGCCGTATCCAATTGGTTGGCCAGTGCTGCGACCGACGGGGCGCCACTCCTCAGAGACGATTGTCGGTGACTGCACGTGTCCAGAGGGGCTAATGACGAACGAAACCTCAGCCTTGCCAGAAAACTCGTTGTGCAGCTGAGGCGGAAGCTTTGGCGGAACCGTAGATGCAGGAGCAAGCCCGGAAGAGCACTGGGAAGTTGGCTCGGCCACAGCGCATGCGCTCAGCGCAAGGCCGAGAGACAGAACCACCAAGTTGCAGAATGCTCTCATGGCAGGTCTAACGCTTGAGTTAAGCCGCGCCGCGAAGCGGCGTCGGCTTGAATGAATTGTTAGGTGCCGCAGCAGCCGGAGTCACAGCACCATCTCCATCTCTGACTCAAGCACCTCAGCAACCCAGCGAACACTACTGTCCGGGTTGCGGCAGACGACAATGCCAGCGCGCTCACCTGACGGCATAGTAAAGCCTTGGTCTAGCTCAACGACGTCTCCGATCTCAGGCAGGCTTTTGCGGTCACCTAGTGTCAGATCCACGCGCTTAGCCGGAATGGTGGAAATTATGCGAGCTTTTGGTGGGCGACGAACTTCCATGCGGCACCTAACGCCTGAGTTAAGCCGCGCTGCGTAGTGGAGCAAAGCACATGGCAAGCTGTACCTGCCATGTGCTTTGTGTAACGAAGCGGCGTCGGCTTGAACGAATTGTTAGGCGACACGCTACGACGAAAATCGGGGTGCGACAAGCTCTTGGCTTGGGATGTAGCCGGAGCCGGTAGCGCCCGGGCGCGCCGGCCCGGAACCTGTCCCTGGATCTGGCCGAAGCCCGCGATGGACGGGCCGGTTGCGACGCCTGAGTCCAGCTATCCGAAGGCTGCCGCGACGAACTGTCCCGGCGCGCTTGCGAGTACTTGGCCGAAGCCAAAGATGCCTGCAGCATGCTGGCCGATCCGATTGCGACGACACTCAGTGACACGACATTGCAGCGTGCCGCCTAACACTTGAGTTAAGCCGCGCCGCGAAGCGGCGTCGGCTTGAATGAATTGTTAGGCCCCACCCGAGAGAGGGACCGTCCTACTCTCAAGCTCGCCCGCATCAGCAAGTTGCTGCAACACCGAGTCAATGACCGTTGAGCTAAGGTCACTGACCACAATCATATGTCTCTCTCCAAGGTGCAGGCGAGATGGCGTCCCCTCAACGAAGTCACCTGCCGCTGCCAGAAGCTCAGGCGTGACAAAGAACAACCAGCGCTTGCCGGTAGGGAATTCAATCGTGACCTCAACCGAGGACCTGAGGGGCATCTCAATCGGATCGTCGATGGTGTACGGAAACATTGTGTTGGCTCTTGTGGGGCCTAACTACTATTAGACCCCGCAGTGGGGCATAGCACGAACTCTGCGCCAGTTGTGTCGAGTGGTCAACGCAGCTCGTCCCTGATGGATCAAGCATTTGCGCCGCGGGGTGGCAGGCGCCCAAGGTCGGTCGACTCGCGTTATCCGGCAAGGTCGCCGACCTATCCGATAGACCGGCGGCGATGCCGGACTATCCATCGACTAGCGGCAGATCGGTTGCAGTGGCTATCGTCATAGGTTCGCGTCCAGATCAAGGGCGATCGCGGTTGATGCAGTGATGCGGTAGCCCCCGAGGCGAGTCGCGCCGGATATCCAGCTCGAGCCCAGGCGCTATCCGGCGAAGCGCTGCTTTGACGGTGGGCGTGAACCGTACGCGCCTCGACGCGAGGCCATCCAGCCCTCGATCCACGTGACGGCTTGCTCCACCCCTCGCTCGGCCCGCAGCTGTCGCCCAACCGTCGCCGCGGCTTCGACGATTCCGGTCTCGCCGGTCGCGGCCCCGATCGCCTCGGTCAGCCGCTCCGCACTCAACCGCCGCTGCGGAATCGGCGCCGGCCCGGCGCCCAGCGCGTGCACCCGCCTGCCCCAGAACGGCTGGTCGCCGAAGAACGGGCAGACCACGGTGGGGCGGCCGGCGCGCAGGCCGGCGTGGGTGCTGCCGGCGCCGCCGTGGTGCACCACCGCGGCCACCTGGGGGAACAGCCAGTCGTGGGGAACGTGGCCGATGGCCAGCACGTCTTCGGGCAACGTCTCTGCAGTCAGGCCGCCCCAGCCGCTGGCCAGCAGGCCGCGTTGACCGGCGCGCTGCAGCGCGTCCAGCACGATGGTGGCCACCCGCGCGGGGTTGCGGCCGGCCATGCTGCCGAATCCCACGTACACCGGTGGCGGGCCGGCGGCCAGGAATGCGGTCAACTCCGCGGGCGGCGCCCAGTCGGCGGCGTGCGGCAGGGTCCATGCGCCGGCCACCGTTGCATGTTCCGGCCAGTCCGGCGGCGGCGGGCTGAGCGTGGGGCTGTAGCCGTGCAGCACCGGGATCGGCCGGTCGCTTGCATCGTTGAACAATCCCAGCGCAGCGGGCCTGGGCCCCAGGCCGTTGTCGCGGCGCCAGGTGCGCAGCGGGCCGCGGCCCACGCGGTTGCCGATGGCGTGCACCAGCCGGTAGCTGGCGCGGTGGTAGCGCGCGCCCAGCGGCAGCGCAGGCAGGCCCACGGCGGGAAACTCCGCAGTCGGCACGTACTGCGGAAACAGCGGCGCCATGATCGCGGCGGCGCCCAGCGCATCGGCGATGTCCACGGCGCCGGCCATCTTGGGGTGGAACAGGATCAGCTCGGGCTGGAGGTCCTGTGCCGCCTGCCAGGCATCCTGCTGCACGCGCACCTGCAGCGGGCCCACCTTCGGCACCAGCGTGGCCATGGTCTTCAGCGCGCCGAAGAAGCTGCCCATGCCTTCGAGCGCGGCGCGTCCTTCCAGCGATGCCATCAGCTCGACGAAGCCGTTGTCCATGTGGCGGTAGTCCAGCCCGTGCTCCGCTACGAAGCCGGCGAAGTGCGCGCTGGTGCACAGGCTCACGGCGTGCCCGGCGGCCTGCAGCCCGCGGCCCAGCGCGACATAGGGCTGCACATCGCCATGCGAGCCGAGCGTCAGGATCAGGATCTGCATGCGTGTCGCTCCTTGCCGGCCGCTCGTGCGGCGTGGCGCAGTGGATGACAAGTGTCGCAGTTGCGGAATTCCATGGTGGGCGTAGGAGGCCGCCTACATGAACGAGTCCGCCAGCCGCGCCACGCCTTCCAGGCTGCGCCGCCAGGTCGGCCGCGCCCGCCAGGCGTCCAGCGAGAGTTGCTCGGCATCGCGCAGGTAGTCGGCCTCGATCTCGCGCATCCGCGCCACCACGTCGCGGTCGTAGCAGAACAGGCCGATCTCGGCGTTGAGCGCGAAGGAGCGGATGTCCAGGTTGATCGAGCCGATCAGGGCGATGTCGTCGTCCACGCTCAGGTGCTTGGCGTGCAGGAAGTGCGGGCGGTACAGGGCGATGCGCACGCCGCAGGCCAGCAGCCCGTCGTAGTAGGAGTGCTGCGCCCACTCGGTCAGGCGCTGGTTGTTGGGCGCGGACAGGATCAGCTGTACCTCCACGCCGGATAGGGCGGCGATGCGCAACGCGGCCAGCAACGCGTCGTCGGGCACGAAGTACGGGGTGGTCAGCACCAGCCGCCGCTGCGCCAGGTGGATCAGCGCGTTGACGGTGTCGCGGGCGTTGTCGAACGGGTAGGCCGGGCCGCTGGCCAGCAGCTGGGTGGCCACGTTCTCCGGCTGGGTGGGGCGGGTGGGCGAGACGTCCAGCACTTCGCCGGTCTCCAGGTACCAGTCGCTGGCGAACACCGCCTCCAGCTGCGCCACCACCGGGCCGCGCACCCGCGCCACCAGCTCGCGGTTGGGGTGGCCGCGCACGAATTCCGCGGCGGCCAGGTTCTGCGAGCCCACATGGGCGATGTCGTCGTCGATCACCGCGATCTTGCGGTGGTTGCGCAGGTCCATGCGGCCGCTGCGGCGCCAGCGCAGGCCGCCGGGCAGCATGTCGTGTACCTCGATGCCGGCGGCGCGCAGGCGCTTGGCATAACGGCGGAAGCCGCGCTTGGCGCCCACCGCGTCCAGCAGCACGCGCACCGCCACGCCGCGCGCCGCGGCGCGCTCCAGGGTCTCCACCACGGCGTCGCCCACGGCGTCGTCGAACATCAGGTAGTACAGCAGGTGCACGCGCGCGCCGGCGCGGTCGATGTCGTCGAGCAGGGTGCGCAGCGCGCCGTCGTAGTCGTCCAGCAGTTCCACTGCGTTGCCGCGCACCGGCATGAAGTCGCCCAGGCGCTCGACCAGCGGTGCCATCTCGCTCACGGCGCCACGCTCCGGCGGATCCCAGCGCAGCGCGGCCTGCGGCGCCTGGCCTTCGCGGATCGCCTGCGAGGCCTGCGCCTGGCGCAGGACGCGCTCGCGCGACAGCCATGGATGGCCGAACAGCAGATACAGCGGCAAGCCGAGCAGCGGCACGAAGAACACCAGCAGCAGCCAGCTGCGCGCGGCCGGCGGCGTGGTGCGGTTGGGGATCCACGCCAGCGCGGCCAGGCGGATCGCCCAGTCCAGGGCCAGCAGCCAGGCGCCGGGGGAGAGGTCCCAGGTCATGGGCCAGGTGGGGGCGGTATCGCTGTCATCCTGGCGGATTCTGGGGTGGAGATGCCGCGGGTGCAAAGAACGCAAAGAAAAAGCCCGCCTTGCGGCGGGCTTTTCCGGGCGTGGGCTTGCGCCGTCACGTCACTTGATCTTGCCTTCCTTGTACGGCACGTGCTTGCGCACCACCGGGTCGTATTTCTTGATTTCCATCTTGCCGGGGGTGTTCTTCTTGTTCTTGTCGGTCGTGTAGAAATGACCGGTGCCGGCCGAGGAGATCAGGCGGATCTTGTCGCGCTTGGAAGCCATGGGTCGGTACTCCTCAGATCTTTTCGCCGCGTGCGCGGAGGTCGGCGAGGACGGAGTCGATCCCGTTCTTGTCGATGGTGCGCAGGGCCTTGGTGGAAACGCGCAGCTTCACCCAGCGGTTCTCGCTGGCAACCCAGAACCTGCGCTCGTGCAGGTTCGGGAGGAAACGGCGGCGGGTCTTGTTCATGGCATGCGAGACGTTGTTGCCGGTCGTCGTTCGCTTGCCGGTCACTTGGCATACTCGGGACATACGCACCTCGAGAAATCGGTTGTGCCTCCCTTGGCCAGGGAAACGTCGGCCCCCGGGGTGTCGCCACCGCGGCGCGATACGGGCATGGAACCGCCGTGCGGGCCGGCCGGAGATCGCGCTTCCGGGCGGTTGCCGGGCCCCGCAACGGGCGGGCCGGACACAGCGAGCCGGGCATTGTGCCGGGATTTCCCTTGTGCCGCAAGCAGTTGGCCAGCAGCGGCGCGTCACGGAGCGCCAGGCCGGCTCTTCGTAGGAGCGGCCCATGGTCGCGAAGGCCGCGGGTGGCTCCGGCCGGGTTGGCGGTGATTCCGGGCATATTCAAGCACGCCGGCCTTCGCGGCCATGGGCCGCTCCTACGGAAACGGGTGCCGGCCCGGTAGGCTGGGCCTTTTCCACAGGAGAGGATCGATGGTCAGGACCGCCACCTGCCGCTGCGGCCGGCTGCAGCTTGCCTGCCACGGGGATCCGGTCCGGATCTCGGTGTGCCACTGCCTGGCCTGCCAGCGGCGCACCGGCAGCGCATTCGGGACCCAGGCGCGCTTTCCGCGGGAGCGGGTCGAGTTCGGCGGCGGCGCGCCGGTCGAGTACGTGTGCGAGGCCGACAGCGGCAATCGCATCGTGCAGCGGTTTTGCGGCGCCTGCGGCAGCACGCTCTGGTACACCCTCGCCGACGCGCCGGACGTGATCGCGGTCCCGGTCGGTGCGTTCGCCGACCCTGGATTTCCGGCGCCATGGATCTCGGTGTGGGAGCGGCGTCGGCACCCGTGGGTGGCGTTCGCCGACGAAGCGGCGCTGGAGCACGTCGATTGAGCCCGCGGTCGCCGCGTGTACCTGCTGCCGGGGTGTCGTGGTTGATGCGCGTTCGCAGCCTGCCAGCAGGAGGCGGTAGCGTGGAGGGAGGCCGGGGCTGCCTCCACGCATGGGGCACGGCCCGGCGGAGGCGCGGCGTCGCGGCTTCCGTCTTTCCGATCCGCGGCATGGCAGCTCGATTCAATCCTCGTCGCGGGCGGGATCCGTTTCCGCGTTGTCGTGCCACACCCACCATTCGTACGGCGGGGTCTGGGGATAGCCCTCGGGTGAGTCTTCCCACGACTCCTGGCGGCCCAGTGCCGTGATGTCGAGATAGTTCCAGGTATTTCCCATCTGCTCGTCGCCACGGCCGTTGATGAAGCCGGTGCGGAACACGCGGTCGCCGTCGCGGATGAACGCGTTCGTCCCGTGCCATTCGTCCACGCCGAAGTCGGCGTCGAAGTCGTCCGTCAGCGTGTACCACGGGATATGTTCCCAGCCCATCTTCGCCCTCAGGCGCCGAAGGTCGGCTTGCGATCCGCGCGAGACGAAGGCCAGGCTGGTATCGCGGGCGCCCAGATGTGCCGGGTGCGCGACCTGATCGGCGACCATGGAACAACCGATGCAGCCGCGCTCCGGCCAGCGCCCCACGCCGGGCTCCATGAAAGCGCGATAGACGATCAGCTGCCGGTGGCCAGCGAACAGGTCGAGCAGGCCCACCCTGCCAGTGGGTCCTTCAAAGGCGTAATCCTTCTCGACTGCGAGCCAGGGCATCCGCCGACGTTCGGCGGCGAGGGCGTCGCGAGCCCGCGAGAGCGCCTTTTCCTTCACGTGCAACGCTTCCCATGCGGCCTGCCACTCCTTGGCCGGCACGACCGGCGGCGTCCGCATTCCGGACAGTTCGCGGGTTCCGCCATTCTCGGATGATGTGGTCATGGTCTCGCTCCTCCAGGGTGGCTGCGTTCGGGAGATACCACGAGCGACTATGGAACCGGCGCGACATCGGGTGGGAGTGACAAGTGTGTCGGGATTTCGAATCTTGCGCGTCGCACGCGGAACAGCTTCTCCGGCCCCCCGGAATGCTCTCGCTGGTGCGCTGGGCCCCCGGTCTTGTCGACGCGGCGCTGAAGGAAGCCGACGGACCCTGTCACCAGCACGCTCTGCCGCCGAGGCAGTGGAAGAGCACGGCGACAAACCAGGGCGCGGGAGGCAGGTCCCGCCCAAAGGGCGGGGTCGTCGCAGTTGGAGATGTTGCGGAAGGCGGGCGAGGCGCCCGCCTCCGGGGCGGCGCCAGCGCGTCAGGGTGCCTGCTTGGGCTCGCTGGCCGCTCCGGCTTCCGCGTCGGCGTCGCTCGCGGCCGCCTTGCTCTCGGCGATGAAGGCGCGGATCTGCGATTCGAGCACCGGGATCGGCACCGCCCCCTGCGCCAGCACCGCGTCGTGGAAGGCCTTGATGTCGAACTTCGGGCCCAGTTCGCGTTCCGCTTCCTCGCGCAGGCGCACGATGGCGATCTCGCCGAGCTTGTAGCTCAGCGCCTGCGCCGGCCAGGAGATGTAGCGGTCGACCTCGGTGGTGACCTCGTGCTCGGACAGCGCGGTGTTGTCGCGCAGGAACGCCAGCGCCTGGTCGCGGCTCCAGCCCTTGTGGTGCACGCCGGTGTCGATCACCAGGCGCGCGGCGCGCCACATCTCGTAGGTCAGGCGGCCGAACTCCTCGTAGGGGGTCTCGTAGATGCCCATCTCCTGGCCGAGCTTCTCGGTGTACAGCGCCCAGCCTTCGCCGTAGGCGGAGATGTACTCGCGGCGGAAGCCGGGCCATTCGTCCTCGCGTTCGGCCACCAGCGCGCCCTGCAGCGCATGTCCGGGTTCGGCTTCGTGCAGGGTCAGCGCCGGCAGGTTGTACAGCGGCCGCGAGGGCAGGTCGTAGGTGTTCAGCCAGTAGGTGCCGCGGCCGCCGCGGCCGGCGGTCCAGTACGGGGCGATGTCGTCCGGCACCGGAATGATGGTGAAGCGCCCGCGCGGCAGGGTGCCGATGAACTTGCCGATCTCGCCGTCGACGCGCTTGGCGATCCAGGCGGCGCGGCGCAGCAGCTCCTCCGGGGTCTCGGCGTAGAACTGCGGATCGGTGCGGAGGAACCGCAGGAAGGCCTCGAAGTCGCCTTCGAAACCGCTCCGCTCGATCACCTCGTCCATCTCCGTGCGGATGCGCGCCACTTCCTCCAGGCCGATCGCGTGGATCTCTTCAGGCGACAGGTCCAGCGTCGTGTACTCGCGGATCTGCTGGCGGTAGAACGCCTCGCCGCCGGGCATCGCCTCGGCGGCCAGCGTGGTGCGCGCCTGCGGCACGTACTCGTCGCGGAAGAAGGTCAGCAGGCCGGCGAAAGCGGGAACCACCGCCTCGCCGATCGCGGCGCGCCCTTCGGCGCGCAGCGCCTCCTGTTCGGCGGCGGGGATCGAAGCCGGCATGCGCGCGTACGGGGTCCAGAAGTTCGACTGCTCGGGATCTTCCAGCTCCGCCACCGCGGCGATCGACACGTCGCGGCCGTCCAGCACCGCGCGCGGCACGCTGAAGCCGCGCGCCAGCCCGGCGCGCATGTTGGCGATGTGCTGGTCGAAATAGCGCGGCACATCGCGCAGGCGCGCCGCGTAGGCGCGGTAGTCGTCGGCGTTGCGGAACGGCCGGCGGGTCATGAAGCCGAGGTTGGCCCAGAACGAGCTGTCCGAGTTGAACGGCATCTCGTAGGCGCGCACCCGGATGCTGGCGGCCAGGTGTTCGATCTGCGGGCGGTAGACGGCCAGGTTGACCTGGTTCTCCGGCGACAGCTGCGCCGGGTCGATGGCGTCCAGTTCCCGCAGCACGTCTTCCCACACCTGCAGCCGCCGCGCCTGCGCCTCGGCGCCGACGTCGGTCAGGCGGCGGTCGCCGGCGGCCACGGTGTCCTCGTCGTCGTGGCTGAACTCGGCCTCGCGCCAGGCCCACTCCTTCTCGTGGATCGCGTGGAAGGCGGCGTCGGCGTCGCCGGGCTGCGCCCAGGCGGCCGGGGCGAGCAGGAACAGCAGGGTCAGCAGGGCGGGCAGTAGTCGCTTCACGTCTCGGGTCCTCGGCCGGGGCAGGCCGCCATCATCGCATCCCGGCCGCGTACCGCCTTCGGCCGCAGGTCATGGCCGTGCAATGCCTACCCGGCGGTGGCGACCGGCCTTGCGTTCTCGATCGGGCGGCCATGCGCTCCGCTGTCTTCCATGAAGCGGCGGATGTGCTCCCAGCCAGCGAGGGCCAGGTGCTGGTTCCCGTCGCCCAATCGGAACAGAAGGATTTCCCGCACCAGGGTTGGCTCCTGCTCGTCCCCCCAAAGCAGGTAGAACTCGTAGGACTCGTAGTCCACCGAGCCGAACTCCGAGTGGGCTGAGCTTTGCACGTAGTACAGGCGGGCCTCCGTGCTCTCCCAGCGGTATGTCCTGCGATCTGGCTGCCTGTGAAGCTCCCATGGCCTCGAAAACCGCGGCCAGCGGGGCCTGGCGAAAACGACCTGTCGGGTCTTTCTATCGAAGAGCACGGGAAACTGGAGCTTCGCGAAGCAGGCTACGCGAATGCACCACCACCCCAACAGGCTCAGCAGAATGAAGCAAAGAGATTCGAATACGCGCGGCGGTCCCGCTGGCGGCGAAAGCGCCGCTGGCAGCACTCCAACGAGCGCCAAGGCCAGGGCCGACAGGCCCCCGCCGGCAAGCAGCCATTTGAAGGTCGGCGGGAGGGAGTTGTCGTATTCGAGCGCTTCGGCATCGGCCCGCCGCAGCCTCTTGCCGGCTTGCGGAGCGGCATGTACCGGCTGGGTCTTGTCCGCCGGAACCACCAGGTAAGGGGCTTTCGTCTCGGGGACCAGGCGTACGGCTTTCCATTTCGAGGAGAAGACCAGGCGCGGCTCTGGTTTTCGCCAGATGTCGATCAGTATCCCGTCGATCAGTATCCCGTCTCGTCCCATCGTCCATGATCCCTATGGTCATCTGGATTGCGCTGTCGCAGCCAGTTGTCTGGATCGACCAGCCACGTGCCGATCATCCCGGTCGATCCATTCCCGGCATCTCTCCCACCTGCGCCCACGCCCGCATTCGCGGCCGCAGGGTCGTCCTATGACCGGCTGCCGCGCAGCCGTTCCAGCACGCCGTCGAGGGTGTCCAGGTCGCTGTAGTGGATCACCAGCCGCCCCTTGTTGCCGCGGCCGTGGGCGATGCTGACGCGGGCGCCCAGGGTCTCGGCCAGCTCGTTCTCGAGCGTGGCGATGTCCGCCTGCTGCGGCCTGGGCTTGCCGTTGCCGGGCTTGCCCTTGCGGGCCGGGATGCGCCCCTCGGCGAACTGCTGCGCGCGGTGCTCCACCTCGCGCACCGACCAGCCCTGCTCGGCGGCCTCGGCGGCCAGCTTGCCGGCGAGCTCGGGCGACAGCGTCAGCAGCGCGCGGGCGTGGCCCATCTCCAGCCGCCGCGCCTCGACCAGCGCGCGCACCGCCGCCGGCAGCTCCAGCAGCCGCAGCAGGTTCGACACCGCGGCGCGCGATCGGCCCACCGCGGCCGCGGCCTGGGCGTGGGTGAGGGTGAACTCTTCGATCAGCCGCTGCAGCGCCTGCGCCTCTTCCAGCGGGTTGAGATCCTCGCGCTGGATGTTCTCGATCAGCGCCATGGCGATCACGGTGCGATCGTCGACCTCGCGCACCACCACCGGCACTTCGGCCAGGCCGGCACGCTGCGAGGCGCGCCAGCGGCGCTCGCCGGCGATGATCTCGTAGCGGCGACCGCCGAGGTCGCGCACCACGATCGGCTGGATCACGCCCTGGGCGCGGATCGATTCGGCCAGCTCGTCGAGCTTGCCCTCGTCCATCGCCCGGCGCGGTTGGTACTTGCCCGGGGTGAGCGCGTCGACCGGCAACGTGTGCAGCGCGTCGCCGGGGGCGGCCTCGAGCACCGGTGCGGCTTCCGACGCCTTGGGCCCGAGCAGGGCCTCGAGGCCGCGGCCCAGGCCGCGCTTCTTGGCCGGGGCGTTCTTCTGTTTCGCAGCGGTCATGCCGCCTTCTCCTCAAGGGCATATGGGCGTGGACCGGGGCGGCCGCGGCGTTCCCCCGCCGCCGCAGTGAGGCCGGCGACGCGGGCACCCGGCGGCATCCCGGGACCAACGCGGAGCGGAGCATGGACCGGACGCGTCCGCGTGGCATGCGCGCATCGGCCCCGCAACGGCGCGATCGTCGGCATCGATCCGCTCACTCCCCGCTCTGCGCGGCGGCGGCCGCGAGGGCGGGGGCATCGCCGCCGCCGGCCTGCGTGGCCGCCTGGCGTTCGCGCTGGCGCCGCACCACCTCGCCGGCCAGGCCCAGGTAGGCGATCGCGCCGCGCGAGCCGCGGTCGTAGCCGACGATGCTCTGGCCGTGGCTGGGCGCCTCGGCCAGGCGCACGTTGCGCGGCACGATGGTGCGGAACACCTTGTCGCCGAAGTGCCCGACCAGCTCGTTGGACACGGCGTTGGTGAGGTTGTTGCGCACGTCGTACATGGTGCGCAGCACGCCCTCGATCTCCAGGTCCGGGTTGAGCCGCCCCTTGAGCGCCTCGATGGTCTGCAGCAGCGCGGTGATGCCCTCCAGGGCGTAGTACTCGCACTGCATCGGCACCAGCACCGAGTCGGCCGCGGTGAGCGCATTGAGGGTGAGCAGCGACAGCGCCGGCGGGCAGTCGACGATGATGAAGTCGTAGTTCGCGCGCAGCGGGTCAAGCGCGCGCTTGAGCCGCTGTTCGCGGCCCTCCTCGTCCATCAGCTCGATCTCGGCGGCGGTGAGGTCGGAGTTGGCCGGCAGCAGGTCGAAGCCTTCCCCGGTGCGCACGATCGCGGCATCGGCGTGCTGCTCCTCGAGCAGCACGTCGCAGGTCGAGGCGGACAGCTCGCGCTTGTCCACGCCGCTGCCCATGGTGGCGTTGCCCTGGGCGTCGAGATCGACCAGCAGCACGCGCCGCGGCGTGGCCGCCAGCGCGGCGGCCAGGTTGACGGCGGTGGTGGTCTTGCCGACGCCGCCTTTCTGGTTGGCGATGGCGATGATGCGGGCCATGGGCTCCGGGATCTCGAAGGGAGGAAGGCCGGCAGCGAACGCGGGCCGGACCGGGGATTATGCCGGAGTGCCGCCGCCGCGGCAGTCGGACCTTGGTCGGGCGCCGGGGCGGGGCCGTTCAGGCGGCCCGCCGCACCACCGCCAGGTGGCGCTCGGCGTCCAGGCCGGGCACCGCCAGCGGGTGCAGGGCCTCGAGCTCCCAGCCCTGGGGCAGCGCGGCGATCTCGGCGTCCGGGCGCACCCCCTTGAGCGCCAGCAGGCGGCCGCCGGGGGCCAGGAGATGGCCGCCCACGGCCAGGATGTCGGCCAGGCTGGCCAGCGCGCGGGCGGTGACGAGGTCGTGGGCCCCGGGCTCGTCGACGGCCTCGGCGCGCGATTCCAGCACCCGCGCGTTGTCCAGACCCAGGCTGCGCACCGCCTCGCGCAGGAACCGCGCCTTCTTGCCGTTCGACTCCACCAGCGCCACCTGCAGCGCCGGCCGCGCGATCGCCAGCGGGATGCCGGGAAGGCCGGGGCCGGTGCCCAGGTCGGCCAGGCGGCCCTGCGCCGGCAGGTGCGGCAGCATCGCCAGGGAATCGAGCAGGTGCCGGGTCACCATCGCCTGCGGCTCGCGCACCGCTGTGAGGTTGTAGGCGCGGTTCCAGCGCTGCAGCAGTGCCAGGTAATCCAGCAGCGGTGCGGCGAGTGCGGTATCCAGGTGGAGCGCCGACAGGCCTGCCTCGAGGGTCTCGCGCGTCTGCGGGTCGATGGTTGCGGCCATGTCCGCCATTGTAGGAGCCGCCGTGGCTGCAGCGGCCGTTGCCGCAGCAGCCACGGCGTTCTCCCGTAGGAGCGGCCCATGGCCGCAAAGGCCGCGGGCGGCTCCGGTCGGGTGGGCGGTGATTCCGGGCATGGCACACCGCGCCGGCTTTCGCGTGCATGGCCCGCTCCTACACGTGCATGGGCCGCTCCTAGGGGGGCGGGGCCGCTATGCCATCCGCCAGGCGAGGGTGGCCAGATAGCCGGGCGCGGGATCGAACGCGCGCAGGGTCCATTCGTCCGGCCGGCCCAGCGCCGGGTCGCAGGCGCGCAGCACCAGCGCACCGGCGCGCTCGGCGAACTCCAGCCGGTGCAGGCCGAAGGCGATGCCGCGGCCGTAGGCCTTCAGCACCGCCTCCTTGGCGCACCACATCCGCACGAAGCCGGGCTCGCGCACCGCGGGGGCCAGTCCGGCCAGCCAATCCGCCTCGGCGACGGTGAAATAACGCCGCGCCAGTTCCAGCGCGCGCGGCCGCGGCCGCAGCCATTCCAGGTCGCAGCCCAGCTGCACCCCCTCGCCGAGCGCCATCAGCAGGCCGTCGCCGCTGTGGCTCCAGCTCACGTCGTGGCGCCGGGGGTCGGCGGCGAACCTTGGGCGTCCGTGGGCGCTGCGTTCCAGTGCCAGCGCGCCGGGGGCGATGTCGAGCTGCCCGCCCAGCCAGTCGCGTACCAGCGGCTCGGCGGGCTGCCCGCGGCGGTGCGGTCGCCAGGCGCAGCGGACCGATTCGAGTTCGAGCTGGCCGGCAGGCAGGGACGGCATCGGAAGGCAATATGAACCGCCCCTTGGCCCGGGCGCGGGCCCGCAGCGTAAGCTATCGGCCAGGGGCGCGGCGACCGCCGCGGCAGGAATCCAGCCAAGGCGGCCAGCGCGTCGCCCGGATCGAACAGATGTCCGCAGTGATCGACAGCCATCCGCCGCGACCGGCACCCGCCAGCCGCAGGCATCCGCTCGCCACCGGCGATCCGGCCCGGACCGTGGCGGTCGTCGACGGACGCCCGGTCGCCCTCGGCACCTTCCTGGCCCAGGTCCGCGGCCTGGCGGCGCGCCTGCCCGCGGTTCCCTGCGCGGTGAACCTGTGCGAGGACCGTTACCGTTTCCTGGTGGCGTTCTGCGCGGTGGCGCTGCGCGGGCAGACCACGCTGCTGCCGCCCGCGCGCACGCGCGTGGCGATCGACGAGGTGCGCGCGCAGCATCCCGACAGCTACTGCATCGGCGACCTCGATCCCTGCGGTTGCCAGGCAGAGTCGCTCTCGCCGCTGCCGCATTTCGTGCGCATGCTCGACCCGCTGCCGGAGCTGGACGGGCCGGTGCCGGAGATCGACGATGCCCAGCTGGTGGCGATCGGCTTCACCTCGGGAAGCACCGGGGCGCCGAAGCCGAACCGCAAGCATTGGGCCGCATTCCGCGTCGGTACCGCGCGCAACCTCGAGGCGCTGGCCGATCTCTGGCCGCCGGACGCCACGCCAGGGCTGGTCGCCACCGTGCCGGCGCAGCACATGTACGGCATCGAGATGTCGGTGCTGTTCCCGCTGCTGGCCGGTGCCGCGGTGCATGCCGCGCGGCCGTTCTTTCCCGGCGACGTCGCCGCGGCGTTGCGCGCGATCGACGCCCCGCGACTGCTGGTGACCACGCCCGTGCACCTGCGCGCGCTGCTGGAATCGGAAGTCGCGGTGCCGCCGCTGGCGGGCATCGTCAGCGCCACCGCGCCGCTGTCGCAGGCGCTGGCCGCGGCGGCCGAGACACGCTTCGGCTGCGAGGTGCGGGAGACCTTCGGCTCCACCGAGACCTGCATCATCGCCCGGCGCCGCACCGCGCTCGAAACCGTGTGGACGCCGCTGGCGGGCGTGCGCCTGCATCCGCAGCCCGACGGCACCCTGGTCGAACGCGATTGCATGCCTGCGGCGGTGACGCTGGCCGACCTGGTGGAACTGCAGCCCGGCGGCGGCTTCCTGCTGTGCGGGCGCCAGGCCGATCTGCTGGAGATCGCCGGCAAGCGCGCCTCCCTGGCCGACCTCACCCGGCGCCTGCTGGCGATCCCGGGCGTCGAGGACGGCGCGATGCTGCAGCTCGACCAGGCCGATGCCGGCGGCGTGCGCCGCATCGCAGCGCTGGCGGTGGCTCCGGGCCTGGACGAGGCCGCGATCCACGCCGCGCTGCGCCGCAGCCTGGACCCGGTGTTCCTGCCGCGCCGGCTGCGGCTGGTGCCGGCGCTGCCGCGCAACGAGACCGGCAAGCTGCCGCGCGCGGCGCTGCTTGCGCTGCTTCGCGGCGATTCGTCCTGATCGGACCACGCTGCCGACATTTCGTACACCGCTGACGCAGCCGTCACGTATCGCCGTGGACACTGGCTCCGCCCCGACCCGGGGAGCGTTTCATATCCCTTCAGCGAAGCAAGGAGTCCGGAGCATGGGCATCATCATCTGGTTGATCGTGGGCGGCATCGTCGGCTGGCTCGCCAGCCTGGTCATGAAGACCGACGCGCAACAGGGCATCATCCTCAACATCGTGGTCGGCATCGTCGGCGCCTTCATCGGCGGCTGGCTGATCGGTCCGCTGCTGGGGGCGGGCTCGATCAACGACGGCATCTCGATCATGAGCGTCGTGGTCTCGCTGATCGGCGCCGTCATTCTGCTGGCGATCGTCAACCTGTTCCGCCGCGGCCGCGTGCGCTGAAAGTCGCACCCAAGGTAGCGCGGCACGAAGGCCCGGCACCGCCGGGCCTTCTTTATGTGGAGCGGTGATTCGTGATTCGTGATTGGCAAGGGCGGGGCGCGGTGCTTCTACGAATCACCAATCACGGCTCCTAGTACAGCACCCGCGTGCGCAGCGTGCCGGGGATGCCGGCCAGGGCGCTGCGCAGGTCGTGGGCCTGCTCGACGGTTGCGGAGATGTCGATGACCACGTAGCCGACGTGGCTGTCGGTGCGCAGGAACTGGCCGTCGATATTGATGCCGTGTTCGCGGAACAGGTCGTTGGCGCGCGACAGCACGCCCGGCACGTTGCGATGGATGTGGAGGATGCGCAGGCTGCCCTCATGGCCGGGCAGCGCGACCTCGGGGAAGTTCACCGCCGAGAGGGTGGAGCCGTTGTCGCTGTAGCGGACCAGCTTGGCCGCCACCTCGACGCCGATGTTGTCCTGCGCCTCCAGGGTGCTGCCGCCGACGTGCGGCGTGAGGATCACGTTGTCGAGGCCGCGCAGCGGCGACTCGAAGGTCTCGTCCCTGCCCTTGGGCTCCACCGGGAACACGTCCACCGCTGCGCCCCCCACCCGGCCGTCCCGCAGCGCCGCGGCGAGCGCGTCGATGTCGACCACGGTGCCGCGCGAGGCGTTGATCAGGTGCGCGCCGGGCTTCATCGCCGCGATCTCGGCGGCGCCGAACATCCCCTGCGTCGCGGGCGTTTCCGGCACGTGCAGCGAGACGATATCGCTGTGCGCGAGCAGGTCCTGCAGGCTTGCGGCGGCGCGGGCGTTGCCCAGCGACAGCTTGGCCTCGACGTCGTGGAACAGCACCTGCATGCCCAGCGCCTCGGCCAGCACCCCGACCTGGGTGCCGATATGGCCGTAGCCGACGATGCCGATGGTCTTGCCGCGCACCTCGTGGCTGCCGGCGGCGGACTTGGACCAGCCGCCGCGGTGGCATTCGGCGTTGCGGCGCGGGACCCCGCGCATCAGCAGGATCGCCTCGGCGATCACCAGCTCGGCGACGCTGCGGGTATTGGAATAGGGCGCGTTGAACACCGGAATGCCGGCCAGCTCCGCGGCCTGCAGGTCCACCTGGTTGGTGCCGATGCAGAAGCAGCCCACCGCGATCAGCCGCCGCGCCTGCGCCAGCACCTCGGCATCGAGCTGGGTGCGCGAGCGGATGCCGATCAGATGGGCGTCGGCGATCGCGCGCGCCAGCTCCGCCTCGGGCAGCGACTTGTCGTGCACTTCGATGCTGGAGTAGCCGGCGGCGCGGAACGCATCGACGGCGGTCTGGCTGATTCCTTCCAGCAGCAGCACGCGGATGTCCCGCTTGGGAAACGAGGTCGTGAGGGTCATTGCGTCGGTCGGGGCGGCGGGTAGGGGAATGGTCCACTATGCTCGGCGTGTCGTTGCACCGCAACATCAGCTCCGGTCCCCGCGCAGGCGGGCATCCAGGGAGGCGCCGGACATGACGGCCCGCCGAAAAGCATCCAGACTCGCGGCAGCGACGCCCTCCCATTCCCCATCCGCCTGGACCCGATGACCGACCCGCATCTCGACGCCCTGCGCCAGGCCGTCCCCGGCCTCCATCTCAAGACCGATCCGGCCGACCTCGAGCACTACGGCCGCGACTGGACCCGGCGCTGGATCCCGGCGCCGCTGGCGATCGCCCTGCCGGACGACGTTGCGCAGGTGCAGGCGATCGTGCGCTGGGCCAACGCCCGGGGCACCGCCCTGGTGCCGTCCGGCGGCCGGACCGGACTGTCCGGCGGCGCGGTGGCGGCCAACGGCGAACTGGTGGTGAGCCTGGAGCGGATGCATCGCGTGCTCGGCTTCGACGCCGTCGACCGCAGCCTCACCGTGGAGCCGGGGATCGCCCTCCAGGCCGTGCACGAGGCCGCGGCCGCGCATGGACTGGCCTATCCTGTGGACTTCGGTGCGCGCGGCTCCTGCAGCATCGGCGGCAACGTCTCCACCAACGCCGGCGGCATCCGCGTGATCCGCTACGGCAACACCCGCGAGTGGGTGGCCGGGCTGAAGCTGGTCACCGGCGCGGGCGACCTGCTCGACCTCAACCGCGGGCTGATCAAGAACTCCAGCGGCTACGACCTGCGCCACCTGGCGATCGGCGCCGAGGGCACCCTGGGCATCGTGGTCGAGGCCACGCTGAAGCTCACCGAGCCGGCGCCGCCGGCGCAGACCGTGCTGCTGGCGCTGCCCTCGTTCGACGTGCTGATGCGAGTGTTCGCCGAGTTCCGCGCGCGGCTGCGGCTGCAGGCGTTCGAGTTTCTGACCGAGCGCGGCCTGCACCACGTGCTCGCGCACGGCGGCGCCAATCCGTTCGATGCCGTGTATCCGTATTACGTCGTGGCCGAGTTCGACGCCGCCGACGAGGCCCAGCAGGCCGCCGGGCTGGCCGCGTTCGAGGCCTGCAGCGAGCGGGGCTGGATCCTCGACGGCGCGATCGCACAGAGCCAGGAACAGGCGGGGCAGCTGTGGCGCCTGCGCGAGGGCATCACCGAGGCGGTGGCGCGTTACCGCCCGTACAAGAACGACGTTTCGGTGCGGATCTCGGCCATGCCCGAGTTCCTGGCCCAGGCGCAGGCCCTGCTGAGCGAGGCCTATCCGCAGTTCGACGTGGTCTGGTTCGGCCACATCGGCGACGGCAACCTGCACATCAACGTGCTGCAGCCCGACGACGTGGCGGACGCGGACTTCATGGCGCAGTGCGGTCGCGTCACCGGCCTGCTCGCCGGGCTGCTGCACCGCCACGGCGGCAGCATCTCCGCCGAGCACGGCATCGGCCTGGTCAAGAAGGACCACCTGCAGAGCACTCGCAGCGCCGAGGAGATCGCGGCGATGCGCGGCATCCGCCGCGCGCTGGATCCGAACGGCGTGATGAACCCGGGCAAGCTGTTCGACTAGCGCCGGGCGCGGGTCTCCGCCGCGGCGCTGCGGGAGCGATGGCGGTCGCGACGCCGTGCGAGCGACGATAGTCGTGATGCACGCGCCGCGGCAGTCAGGCTGCCCGTGCGCCGGGGATCGCGCTGCCGCCGGCGCGCCCCCGCGGTTGGACGGACGCTGCGGCCTACGCTTGCGCCAGTTCCACCCATGCCGGCGCGTGGTCGCTGGGGCGCTCCCAGGTGCGCGGCTCGCGATCGATGCCGGAGGCGACCGCCAGCGGCTTGAGCGCCTCCGACACCAGGGTCAGGTCGATGCGCAGCCCCATGCCGCGGCGGAACGCCGCCTGCCGGTAGTCCCACCAGCTGAAGATCCCCGCCTCCTCGCTGTGCAGGCGGAATGCGTCGTGCAGGCCCAGCGCGAGCAGCCGCTGCAGCGCCGCGCGTTCGGCGGCGGAGGTGAGGATGTGCTCGTCGTTCCAGACCGTCGGGTCGTGCACGTCGCGCGCATCCGGCGCGATGTTGAAGTCCCCCAGCACCACCAGCTTCGGGTGCGCCGCCAGCTCGCGCGCCACCCAGTCGTGCACCGCATCCAGCCAGCGCAGCTTGTAGGCGTACTTGTCGGTGCCCACGTCCTGGCCGTTGACCACGTACAGGTTGACGAGGCGCACCCCGTCGACGGTCGCCGCCACCACCCGCTTCTGGTCGTCCTCGAAGCCGGGGATGCCCATCTGCACGTCCTCGATGGCGCGCTCGCGCGCCAGGATCGCCACGCCGTTGTAGGTCTTCTGCCCGTGGAACACGCTGCGGTAGCCCAGCCCGGCCAGTACCGCGTCGGGGAATTTCGGATCCTCGAGCTTGGTTTCCTGCAGCCCGACCACGTCGGGCGCGGCGTCGCGCAGCCATTGCTCCAGGTGCGGCAGGCGCACGTTGAGCGAGTTGACGTTCCAGCTGGCGATTTTCATGGCGGGGTTCTCCGGCGTGGCGCGGCGGCCGCGGCGGCGCATACGGTACCAGTCCAGGGCAACGCCTTCAGGCGTCTCCCGCCCGGGGAGCGGCCGCGGCGAGGAATGCCGCGATTCCTGGCTGTCGTCACTCGCCGAGCGGGATGGCGAGCACCGTCGGGCCCGTCAGGGAGTCCGGGTCCTGCAGGCGGTTGTCGGCGCCGAACCGGTTCCAGTGGCTGTTGGCGACGAGGTAGAAGGTATCGCCGTCGACGGTGCCCAGCGTGGGCTCGTCGAATTCCGGCAGCGCGCGCGCCAGGATGTCCTGACGGACGACGCGGTGTCCCGTGGCGTCCAGCGCGATCCGGGTGACGCGGTGCGGCTGGGACATGTTCTGCACCGCGATCAGGTCGCCGCCGTGCAGGTACAGGCCGTCGATGCCGTACAGCAGGGCGCCAGGCGAGCCTTCCACTCGCTCCAGCCGGCCCGAAGCGCGCTCCAGGCGATGCAGGCCGCCGCCCCAGTCGGCGACGAAGTACGCGTCGCGTCGCGGATCGAACGCGATGCCCTGCGGGGACTCCAGGCGGCCGGGCTCCACCAGCGGGGTGAACCTGCCGGTGCGCGTGTCGAGTTCGAGAATCGCGCCGCCGGCGCTGTCCGTGGCGACGGCCAGGTGCTCGTCCATCACGATCAGGTCGCCCAGCACGTGCTCGGCGCCGTCCTCGGGCAGCCAGTGCGCATCCACCGGCGCACCGTCGGCGAGCCGGAAGCGCAGGATGCCGCTGGCGCCGGCGCGTTCGGGATCGAAGTCCACCGCCTGGGGCATCATCGCGGTCGCGGCCCAGAGCAGGCCGTTCGCCTCGTCGATCCGGAGGCCGAAGACGCTGGCCAGGCCCGAGGCGCCGGACGCGGCGAACGTCTCGACCCCCGCGGAGCCGATCCGCACGATCCGGCCGTAGCGGATCGAGCCCAGGTACAGGCGCCCTTCGGCGTCCACGGCGATGCCCTCGGGGACGAACCCGGGGTCGTCCAGCCGGGCGGCGACGGAGTGCTCGCCCGCCGGCGCCATGAGGGCGGACTGCAGCATCTCCAGCCGCGCGTAGCCGGGCAGTTCGCGGACGCCCGCGAAATCGGCCACCCCGGAGACGTCCACCGCGACATCGGCCTCGGCCAGGCCGATGAGCGTGGCCAGCGCGTCTTCCGCGCGGCCCAGCCGGGCCTCGGTCCTCGCCACCGCCGCCAGCGCCGGCGGATAGCCGGGGCGATGCGTGGCCATGTCCCGGGCGTGCGCGAGCGCCGCCTCGAAGTCCCCGGCCTGGTAGGCGGCCCGGGAGGCGTTGCGGGCTTCGGCATAGCCGTCCGACGCCTGCGCGCAGGCGGAGCAGGCCGCCAGGATCAGCGATACCGCCAGGACTCTGCCCATCGTGCCGCCCCCTGTCATCGGAAGCTCGATTATCGCCGACGCGCGCGAGCTTCGGAGCCGGCCGGCCGTCTTCCGCGGCTCCGGTCCCGGCCGGACCGCGGCGCGGTCAACGCACCAGCCAGCGGACGATGCGGTCGATGCGTGCGTAGGGTGGCTTGAGCAGGTCGCTGGCGGCCAGGCGCCGCTGCCACAGGATCGGCAGCGCCTTGCTCATCGCGTCGAATCCGGCGCGGCCGTGATAGGCGCCCATGCCGCTGGCGCCGATGCCGCCGAACGGCAATGCGTTCGCGCCGAAATGCAGCAGGGTGTCGTTGACGGTGACGCCACCGGCCAGCACGCCATCGAGAATGCGTTCGACGCAGCGGCGGTCGCGGCTGAAGGGGTAGAGCGCCAGCGGGCGGTCGCGCGCGGCGACGAAGGCGATCGCTTCGTCCAGCGTGGCGTAGCCAAGGACCGGCAGGATCGGACCGAAGATCTCCTCCTGCATCAGCGCCGCGTCGTCGGGCGGGTCGAGCACCACGGTCGGCGCCAGCAGGCGGTCGCCGTCGAGCTCCGCCAGCGCGACCGTGGTCAGCCCGCGCCGGGCCGCGTCGTCGAGGTAGCCCTGCAGCCTGGCGGCGTGCGCGCTGTTGATGATGCGGGTGTAGTCGCTGGCGGCGCCGTCGCCGGCATAGCGCGCGCGCACTTCGCGCCGCAGCGCCTCGACCAGGGCGTCGCGCCGCGCCGCATCCACCAGCACGTAGTCGGGGGCGATGCAGGTCTGGCCGCCGTTGAACCACTTGCCGGTGGCCAGCCGCGCCGCGGCCTGTTCCAGCGGGAAGTCGGCGCAGACGATCGCCGGGGACTTGCCGCCGAGTTCGAGCGTGAGCGGGGTGAGATTGGCGGCGGCCGCCGCCATCACCTTGCGCCCGACCGCGGTCGAGCCGGTGAACACCAGGTGGTCGAACGGCAGCGCCGCGAACGCCGCACCGGTGTCGCTGCCGCCCAGCGCCACCGCCACGCGCCCGGGCGGAAACACCTCGGCCAGCAGCGCCCGCAGGAATTCCGCCGTGCGTGGGGTCAGTTCGGATGGCTTGAGGTAGACGTGGTTGCCGGCGGCGATCGCCGTGGCCAGCGGGATCAGCGCGAGGTTGACGGGGTAGTTCCACGGCGAGATCACCCCCACCACGCCCACCGGCTCCATCCGCACCTCGGCGCGCGCCGGCCACAGCCGCCAGCCGGCGCCGACCCGCCGCGGCTTCGCCCAGCGGCGCAGATTGGCGCGCAGGTGGTCGATCTCGGACAGCACCGTCAGCCCGTCGGCGACCAGCGACTCGTGCACCGAGCGGTGGCCGAAGTCGGCGGCGATGGCGGCCGCCATCTCGTCGAGGCGGCTCCTGAGCGCGGCCCGCAGCCTCGCCAGGTCGTCGCCGCGCTGGGTCCGGTCGGGCTTGCGCGCGCGCCAGGCGTCGCGCAGCCGGCCCAGCGTCGGCGGGAGTTCCTCGATCGGCGTGTCGCTGTGGGCGGGCATGCGGGCAGTGTAGCGGCGGAGCGCCGCGGCGGCGTTGCGTGGCATCCGCGTCACGGTTGACCGTCCGGTAAGCTGGGGCGATTCCCGCATCCGTCCATGCCGATGAATCTTCGCCCCTATCGCGACCGGCGCCCCGAACTCGGCGAGCGCGTCTACGTCGATCCCGCCGCCACAGTGATCGGCGACGTCGCGCTCGGCGACGACGTCTCGGTTTGGCCGTTCACCGTGATCCGCGGCGACGTCAACTTCGTGCGCATCGGCGCGCGCAGCAACGTCCAGGACGGCTGCGTGATCCACGTCAGCCACGACGGTCCGCACGCCAAGCTCGGCGGCTTCGCCACCACGATCGGCGAGGACGTCACCATCGGTCACAAGGCGGTGATCCATGCCTGCAGGATCGGCGACGCGGCGCTGATCGGGATGGGCGCGATCGTGCTCGATGGCGCGGTGGTGGAGCGGCACGCATTCGTCGGCGCCGGCGCGCTGGTGCCGCCCGGCAAGACCGTCGGCGAGGGCGAATTGTGGGTGGGCAACCCCGCGCGCCGGCTGCGCACGCTCAGCGATGCCGAGATCGAAGGTCTGCACTACAGCGCTGCGCACTATGTGCGCTTGAAGGACGAGTACCTGGCGGGTTTTCCCGGCGGCTGATCCCGGCCCCGTCTCCCGGACCTTGGTGCCTCCGACACCGGGTCCGGACGGAGGCTTCGGCACCCGCGCCGCCGGCGCCGGCCCGGGGCTCCGGCACCCGCATCGCCGGGCTTGGCCCGGGACTCCGGCACCCGCGTCGTCGGGCTTGGCCCGGGACTCCGGCACCCGCGTCGCCGGGCTTGGCCCGGGGCTCCGGCACCCGCGTCGCCGGGCTTGGCCCGGGGCTCCGGCACCCGCGTCGCCGGGCTTGGCCCGCCTTCGTAGAGCGGAGCTTGCTCCGCTGCTCTCGGCTCCGGAGCCCGCGCAGCGGAGCAAGCTCCGCTCTACGGGCGCGGCGCGCGAAGGGATCAGTCGGCGGTGACCAGGGCGGCGTAGCGCTCGCGCAAGCCGGCGTAGACCTCGTCGGTGGCCGGGCGGCGGCCGTGCCAGAGGCGGAAGCTCTCGGCCGCCTGCTCCACCAGCATGCCCAGTCCGTCGATGGCGTCGCGCGCGCCGGCGGCGCGCGCCCAGGCCAGGAACGGGATCGCGACCTCGCCGTAATTGACGTCCACGGCAGCGGCGCGGGTGCCGACCAGCGACATCGGCAGCGCCGGCAGCGCCGCGTCGCGGGTCGCCGAGGTGGCGTGGACGATCAGGTCGAACTCGCCGAGGCTGGCGAGGTCGGCGAGATAGCGCGGGTGTACGCGTGCCGGCTCGCCCAACGTATCGGCCAGGGCATCGGCGCGTTCCGGGGTGCGGTTGACCACGAACAGGTCGCCGATCCCGGCCTCGAGCAGCGCTGGCGCCACGCCGCGTGCCGCGCCGCCGGCGCCGATCAGCAGGGTGCGTCGTTGGCGCAGGTCGAGTCCGTGGCGCTCGGTGAGGTCGCGCACCAGGCCGCGGCCGTCGGTGTTCTCGCCGTGCCAGCCGCCGTTGCTGCGCACCAGGGTGTTGACCGCGCCGCTGCGCCGCGCGCCGTCGCCGAGGCTGCCGCACAGCGCCGCCGCCTGCTGCTTGAGCGGCAGGGTGACGTTGGCGCCCGCGCCGCCCGCCGCGGCGAAGCGCGCGAGCGCGTCGGGGAAAGTCTCCGCAGTGGCGTCGATGGCCGTGTATTCCAGGGCGATCGAGAGCTCGCGCGCGAACGCGGCGTGGATCTGCGGCGACAGCGAATGCGCGACCGGATGGCCGAAGACGGCGAAGCGGAGGGTGGCGGCGGGATCGTGCTGGGTCATCGGGCTGCTCGTCGCTCGGGCTGCGGCCAGTCTAACCCGCGCGCCGTCTGCGCGAGCGCGTAGCGAGGCGGGTTGCGCGCGGCATGGACGCTCTGATCACGCGTCGCGTACGACGCCCGGACCAGGGCCCCGGGATCGCGCAGCCGATCGACGGCTGCGATGCAAGACCGGGTGCCGGATCGTACGACGGCTTCGACCTGACCGAACGGCAGAGGGCGAGGCTTCGCGTATAGCCGCTTGTCAGTCGCCTTCAGCTTCCACGGAACGACGTCCTGGGTCGACACAGCTAGTCCTGGTCGCGCAGCCAGCGCGCCGCATCCGGCGCATGGTAGGTGAGCACGCCGTCGGCGCCGGCGCGCTTGAAGGCCAGCAGCGACTCCAGCGCGCAGCTGCGCTCGTCCAGCCAGCCCTGCTGCGCCGCGGCCTTGAGCATCGCGTACTCGCCGCTGACCTGGTAGGCGAAGGTGGGCACGCCGAAGGCGTCCTTCACCCGGCGCACGATGTCCAGGTAGGGCAGGCCGGGCTTGACCATCACCATGTCGGCGCCCTCGGCGAGGTCGAGCTCCACCTCGCGCAGGGCCTCGTCGGCATTGGCCGGGTCCATCTGGTAGCTGGCCTTGTCGGCCTTGCCGAGCGCGGCGGCCGAACCCACCGCATCGCGGAACGGCCCGTAGAACGCCGAGGCGTACTTGGCGGCGTAGGCGAGGATGCGGGTGTGGACCAGGCCCTGGCGCTCGAGCGCATCGCGGATCGCGCCGATGCGCCCGTCCATCATGTCGCTGGGGGCGACCACGTCGGCGCCGGCGGCGGCGTGCGAGAGCGCCTGCTTCACCAGCGCCTCGACCGTGGCGTCGTTGACCACGTAGCCGCTGGCGTCGGTGAGGCCGTCCTGGCCATGGGCGGTATAGGGGTCGAGCGCCACGTCGGTGATCACGCCCAGCTGCGGGAAGCGCTGCTTGAGTTCGCGCACCGCGCGCTGCACCAGGCCGTCGTCGGCCCAGGCCGCGGCCGCGTCCAGGGTCTTGGCTTCCGGCGCGGTCACCGGGAACAGCGCCAGGGCGGGAATGCGCAACGCGCAGGCCTGCTCGCCCAGCCGCATCAGCTCGTCGACCGAGACGCGCTCGACGCCCGGCATCGACGGCACCGCGGCGCGGCCGTCGCGCTCGTGCACGAACACCGGCCAGATCAGATCGTCGCAGGTCAGGACGTGCTCGCGCATCAGCCGTCGCGAGAAGTCGTCGCGACGCATGCGCCTGGGTCGGATCGGCAGTCGGCTCATTGCGCCATTGTAGGGCCGCCCGCGAGCCCGGTCGCGGGCGTGGGCCACGGGACGACCAGCGTTCGGCGGGTGTACAGCGCTTCGGGCTGCGCCCGGAGGATGGCCGCTGCTCCCGTACCGTCATCCCGGCGCAGGCCGGGATCCGGCCATGCCGATCCGGGCCCGTCCGCATCGCGGTGATGGGGCCGGCCGCGGAGGCGCCCGGTTGGTCAGTCCTGCGGAGCCGGCTCGGGTGCCGGGTGCTCCGCCCCCGCAGCCTCCTGCTCCCGCCGCGCCCTGCGCCGCTCGCCGAGCGCCGTCCAGTCCAGCGGCGCCCACTGCCTGAGGGTGTAGCTCATCACGCCGCGCTCGATCGCGGGATCGGTATCGAGAATCGAGCGGGCCTGCCGCTCGTCGACGGCGAAGATCACCGCGGCGCCGCCGTCGGCGTCGACGAAGCCGCCGGCCTCCCGCATCACCCCCTGCTCATGCAGGTCCAGCATGTAGCTCCCGTGTTGCTGCAGGGGCTGCTCGCGCGTCGGCTTGCCGGGCTCCCACGCGGGGCCCGGGCCATAGATCACCAGGAAAAGCAGGCTTGCCATGCCGATCGTCGACATCATGGGATGGATCTCCTGTTGGGGAACGGATGCAGGAAGCAGTCGCCGCGGCATCCGGTCCGATGGCGGGCACCCGGCCGGCAGCGCCCCGGCGGCGTGGTGGGGCGAAGCGACCGCACCTGCACGCTAGGACCGCCCGACGCCCCGCGCAACGGGCCCGGACCGTTCGTCCCGCCAGGATCGACGCCCGTCCCGGTCGCGCGCCCTCGCGGTGCCGGACGCGGGCGCCGGTCACGTCTGCGAGGCGGCCGCGACGGCGCATCCGGAGTCCCAGCGGTACTCCATGTAGGCGGCGGTGCGCTGCGCGACGGGCTCGCCGAGCAGCCGCGAGACCACGTGGAAGGCGCCGTCGATACCGGCGCTGATGCCGCCGGTGGTCACGATCCTGCCGGCGTCGACGACGCGCGCATCGCGGCGCAGGCGCGCCGCGGGCGCGATCGCCTGCAGCTCGTCGAAGACCTGGTGGTGGGTGGTGGCGTCGCGATCGTCGAGCAGGCCCAGTGCGCCGACGATGCGCGCGCCGCCGCAGACCGACAGCACCACCTCGGCCGAGGCAGCCGCCTGCGCGACCCAGGCGAGCAGGGGCGCATCGGTCATCGCCCGCCGCGATCCCAGGCCGCCGACGACCACCAGCACGTCCGGTGCCGGCATGCGCTGCCAGGTCCAGTTCGGGACCACGGTCATGCCGTTCATCGCGCGCACGGGCGACCGGTCCGCGGCGACCAGCCCAACGTCGAAGTACCGACCTTCGTTCAACTGCGAGGTGACCGCGAACACTTCGAACGGACCGGCGAAGTCCAGGACCTCGGCGTCCTCGAACACCAGGATCGCGACGTTGCGCTTCATGCGCCGCGGGCGGCGCCGTTGCAGTGCGGACCGGCGCAGGACACGACGAACCGCATCGCGGCCGGAAACGCCGCCAGCTTCGACGCGACGATCTTGCGGTGCGGCAGGTTGACGGCGCCGGGCACGCGCCCGGCCGCGTGGAGGTCGGGGCTGCGCGCGTCCACCGGCACGAAGCCGGGCCTGCCGCCCCGCATCGTTTCGTGGACGTCGAGCATTTCCGCGTCGCAGGAGGGCGGCGCTAGATGATTCCGCCGCCCAGCATCAGCCGGAAGATGCCGACCACGATCACGATGCCGTTGAGCAGCAGGCCGGTCTTGGCGCGGCCGCGGTTGGCCGGCGAGGTCAGGGCGATGCCGATCGCGGCGATGATGGCGCCGATCGCCGCGAACGGGATCAGGAACCAGTTGCCCCATCCCAGCAGCGGGAACAGCGCGACGATCATCCACAGCATCGCGACGATGCCCCAGAGCAGGCTGATCAGACCCATCGTGTCTCTCCCGCGTTGGCAAGGCGGTCAGGATAGTCCAAGACCCGCGAAGCGGCGCGTCAAGGCCCGTATCGCTGGGGGCTCAGCTGTGCACCCCGTCGATCTCCACCGCCAGCTCGCGGCGGCAGATCGCGGCGTGGAGCAGGACCCGCGGCACGCGGTCGCCGAAGCGCTCGTCGAGGGCGCGCGCCACCAGCGGCAGGTCGTCGCGGTCGCGCACGTAGACCTTCAGCCGGGTGCCGGCGCCGAAGCGGGCCGGCAGCGACGGCCGCGCCGCGCGCGCCGCGCCCAGCAGCGCGTCGAAATTGGCGAAGGTCTCCTCCAGCTGCGCCTGCAGCTCGCCGGCGTGCTGCGAGACGTGGCCGACGATGCTGGCCGTGCCCGAGAGCAGCAGCGGCATCGCGTGGCCGTCGGCCGGCAGCATGGCGCGGGCGAAGCTGGGCGACTGCGGGCCGTACTGGCGCGGATAGCGGTAGGCGCTGAGCTGGCGCGGGTTCTCCAGCGGCGTGCCCGGCTCGCGCGCCGACAGCCAGTAGATCTGCACCACGCGGGCGTCGTCGCAGCGGCCGGTCGCGGTGGCGGCCGGCAGCCGCCCGGTGTCGAACGTGCCGAGCCCGGCGGCCCGCCCCAGGCAGAACTGGCGGTAGCGCTCGGCGTCGCCCTCGCCCAGGGTGATCGCATCGAGGTAGTTCCAGATGCGCAGCAGGTGCGGGGTGTCGCCGGCGGAGACGAAGCGGGTCAGCGCCGCGTAGCCGCGCCGCGCCGCCTCGGTGACGCCGCCGGCACCCTCCTCGATCTCGATCGCGCCGAAGCCGAGGTGTCCGTCGCTGGCCCAGGCGATGGCGCCGTCGCGGCCGCTGCGCACCGGGGCATTGGCGCGCCAGACTTCCAGCGGGGCGGCGCCGTACGGCTGCAGCGGCACGTGCAGGTAGCGCGGGTCGCCGCTGGCCGGGGCCGCGCGCCCGAAGCCGAGCACCGCCAGCACGTCGTCGCCGAGCAGCGGGTCGGGACTGGCGGCGTCGACGTAGTCGACCTGCAGGCGCGCCGGCTCCTCGGCGCCCGCGGTGAGCGGGCGGCTCAAGGGTTGCCCTCCTGCAGCGTGTCGCCGGAGAAGGCGGCAGCGGTCCGTCGCCGGCGCCACCAGCCGCGCAGCGCCTGCGGTGCGATCGCGACGGCGTTGAGCGCGTACAACAGCCGGAACGCGCGCAGCCGCCACAGCACCGCGGGGGTGTCGAACACGTCGCCGGCCAGCATCGAGATCACCGCCTGTTCCAGTTTCAGGACGTTGCGCGGCGCGGCGAAGATCCGCTCCATCACCGGCGTGGTGAAGCGGTGGATGAACCAGGAGAAATGCT
Organism: Luteimonas salinisoli; assembly: GCF_013425525.1. Lineage (GTDB taxonomy): Bacteria > Pseudomonadota > Gammaproteobacteria > Xanthomonadales > Xanthomonadaceae > Luteimonas > Luteimonas salinisoli. Next base: position 6,611 of record NZ_JACCKA010000077.1, on the reverse strand, counting down.
CCAGCCCGCGCGACAGCCGCCTCGCCATGTCGCGCTGCAGCGCGTGCTCGCGCCGCGGATCGCGCAGGGCGCCGTCGACCACGTCGCCGGCGAGCTCCGCGCTCTTCATGCCCAGGTACACCCCCGAGGAGAACACCGGATCAACGAACGCGTAGGCGTCGCCCACCATCACCCAGCCCGGGCCGGCCATGCGGGTGCAGCCGTAGGTGTAGTTGCCGGTGGCGTGCACCGGCGCGATGCGCTCGGCGTCCTGCATCCGCCGCCATACCGAGGAGCGCGCCGCCAGGGTCTGCATCAGGAACGACTCGTTGTCGCCGCGGCGCCGCTTGAGGTACTCCGGCGAGCACACCGCGCCGACGCTCATCACGTCGTCGGGAAGCGGGATCAGCCAGTACCAGCCATGCTCGAAGCGGTCGACGGTGATGTTGCCTGCATCCTCGCCCGCCCGCCGCGCCACGCCGCGGAAGTGGCTGAAGATCGCCGCCGACTGGTGCCTGCGGCTGCGGCGCTTGAGCTTGAGCTTGTTGCCGAGGAAGGTGTCCCGGCCGCTGGCGTCGACCAGGTAGCGCGGGCGGAAGGCCAGCGCGGCCCCGCCGGCGTCGCGGGCGTGCACGGTCGCCGGGCGGCCATCGGCGCCGAACTCCACGCGCTCCACGCGGACCCGCTCGCGCGCGTCGACCCCGCAGTCGCGGGCGCGCGCGAACAGCAGCCGGTCGAACTCGGCGCGGGGCACCTGGAAGGCGTAGTCGTAGCGCGGCGACAGGGCGCGCGAGAAGCGGAACACGTTGGTGCTGTCGTCGGGCCGCGAGAAATCGGCGCCGGCCTTGTGCACGCCGATCGCCCGCACCTGCTCGAGCACGCCCAGGCGCTCGAGGATCGGCAGGTTCATCGGCAGCAGCGATTCGCCGATGTGGAAGCGCGGGTGGGCGTCCTTCTCCAGCAGGACCACGCGCCAGCCGCGGCCGGCCAGCAGGGCCGCCGCGGTGCTGCCGGCGGGGCCGCCGCCGATCACCAGCACGTCGATCTCGCTGGCGCCAGCGGAGGCGCCGTCGGGGGTGTTCTGGTTCGACATCTCGCCGTGGCCGTCGGGCCATGCCATCATTCCGGGCGCGCATCATAGCGCGGGCCCGGCGCATGCCGGACCGCCGCCGCCGCGCCGCCATTCACCGAGACGGAACCGAGCATGCCCAACCAAACGCCCGCCGAGCGCGAACTGGCCGAACTCCTGGTCGAGAACCTGAACCTGGAGGACGTGGAGCCGGCGCAGATCGATCCGGAGGCGGCGTTGTTCAACACCGGGCTGGGCCTCGACTCGATCGACGCGCTGGAACTGGCGCTGGCGATCAGCAAGCGCTACGGCTTCCAGTTGCGCTCGGACAACGAGGAGAACCTGCGCATCTTCGCCTCGCTGCGCGCGCTGTCCGCGCATGTCGAGCAGCACCGGACGACGTGAGACGCATGTCCCGCGGGCGGCGCAGCCGCCGGTGAACCGCCCAGGCCCCCGGTCCGCAGACCGTCGCGGCAGCACCGCCGTGCCGGCACGCGCGTTCCGGCGCGTGCCGCAGCGTTCGCCGTCCCTTGCCGGTCGCGCCAACGGGTGGAGGGACCGCGGGTGCTGTTGACCGTCGAGATCGCGCTGGCGCTCGGCTATGCGCTGCTCGCCCATCTGGCCAGCGCGCTCGACAGCGCAGGGTTGGCGCTGGGGGCGCTGCTGGTGCTGGTGCTGCTGGTGCTGGCGGCGCCGCTGGCGGCCCGCCGCATCTGGGCCTGGCTGGCGCTGCCGCTGCTCCTCGCCGGGGCCTGGGCGCTGTTTCGCGCCGGCCATGCCGCCCTGCCGCTGCTGCTGGTGCCGGTGGCGTTCATCGGCCTGATCGCCTGGGTGTTCGGGCGGACGTTGCGGCCGGGGCGGGCACCGCTGATCTCGCGCATCGTCGCGGCGCTGGATCGGGTCGAACCGGCGCAGCTGCCGGCCGAACTGCGCATCTACACCCGCGCCCTGACCGCGGCCTGGGCACTGCTGCTCGCGGCGCTGGCGCTGGTCAACCTGGCGCTGGCGATGATCGCCACGCCCGGCGGCCTGCTCGACGGCCTCGGCGTGCAGCCGCCCTGGACCATCACCCGCACCCAGTGGTCGTGGTTCGCCAACCTGTTCAACTACGGCATCGTCGGCGGTTTCTTCTTCGGCGAGTACCTGCTGCGCAAGCGCCGCTTCCCGGGGCGCTACCGCAGCTTCGCCGGGTTCCTGCGCAGCCTGGCCGGCCTCGGCGCCGGCTTCTGGCGCGACCTGATGCGCTGAATGCGGGCACGGAGCGCGCGCGGCGCACGTTATGCTTTGCGCGTGAGCGAGCGCATCGAATCCCTGCAGATCCCGCCGCGGGCATGGCGGCGCTGGCCGTGGCTGGCGTTCAACGGCCTGCAGTTCGGCTTCACCCTGCTCTGGACCGCCGGCTGGATCAGCCTGGCGCTGCTGCTGTACGCGCTGTCCGGCGGCGCGCGGCACCTGCCGCTGCGGATGGCGTCGCGCTGCTGGGCGCCGGGGCTGCTCGGTGGCGCCGGCGCGCGGCTGGAGGTCGAGGGGCTGGAACGGGTCGACTGGTCGCGACGCTACGTGCTGGTGGCCAACCACCAGTCGGTGATCGACATCTGCGCGCTGTTCCGCGCGGTGCCGGTGCCGCTGCACTTCCTGCTCAAGCAGGAGATGGCCGGGGTGCCCTTCGTCGGCTGGTATGCGCGGGCGATGGGCATGGTGTTCATCCCCCGCGACAATCGCCGCGCCGCCACCGCCAGCCTGCACCGTGCCGCCGGGGTGGTGCGCGCCGGCGCGATCCTGTGCATCTTTCCCGAGGGCACGCGCAGCCGCGACGGCAGCGTGGCGCCGTTCAAGCCGGGCGCGTTCCAGACCGCGATCGAGGCCGGCGCCGAGGTGCTGCCGGTGGCCCTGGAGGGCACCGGCGCGGTGCTGCCGCCGGAGGGGTTCTTCCGGGTGCGTCCCGGGACGATCCGGGTGCGCTTCGGTGCGCCGCTGCCGCTGGCGGGGCCGTCCGGCCCGATCGGCCGCCAGGCGCTGGCCGAACAGGCCCGCGCGGCGGTGGTGGGGCTGCTGCGCGGCGCCTGACGGCGGAAGCGCCCCCGCTCCGGTCGCGCCGCCGCGGCCGAACGGGCGTTTATCCCGATAACGGTACGATCGCCGTCACGTTCCGCTATCCTCTTGCGCCTCACGCGCCCGGCTGTCCCGATGCAGTTCAGCATTCCGCCCGACCATCCCAGCCTCGCCGGACACTTCCCCGGCCGCCCGGTGGTGCCCGGCGTGCTGCTGCTGGAGCGGGTGCTGGAGGCGATCGAGACCGGACACGCCGGGCTGGGCGCGTTGCGCCTGCCGCAGGTCAAGTTCGTGCGGCCATTGCTGCCGGGGCGGATGGCGCGCGTCGAACTGGACCATCCCGCCGCCTCGCGCTGGAAGTTCCGGGTGCTGGGCGAGGACGGCACGCTGTTGGCCAGCGGCGAAGTGGCCGCGGCATGAGCGCGCAGTGGAAGCGCCGCCGCGAGGGCGGTGGGCGGCTGGCGCTCGCCGCGATCCGCACCGTGGCCTGCAGCGGAGGACGCGCCTTCGCCCGCCTGCTGCTGTACCCGATCGCGCTGTACTTCCTGCTGCGGCGCCCGGAGGAGCGCCGGGACTCGCGCGCCTACCTGGCGCGCGTGCTCGGGCGCCCGGCGCGCTGGCGCGACGTGGTCCGCCACATCCATACCTTCGCCGCGACCATCCTCGACCGGGTATTCCTGCTCAGCGAGGACCTGCGCCGCTTCGACGTGCGCATCGACGGCCTGGACGGGCTGCACGATCAGCTCGACCGCGGCCGCGGCGTGCTGCTGTTCGGCTCCCACCTGGGCAGCTTCGAGGTGCTGCGGGTGCTCTCGCGCCAGCGTCCGGAGCAGAAGGTCCGGGTGCTGCTGGACAAGGGACACAGCGCGGCGCTGATGCGGGTGCTGGACGCGCTCAATCCGGAGATCGCCGCCACCGTGATCGACGCCGGCCAGTCCGGGCCGGCGATCATGCTGGACATCCAGCGGGCCGCTGCGGAAGGCGCGCTGATCGCACTGCTGGTCGATCGCGCCCAGCCGGGCGAGGCCGTGGTGCGGGTGCCGTTCCTCGGCGCGCCGGCGGCGTTTCCGATGGCGCCATGGCACATCGCCGCGGTGCTGAAGATCCCCGTGTCGCTGGCGTTCGGGCTGTACCGCGGCGGCAACCGCTACGACCTGGCGTTCGAGCCGTTCAGCGACGGCATCGACCTGGCGCGCCGCGAGCGCGCCGCGGCGATCCCCGCGCTCATCCGCCGTTACGCCGCGCGTCTGGAACATCACGTACGCGATGCGCCGTACAACTGGTTCAATTTCTACGATTTCTGGGAGCACGACGATGACAGCGACAGCGCCGAAGGCCAAGCGGCGGCACCGGACCGGACGCGCGGTCGCGGCACTGCTGTGCGTGCTGGCACCGTGCTGGGCGACGGCGCAGGCGGCGCCTGACGGGTTCGGCAGCGCCTGGGTCCTGGAGAAGCTGGCGCGTCCGCCGCCGGCGCGCACGTCGTTCCTCGAAGTGCGCGCCTCGCCGATGCTGAAGGAACCGCTGCGCGTGGCCGGCGAGTATCTGCGTCCCGACGAGCGCACCCTGGTCCGGGAGGTGCGCACGCCTTACGCCGAGACCACCACCCTGCGCGACGGCCGCGCCACCATCGCGCGCGCGGGCCGGTCGCCGCGCAGCTTCGCGCTGTCGCGCGCGCCGGAACTGGCGGCGCTGCAGGGGAGCTTCGGCGCGCTGCTGGCCGGCGATGCCGCCGCGCTCGAGCGTCACTACGCGATCGAGACCCGCGGCGTGCGCGAGGGCTGGCGCATGACGCTGACGCCGAGGGACGAGGCCCTGGCCGCCAGCGTGCGCGAGATCGTCCTGCACGGCCGCGGCGCCGAACTGCGCTGCATCGAGACGCAGCCGGCCGAGGGCGCGCTGCAGCGCACGCTGCTGGCTGGCGCGGCGCGCAGCGCCGACGCGCAGACCGATGCCGCCGCGCTCGAAGCGCTCTGCCGCGGCGGCGGCTGACGGCCGTGAACAGCGGAGCCAGTACCGCTCTACCAGGGCGGCCCGACCGCCATCGCTGGCCCCGAAGCCCCCGTAGAGCCGAGCTTGCTCGGCTGCACGGCCCGGTCGCGGGTTTCGGAGCCGGGAGCAGCGGAGCAAGCTCCGCTCTACGCGGGCGCGCCAGCCGTCGTCGCGGTTCCCGAAGCCCCCGTAGAGCCGAGCTTGCTCGGCTGCACGGCCCGGTCGCCGGCATCGGGCGCGGCGGAGCCGGTTGCGCTTCTCGGTGCGGCGATGCGTCCTAGGCTCGCGCTGGCCCTGGGGTGGCTGGCGCTGCTGGTGCTGGCCGGCGTATGGGCGGGACAGCGGCTGCAGCTGTCCGGCGATCTGCGCGCCTTCATGCCGGAGCCGCGGACGCCCGAACAGCGCTTGCTGATCGACGAACTCGGCGACGGCCCGGGCGCGCGGCTGTTGCTGCTGGCGCTGTCCGGGGCCGAGGCCCCGGAACTGGCGCGGCAGTCGCAGGCCCTGGGCGAAGCGCTGCGCCGCGATCCGCGGCTGGATCTGGTCGCCAACGGCGACGAGGGCGACGCCGCGTTGGCGGCGATCCCGGAGCGGCTGCTGCCGTACCGCTACCTGCTCTCCCCGACCCTGGACACCCGCGCGCTGGATGCGGCGTTCCTGCGCGACGAGCTCGATGCGCGGCTGCAGGACCTCGGCTCGCCCGCGGCCTCGCTGGTCGAACCACTGCTGCCGGCCGATCCGACCCTCGAGACCCTGGTGCTGGCCGAGGCCTGGGAGCCGGCTGCGGCACCGCAGCGCCTGCACGGCGTGTGGTTCGACCGCACCGGGCGCGAGGCCCTGCTGCTGCTGCGCAGCGGCGCGGCCGGCTTCGATCCGGCCGCGCAAGCGGGCGTGGTGGGGGCGATCCGCGCGGCCTTCGACGAGGTCGCCGGGGACTCCGGCAGTGCGCTGACGATGACCGGGCCGGGGGCGTTCTCGGTCGAGATCGGCAGCCGCACCGCCGGCGAGGCCGCGCGCATCGGTGCGATCGGTTCGCTGGGGCTGGTGCTGCTGTTCTGGTTCGCCTACCGCAGCGGGCGCCTGCTGCTGCTCGGGGTGCTGCCGCTGGCCACCGCGGCGCTGGCCGGGGTGGCCGCGGTGGCGCTGCTGTTCGGCAGCATGCACGGCATCACCCTGGCCTTCGGCTTCACCCTGATCGGGGTGGCCCAGGACTATCCGGTGCATCTGTTCAGTCATCTGCGCGAGGGCCGCTCCCCGGTGGCGGTGGCGCGCGCGATCTGGCCGACCCTGCTGACCGGCGTGGCGTCCACCTGCATCGCCTACCTGACCTTCTTCGTCGCCGGGGTCGACGGCCTGCGCCAGCTGGCGGTGTTCACGGTCGCCGGCTTGCTCGCCGCCGCCGCGTCCACCCGCTTCCTGCTGCCGCGGCTGCTGGAACCGGACCGCGGCGACGTGGCCGCCACGCCGTGGCTGCGGCGCCTGGCCGCACGCGTCGACGCGCTGCCGCGCCCGCGCGCGG
>NZ_JACCKA010000076.1:17103-35149 GCF_013425525.1 Luteimonas salinisoli | reverse complement strand
GCGAGCCACCGGCTCGCGCCTTCGCGAACGACCGGCCAAGGATGGCCGGGCCGGGCGCTCCGGAGCTCACGCAGTACCGCCATGGATGGCAGCAGGTCAAAACGGCGCCGCTTCTGGATAACCGACAACGATGGCAATCTCGACTACCCACCTGCTGATCGTCGTGCTGGCCCCGCTGCTGGGCTCGATCGTGGCCGGCCTGTTCGGCCGCCAGGTGGGCCGCACCGGCGCGCACACGGTCACCATCCTCGGCGTCGCGGCCAGCTGCGCGTTCTCCTGCTACGTGCTCTGGCAGCTGGTTGGGCAGGGCGCGGCGCCCTACAACCAGAACCTCTACACCTTCTTCGAGGTCGGCAGCTACTCGGCGCACGTCGGGTTCATGATCGACCGCCTCACCGCGATGATGATGGTGGTGGTGACGTTCGTGTCGCTGCTGGTGCACGTCTACACCATCGGCTACATGGCCGAGGACCCGGGCTACCAGCGCTTCTTCAGCTACATCTCGCTGTTCACTTTCAGCATGCTGATGCTGGTGATGAGCAACAACTTCCTGCAGCTGTTTTTCGGCTGGGAGGCGGTGGGCCTGGTGTCCTACCTGCTGATCGGATTCTGGTTCAAGAAGCCGAGCGCGATCTTCGCCAACCTCAAGGCCTTCCTGGTCAACCGCGTCGGCGACTTCGGCTTCCTGCTCGGCATCGCTGCGGTGCTGTACTGGTTCGGCACCCTGGACTACGCCACGGTCTTCGCCAACGCCACCCTGAAGGCGGGCGGTGGGCTGGTGGTGGAGATCCTCCCCGGCCAGGCCTGGTCGGTGGCGACGATCATCTGCGTCTGCCTGTTCATCGGCGCCATGGGCAAGTCCGCGCAGGTGCCGCTGCACGTCTGGCTGCCGGACTCGATGGAAGGCCCGACCCCGATCTCGGCGCTGATCCACGCCGCGACCATGGTCACCGCGGGCATCTTCATGGTGGCGCGGATGTCGCCGCTGTTCGAACTCAGCGATACCGCGCTGGCCTTCGTGCTGTTCATCGGCGCCACCACGGCGTTCTTCACCGGCCTGATCGGCATCGTCCAGAACGACATCAAGCGCGTCGTCGCCTATTCCACGCTGTCGCAGCTGGGCTACATGACCGTCGCGCTGGGCGTGTCGGCGTACTCGGCGGCGGTGTTCCACCTGATGACCCACGCCTTCTTCAAGGCGCTGCTGTTCCTCGGCGCCGGCTCGGTGATCATCGCGATGCACCATGAGCAGGACATGCGCAAGATGGGCGGCCTGCGCAAGTACATGCCGGTGACCTTCTGGACCATGCTGATCGGCACCCTGGCGCTGGTGGCGACGCCGTTCTTCAGCGGCTACTACTCCAAGGACGTGATCATCGAGGCGGCCAAGCACGCGGCCGGGCAGGGCGGCTGGGTCGCGCAATACGGCTACTGGGCGGTCCTGCTGGGCGCGTTCGTCACCAGCTTCTACAGCTTCCGGCTGCTGTACATGACCTTCTTCGGCGCCGAACGCTTCCGCGAGGCCGCGCCGTCCCATCCGGTGGCGACCCATGACGAGCACGGCCAGCACACCAGGCACGAGCCGCTGCACGACGACGGTCACGGCGATCACGGCCACGGTCCGCACGAGCCCCGCGAGTCGCCCTGGGTGGTCACCGTGCCGCTGGTGCTGCTGGCGATCCCCTCGATCCTGATCGGCTTCTTCACCGCGGGGCCGATGCTGTTCGGCACCGACTGGCGCGGGCACGATGAGCAGGCGCCGTTCTTCTTCGGAGCCATCGACCTCGCTCCGGCGCGCGACACCCTTGCGGCGCTCGGGCAGGAGCTGTGGCACGGGCCGGTGGCGTTCGCGCTGCACGGCTTCCTGACCCCGGCCTTCTGGCTGGCGGCGGCGGGCTTCGTGCTGGCCACGGTGATGTACTGGTGGAAGCCGGAGCTGGCGGCCCGGGCGCGGCGCACGTTCGCGCTGCCGGTGCGGGTGCTGGAGAAGAAGTACTGGGCCGACGATCTGTGGATCGGCGGTTTCGCCGGCGGTGGCCTCCTGCTGGGGAGGGTGTCGCGCAAGGGCGACGAGAAACTGATCGACGGGCTGATCGTCAATGGCGCGGCCCGCCTGGTCGACCTGACCTCCGGCCTCGCGCGCCGGGCCCAGTCCGGCTACCTCTACCACTACGCTTTCGCGATGATCGTCGGCCTGATCGTGCTGCTGGCCGTGCTGATCCGCTACTGGCGCTGACGGAAACCCATACGTGTCGAACTGGCCCCTACTCAGTCTGCTGATCTGGCTTCCGATCCTCGGTGGCGCCCTCACGCTCGCCTGCGGCAACGCGCGTCCGCAGCTGGCGCGCTGGGTGGCGCTGGCGGTCGCGCTGCTGACCCTCGTGGTCAGCCTGCCGCTGCTGACGGGTTTCGACTTCGCCGCGACCGCGATGCAGTTCGTCGAGCGGCGCGAATGGATCCCGGCCTACGACATCCAGTACCACCTCGGCGCCGACGGCATCTCTGTGGCGCTGATCGTGCTGACCACCTTGACCACCGCGCTGGTCCTGATCGGCGCCTGGGGCTCGATCGACAAGCGCGTCAGCCAGTATTACGCCGCCTTCCTGGTGCTGGAAGGGCTGATGGTGGGCGTATTCGCCGCGGTCGACGCGCTGCTGTTCTACGTCTTCTTCGAGGCGATGCTGATCCCGATGTTCATCATCATCGGGCTGTGGGGCGGGCCGCGCCGGGTCTACGCCTCGGTCAAGTTCTTCCTCTACACCTTTCTCGGCTCGATCTTCATGCTGGTCGGGCTGATCTACCTGTACCTGAAGGGCGGCAGCTGGCAGCTGCCCGACCTGTACGCTCTGCCGCTGACCGCTACCGAGCAGATGTGGCTGTTCTTCGCCTTCCTGGCGGCGTTCGCGGTCAAGGTGCCGATGTTCCCGGTGCACACCTGGCTGCCCGACGCCCACGTCGAGGCGCCCACCGGCGGTTCGGTGATCCTGGCGGCGATCATGCTGAAGATCGGCGGCTACGGCTTCCTGCGCTTCAGCCTGCCGATCGTGCCGGACGCCGGCCACGAGTGGGCCTGGCTGGTGATCCTGCTGTCGCTGATCGCGGTGGTCTACGTGGGGCTGGTGGCGCTGGCGCAGTCCGACATGAAGAAGCTGATCGCCTATTCGTCGGTCTCGCACATGGGCTTCGTCACCCTCGGCACCTTCATCGCCTTCGCGCTCATGCGCGACACCGGCAACGCCGATGCGGCGCGCCTCGGCCTGCAGGGCGCGATGGTGCAGATGGTCAGCCACGGCTTCATCTCCGGGGCCATGTTCTCCTGCGTCGGCGTGCTCTACGACCGCATGCACAGTCGCCAGATCGCCGACTACGGCGGCGTCGCCAACGTGATGCCGTGGTTCGCGGCGTTCATGGTGCTGTTCGCGATGGCGAACGCCGGCCTGCCGGGCACCTCGGGCTTCGTCGGCGAGTTCATGGTGATCCTGGCGGCGTTCCAGAGCCATCCGCTGATCGCGTTCGTGGCGGCGATGACCCTGGTGATCGGCGCGGCCTACACGCTGTGGCTGGTGAAGCGGGTGCTCTACGGCGAAGTCGGCAACGCCCACGTCGCCGCGCTGCAGGACATCAACTGGCGCGAGGCGCTGGTGCTGGGCGTATTCGCCGCCGGCGTGCTGGCATTGGGCGTGTACCCGCGACCGCTGACCGACCTGATGGAGCCCTCCATCGCGCACCTGGCGGAGCTGTTGTCCGCCACCAAGCTTTGATGAGGATCGTGCGATGACCGTCGCCGCCATGACGCCCCCCGTCCGCACCTTCGCCGAGTTCGCGCCGCTGCTGCCCGAGCTGACGGTGATCTTCGGCGCGTTCGCGCTGCTGATGCTGGACTTGTTCGTCGACGAGCGCCGCCGCATGATCACCCACGCGCTGGCGATCGCCACGCTGCTCGCGGCCGCGGCGATGATCGCCGCCGGCGTCGGCGGGCACGGCGTGGTCATGGAAGGGCTGTTCGTGCGCGACACCGCCGCCGACGTGCTCAAGCTGGTCACCCTGGTGGTCTCGGCGATGGCGCTGGGCTACAGCTGGCCCTATCTGCGCGAGCGCGGACTCTACAAGGGCGAGATCGCGGTGCTGATCCTGTTCGCCGTGGTCGGGATGATGCTGCTGGTTTCGGCCGGCAACCTGACCATGATCTACCTGGGGCTGGAACTGCTGGCGCTGTGCTCGTACGCGCTGGTGGCGATCGACCGCGACAATCCGCTGGCGTCCGAGGCCGGCATGAAGTACTTCGTGCTCGGCTCGCTGGCTTCGGGCCTGCTGCTGTACGGCCTGTCGCTGGTCTATGGCGCCACCGGCACCCTGTACCTGGACGCGATCAGCGCGGCGGCCACGGCCGCCACCGGCGAGGACCGGGTGTTGCTGCTGACCGGCATGGTGTTCGTCGTGGTGGGCGTGGCCTTCAAGTTCGGCGCCGTGCCGTTCCACATGTGGCTGCCGGACACCTACCACGGCGCGCCGACGCCGATCACTCTGTTCATCGGTTCGGCGCCCAAGCTTGCGGCGTTCGGCATGGCCTGGCGCCTGTTCGAGGTCGGCCTGGGCCCGCTGCAGGAGCAGTGGCAGCTGCTGCTGGCGCTGCTGGCGGCGCTGTCGCTGGCGATCGGCAACGTGGTGGCGATCGCGCAGAGCAACCTCAAGCGCATGCTGGCCTATTCGACGGTCTCGCACGTCGGCTTCCTGTTCCTGGGCATCGCCGGCGGCGGCGCCGGCGGGTTCGCTGCGGCGATGTTCTACGCGATCAGCTACGCGATCATGTCGGCGGCCGCGTTCGGCGCCATCGTGATGCTCTCGCGCAAGGGCTTCGAGGCCGACCGCATTGACGATTTCCGCGGCCTCAACGCACGCAGTCCGTGGATGGCGGCGCTGGTGCTGGTGATCATGGCCTCGCTGGCGGGGGTGCCGCCGTTCCTGGGGTTCTGGGCCAAGCTGGCGGTGCTGCGCGCGGCGCTGGAGGGCGACCTGCTGTGGCTGGCGATCGTCGGCATCGTGTTCGCGGTGATCGGTGCGTACTACTACCTGCGGGTGATCAAGGTGATGTACTTCGACGAGCCCGCCGGCGAGCCGCTGCAGGCGCGGCCGGGCGGGGCGCTGCGGGCGATGTTCGCGGTCAACGCGCTGTCGCTGCTGGCGCTGGGGCTGTTCTGGAGCCCGCTGATGGCCTGGTGTCAGCAGGCGTTCGCCGCATAGAAACTTCCCGGTCGTAGAGCCGAGCTTGCTCGGCTAGGCGGGCTCCGGAGCCGACGCAGCGGAGCAAGCTCCGCTCTACGGGCTGCGGTGCAGGGGATCGGTTCGGGCCAGGTGTGCCCACGTAGAGCCGAGCTTGCTCGGCTACGCGGGCTCCGGAGCCGATGCAGCGGAGCAAGCTCCGCTCTACGGCTGCGGCAGGGAGGCGCCCCGGTCAGCTCCGGCCTCGTTCCAGGTCTTGCAAAGGCGCCCCCGCGCCTGCATAATTGCGAATCTGCTGCGGGGTGGAGCAGTCTGGCAGCTCGTCGGGCTCATAACCCGAAGGTCGCAGGTTCAAATCCTGCCCCCGCTACCAGCTTTTCGCGGTCGACGAAAAGCCTCCCAGGAGGCTTTTTTGTTTCCCGGCCGCGGATCGGGCTGAGCCGGAACGCATGCTGCTCGCGTTCCGGCGCCGAAATCCAGTGGTATGGACAAGGGGCCCGCCGGGCCCCTTGTCTTTTCCGGCAACCGAGGAACGCGACTTGGCCGACAAGGCGAGCACAATCACGGACCTGCTGGCCCCGACCGTCGAGGCGCTGGGGCTCGAACTGCTCGGCGCGGAGTACCTGCCGACGCCGGGCAGCGCCGTGCTGCGCCTTTACATCGACCGGCCGGATGCCGACCCGGCGGTCCCGGAGCAGGGCGTGACGATCGAGGACTGCGAGGCGGTGAGCCGGGAGGTGTCCGCACAGCTCGACGTGGAGGATCCGATCAGCGGCCACTACACGCTGGAAGTCTCGTCGCCTGGCGTCGACCGTCCGCTGTTCGCACCCGCGCAGTTCGCGCGCTTCGCCGGCGAGACCGCCAAGGTCGGGCTGAAGCTGCCGCAGGACGGGCGCCGCAGGCTGCAGGGCAGGATCCTCGCGGTCGAGGGCGACACGGTGGCGTTCGAGGTCGACGGCCGGCCCATGGAGGTCGCGTTCGCCAACATCGACAAGGCGCGCCTGGTCCCGGACTGGGCCGCGCTGGGCCTGGCGCCGGCCAGGGACGCCTCGGGCCGCGATGCGCGCCCCGGCAAGCAGAAGAAACCGTCGGGGCGCACGGCGCGCCCGGACCAGAACGCCAACCAGCCACAAGCCAACAATCGCGCGGCCGATGGGCCGTCGAGTTCGGAGTGATCCAGAAATGAGCAAGGAACTGTTGATGGTCGTCGACGCGGTCGCCCACGAGAAGGGCGTGCCGGAATCGGTGATCCTCGAGGCCATCGAGGCGGCCCTGGCCACCGCGGCGAAGAAGCGCTACTCGGAGGAGGACGTGCTCACGCGCGTCGCGATCGATGCCAAGGACGGAAGCTACGAGACTTTCCGCCGCTGGGAAGTGGTCGCCGACGACGTGGTGATGGAATCGCCCGACCGCCAGATCCGGCTGATGGATGCCATCGACGAGGCCGAGGGCGTCGAAGTCGGCGACTACATCGAGGAGCCGATCGAGAACGCCGAGTTTGGCCGCATCGCCGCGCAGGCCGCCAAGCAGGTGATCGTCCAGCGCGTGCGCGAGGCCGAGCGCGCCCAGGTGGTCGACGCCTGGAAGGATCGCGTCGGCGAGCTGGTCACCGGCATCGTCAAGCGGGTCGAGCGCGGCAACGTCTTCGTCGATCTCGGCGGCAACGCCGAGGCGTTCATTCCCAAGGACAAGGCGATCCCGCGCGACGTGGTCCGCGCCGGCGACCGCATCCGCGGATATCTCTACGACGTGCGCAGCGAGCCGCGCGGCCCGCAGCTGTTCATCAGCCGCGCCGCGCCGGAATTCATGATGGAGCTGTTCAAGCTCGAGGTCCCGGAGGTCGGCCAGGGCCTGGTCGAGATCAAGGCCTGCGCCCGGGATCCCGGCGACCGCGCCAAGATCGCGGTGGTGGCCTACGACAACCGCACCGATCCGATCGGCGCCTGCATCGGCATGCGCGGCTCGCGCGTGCAGGCGGTGTCCAACGAGCTCAACGGCGAGCGCGTGGACATCGTGCTGTGGTCGGACAACCCGGCGCAGTTCGTGATCAATGCGATGGCGCCGGCCGAGGTGCAGTCGATCATCGTCGATGAGGAGAAGCACTCGATGGACCTGGCGGTGGCCGAGGAGCTGCTGGCCAAGGCGATCGGCAAGGGCGGCCAGAACGTGCGCCTGGCCAGCCGCATGACCGGCTGGCAGCTCAACGTGATGACCCAGGACCAGGTGACCGCCAAGTCCGAGGCCGAACAGACCGCCGCCCGCGAGCTGTTCCAGGAGAAGCTCGAGGTCGACGAAGAAATCGCCGGCATCCTGGTTGCCGAGGGCTTCAGCACGGTCGAGGAAATCGCCTACGTGCCGGTCGGCGAACTGCTGGCGGTGGAGGGCTTCGACGAAGACATCGTCGAGGAACTGCGCGCCCGCGCCCGGGATGCCCTGCTCAACGACGCGCTCGCGGAGGAGGAGGAGCTGGACGAGAACGCGCCGACCGAGGACCTGCTGGCCCTCGAGGGCATGGACGACACCACCGCGTATGCGCTGGCCGAGCGGGGCGTGCGCAGCAGCGAGGACCTGTCCGACCTCGGCGCCGACGAACTGCTCGAGCTCGGCGTCGAGGGAATCGACGAGGCGCGCGCTGCCGCCCTGATCCTGGCCGCCCGCGCCGAGGAGATCGCCCGCCTCGAGCGGGAGGCCTGAGATGGCGCAGCACGCGGGTTGAGGCCGGGGGCGGACGCCTCCCGGCCCCGGCCCGAAGCGTCCGCCAGCAGACGGTACAATGCTCAATCCACAGCGCGGCCATCTCGCCGACGCCCAAGGAACCGGAACCCGAATGTCGCAACAAACCACGATCCGCAAGCTGGCCGCACTGGTGAACACGCCGGTCGAGAAATTGCTGGAGCAGCTGGCCGAGGCCGGCATGCCGTTCAGCGATCCCGACCAGGTCGTGACCAGCACCGAGAAGGTGAAGCTCCTCGGCTTCCTGCGTCGTACCCACGGCAAGGCCGAGAAGGCCGCCGACGATGCGGTCGCGCCGAAAAAGATCACGCTCAACCGCAGCCGCAAGCAGGAGCTGACGGTCGGGGGCGGCAAGAACCGCACCACGGTCGACGTCCTGGTCCGCAAGAAGGTCACCCTGGTCAAGCCCTCGGAAGACGGCGGCGCGGGCGGCGAGGACGACGAGCGCGCCGAGATCCTGCGCAAGCTCGAGGAGTCGCGCCTGCGCAACCTCACCGAGCAGCAGCGCCTGGCCGAGGAGGACAAGCGCCGCGCCGACGAGGCCGCCGCGCGCAAGCGCCAGGAAGAGGCTGCGGCCGAGGCCGAAGCCGAGCGCCTGCGCCAGGAGGCGCTGGCCGCGGCCGCCGCCGTCCAGGCCGAGGACGAGCCGGGCGCCGCCGCGCGCAAGGCCGGCCATGGCCACGGCCACCCCAAGCCGGCCCCGGCCCGCGAGGAGCGCGGCGGACACAAGCAGAAGCACCACCGCGGCTCGCACGCGATGGTCGCAGGGGTCGAGGACGACGAGGGGGCCGCCGCGCGCTTCGCCGGGCAGCTGCACCTGAGCCCGTCCGAGCGTGCGCGTCGCTCCACCGTGCGCAAGCCGAAGCCGCGCCGCCAGCTGGAGCAGGCGCGCAGCGGCGGCGGCCAGCACGGCTTCGCCCGTCCCACCGCCCCGGTGGTACGCGAGGTCGCCATCGGCGAGGCGATCACCGTGGCCGATCTCGCCCAGAAGCTGGCGATGAAGGGCGGCGACGTGGTCAAGGCGCTGTTCAAGATGGGGGTCATGGCCACCATCACCCAGTCGATCGACCACGACACCGCTGCGCTGGTGACCGAGGAGCTCGGGCACAGGCCGGTGCGGGCCGATAGCGACGACGCCGAGAGCGAGCTGATCGCCCACGTCGCCACCGGGCAGGGCGAGGGCGAGTCGCGCCCGCCGGTGGTCACGATCATGGGCCACGTGGACCACGGCAAGACCTCGCTGCTCGACCACATCCGCCGCACCAAGGTGGCCTCCGGCGAAGCCGGCGGCATCACCCAGCACATCGGCGCCTATCACGTGGAAACCGACCGCGGCGTGGTCAGCTTCCTCGACACGCCGGGCCATGCCGCCTTCACCTCGATGCGCGCGCGCGGTGCCAAGCTCACCGACATCGTGGTGCTGGTGGTCGCCGCCGACGACGGGGTGATGCCGCAGACGATCGAGGCGATCCAGCATGCCCGTGCGGCCGGCGTGCCGCTGATCGTGGCGATCAACAAGATCGACAAGTCCGACGCCGATCCGGGCCGGATCCGGAACGAGCTGCTGGAGCACGAGGTCGTGGCCGAGCAGTTCGGCGGCGACATCCAGATGGTCGAGCTGTCGGCCAAGACCGGCGACGGTATCGACGACCTGCTCGACGCGATCCTGCTGCAGTCCGAGGTGCTCGAGCTCAAGGCGCTGTCCGAGGGCCGCGCGACCGGCACCGTCATCGAATCCTCGCTCGACAAGGGGCGCGGCCCGGTGGCCACCGTGCTGGTGCAGCAGGGCCGCCTGGCCAAGGGCGACTACCTGGTCTGCGGCGTGCAGTATGGCCGCGTGCGCGCGCTGTTCGACGAGAACAGCAAGCCGGTCGACGGCGCCGGGCCATCGATCCCGGTGCAGGTCCTCGGCCTGTCCGGCGTGCCGGATGCCGGCGACGACTTCGTGGTCGTCGACGACGAGCGCCTGGCCAAGGAGGTCGCCCAGCAGCGCGAGCACAAGCGCCGCGAGACCCGCCTGGTGCAGGCGGCGGGCAACCGCATGGAGGACATCATGGCGCAGATGGGCCAGGCCGAGCAGCAGCTGTCGCTCAACCTGGTCGTCAAGGCCGACGTGCAGGGCTCGGCCGAAGCGCTGCGCCAGGCCCTGACGGCGCTGTCCAACGAGCAGATCCGGGTCAACATCATCGTCTCCGGGGTCGGCGGGATCACCGAGTCGGACGCCAATTCCGCGGCTGCTGCCAAGGCGACGATCATCGGCTTCAACGTCCGTGCCGACGCCTCGGCGCGCAAGGTGATCGAGAATAGCGGCCTGGACCTGCGCTACTTCTCCATCATCTACGACGTCATCGACCAGGTGAAGCAGGTCGCTTCGGGCATCCTGGGCATGGAGATCCGCGAAGAGATCATCGGTACCGCCGAGGTGCGCGACGTGTTCCGCAGCTCCAAGTTCGGCGCCGTGGCCGGCTGCATGGTGGTCGAGGGCGTGGTCAAGCGCAGCAAGCCGATCCGCGTGCTGCGCGACGACACGGTGATTTTCGAGGGCGAGCTGGAATCGCTGCGCCGCTTCAAGGAGAACGTCGACGAGGTGCGCGTCAACACCGAGTGCGGCATCGGCGTGAAGGCCTACAACGACGTCAAGCCGGGCGACAAGATCGAGTGCTTCGAGCGGATCGAGGTGCAGCGGACGCTGTAGGCGTGCGCAGGGAATCGGGAATGGAGCATCGGGAATCGGAACATCGGTTCCCGGTTCGCCACCGGCTCCCTGGCTCTTGACCATTCCCCATTCCCGATTCCCGATTCCCGCAATGACGAAGTCATTCAACCGCACCGACCGCGTTTCCGCCCAGCTCCGTCGCGAGCTGGGCGCGCTGGTGCGCGCGGCGGTGCAGGAGCACGGGTTGCCCTCGGTGAGCGTGTCCGACGTCGAGGTCAGCCGCGACCTGGCCCATGCCAAGGTCTTCGTGACCGCGCTGCAGGCCGAGCGCTCCGGCGAGGCGGTCAAGGGGCTGCGCGCCCTGGCCGCGGAGATCCGCTTCCGACTGGCGCGTGCGGTGAAGCTGCGCCACGTGCCGGAGCTGCATTTCCACTACGACGATTCGGTCGATCGCGGCGAGCGCATCGACAACCTGCTGCGCGACCTGCCCGATACCGACGGCGCAACGGGCCAAGGGACGGACTGACGCGGTGACGGCGGCGCGCGTCGCGGCGCACGGGGTCCCGCTGCCGGGCAGGCCGGCTTCCGGGCCGGCCGCCTCGATCCGCAGCGGCCCGTCGGCCCGCCCGTGCCGGCGGCCAGGCGCGGCTGCGCGGAAGCTGCGTTGATGTCCCGGCAGCGCCGCAACAGGTTCCGCAGGCTGGACGGCATCCTGCTGCTCGACAAGCCGCGCGGCCTGAGCTCCAACCAGGCCCTGCAGCAGGCGCGGCGACTGTTCGAAGCCGAGAAGGCGGGGCATACCGGCAGCCTCGACCCGCTCGCAACCGGGCTGCTGCCGGTTTGCTTCGGCGAGGCCACCAAGATCGCCGGCGGCCTGCTCGGCGCCCGCAAGGCGTACGACACGGTCGCCAGGCTCGGCGTGGTGACCGATACCGACGATGCCGACGGCCAGCCGCTGCGGCAGCGTCCGGTGCCGGTGCTGGACCTGGCGACCATCGACGCCGCCCTGCGCGCGCTGACCGGGCGGATCCAGCAGCGGCCGCCGGTGTACTCGGCGCTCAAGCGCGGCGGCGAGCCGCTCTACGCCAAGGCGCGCCGTGGCGAGACCATCGAAGTCGAGCCGCGCGAGGTCGAGGTGCATGCCTTCGAACTGCGATCGGCCGCCGACCTGCTCGACTGCGGCGAACCGCTGCTGCGGCTGCACGTGGAATGCGGCTCCGGCACCTACGTGCGCAGCCTGGTCCGCGACCTCGGCGAGGCCCTGGGCTGCGGCGCCCATGTCGCAGAGCTGCGGCGGCTCTGGGTCGACCCGTTCAGGGAGCCGCGGCTGTGGACCCCCGGGGACCTGGAGGCGCTGGCGGCGCGCGGCCGGCATTGCCTGGATGCCTGCCTGCTGCCGGTGGAGGCCGGGATGGCGTCCTGGCCGCAGCTGGCCGTCGGCCCGGCGCAGGCGGCGCGGCTGTCCTATGGCCAGAGCGTCGATGGAGGCTTCGCCACGCGCGGTCCGGTGGCGATTCTCGACCAGGACGGGCGGGCGCTGGGGCTGGGGGAGGTGGATGGAGCCGGATGCCTGCGCCCGCAGCGTCTGTTCAGCTGGGCCTGCAGCCAGCCTCCGGCGCGCACCTGAGCCTTGTTGCGGGCGTCTGCGGCGGGTTACAATTCCGCTGCTTTTTCCCATGCGTTTACGCATTCATCAGCAAGCGGCGGGCCATGCGGTGCCTCGCTCGTGCCCCGTGCACGATGCGGCGTTCCTGCGGGCCGCGCATCACGAGGCGGACATGTCCATCGATACCAGCGAAATCATCAACGAACACAAGCGCGGCGACAACGATACCGGTTCGCCGGAAGTCCAGGTGGCCCTGCTGACCGCGCGCATCGCGCACCTCACCGAGCACTTCAAGATCCACAAGAAGGACCATCACAGCCGGCGCGGCCTGCTGCAGATGGTGAACCAGCGCCGCAGCCTGCTCGATTACCTGCACCGCAAGGATGCCGAGCGCTACAAGGCCCTGATCGAGAAGCTCGGCCTGCGTCGATAAACCATACCCCACCGCGGCGCAGCGATGCGCCGCGGTTTTGTTTTGCCGGTGCTGTCGGCCGGTGCCGCGGTGCATGGACGCCACGCGCGGGACGGGTCTGTTGCCCGGACCGTTCCACCGCGTCGGACGAGGTCTGCAGCGGTGGGGACTGGAGCGGCTGGAAGCCGGTTCCGTCCGCCATCCTCCTGCGCCGCCCAGCGGCCAGCCGGTCGGGACATGGGTCCAGCCCGGTTCATCGAAATCCAGATCCAGGGAAACCAAACGTGTCGAAAGTTACCAAGAGCTTCCAGTACGGCAGTCGCACCATGACCCTCGAGACCGGCGAAATCGCCCGGCAGGCCGGCGGCGCGGTGATGGTGTCGGTCGACGGGACCACGCTGCTGGTCGCGGCGGTCGCCGCCCGCACCGCGCGCGAGGGGCAGAATTTCTTCCCGCTGACCGTCGACTACCAGGAGAAGTTCTACGCCGGTGGCCGCATCCCGGGCGGCTTCTTCAAGCGCGAGGGGCGCCTGACCGAGAAGGAAACGCTGATCTCGCGCCTGATCGACCGCCCGATCCGCCCGCTGTTCCCGGAGGACTTCAGGAACGAGGTACAGATCGTCGCCACCGTGATGTCGCTCAACCCCGAGGTCGATGCCGACATCCCGGCGCTGATCGGCGCGTCCGCCGCGCTGGCGTTGACCGGCTGCCCGTTCGACGGGCCGATCGGCGCGGCCAAGGTCGGCTACCGCGACGGCCAGTACCTGCTCAATCCCACCACCAGCGAGCTGAAGGACAGCGATCTGGAGCTGGTGGTCGCCGGCACCCGGGAAGCGGTGCTGATGGTCGAGTCGGAGGCGAAGGAGCTGTCCGAGGACGTGATGCTCGGCGCGGTGATGTTCGGCCACCAGCAGATGCAGGGTGCGATCGACGCCATCAACGAGTTGGTCGCCGAGGCCGGCAAGCCGAAGTGGGACTGGCAGCCGGCGGCGCGCGATGAGGCGATGGTGACCGCGCTGAAGAACGCGATCGGCGACCGCCTCGACCAGGCGTTCCAGATCCGCGACAAGCTCAAGCGCCGCGAGGCGATTTCCGCGCTGAAGAAGGAGACCGCCGAGTCGCTGGCCGCGCAGATCGAGGCCAACGGCTGGGATCCGGCCGCGCTGTCGAAGGAGTTCGGCGAGCTCGAGTACCAGACCCTGCGTAACGCGGTGCTCAGCACGAAGATCCGCATCGACGGCCGCGCCCTGGACACGGTGCGCCCGATCAGCTCCAAGGTCGGCATCCTGCCGCGTACCCACGGCTCGGCGCTGTTCACCCGCGGCGAGACTCAGGCGATCGTGGTCACCACGCTCGGCACCGCGCGCGACGGCCAGGTCATCGACGCGGTGGGCGGCGAGTACAAGGAGCACTTCCTGTTCCATTACAACTTCCCCCCGTACTCGGTCGGCGAAGCGGGCCGCATGATGGGCCCGAAGCGCCGCGAGATCGGCCACGGCCGGCTCGCCAAGCGCGGCGTGCTGGCGGTGATGCCGTCGATGGAGGAGTTCCCCTACACCATCCGCGTCGTCTCGGAGATCACCGAGTCGAACGGTTCGTCGTCGATGGCCTCGGTCTGCGGCAGCTCGCTGGCGCTGATGGATGCCGGCGTGCCGATCAAGGCGCCGGTCGCGGGCATCGCGATGGGCCTGGTGAAGGAGGGCGACCAGTTCGTGGTGCTGTCCGACATCCTCGGCGACGAGGACCACCTCGGCGACATGGACTTCAAGGTGGCCGGCACCGCCAAGGGCATCTCGGCGCTGCAGATGGACATCAAGATCCAGGGCATCACCGAAGAGATCATGAAAGTGGCGCTGGCGCAGGCCAACCAGGGTCGCCAGTTCATCCTCCAGGA
This sequence comes from Luteimonas salinisoli, assembly GCF_013425525.1. GTDB lineage: Bacteria > Pseudomonadota > Gammaproteobacteria > Xanthomonadales > Xanthomonadaceae > Luteimonas > Luteimonas salinisoli. The sequence goes on along the minus strand of NZ_JACCKA010000076.1, from coordinate 20,628 downwards.
GATGGGCAACGCGCTGACCGCGCCGCGCGGCGAGCTCAGCGAGTACGCGCCGCGTCTGCTGACCGTGAAGATCCATCCGGACAAGATCCGCGAGGTGATCGGCAAGGGCGGCTCGACCATCCAGGCGATCACCAAGGAAACCGGCACCCAGATCGACATCCAGGACGACGGCACCATCATCATCGCCTCGGTCAACGCCGCAGCCGCCCAGGCCGCCAAGGAGCGGATCGAGCAGATCACCTCGGACGTCGAGCCGGGCCGGATCTACGAGGGCAAGGTGGTCAAGATCATGGACTTCGGCGCCTTCGTCACGATCCTGCCGGGCAAGGACGGCCTGGTGCACGTCTCGCAGATCTCCAGCGAGCGCGTCGAGAAGGTCTCGGACAAGCTCACCGAGGGCGACGTGGTCAAGGTCAAGGTGCTGGAAGTCGACAAGCAGGGCCGCATCCGCCTGTCGATGAAGGCCGTCGAGGAAGGCGAGGGCGCGCCCGCGGCCTGATCCTTCGCCGCGGCGACGCTTTCGGAAAAAGCGGGCTTCGGCCCGCTTTTTCCTTTCCTGCGGCTTGCCCCGTCCACTGTGGAGCGGGCGCGACGCCTCCCGCCCGATCCGCCGTTCAGGGCTGCAGGGGGCCGTTGATGGCGAGAGCGCGGGAAAGCGTGTTCGAAGCGCCCGTCTGCAGGTTGGTGTAGTTCACATGGATGGTGTCGCCGATCGCCATCCCGCCGATGTAGTTCACAGTGCAGTGCGCGCTGTTGCAGGGAAGCACCTGGCCGTTCTGGTTGGTCCAGACGAAGCTGTAATTGGCGGCAGGCAGGTTGTGGATCGCGAAGTAGGCCGAATAGCTCGGGCTCGGATACATCGACGTGCACCTGCCCAACGGCCCGCCTTGCATTTCGTTCGGACTGACGAAGCAGTACAAAAAGGGCTGGTTGAACTGGGCTTGCGCCGTTCCGCTGGCGCCGGGCCCAAGCGCCACCATCGACAATGCGAGCGCGATGCCGGCCAGCGGGATACGCCTGTTCATTCCTTCGATCTCCATGGTCGTCGATCCTTGCGGGTCTGCCAGAGGAGCCTGGCACCGGCCAAGATAGCGCCGTCGTGAGCCGCGATTCTGGGAACCAGGCCCCACTCTTCCCCGCCGGGCGGTCCTGGCCTGCATGGCGTCGCTGCTAGCATGGTGCGCCCCTTCCGCAGGACACGACGATGAGCAGGTCATCGATGCCGCTGAAGCTGTTTTTCGGAGCGCTGCTGGCGTTCTCGTCCGCCCTGGCCGGAGCGCGGCAGCCGGCGCCGGCCGGTGCCGAGGCGGCCGCGGTCGAGGCGCTGCTGGCGCGGATGACGCTGGAGGAGAAGCTGGGGCAGCTGACCCAGTACCGCGGCCGCGGCAGCGATACCGGCCCGCGCGTGCCGGAAGGGGGCGAGGCGCAGATCCGCGGCGGCCAGGTCGGTTCGTTCCTGGGCGTCTACGGCGCCGACTACAGCCGGCAGATGCAGCAGGTGGCGGTGGAGGAGTCGCGGCTCGGCATCCCGCTGCTGTTCGCGCACGACGTGATCCACGGCTTCCGCACCACGTTCCCGGTGCCGCTGGCCGAGGCCGCCAGCTTCGACCTGGAGGCGGTGGAGAACGCCGCGCGCATCGCCGCCGTCGAGGCCACGGCGCACGGGCTGCACTGGACCTTCGCGCCGATGGTCGACCTGGCCCGGGACCCCCGCTGGGGACGCATCGTCGAGGGCGCCGGCGAGGACCCGCACCTGGGCGCGACGATGGCCGCCGCGCGCGTGCGCGGCTTCCAGGGCGCGGACCTCGCCGCCGCCGACACCATGCTCGCCACCGCCAAGCACTTCGTCGCCTACGGCGCGGCGGAGGGCGGGCGCGACTACAACACCGTCGACATGTCGGAGCGGACGCTGCACGAGACCTACCTGCCGCCGTTCAGGGCGGCGGTCGAGGCCGGCGTGCAGTCGATCATGCCCGCCTTCAACGAGGTGGCGGGCGTGCCGATGCACGCCCACCGCCCGCTGATCGAGGACCTGCTGCGCGGCGAATGGGGCTTCGACGGCGTACTGGTCAGCGACTACAACGCGATCCAGGAGCTGATGCCCCATGGCGTGGCCGCCACCCGCGCCGACGCCGGCATCCTCGGCCTGGAGGCCGGGGTGGACGTCGACATGGTCAGCGGGATCTACCTGGAGGACGTCGCCGCGGCGGTGCGCGACGGGCGCCTCGACGAGGCCTTCGTCGACGCCTCGGTGCGGCGCGTGCTGCGCGCCAAGCACCGGCTGGGGCTGTTCGACGATCCGTACCGCTACAGCGATCCCGCGCGCGAGAAGGCCGTCACCTTGACCGAAGAGCATCGTGGCGCCGCGCGCGACCTGGCGCGGAAGTCCTTCGTGCTGCTGAAGAACGAAGACGACGCGCTGCCGCTTTCCGCGGGCGCGCTGCGCACGCTGGCGGTGGTCGGCCCGCTCGCCGACGACCGCCGCGAGATGCTCGGCAACTGGGTGGCCGCCGGCCGGCCGGAGGACGTGGTCACGCCGCTCGCGGGACTGCGCGAGGCGCTCGGATCCGACGTGCGGATCCTGCATGCGCGCGGCGCCGATATCGACGGCGACGATACCTCCGGCTTCGCGGAGGCGCTGGAGGCGGCGCGCCGCGCCGACGCGGTGGTGCTGTTCCTCGGCGAGAGCCAGGAGATGAGCGCCGAGGCCAACAATCGCACCACCCTCGACCTGCCGGGCGTGCAGGAGCAGCTGGCGCGCGCGGTGCACGCCACCGGCAAGCCAGTGGTCGCGGTGCTGTTCGGCGGCCGTCCGCTGTCGGTGAACTGGCTGCACGAGAACGTGCCCGCGATCATGATGGCCTGGTTCCCCGGCACCGAGGCCGGGCACGCGCTGGCCGACGTGCTGCTGGGCGGACATGCGCCGGGCGGCAAGCTGCCGGTGACGTTCCCGCGCAACGTCGGCCAGGTCCCGATCCACTACAACCACAAGAACACCGGGCGGCCGCCCGACGCGGACGACAAGTACACGGCCAAGTACCTGGACGTTCACTGGTCGCCGCTGTATCCGTTCGGCCACGGCCTGGGCTACACCAGTTTCCGCTACGACGCCCTGCGGGTGGACGCGCCGCGCATCCGGCGCGGCGATGCGGTCGAGGTGGAGGTGAGGGTGACCAATACCGGGCGCCGCGCCGGCGAGGAGGTCGTGCAGCTCTACCTGCGCGACGACGTCGCCAGCGTGACCCGGCCGGTGAAGGAGCTGCGCGGCTTCCAGCGCGTCGCGCTGCAGCCCGGCGAGAGCCGCAGGGTGCGGTTCCGGCTGGAGCCGGAGGCGCTGGCGGTGCTCGATGCCGGCATGCGCCCGGTGGTGGAGCCGGGGACGTTCACGGTATTCGCCGGCGGCAGCTCTGCCGATACCGTCGAGACGAGTTTCGAGGTGGTGACGGACTGAGGTGTTGCGCCGTCGGGCATGGGCGTCGAGGCGTCCGTGCCCGCGCCCGTGCCCCCGTAGAGCGGAGCTTGCTC
>NZ_JACCKA010000076.1:0-17090 GCF_013425525.1 Luteimonas salinisoli | reverse complement strand
TTGGGCTCCGGAGCCGGTGCAGCGGAGCAAGCTCCGCTCTACGTGGGCTCCGGAGCCGGTGCAGCGGAGCAAGCTCCGCTCTACATGGGCGCCGGAGCCTGCGTCGCTGAGCAAGCTCCGCGTTATGTCCAGCCGGTGAGATAGAACAGGCCGATCACCGCGAACACCGTCGCGGTGCTGATCACGGTGACGGCGAAGATGTCTGCATAGGACTGGCGGTGGGTCAGGCCGGTCACCGCCAGCAGGGTGATCACCGCGCCGTTGTGCGGCAGCGTGTCCATGCCGCCGGAGGCCATCGCGGCGATCCTGTGCAGCACCTCCATCGGGATGCCGACGGCCTGGGCGCTGGCGATGAAGCTGTCCGACATCGCCGCCAGGGCGATGCTCATCCCGCCCGACGCCGAGCCGGTGATGCCGGCCAGCGCGGTCACCGTGATCGCCTCGTTGACCAGCGGGTCGGGGATGCCGTTGAGGGCGTTGGCCACCAGCAGGAAGCCCGGCAGCGCGGCGATGACCGCGCCGAAGCCGTACTCCGAGGCGGTGTTCATCGATGCCAGCAGGGCGCCGCCGATCGCGGCCCGGGTGCCCTCCGCGAAGCGCTCGGTGACCGGCCGCCACGCCAGTACCAGCACGCTGAGGATGCCGACCAGCAGCGCACCCTGGACCGCCCAGATCGCGGCCACCCGCGGCACCTCCTGCACCACCGGCGCCGCTTCGCCCATGATCGACGGCATGAAGCTGTGGCTGTCGCCGTAGAGCCGCGGAATCAGCACGGTGAACACCTTGTTGGTCACGCCCACCAGGACCAGCGGCAGCAGCGCCACCAGCGGGTGCGCCAGCCGGCCACCGCTGAACGGCTCCGGCTCGTTGCGCAGTTCGCTGCCGTAGCCCTCGCCGGCTGCCAGCGCGCGGCGGCGGCGCCATTCCAGGTACAGCATGCCGAAGGCGAAGATCAGCACCGAGCCGATGGTGCCGAGGACCGGCGCCGCCCAGGAATCGGTGCCGAAGAACGCCGTCGGGATGATGTTCTGGATCTGCGGCGTGCCCGGTAGCGCCATCATCGTGAAGGTGAAGGCGCCGAGCGCGATCGTGCCCGGAATCAGGCGCTTGGGGATGTCGCTCTGGCGGAACAGTTCCGCAGCGAAGGGATACACCGCGAAGACCACCACGAACAGCGATACGCCGCCGTAGGTGAGCAGGGCGCAGACCACGACGATCGACAGCAGCGCGCGCTGCGGCCCGAACAGGCGGATGGTCGCGGCGACGATGGATCTGGAGAAGCCCGAGAGCTCGATCAGCTTGCCGAACACCGCGCCGAGCAGGAACACCGGGAAGTACAGCTTCAGGAAGCCGACCATCTTGTCCATGAACAGCCCGGTGAACATCGGCGCCACCAGGCTCGGGTCGGTCAGCAGCACTGCGCCCATCGCCGCCACCGGCGCGAACAGGATCACGCTGTGGCCGCGGTAGGCGACGACCATCAGGAAGCTCAGCGCGCCGAGCACGATCAGCAGGGCCATCGCGGGTCCGGTCCGGAAATGCCGGCGGCCAGTGTGTTCGGCCGGCGACGGACGGCCCATTGTCCGAAGGTACGATGCCCCCCCTGGCGTCCCTTGCCTACGCTTTCCCTCGGCGGCGACCGGCCGCATGCACCGTCATTCGCGAGGGGAGCACGATGAAGCGCGCCACGACCCGGTACACCGCCTTGAGCATCGCGATCGCCCTGGGGCTGTCGACGCCCGCATTCGCCCAGGACCCCGGTACCGCGACCGGCCCGGAAACGGAGCCGACCACGCTCGGCGCCATCAAGGTGACCGCGCGCAAGCGCGAGGAGACCCTGCAGGACGTGCCGGTGGCGGTCACCGCGTTCACCCCGGAAACGCTCGACAAGCTCAACGTGCAGGACATCGGCGATCTCGGTCCGCAGGTACCGAACCTCACGATCTACGCCGCGCGCGGCTCCACCAGCACGGCCACGGCCTACATCCGCGGCGTCGGCCAGGCCGACCCGCTGTGGGGCGTCGATCCGGGCGTGGGCATCTATCTCGACGACGTCTACGTCGCCCGGCCGCAGGGCGCGCTGCTGGACGTCTTCGACGTCGGCCGCATCGAGGTGCTGCGCGGCCCGCAGGGGACGCTGTACGGCAAGAACACCATTGGCGGCGCGATCAAGTACGTCAGCCGCGAACTGCCGACCGACCTGGGCGGCTTCGCCCAGGTCACGGCCGGCAACCACAACCAGCTCGACGTGAAGGGCGCGATTGGTGGCCCGATCGGCGGCAGCGACGCGCTGCGCGCGCGGCTGTCGCTGGCCAGCATGAACCGCGACGGCTTCGGCACCAACCTGGAGAGCGGCCAGGAGGTCAGCGACAAGGAGATCAACGCCGCGCGCTTCCAGCTCGGCGCCTTCGCCAGCGAGCGCTTCGACGTGCAGTTCGCGCTCGACTACATGGACGACCGCTCCGGCGTGCGCGGCGGCAAGTTGCTGGCGCCGAACCCCCTGGCGCCGGCCCATGCGCCGCTCGACCACCGCTACGACATCCGCAGCGGCATGCCCAACGTCAACGACACCGAGATGAAGGGCGCTTCGGCCACGCTCAACTGGCGGCCCAACCTGGACTGGGCGTTCAAATACGTCGTCGCCAAGCGCGAATCCGACACCGAGACCAACATCGACTTCGACCAGACCCCGCTCCAGCTCGTCGACGTGCGCGCGTTCTACAGCGACAGCCAGGTCAGCCACGAGCTGCAGGCCAACTTCGACGGCGGCGGCCGCGCGCGCGGCGTGATGGGCTTCTACTATTTCGACGGCGAGGCCGGCGGCCAGGTGCTCAACCGCTTCGAGAACCCGCTGCTTCCGCCGTCGCTGACCAACCCGCTGTTCGGCGATACCCAGGGCAAGGTATTCACCGAGAGCTACGCCCTGTACGCCGACTGGACCTTCGACCTCGGCGACCGCCTCAGTCTCGACGTCGGTGCCCGCTACACCGACGAGGACAAGCACGCCATCGCCCTCAACCGGTTCTATACCGACGCCACCTACGCCACGTCCTGGGGCACGGCCGCCAACTTCGACAAGACCGTCAACTTCAAGAACGTCTCGCCGAAGGTGTCGCTGGACTACGAGGTCGCTCCGGACATCATGGTGTACGGGCTCGCATCGCGCGGCTTCAAGTCCGGCGGCTACAACATCCGCGCCAACACCACTGCGATCCCGCGCTCGGGCGAGCCGTTCGACGACGAGCAGGTGGACAGCTACGAGATCGGCAGCAAGATGGCGCTGCTCGACCAGCGCCTGTTCCTCAACGCGGCCTATTTCCACAACAGGTACAAGGACATCCAGCTGTCGGTGTTCACGTCCTACACGCTGCCGGACGGCAGCACCAGCTTCTTCGGCGACTTCACCAACGCCGGCCGCGGCACGGTGCAGGGCGTCGAGGTGGAATACCAGTTCCTGCCGACGGCGAACTGGCTGATCAGCGGCAACCTGGCGTGGCTGGATGCGAAGTACGACGAGTTCATCAGCGGCGGCGTCGACATCGCCGACACCCAGGAGTTCACCAATGCCCCCGAGTTCTCCGGTGCGCTGAACGTCGAGTACCGCACCGACCTGGCCAACGGCGGCAACCTCTCGGCGCGCGTGGGCTATACGTACCAGTCCGAAGTGTGGCCGACGACCGACCTGAGTCCGGAAATCCGCCAGTCCGGCTACGGCCTGATCGGCGCCGGCGTGATCTGGCGCATCGACGATGCCTGGTCGCTGTCGCTGCAGGGCAGCAACCTGGCCGACCAGGAATACCGCACCACCGGCTACAACATCGGCGCCTACGGCGTGCTGACCGGGTTCTACGGCGCACCGCGCCAGTACAGCCTGAGCGTGCGTTACGACTTCTGAGCGGGCCCGGCGGGAACGCCCCGGCAGGACTGGATCCGGCCCGTGGGCCCCGGGACCTCGTGGGAGCGAGGGAAGTCGCGACCGCTTCGTCGGGCGTTTCCGTCCCTCGCACACCGGAGCACGGAGCACCGGCGACGTAGCGATCCCGGGATGCGCTGCTGCGCTATGCTCGCTCGCGTGACGACCGCCGGCCGGGACGAAATGGGAGAGGGGACCGAACGCGAACCCGAGCGCCGATGCTGAGCGTCGGCGTGGTCGTGCTCGCGGCCGGCCTGTGGCTGGGGCTGATGTTCGCCGCGGCGCTGTTCGGGGAGCGGCATCCGGGCGTCCTGGCGAAGCATTGGCGGCACGTCTACGCGCTGTCGCTGGCGGTGCACTGCACCTCCTGGACGTTCTACGGCACGGTCACCCAGGCGGCGCGCTACGGCTGGCCGCTGCCGCCGACGTTCCTAGGCGCGATCGTCTTCTACACGGTGGCCTTCGCCTTCATGACGCGGCTGGTCCGGCTGGCGCGCGAGAGCAACGCCACCTCGCTGGCCGACCTGATCGCGACCCGCCTGGGCAAGGACGCCTGGCTCGCCGCCACCATCACCCTGGTCGCGGCGCTCGGGCTGATTCCCTACATCGCACTGCAGCTCAAGGCGGTGGCGATGAGCTTCGCCACCCTCACCGGCAGCCTGTCCCGCGGTCTGGAGGAGGTGCCGCCGTGGCGCGACAGCGCGCTGTACGTGGCGCTGGCGATGGCGCTGTTCACCATGCTGTTCGGCACCCGCCGCGCCAGCGCCGCCGAACACAATCGCGGCCTGGTGCTGGCGATGGCCTTCGAATCGCTGTTCAAGCTGGCGGCGATGCTGGCGCTCGGGGCGTTCGTATGGTTCGCGCTGGAGCCGCTGCCGGAGGTGCCGGCGCCGCCGCTGCAGGACGTCGGTGGCTTCGTGCCGCTGGTGCTGCTGGGCGGGCTGGCGATGTTCATCCTGCCGCACCAGTTCCACGTCGCCGTGGTGGAGTGCCGCGACGAGCGCGACGTGCGCACCGCGCGCTGGCAGTTCCCGCTGTACCTGCTGCTGATCGCCATCCCCGGTTTGCCGCTCGCCCATGCCGGCATGGCCCTGCTCGGCGACGGCGTGCCTTCGGACATGTACGCGCTGGCGGTGCCGCTGTCGCAGGGCGGCGAGGGCATCGCCCTGTTCGCCTTCCTCGGCGGCCTCAGCGCGGCCACCGGCATGGTGATCGTCAGCACGCTCACGCTCAGCCTGATGATCGGCAATCACTGGTTCGCGCCCGGCCTGTTGCGCGGGGCATGGTCGCGGGGGCAGGGCGACGACCATCGCGGCGGCCTGTTGCTGCTGCGCCGCACAGGCATCGTCGCGATCATGCTGCTGGCCTGGGCCTACAGCCGGATGGTCGGCGACAGCGACGCGCTGGCCGATATCGGCGCGGTGTCGTTCTCGGCACTGGCGACGCTGGCGCCGGCGCTGGCGTTCGCGGTGTGGCGTCCGCAGACCCCGGCGCGTGCGGCCACCGCCGGGGTGCTGGCGGCCTTCACGGTGTGGGCCTGGGTGATGCTGGTCCCGGCGCTCGTGGCGCCCGTCGCGCCATGGCTGGTCGACGGGCCGCTGGGCCTGGGCTGGCTGGCGCCGGACGCGCTGTTCGGCCTGACCGGCTGGAGCCGACTGGGGCGCGCGGTGGGTGCGACGCTGTTCACCGGCACCCTGACCACGGTGCTGGTGGCGCTGCTGGACCGGGGCGAACGTGGCGGCCCGCTGCGCGGCATCGATCGCCAGGCGCTCGGCAACGCCGGGCGCCGCTTTCTTCCGCAGGGGCTGGTGGAGTCGCTGCTGCGCGACGCGCCCGCCGAAGGTCCGGTGCCGGCGCCGCTGGAATCGCGCATGGAGCGCGAACTGTCGGCGGTCCTGGGCAGCGCCTCGGCACGCCTGCTGCTCGACGCGGCCCGGCGCGAGTCCGGTCCGGACCTGGAGACGGTGGCGGCGATCGTCGGCGAGGCCTCGCAGGACCTGCGCTTCAACCAGCGGGTGCTCGAGGCCGCCCTGGAGAACATGAGCCAAGGCATCAGCGTGGTCGACGCCGAGTTGCGGCTGGTGGCCTGGAACGCACGCTATGCCGAGCTGTTCGGATTTCCGCCGGAGTTGCTGCGCGTCGGCGTGCCGGTGGCGGAACTGGTGCGCTTCAACCTCGGCCGCGGCCTGCTGGGCGCGGTGCCGGTGGAGGCGGAGGTCGACAAGCGGCTGCGGCACATGCGTGCCGGCACCCCTTACGTCGCCGAGCGGCGTTTTCCGCGGCGGGGTGGGTCGGCGGGCGACGCCGCCGAGGGCCTCGTCGTGGAAATCCGCGGCAACCCGATGCCCGGCGGCGGCTTCGTGGCCACCTTCACCGACGTCACCGCGTTCCGCAGCACCGAGCGCGCGCTGCGCACCGCCAACGAGACCCTGGAACAGCGTGTGGCCGAGCGCACCGCAAGCCTCGACCTGGCCAGGCGCGAGGCCGAGCGTGCCAACGACGCCAAGAGCCGGTTCCTGGCCGCTGTCGGCCACGACCTGATGCAGCCGCTGCACGCCGCGCAGCTGTTCGCCGACGCGCTGGCGCAGCAGATCGGCGACGCTGCACATCGCGGCCAGCTGCGACAGTTGCGGGGCGCGCTCGATTCCACCGGCGACCTGCTGACCGGGCTGTTCGACATGTCGCGGCTGGAGGCGGGCGGCCTGGTGCCGCAGCCGCGGTCCTTCCCGCTATCCGAGGTGCTCGACCCGCTGGCCTCGGAGTTCGCCGCGCTGGCCGCCGAAAACGCACTCGCCTTCCGCTACCGGCCCAGCGCCGCGTGGACGCGCAGCGACCCGCAACTGCTGCGGCGCGTGCTGCAGAACTTCCTCGCCAACGCGGTGCGCTACACGCGCTCCGGTGCGGTGCTGCTCGGCGTACGCCGCGCTGGCGGGAGCCTGCGCGTCGAGGTGCACGACACCGGCCCGGGCATCGCGGCACCGCAGCGCCGGCTGATCTTCGAGGAGTTCCGTCGCGGCGAGGATGCGAGGGGCCAGGGGTTGGGGTTGGGCCTGGCGATCGCCGAGCGTGTCGCGGGACTGCTCGATGCACCGCTGGACCTGCGCAGCGAGATCGGCCGGGGGACGGTGTTCTCGCTGGCGCTGCCGCGGCTGCCGACGGCCGAGGCGCCGCGCGGCAGCGGCGCGCGCAGCGGCCTGGCCGGTGCTCGTGCGCTGCTGGTCGACAACGATCCCATGGCGCTCGAGGCGCTGGCGAGGCTGCTGCGCGGCTGGAACTGCGAAGTGATGGCAGTCGCCGATGGCGCAGCGGCGGAGGCCGCGCTGTCCGAGCGTCCCGCGACGCTCTGGCTGTTCGACTATCACCTCGACGGCGGCGATACCGGGGTGGCGCTGCACGCGCGGCTGGCGGCGCGCTTCGGCGCGCGGCCGGCCCTGATCCTCAGCGCCGACGACGGCGGCGAGGTGCGCCGCGACGTGCTCGACACCGGTCTGGCGCTGCTCGGCAAGCCGCTGCGGCCGCTGGCGCTGAAGTCGGTGCTCGACCGGCTGCTCGCCAGCCGCGGGTGAGCGCACGCACCGGCCGTCCGCCGCGCTCGCCTACAATCGCGTTTTCTTCGGAGCCGCGCAGCGCATGCCGTACACGCCCATCGTCGCCACCCTCGGTTACGTGCTCTCGCCGGACCGCAGCCGGGTGCTGCTGGTCCACCGCAACGCCCGCGACGACGATCATCACCTGGGGAAATACAACGGCCTCGGCGGCAAGCTGGAGGCGGACGAGGACGTGGTGGCGGGCATGCGCCGCGAGATCATGGAGGAGGCCGGGATCGCCTGCGAGCAGATGCAGCTGCGCGGGACCATTAGCTGGCCGGGCTTCGGCAAGGGCGGGGAAGACTGGCTCGGGTTCCTGTTCCTGGTCACCCGCTACGCCGGCACGCCGTTCGAGCGCAATCCCGAGGGCAGCCTGGAATGGGTGGCGATCGACAGGATCATGGAACTGCCGCTGTGGGACGGCGACCGCCACTTCCTGCCGCTGGTCTTCGACGCCGACCCGCGGGCCTTCCACGGGGTGATGCCCTACCGCGACGGGCGCATGGTGTCCTGGTCCTGCTCGCGGATCTGATCCGGTGTCGCCCGCGGGTCAGCGAGCGACGCGGCGCGCCGGGTCGACGATCTCCAACTCGCGCAGGATCACCCCGGCGTGGGTGCGGTTGCGCGCGCCCAGCTTCTCGAAGATCGCCGACAGGTGCGCCTTGACGGTGCGCTCCTGCACGTCCAGGCGGTCGGCGATCTGCTTGTTCAGCAGCCCCTGGGCGACCAGGGTGAGCACCCGGAACTGCTGCGCGGTGAGGCTTGCCAGGCGTGCGGCGAGGTCGCGGTCCTGCGGCAGCGAGCCGGCACGCTGCACCGGCCCGCGCAGCGCCGGCGGCAGCCACTGTTCGCAGGCCAGTACGCTGCGGATCGCCTGGCGCATCTCGTCCAGCCCGGTGCTCTTGGGGACGTAGCCGGCGGCGCCGTGGTCGAGGGCGCGGCGGATCACCTGCGGGTCCTCGTTGGCCGAGACCAGGGCCACCGCGACCGCGGGATACTGGGCGCGGATCGCCGCCAGACCGGCCAGGCCGTGGTTGCCGGGCATGTGCAGGTCGAGCAGCACCAGATCGATGTCGCTGCGCTCCTCCAGTACACCGAGCACGGCTTCGAAGGTGTCCGCCTCGCACACCGTGATGTCGGGCGCGGCATCGGCCGCGGCGCCGCGCAGCGCGGCGCGGAACAGGGGATGGTCGTCGGCGATCAGCAGGACCGGCATGCGGCGATTGTAGGCGAGGCCGCTATAGGCGAGGCCGCTGCAGGCGAGCCCGCGTCCGCGGTGGTACCAAAGTACGATGCCGGCGCCGGGGCGCGCTGCTAATGTCCCCCGATGATCATCATCCCCGTGCGCGTTCCGGTCCTGGCGGCGGCCGTGCTGCTGGTAGCCTGTGCCGCCGGGCCGCAGCGCCCGGCCACGGAGCCCGCGATGTTCACCCAGCCGCGCACCAGCGAGCACCGCGGCGCCGACGATCTGCTCAGTGCCGGGCTCGGCCTGGATGGGCTGAGGGCGACGGCGCCGCCGCCGTTCGCCGATCCGGAACACCCGACCGCGGCCGAGCGGCGCCGCCGGGCGCTGTGGAGCAACTGGCGCGGCATCGCCGACCTGATGCCGGGGGGCGGCTACGGCGAGTTCTACGGCAGCCTGGCCGCGGTGCCCGGCCGCGAGTTCCATGCCATGGCGACGCTGCCTCGCGCGCGCCATCCGCACCGGGTGATGCTGCAGCTGCCCGACGGATTCGACCTGCAGCGGCGCTGCGTGGTCGTGACCGCATCCTCGGGCTCGCGCGGCGTGTATGGCGCGATCGCGGTGGCGGGCGCGTGGGGTCTGCCGCGTGGCTGTGCGGTGGCCTATACCGACAAGGGCGCGGGCACCGACTACTTCGATCTCGATGCGGACCTCGGCGTCGACGGCGATGGCGGCGTGGCCGAAGCGGCGAGTGCCGCCTTCGTGCCCGGCGCCGCGCAGGCCGCGACCGGCATCGCGATCAAGCACGCGCATTCGCAGGACAACCCCGAGGCGGACTGGGGCCGCCACGTGCGCCAGGCGGCGGAATTCGCGCTGCGCACGCTCGATGAGGCGCTGCCGCAGGCGGCGCCGTTCACCTTCGACAACACCCGCATCATCGCCGTGGGCCTGTCCAACGGCGGCGGCGCGGTGCTGCGCGCGGCGGAGCTGGAGGGCGACTGGCTCGATGCGGTGGTCGCGGGCGCGCCGAACGTGCTCGCAAAGGGAGAAGGCGCCCGCGCGCTCTACGACTACACCACCGAGGCGGCGCTGCTGATGCCGTGCGCACTCGCGCATCCGTCGGAACTGCCGCAGTCGCCGCTGAGTGCGATCGCCGGAGCGCAGCGCGCGCCGCGATGCGAGGCGCTGGCCAAGGCCGGACTGGTCGAGGGCGGCGACATCGCCGCGCAGGCGCGCTCGGCCTGGGAGCGGCTGCGTGCCCAGGGGTGGACCGAGCAGGCCCTGCGCGCCGGTGCGCTGTCGGTCGACTTCGACCTGTGGCGCGCGGTCGCGGTCACCTATGCGTCCGCCTACGGCCGCCATGGCCCCGGCGAGCATCCTTGCGGCTACGGATTCGCCGCCCAGCACCCGGATTTCTCGCCGCGCGCGGCCACCGCGGCCGAGCGCGCCGCCTGGTGGAGCGACGCGTCGGGCATCCCGCCCGGGGCGGGGGTGGGCATCGTCGATCCGCATGCGGCCACCGCGGCCGCGCCGGCGGATCCCGCCCTGCCGGGCCTGCAGTGCCTGCGCGCGCTGTGGGAAGGGACCGCCGCGGACGGCGACCGCCTCCGCGCCGGCGTGGCCGCTACCCGGGCCGGACCGCCGCGCGCCGGGCTGCCGCTGCTGGTGGTGCACGGCGCCGACGACGGCCTGATCCCGCTCGCCTTCAGCAGCGCGCCGTACGTGGCCGCCGCGCGTGCCGCCGGCCGCGAAGTGGGGTTCTGGCAGGTCCGCGGCGCCCAGCATTTCGATGCGTTCCTCGCCCTGCCGGACTATGCGGCGCGCTACGTACCGCTGCTGCCGTACGTGTACGCCGCACTCGACCGCGTCGAGGCGCACCTGGACGGCGCCGCGGGCCTGCCGGCGGATGCGGTGATCGATGCATCCCCGCGCGCTGCCGGCGGGGCGCTCGACGCGGAGTCGCTGGCGATCCCGCGCTGACGGACCTGAGAGATCGGGGCACGACGTGCGCCGGCAGGCGAGAAGCGGCCTCGTTCCGGGGACGTCCGCCGCCGTGGACAGGACGAGCTGCAGGCCGCTTCACGCGGCGTCTGGCAGGCTGCAGGCCAGACGAGTCCCGGAAGGGCTGCCATGCCGCAACGCCATTTTTCGATGCTTCGCGAGTTTCAGCTCGCCGACTGGTTCACCCTGGCCAACGCCTTCTGCGGTACCGGCGCGGTATTCGCCGCGATGCGCTACCTGCAGGAGGGCGGGGTGCGCGACCTGCTCGCAGGCATGGCGCTGATCCCGCTGGCGTTCGTGTTCGATGCGCTCGACGGCCGCATCGCGCGCTGGCGCAAGGTGGCTTCGACGCTGGGGCGCGAGCTCGACTCGCTGGCAGACGTGATCTCCTTCGGCGTCGCGCCCGCGGCGCTGGGCTACGCCTGCGGACTGCAGGGCGGCTGGGACTGGATCGTGCTGAGCTACTTCGTCGGCTGCGGGGTCAGCCGCCTGGCGCGCTACAACGTCACCGCCGAGTCGCTCGCCGGCGGCGGCGACAAGGTGAAGCACTTCGAGGGCACCCCGATCCCGACCAGCCTGGCGATCGTGGTGCTGCTGGCGGTGCTGGCCTGGCACGGCCGGATCGGCGAGGACCTGTGGCTGGGGCAGTGGCAGCTGGGGCCCTGGCAGCTGCATCCCCTGGTTCTGGTGTTCGCCCTGTCCGGGACGCTGATGATCAGCAAGACACTGCGCATCCCCAAGTTCTGAGCCGTGCACGGCACCGTAAACGGTGCGTTGCTATGATCGCCGCAGGACCTGGAGGCAGCGATGGGCAACGGCGCGACGAACGAGGCGGTGGGCGAATTCGAGAAGCTGGCACGGCAGTACTGGAGCGCCTGGGGCGAGGCCATGCGCACTGCGGCTCCGTCGTCGGCGACGGCTTCGGGACCCGCCCACGCGGGCATGCAGGCTTGGCACGACGCGATCGACTGGTGGACGAAGTCCGTCCACGGCAGCCGCGCCGGGGTCAACGATGCGGTCGGGCGCTTCCAGCAGCAGGCGCACGGGTGGTTCGGGCAGATGCAGCAGGTCGCGGCGCAGTTCGCCGGGCAGCAAGGCAGTGCGGCGGAGATCGCCAAGGCATGGCGGCAGGCGCTCGGGGCGACCGGCGAGAACCCGTTCCCCGAGATGTTCCGCAGCATGCGCGGGCATGGGCTGCAGGGCCTGGACCAGTGGATCGACGACGCTTCGCCGTACCTGGATGCCTGGCGCCGGGAGAGCGCTTCCTGGCTGCGCATGCCCGCATTCGGACCCGGGCGCGAGCAGCAGGAGCGGCTGCAGGCGCTGGCCCAGGCTCAGGCCGAGTACCAGGAACACAACAGCGCCTACAACGCGCTGATGGCGAAGGCGGCGCAGTCCGCGCTGGAAATCTTCGAGGACCGCCTGCTCGAGCGGGAGGAGCCGGGCCGCCAGATCGAATCGCCGCGCGCACTGTTCGACCTGTGGATCGATGCCGCCGAGGAGGCCTACGCCGAGATCGCGCTGTCGGAAGAGTTCCGGGCCGTGTACGGCCGGCTGGTGAACGCGCAGATGCGTCTGCGCGCGGGCATCCAGCGCCAGGTCGAGGAGATCAGCGCCATGTTCGGCATGCCCACGCGCAGCGAGCTGGACGGGGCGCATCGCAAGATCGTCGAACTCGAGCGTGCGATCAGGCGCATGCGCGACGACGCGCGGCCGGCGCAGGCGCCGGTGGGTCGCACCGCCGGACGGGCGGTAGCGACACCGAATAAGCCCGCCTCGGCGAGCGCCGGGAGTGCCGTCGGGAAGGCGACGCGGAAGGCCACGAAGAAGCGCGCGAAGCAGGCCGCGCCCACGGCCGCGAAAAAGACTGCGAAGAAGACTGCGAAGAAGACCGTGAAGAAGACTGCCGGCAAGTCGACTGGCACGGCCGGCAGGGCGGCGACGCGCAAACGGCCTACCGGCAGGAGGACGCTGAAATGACCGGTCCGCTCAATATCAGCCCGGCGCGTATCGCCGAGGAGGCGGTGCGTTTCCAGCAGAAGCTCGGTGCGGGCCTGGACACCCTGCGCGAGGTCGACGATGTCGACTACGGGGCGACGCAGAAGCAGGAAGTCTGGCGCGACGGCAAGACGGTGCTGTACCGCTTCATCGGGGAAAAGGCGCCGACCGCGAAGGTGCCGCTGCTGATCTGCTACGCGCTGGTCAACCGCCCCTACATGGTCGACCTGCAGTCCGACCGTTCGATCGTCAAGAACCTGCTGGCGCTGGGCGAGGACGTGTACATCATCGACTGGGGCTACCCGGACCGCTCGGACCGCTTCCTCGACCTCGAGGACTACATCGGACGTTTCCTCGGCGGCGCGGTGGACCACCTGTGCGACGCGCACGGGCTCGATTCGATCAACCTGCTCGGCATCTGCCAGGGCGGCGCGTTTTCGCTGTGCTACGCCGCGCTGCATCCCGAGCGGATCCGCAACCTGATCACCATGGTCACCCCGGTGGACTTCCACACCCCGGACAACATGCTGTCGAACTGGACCCGGGAGATGGACGTCGACCTGTTCGTCGACACGCTCGGCAACGTCCCGGCCGACATGATGAATTTCTGCTACCTCACGCTGAAGCCGTGGCGGCTGTTCGTGCAGAAGTACGTCGGCCTGGTGGACATCCTCGACGACCGCAAGTCGGTGGAGGATTTCCTGCGCATGGAGAAGTGGATCTTCGACTCTCCGGACCAGGCGGGGGAGGCCTTTCGCCAGTTCATCAAGCAGTTCTACCAGGGCAACGGCTTCGTCAACGGCGGGATCGAGATCGGCGGGCGCGAGGTGCACTTGGGCATGGTGGAGATGCCGATACTCAACATCTTCGCCGAGCAGGACCACCTGGTGCCGCCTGCCGCGTCGCGGGCGCTGCGCGGCCTGGTGGGCTCGGACGACTATTCGGAGTTGTCGTTCCGTGGCGGCCATATCGGCATCTACGTTTCCGGGCGCGCGCAGAAGGAGGTGCCCTCGGCGATCCACGAGTGGCTGGCGGCGCGCTCGGCCTGAACCAGCCGAGGCCGGCCGCGCCCCTCCACGCCGCCTTGCGAGGCACGCGCTAGACTTGCGGCAACGTGATTTCCGCGAGCTTGCGCCCATGAGCCATCCAACCCTGTCCCGTTCGATCAACGACCGCGTCATTGCCGGTGTGATGGGCGGCATCGCCCGGCGCTTCGGCTGGAGCTCCACGATGGTGCGGGTGCTGTTCGTGGTGGTGTCGATCCTGTCGGCGGCCTTCCCCGGGATCCTGGTGTACCTGGTGCTGTGGCTGGTGATGCCGGAAGGCGACTGACCAGCCGTGACCCGGGCGTCGGACTGGCCGCTGTGCGCGCTCGGCGTCCTGTGGACCCTGCCCAATACCGTGCTCGGCCTGGGGGCCGGTGCCGCCGGGCTGGCATTCGGCGCCACGGCGCGGCTGGACCGTCGCGAACTCGCGATCGTATTCCAGCGCTGGCCGTGGGGTCCGGGGGGCGCCATGACCCTGGGCAACGTGATCCTGCATACCGCCGACTCGCTGGACGCCCCGTGCTTCACCTACGCCCACCGCGCCGGGCACTGCGAGGAGCCCGCGGTGCGGATCGGCGACCACGAGCGCGCCCACGTCCTGCAGTACATGGCGCTGGGGCCGCTGTTCCTGCCGCTGTACCTGCTGTGCGGCGGAATCAGCGTGCGCAACCGCTTCGAGCGCGCCGCCGACCGCTATGCGCGCACCGGTCGCGGCTGGTGGCCCTGGGGTTGAGGCCGCCTGCCGACGAATGGCCAACGGGTTTTGACGCTGCCCTAACGGTGCCTGCGCTAACCTGCGCACGTCGAAGAAAAAGCGAAAGGCGAAAGCCGGACGCAATCGCTTCGACAAGGAAGGCTCAGCCGATCGGGATAACACCCGAAAGACTGGGCCTTCTGCTTTTCCGGGGCGGGCAAGCCGGCTGGGGTTCAGGAGCCGGACCGCTCACCGGAATCCGCGGTAGGCGGCCGCTCAACGGCTTCCGTCGCGGATCTTCCGCAGGGCATGAGGTTTCCCGCCCAGCCCCTTGTCTGACGTAGTTCGTTGCAGGTCGACGCCGCGGTTGCGTATCGCGGCGCCGGACTGCTGCGCCATGCCGGCGCGTCGCCCCGCCAGGAAAGACGTTGGCCGCCGCGACGTCCTGGGCAGACGAAATGCGCGCCGCCCCCGGTGTGGGCGGGCGGTAGCGGCGTTATCTGGTTTCCCGTCCGCCGGCCTTGGGCTCGACCTGCGCGTTGCCGTACGGCCCACGCAGCTCCGGCTCGGCGATCCACTCGGCCAGAAGGCGCAGGTAACCGTCCGGGTGACGCAACATGACGCGCTGGCCGTCCTCCTCGGCGTACTCGTAAATGCCGTGGTCGGTGCCCGGGAATACCACCAGGTCGAGCGGGCGCCCCTCGGCCTGCAGCGCGCGCAGCCGGCGAAGGGTCTCGACGTTCGGCGCCTCGCGGTCCTCCGCGGCGACGACCCACAGCTGCGGGACCTCGAGTGCGGCGAGCACCGGCAGGGGCTCGTAGTCCCAGCTGGTGCCGCGGTCCGACCGCATGGCGATGCGGCGCACCAGCCACTGCGGCGCCCAGCCCCGGATTTCCAGTACCTGGCCGCTGAATTCGCCCTGGATGTCGGCGAACCACGGTTCGTCGCCATAGGCATCCTGCACTGCGGCCAGTTCTTCGTAGCCCTCGGTGAAACCGGAGGCCATCAGCCGTGCGGTGGCGTCGGTGACCTCGCGCGCGCGCTCCAGCACGTCGGGGCCGTGCCCGGCCGCGCGCAGGTCGTCCATCACCTGCTCGCGGTCCTCGGCCAGGGCGCCCTCGGCCAGGCCGAACAGCGCCGCCACGTAGTCCACGCTGGTCTTGGAGGCCGCCAGCGGTGCGATCCACCCGCCCTGGCTGCCGCCGACGAAGCCGATGCGCGAGAAGCCGGCCGGCTGCAGCCGTCGCGCTTCGGCCAGGGCGGCGACGGCGTCGTCGGCCAGCACGTGGAAGTCCTGGGTGTATTCGCCCTCCGAACCGCCGGTACCGCGCTTGTCGTAGACGAATACCGCCACCCCCTGCGCCGGCAGCAGGTACTGGGTGGGGTAGATGTCGACTGCGGAGTAGTCCTCGGAACCGTGCAGCAGCACCGCCAGCGGCATCGGGCCGTTGGCCTGCTCCGGCAGCACCAGGCGGCCGCGGAGGGAGATGTCGCCGCTGCGGAAGCTGGTGTCGTGCGTGTCCAGCGTCATCCGGCGCGCGGTACCGGACGGGCCGTCCTCGAGCGCGAAGCGCATGCGCCCGGCGGGGCAGGGCTCGAAGGTCGCGGTGGCGACAGGCTCGGTTCCCTCGCCGCGCCAGCCTTCGCGGGCGCTGTAGGCAGGTCCCTCGCCGCCAGGCGCGAACAGGCCGCTGCGGCCGTCGACCAGGCGGTAGCGCAGCCCGCCGGTGACCGGCGAAAGTGCCAGCAGCTCGCCGCTGTCCATGCGCCACGCACCCGCCTGGCAGGCGAGTTCCTCGGGGAGGGGCGGCGTTGCTTCCTCATCCGAACAGCCGGCCAGCAGTACGGAAAGAAGGAGCGAGGCGGCAGTCAGCAGGGGGAAACGGCGGGACGGGAGCATTGGCGGGATCCATTCGGAGCGATCTGCGAGGGTAACCGGGGGGCGAGTTCGCAGGCCCATGCCGGAAGTGTGCGTTCACGGGTGCCGAAGGTCACCGGATGCGCTAGGCTCGGGTGACCTCACCGGGAGGCCGTACCATGAGCGGGTTCCGCGACGACGCACCACCCTGGTCCTTCTTCATCCCGGTCACGCTTGCGGTGATCGTCGGCGTTCTGGCCGCCAATGCGATCCGCTACGCGGTGACCACGGTGCTGTCGGACGACCCCGGCGGACGCTCGGAGGAACCGCGAACCCGCCCCGCGGCCGAGCGCACGGAAGAAGCTCCGCAGCCGGCGCCCGCGGGGGAGACGCCTGCAGACGCGGCGACAGAAAGCGCCGCGCAGGCCTCCGGCGCGATGGCGGAGAACGAGCCCGCCGGGATGGCACCCCCGGACGTGGCGCAAGAGCCTCCCGGAGCGGGTGATGGCGCTGCTGCCGGCCAGCCATCCGGCCTGCAGCAGTTGCCAGGGCCGCTGAGCGCTCGGCGCGACCAGGTCGAGGCCGCCTGCATCAACGGCACCGTGACCTACCGCAGTGGGAATGGCTGGGAACAGGCGCTGGAGAACGACGCGCCCGTACGCTGCATCGCTACGTCGCCCTGACCGGCCATGCGCGCGCACGACCCGCTCCCACGTGTCGACTCCCCCTGATCAGGTCCACGCATAACTAGAGGTTTCCGGGTGATGGATGATCCGGTACTCGACTGGGGTGAGGTCGTTGAGGGAGTCG
>NZ_JACCKA010000075.1 GCF_013425525.1 Luteimonas salinisoli | reverse complement strand
GGGGCGCGGGCCTGACCCCGGCCTGCACCGGGACGGCGCAGCGACAAAGGCGAGCGCGTCAGGCGCGCCCGCCGCGCTGCGTCACTTCAGGATCTTCGCCACCACGCCGGCGCCGACCGTCCGGCCGCCCTCGCGGATCGCGAAGCGCAGGCCCTCGTCCATCGCCACCGGGTTGATCAGCTCCACCACCATCTTCACGTTGTCGCCCGGCATCACCATCTCCGTGCCCTCCGGCAGCGTCACCGCGCCGGTGATGTCCGTGGTCCGGAAGTAGAACTGCGGACGGTAGCCCTTGAAGAACGGCGTGTGACGACCGCCCTCGTCCTTCGACAGCACGTACACCTCGGCCTCGAAGCTGGTGTGCGGCGCGATCGAACCCGGCTTGCACAGCACCTGCCCGCGCTCCACGTCGTCGCGCTTGGTGCCGCGAAGCAGCAGACCCGCGTTGTCGCCCGCCTGGCCCTGGTCCAGCAGCTTGCGGAACATCTCCACGCCCGTCACCGTGGTCTTCTGCGTCGCGCGGATCCCCACGATCTCGATCTCGTCGCCCACCTTGATGATCCCGCGCTCGATGCGCCCGGTCACCACCGTGCCGCGCCCGGAGATCGAGAACACGTCCTCCACCGGCATCAGGAACGGCTTGTCCACGTCGCGCTCGGGCTCCGGGATCCAGGTGTCCAGCGCCTCGACCAGCTTGATGATCGACGGCACGCCAATGTCGGTCTGATCGCCTTCCAGCGCGGAACGCGCCGAACCGGTGATGATCGGAGTGTCGTCGCCCGGAAACTCGTACTTGCTCAGCAGCTCGCGGACCTCCATCTCCACCAGCTCCAGCAGCTCGGCGTCGTCCACCAGGTCCGCCTTGTTCAGGTAGACCACGATGTACGGCACGCCGACCTGGCGCGCCAGCAGGATGTGCTCGCGCGTCTGCGGCATCGGACCGTCCGCGGCCGAACACACCAGGATCGCGCCGTCCATCTGCGCCGCACCGGTGATCATGTTCTTCACGTAGTCCGCGTGGCCCGGGCAGTCGACGTGCGCGTAGTGCCGGCTCTCCGACTCGTACTCCACGTGCGCCGTCGAAATCGTGATCCCGCGCGCCTTCTCTTCCGGCGCCGCGTCGATCGCGTCGTAGGCCTTGAACTCGCCGCCGAAACGCTCCGCACCGATCTTCGTCAGCGCCGCCGTCAGCGTCGTCTTGCCGTGGTCCACGTGACCGATCGTGCCCACGTTCACGTGGGGCTTGGTGCGCTCGAACTTACCCTTGGCCATGGTTTGCTCCGTAATTCGTGATTCGTGATTCGTGATTGGCGAAGGTGGGATCGTGGCTCTTCCGAATCACGAATCACCAATCACCAATCACGGCTTTCAGCCCTTCTTGGTAACCGTCTCGGCGATGTTCGTCGGCGCTTCGGCGTAGTGGTCGAACTCCATCGTGAAGGTGGCCCGGCCCTGCGACATCGAGCGCAGCGAGGTGGCATAGCCGAACATCTCGCCCAGCGGAATCATCGCATTGATGATCTTTCCCGAAGGGCTGTCGTCCTGGCCCTGCAAGATGCCGCGCCGGCGACTCACGTCGCCCATCACGTCGCCGAGATAATCCTCCGGCGTGACGATCTCGACCTTCATGATCGGCTCGAGCAGCACCGGGCTGGCCTTGTGGAAGCCTTCCTTGAAGCCCATCGAGCCGGCGATCTTGAACGCCATTTCCGAGGAGTCGACCTCGTGGTAGGAGCCGTCGACCAGCTTCACCTTCACGTCGACGATCGGGTAGCCCGCCATGATGCCGTTGGCGACCGCCTCCTGGATGCCCTTGTCGACAGCCGGGATGTACTCCTTGGGCACCACGCCGCCGACGATCGCGTTCTCGAACTCGTAGCCCTTGCCCTGCTCGTTCGGCGAAATCTCGAGCCAGACGTGGCCGAACTGGCCCTTGCCGCCCGACTGGCGGACGAACTTGCCCTCGGCCTTGACCGCCTTGCGGATGGTCTCGCGGTAGGCGACCTGCGGCTTGCCGACGTTGGCCTCGACGTTGAACTCGCGCTTCATGCGGTCGACGAGGATGTCCAGGTGCAGCTCGCCCATGCCGGAGATGATGGTCTGGCCGGATTCCTCGTCGGTCCGCACGCGGAACGACGGATCCTCCTGCGCCAGGCGGCCCAGCGCCAGGCCCATCTTCTCCTGGTCGGACTTGGTCTTCGGCTCCACCGCCATCGAGATGACGGGCTCCGGGAACACCATGCGCTCCAGGGTGATGATGTTGTCCTGCGCGCACAGGGTGTCGCCGGTGGTGACGTCCTTCAGGCCCACCGCAGCGGCGATGTCGCCGGCGCGCACTTCCTTGATCTCCTCGCGGTTGTTCGAGTGCATCTGCAGGATGCGGCCCACGCGCTCCTTCTTCGACTTGACCGGGTTGTAGACCTGGTCGCCGGAGTTGAGCACGCCCGAGTAGACGCGGAAGAAGGTCAGCGAACCGACGAACGGGTCGGTCATGATCTTGAACGCCAGCGCCGAGAACGACTCGGCATCGGTGGCCTTGCGCGACGCTTCCTTGTCGGAATCGTCGATGCCCTGCACCGGCGGGCGGTCGGACGGCGACGGCAGCAGCTGTACGACGCCGTCGAGCATGGCCTGCACGCCCTTGTTCTTGAACGCGCTGCCGCAGAACACCGGAATGATCTCGGTTTTCAGGGTGCGCTCGCGCAGGCCGGCCACGACCTCGTCCTCGGTGAGTTCCTCGCCGCCGAGGTACTTGTCCATCAGCGTCTCGTTGGCCTCGGCCGCGGCCTCGACCATGAAGTTGCGCGCCTGGGCGGCCTTGTCGGCCAGCTCGGCGGGAACGTCGCGGTACTCGAAGATCGTGCCCTGCGACGCCACGTCCCAGTGGATGTACTTCATCTTGATCAGGTCGATCACGCCCTCGAAGCCGTCCTCGGCGCCGACCGGCATCTGCATCGGCACCGGGTAGGCGCCCAGACGCGACTTGAGCTGCTCGACCACCTTGTCGAAGTTGGCGCCGGTCCGGTCCATCTTGTTGACGAACGCCAGGCGCGGCACCGAGTACTTGTTGGCCTGGCGCCACACGGTCTCGGACTGCGGCTGCACGCCGCCGACCGCGCACAGCACGAACACGGCGCCGTCGAGCACGCGCAGCGAGCGCTCCACCTCGATGGTGAAGTCGACGTGGCCGGGGGTGTCGATGATGTTGAGCCGGTATTCGGGCAGCGACTGGTCCATCCCCTTCCAGAACGCGGTGGTCGCGGCCGAGGTGATGGTGATGCCGCGCTCCTGCTCCTGCTCCATCCAGTCCATCACCGCGGCGCCGTCGTGGACTTCGCCGATCTTGTGGCTGACGCCGGTGTAGAACAGGATGCGCTCGGACGTGGT
Organism: Luteimonas salinisoli; assembly: GCF_013425525.1. Lineage (GTDB taxonomy): Bacteria > Pseudomonadota > Gammaproteobacteria > Xanthomonadales > Xanthomonadaceae > Luteimonas > Luteimonas salinisoli. Next base: position 15,447 of record NZ_JACCKA010000075.1, on the reverse strand, counting down.
GGTCTTGCCGGCATCGATGTGGGCCATGATGCCGAAGTTGCGATAGCGTTCGATGGGAGTGGTACGAGCCACGGTCGTCTCTCGTCTCTGGGCCCGGCGAGGCCGGGCTGGAATGGCCGGACGCCGCCTCGAGGGCGGCTTCCGGATTCGCGTCGCGGCCGGACCGGCCGGACCGCTGATGGCGCCGCGCGGCTGCGCGCCGGGCGCCTGGACCGGGCGCCCCTCAGGGCGCCCGCGGGATCACCAGCGGTAGTGGGCGAACGCCTTGTTCGCTTCCGCCATGCGGTGGGTTTCCTCGCGCTTCTTGATCGCGCCGCCGCGGTTCTCGGAGGCGTCGACCAGTTCGGCGGCCAGCTTGCGCGGCATGGTGTTCTCGCCGCGCTTGCGCGCCGACTCGATCACCCAGCGCATCGCCAGCGCGGTGCGGCGCGAAGCGCGCACTTCGATCGGCACCTGGTAGGTGGCGCCGCCGACCCGACGGGACTTCACCTCTACGGCCGGGGACACGTTGCCCAGCGCCTTCTCGACCAGCTCGAGGGCGTTGCCGTTCTTCTCGCCGATGACGTCCATGGCGCCATACACGATCTTCTCGGCGACCGACTTCTTGCCGCTCTTCATGACCATGTTGATGAAGCGCGCGATCGTCTCGCTGCCGTGCTTGGGATCGGGCAGGACGTTGCGCTGCGGAGCAGAACCTTTACGGGACATGATGCAGACCTTGTTCTATCAATCTTAGATTCGGCGATTCGCTGAGGCGGATCGTGCTCAGCCCTTCGGACGCTTGGCGCCGTACTTGGAGCGCGCCTGCTTGCGCTTGGTCACGCCGGCCGCATCGAGCGAGCCGCGGACGGTGTGGTAGCGCACGCCCGGCAGGTCCTTGACGCGGCCGCCGCGGATCAACACCACCGAGTGCTCCTGCAGGTTGTGACCTTCGCCGCCGATATAGGAGATGACCTCGTAACCGTTGGTCAGGCGCACCTTGGCGACCTTGCGCAGGGCCGAGTTCGGCTTCTTCGGGGTCGTGGTGTAGACGCGCGTGCAGACGCCGCGACGCTGCGGGCAGTTCGCCAGCGCGGGCGAGGTGCTCTTGTAGGTCTCGGGGTTGCGCGGCTTCCGCACCAGCTGGTTGATCGTTGCCATCGTTTAGGGGTTCTGTCGTTGGGGCCGGGGCCCGTGCGTGAAAACGAAGGCAGGCCGGTACAACCCGGCCCGCCGAGACGGAAAAGTATAGCTGGCGCTGACGCATGGCGTCAACGCAAGGCCAACCTGCACACCCCGGGCACGCCGCTGGGGCGCGCCGGGAGACGGTTCCGCGTCAATCCCGCCCTTCCTGGGCCGAATACGAGGCGCGTCCCTGACGCCTCATTTCGTGATCTGGGACGGCCAAGAGGCCGTCGCTGTGTCCGCTGCCGTTATAGGCCCGGGACGCCGCATTGGCAAGTCCGGGACGGCACCGCCGCCCCGGCCCGCCGGGCCGGCGGCGTCCTACTCCGCGCCGCCGCTCCCGGCACCCTCGCCTCCGGCGGCCTCCTCGACGGCCGTCCCAGCCTCCGCGGCCACGGCCGGGCCGCCGGAGAGCGCTTCCATCTCCGACTCCGTCAGCCCGCTGGCGTCGCGACGGCGCTGGGTGTGGTAGGCCAGGCCGGTGCCCGCCGGGATCAACCGGCCGACGATCACGTTCTCCTTCAGGCCGCGCAGGCCGTCGCGGGTGCCGCGCACGGCGGCCTCGGTCAGCACGCGGGTGGTCTCCTGGAACGAGGCCGCGGAGATGAACGACTCGGTCGCCAGCGAGGCCTTGGTGATGCCCAGCAGCACCGGGTCGTACTTGGCCGGCAACTCGTTCTTCGACGTCAGCCTGGCGTTGTCCTCGATGACGCGCTGCTTCTCGACCTGCTCGCCCGCCAGGTAGCGGCTGTCGCCCGCGTCGGTGATCTCCACCTTGCGCAGCATCTGCCGGATGATGGTCTCGATGTGCTTGTCGTTGATCTTGACGCCCTGCAGGCGATAGACGTCCTGGATCTCCTTGACCAGGTAGGCGGCCAGCTCCTCGACGCCCTTCAGGCGCAGGATGTCCTGCGGGCTCGGCTCGCCGTCCACCACGGTCTCGCCCTTCTCCACGTGCTCGCCCTCGAACACGATGATCTGGCGGTACTTGGGAATCAGCTCCTCGTGCTCGTCGCCGTCAGGTCCCTTGATGATCAGGCGCTGCTTGCCCTTGGTGTCCTTGCCGAAGCTGACCACGCCGGACTTCTCCGCCAGGATCGCCGGATCCTTCGGCTTGCGGGCCTCGAACAGATCGGCCACGCGCGGCAGGCCGCCGGTGATGTCGCGGGTCTTGGAAGCCTCCTGCGGGATCTTGGCCACCACGTCGCCTACGCCCACGGCGTCGCCGTCCTGCAGGTTGACGATCGAGCGCGGCGGCAGCAGGTACTGCGCCGGCAGGTCGGTCCCGGGAATGGTCAGGTCGTTGCCCTTCTTGTCGACGATTCGCACCAGCGGGCGCAGGTCCTTGCCCTGCGAACCGCGGCGCTTGGGATCGGTGATCTCGCGCGACGCCAGGCCGGTCAGCTCGTCGGTCTTCTCGATCACGGTGACGCCGTCCACGAAGTCGACGAAGCGCATCGAGCCGGCGACCTCCGAAACGATCGGGTGGTTATGCGGATCCCAGCTGGCCACGGTCTGGCCGGCCTTGACCGCGGCGCCGTCCTTGACGTTGATCATCGCGCCGTAGGGCAGCTTGTAGCGCTCGCGCTCGCGGCCGTGGCCGTCGAGCACCGACAGCTCGCCGGAACGCGACACCGCGACCAGGCCGCCGCTGGCGTGATTGACCGACTTGAGGTTGTTGAACTTCACCGAGCCGGTGGTCTTGACCGTGACGTTGTCGATCGCGGCCGCACGCGACGCCGCGCCGCCGATGTGGAAGGTCCGCATCGTCAGCTGGGTGCCGGGCTCGCCGATCGACTGCGCGGCGACCACGCCGACCGCCTCGCCGTGGTTGACCAGGTGGCCGCGGCCGAGGTCGCGCCCGTAGCACTGGGCGCAGACGCCGAAGCTGCTTTCGCAGGTGATCGTCGAGCGCACCTTGATGGTCTGCACGCCCGCGTCCTCGAGCTTCTGCACCCAGGCTTCGTCGAGCAGGGTGTTGCGGGTGACGATGGGGTCCTCGTCGTCGCCGGGCAGGAACACGTCCTCGGCCACGATGCGGCCGAGCACGCGGTCGCGCAGCGGCTCGACCACGTCGCCGCCTTCGACGATCGGGGTCATGGTCAGGCCGGTGACGGTGCCGCAATCGGGCTCGGTGATCACCACGTCCTGGGCCACGTCGACCAGGCGGCGGGTCAGGTAGCCGGAGTTGGCGGTCTTGAGCGCCGTGTCCGCCAGGCCCTTGCGCGCGCCGTGGGTGGAGATGAAGTACTGCAGCACGTTCAGGCCTTCGCGGAAGTTCGCGGTGATCGGCGTCTCGATGATCGAGCCGTCCGGCTTGGCCATCAGTCCGCGCATGCCCGCCAGCTGGCGGATCTGCGCCTGCGAGCCGCGCGCGCCGGAGTCGGCCATGATGTAGACCGAGTTCATCGACTTCTGCGGCACCTGTTCGCCCTTGGCATTGGTGACGTGCTCGGTGCCGATCGCGTCCATCATCGCCTTGGCCACGCGCTCGTTGCAGCGCGACCAGATGTCGACGACCTTGTTGTAGCGCTCGCCGGCGGTCACCAGGCCCGACTGGTACTGCTGCTGGATCTCCAGCACCTCGGTCTCGGCCTCGGCCAGGATGCCCTTCTTCTCGTCGGGGATGGTCATGTCGTCGATGCCGATCGACACGCCGGCACGGGTCGCGTAGGCGAAACCGGTGTACATCAGCTTGTCGGCGAACACCACCGTGTCCTTCAGGCCCAGCAGGCGATAGCAGGAGTTGATCAGGCGGCTGATGTTCTTCTTGGTCAGCTCGACGTTGGCCAGCGAGAACGGCAGCGCCTCGGGCATGATCTCCATCAACAGCGCCCTGCCCACCGTGGTGTCGACGATGGAGACCTCCCGGGTCCTTTCGCCGTCCTCGGCGAGGACGGTCTGGGCGATGCGCACCTTGACCTTTGCGTGCAGCTCGACGACGCGGTGGTCGTACGCCCGCTTCACCTCCGCGATGTTGGCGAACACCATGCCCTCGCCCTTCTTGTTCTCGAGGGCGCGGGTCATGTAGTACAGGCCCAGCACCACGTCCTGCGACGGCACGATGATCGGCTCGCCGTTGGCGGGCGAGAGGATGTTGTTGGTCGACATCATCAGCGCGCGCGCTTCCAGCTGCGCCTCGAGGCTCAGCGGCACGTGCACGGCCATCTGGTCGCCGTCGAAGTCGGCGTTGAACGCGGTACAGACCAGCGGGTGCAGCTGGATCGCCTTGCCCTCGATCAGCACCGGCTCGAACGCCTGGATGCCCAGGCGATGCAGGGTCGGCGCGCGGTTGAGCAGCACCGGGTGCTCGCGGATCACCTCTTCCAGGATGTCCCAGACCTCGGCTTCCTCGCGCTCGACCAGCTTCTTGGCGGCCTTGATCGTGGTCGCCAGGCCGCGGCGCTGCAGCTTGGAGAAGATGAACGGCTTGAACAGCTCCAGCGCCATCTTCTTCGGCAGGCCGCACTCGTGCAGGCGCAGGGTCGGACCGACCACGATGACCGAGCGGCCCGAGTAGTCCACGCGCTTGCCGAGCAGGTTCTGGCGGAACCGGCCCTGCTTGCCCTTGATCATGTCGGCCAGCGACTTGAGGGGGCGCTTGTTGGTGCCGGTGATGGCGCGGCCGCGGCGGCCGTTGTCCATCAGCGCATCCACCGACTCCTGCAGCATGCGCTTCTCGTTGCGCACGATGATGTCGGGCGCGTTGAGCTCCAGCAGACGGCGCAGCCGGTTGTTGCGGTTGATGACCCGGCGGTACAGATCGTTGAGGTCGGAGGTCGCGAAGCGGCCGCCGTCCAGCGGCACCAGCGGGCGCAGGTCCGGCGGCAGCACCGGCAGCACCGTCATGATCATCCACTCCGGGCGGTTCCCGGACTCGACGAAGGCCTCGACCAGCTTGATGCGCTTGGTCAGGCGCTTGAGCTTGGTCTCGGACCCGGTGGCGGCGATGTCCTCCTTGAGCTTGATCATCTCGGCCTGCAGGTCGATCGTGCGCAGCAGGTCGTAGACGGCCTCGGCGCCCATCGCGGCGTCGAAATCGTCGCCGTGCTCCTGGCGCATCTGCATGAACTGCTCTTCGTTGAGCAGCTGGCCGCGCTCGAGCGGGGTCAGGCCCGGCTCGGTGACCACGTAGGCCTCGAAATAGAGGATCCGCTCGATGTCGCGCAGGGTCATGTCCAGCATCAGGCCGATGCGCGAGGGCAGCGACTTGAGGAACCAGATGTGGGCGACCGGCGATGCCAGGTCGATGTGGCCCATGCGCTCGCGGCGGACCTTGGCCAGGGTGACCTCGGTGCCGCACTTCTCGCACACCACGCCGCGGTGCTTCATGCGCTTGTACTTGCCGCACAGGCACTCGTAGTCCTTCACCGGCCCGAAGATGGCGGCGCAGAACAGCCCGTCGCGCTCCGGCTTGAAGGTGCGGTAGTTGATGGTCTCCGGCTTCTTGACCTCGCCGTAGGACCACGAACGGATCATGTCCGGCGACGCCAGCGCGATCTTGATCGCATCGAAATCGAGCGTCGGGCGCTGCTGGTTGAACAGGTTCAGTAGGTCTTTCATTAGAAATCTCCGGGAATCGGGAATCGAGAATCGGGAATGGTTCAAGGCGGGGAATCAGAGGTTTTAGGCGATCGTCGGCAGTTGCAGCCCTTGCTCTGACGATTCCCGATTCTCGATTCCCCATTCCCGGTTCTCAGTGCTCCTCGAGCTCCATGTTGATGGCCAGCGAGCGGATTTCCTTGACCAGGACGTTGAAGGACTCGGGCATGCCGGCGACCATCTCGTGCTCGCCGTCGACGATGTTCTTGTACATCTGGTTGCGGCCCTGCACGTCGTCGGACTTCACCGTCAGCATCTCCTGCAGCGTGTACGCCGCGCCGTAGGCCTCCAGCGCCCAGACCTCCATCTCGCCGAAGCGCTGGCCGCCGAACTGCGCCTTGCCGCCAAGCGGCTGCTGGGTGACCAGCGAGTACGGGCCGGTCGAACGCGCGTGCATCTTGTCGTCGACCAGGTGGTTGAGCTTCAGCATGTGCATGTAGCCCACGGTCACCTTGCGCTCGAAGGCATCGCCGGTGCGTCCGTCGTACAGCTGGGTCTGGCCGCTGGTCGGCAGATCGGCGAGCTCGAGCATCAGCTTGATCTCCGACTCCGCCGCGCCGTCGAACACCGGGGTCGCCATCGGCACGCCGTCGGTGAGGTTGCCGGCCAGCTGCAGCAGCTCGGCGTCGCTGAACTGCTTCAGATCGACCCGCTCGCCGTTCAGCTTGCTGTCGTGGTTGTAGATCTGGTCGAGGAAGGCGCGCAGCTCGCTCACCTTCGCCTGCGCATCGAGCATGCGCTGGATCTTCTGACCCAGGCCCTTGGCGGCCCAGCCCAGATGGGTCTCGAGGATCTGGCCGATGTTCATGCGGCTCGGCACGCCCAGCGGGTTGAGCACGATGTCCACCGAGCTGCCGTCGGCCATGTAGGGCATGTCCTCGACCGGCACGATGTTGGAGATCACGCCCTTGTTGCCGTGGCGGCCCGCCATCTTGTCGCCGGGCTGGATGCGGCGCTTCACCGCCAGGAACACCTTGACCATCTTGAGCACACCCGGGGCGAGGTCGTCGCCCTGGGTGATCTTGCCGCGCTTGTCCTCGAAGCGCAGGTCGAACTCCTTGCGATGGGCCTCGATCTGCTTCTGGGCGCGCTCGATCGCCTCGACCGCGTCCGCGTCCTTCATGCGGATCGCGAACCAGTCCGACTTCTTCAGCCCGTCCAGGTACTCGTCGCCGATCGCGTCGCCCTTCTTCAGGCCGGGGCCGCCGTTGGCGACCTTGCCGACGATCTGCGAGCGCAGCCGCGCATAGATCGCGCCCTCGAGGATGCGGAACTGGTCGTCGAAGTCCTTCTTGACGCGCTTGATCTCGTTTTCCTCGATCTGGCGCGCGCGCTTGTCCTTCTCGATGCCGTCGCGGGTGAAGACCTGCACGTCGATGACGGTGCCGTCCATCCCCGGCGGCACCCGCAGCGAGCTGTCCTTCACGTCCGAGGCCTTCTCGCCGAAGATCGCCCGCAGCAGCTTCTCCTCCGGCGTCAGCTGGCTCTCGCCCTTCGGCGTGACCTTGCCCACCATGATGTCGCCGGCGCGCACTTCGGCGCCGATGTAGACCACACCGGACTCGTCGAGGCGGTTGAGCGCCTGCTCGGAGACGTTGGGGATGTCCGCCGAGATCTCCTCCGGGCCCAGCTTGGTGTCGCGGGCCACGCAGGTCAGCTCCTCGATGTGGATCGTGGTGTAGCGATCCTCCTCGACCACGCGCTCGGAGAGCAGGATCGAGTCCTCGAAGTTGTAGCCGTTCCAGGGCATGAACGCCACCAGCATGTTCTGTCCCAGGGCCAGCTCGCCGATGTCGGTCGAGGGACCGTCGGCCAGCACGTCGCCGCGCGCGATCACGTCGCCCACGTTCACCAGCGGACGCTGGTTGATGCAGGTGTTCTGGTTGGAGCGGGTGTACTTGATCAGCGAGTAGATGTCGACGCCGGCATCGTGCTCGCCGGAGATCTCCCCCTCGTTGGCCTTGACCACCACGCGTCCCGCGTCGACCTGCTCGACCACGCCGCCGCGACGGGCGTTCACGGTCACGCCGGAGTCGCGCGCGACCGCCCGCTCGATGCCGGTGCCGACCAGCGGCTTCTGGGCGCGCAGCGTCGGCACCGCCTGGCGCTGCATGTTGGCGCCCATCAGCGCGCGGTTGGCGTCGTCGTGCTCCAGGAACGGCACCAGCGCCGCCGCGACCGACACGGTCTGCATCGGCGAGACGTCCATGAAGTCGACCTCGGACGGCGGCTTGAGCAGCGACTCGCCCTGGTAGCGGCAGTCGACGAACTGCGCGTCGAGCCTGCCGTCGGCGTCCTGCGGCGCGTTGGCCTGGGCGATGACGTACTCGTTCTCCTCGATCGCCGAGAGGAACTCGATCTCGTCGGTCACCTTGCCGCCCACGACCTTGCGGTACGGGGTCTCGAGGAACCCGTAGCGGTTGGTGCGGGCGAACACCGCCAGCGAGTTGATCAGGCCGATGTTGGGGCCTTCCGGCGTCTCGATGGTGCAGACGCGGCCGTAGTGGGTCGGGTGCACGTCGCGCACCTCGAAGCCGGCACGCTCGCGGGTCAGGCCGCCCGGCCCGAGCGCCGAAACGCGGCGCTTGTGGGTGACCTCCGACAACGGGTTGTTCTGGTCCATGAACTGCGACAGCTGCGAGGAGCCGAAGAACTCCTTGACCGCGGCGGCCACCGGCTTGGCGTTGATCAGCTCCTGCGGGGTCAGGCCATCGGCCTCGGCCATGGTCAGGCGCTCGCGCACGGCACGCTCCACGCGCACCAGGCCGACGCGGAACACGTTCTCGGCCATCTCGCCGACCGAACGCACGCGACGGTTGCCGAGGTGGTCGATGTCGTCCACGGTGCCGCGGCCGTTGCGGATCTCGGTCAGCACCTTGATCACGTCGAGGATGTCGGAGCTGTCGCCGAACTGCTCGCGCAGCTTGGCCGAATCCTCGTCCTTGCGCTCGGCGTAGTAGTGCGAGTCGTACAGCACCGAGGCGCCTTCGGTCTCCTTGCGGCCGAGCCGGCGGTTGAACTTCATCCGGCCCACGCCCGACAGGTCGTAGCGGTCGAAGGTGAAGAACAGGTTGTGGAACAAGTTCTGCGCGGCGTCCTTGGTCGGCGGCTCGCCGGGGCGCATCATGCGGTAGATCTCGACCAGCGCCTCGAGTTGGGTCTTGGTCGGGTCGATGCGCAGGGTGTTGGAGATGTAGGGGCCGCGGTCCAGGTCGTTGACCCAGATGGTGCCCACGGTCTCGACGCCGGCCTTGCGGAACGCGGCCAGCTGCTCGTCGCTGATCTCGTCGTTGGAGGTGGCCAGCAGCTCGCCGGTGGCCGGGTCGATCACGTCGTGCGAGAGGATGCGACCGAGCAGGTACTCGTCGGGCACCGCCAGCGCCTCGATCCCGGACTGCTCGAGCTGGCGAATGTGGCGCGCGGTGATGCGCTTGCCGGCCTCGACGATGACCTGCTCGCCGTCGGCCAGGTCGAAATCAAGGGTCTCGCCGCGCAGGCGCTCGGGCACCAGCTCCAGCTGTACGCCTTCGCTCGGATCGACGTGAAAGGTGTTGATCTCGAAGAATTCGTTCAGCATCTCCTGGTTGGAGTAGCCGAGCGCGCGCAGCAGGATCGTCACCGGCAGCTTGCGGCGGCGGTCGATACGGGTGAACAGCGCGTCCTTCGGGTCGAACTCGAAGTCCAGCCAGGAACCGCGATAGGGAATGATGCGAGCGCTGTACAGCAGCTTGCCCGAGCTGTGGGTCTTGCCGCGATCGTGGTCGAAGAACACGCCGGGCGACCGGTGCAGCTGCGAGACGATGACGCGTTCGGTGCCGTTGACGATGAAGGTTCCGTTCTCGGTCATGAGCGGGATCTCGCCCATGTAGACTTCCTGCTCCTTCACGTACTTGATGGCCTTGCTCGACGACTCGCGGTCGTAGATGACCAGGCGCACCGTGACGCGCAGTGGCGCGCCGTAGCTGAGGCCGCGGTTGCGGCACTCGCGCTCGTCGAACACCGGCTCGCCGAGCTTGTAGCCGACGTACTCGAGGGCGGCATAGCCGTTGTAGCTGACGATCGGGAACACCGACTTCAGCGCGGCATGCAGGCCGCGGTCGTCGCGCTTGGCGGGCTCGATGTTGGCCTGCAGGAACTCGCGGTAGGAGTCGACCTGGATCGCGAGCAGGAAGGGGACCTCGAGGATGGTCCGGCGCTTGCCGAAGTCCTTGCGGATGCGCTTCTTCTCGGTGAACGAATACGATGTCGTCATGGGGAATGACCGCCTTTGGCATCTGCGAACCGCGCGTCCGCGGTTCTGGGGGGATCAATGTCTGACCGGGTAAATCGCCAGTGGGAAGTCGCTGGTATTGCCGGCACCAGCACGCCCTCTCCCGCTACTTCCTACTGTCGACTCGATAGGGCCGGGAATCGGGAATGGAGAATCGGGAATCGTTGAAAGCCAAAAAAGCGACCGGCTCTTCTGCTCTCGCCATTCCCGATTCCCTATTCCCGATTCCCGACCTTGCAACAACGACCGAAGGCCGGGGGCTTTCGCCCCCAGCCTCGGCTGGTCGCCCGATGGAACCGGCGACGCAACTAACGCTTACTTCAGCTCGGCGGTGGCGCCGGCGGCCTCGAGGTCCTTCTTGAACTTCTCGGCCTCGTCCTTCGACACGCCTTCCTTCACTTCCTTCGGCGCGCTCTCGACCAGGTCCTTGGCTTCCTTCAGGCCCAGGCCGGTGATCGCGCGGACCACCTTGATGACCTCGACCTTCTTCTCGCCGGTGGCCTTCAGGAGCACGGTGAACTCGGTCTGCTCCTCGACCGGAGCGGCGGCGGCGGCGGGGCCGGCAGCCACGGCGACCGGGGCGGCGGCGGAGACGCCGAACTTCTCTTCCATCGCCTTCACCAGCTCCATCACCTCGAGGAGGGTCTTGGTGCTGATGGCTTCGATGATTTCTTCATTCGAAAGGGACATCGTGATTACCTCTGTTAGCTAACTTGGAAACGGCTGTTTGATGTGGAACTCGGATACCGAACTGTGACTGGTCGCCCTAAGCCGCTTTGCTCTGACCGACCGCGTTGGTGACGCGAGCGATCTGCGAGGCGGGCTCGGACAGCAGCCGCACCAGCATGGTGGCCGGCTGGGCCATGACGCTGAGCAGCATCGACAGCGCCTGATCGCGGGTCGGCAGCGACGCCAGGACATCCACATGGGAGCCCGGGTACTTCTGCCCGCCCATCGAGACCAGACGCGGCTTCAGCTTGTCGTTCGCCTTGGCGAACTCCTTGATCAGACGTCCGGCCGCACCGGGGTCCTGCTCAGAAAAGGCATACAGCAGAGGACCGGTCAGCTCGTCCTTGACGACGGCGTAATCGGTGTTCTCCACTGCGCGCGAGACCAGCGTGTTCTTGGCTACTTTCAGAAACACGCCTTCCTGGCGCGCCTTTTGGCGCAGGTCGGTCAACTGCGCGACCGTCAGACCCACGTACTCGGCGGCAACCAGCGAGTGCGCCTTGCCGGCGACCTCGGCCAGTTCGGCAACGACTTCCTTCTTCTGGTTCAGATTCAGAGCCATTGCATTCTCCTGACTACTTTTTCCGCCCGTCCGGATCCTCGTCGGGGCGGCCCTTGATCCGCATCGGTCCTTCGATGCGGCGAACGCCGGAGCGTTCACGGTTGGCAGCCGTTTCCAGATTTCCACTGGAGGGTCGGCGACCATCTACGCAGGCCCTTTCGCGCTCTCGCGCTCCGGGATTAAGCGATCCACGCGTACGGCGACGGCGATTCCCTGCCGGTCGAGCCTCCTTGCCCGTCGTCGCCGCAGCGCAGGCCGCGCCTGCGGTCTTTGACGGCGCCGCGCCGGGCCAAAGCCCGTTGCGATGCCCTCAAAATTTCAGTTCGTCACTTCAACGACAGCGACGACTGGTCCACGGCGACGCCGGGACCCATGGTCGAGCTGATCGAGATCTTCTGCAGGTAGGTGCCCTTGGCGGTGGCGGGCTTGGCCTTGACCAGGTCCGCCAGCAGCGCCTGCAGATTCTCCTGCAGCTTGCCGTCCTCGAAATCGGCCTTGCCGATCGTGCAGTGGATGATGCCGGCCTTGTCGGTGCGGTAGCGCACCTGGCCGCCCTTGGCGTTCTTGACCGCCTCGCCCGGGTTCGGCGAGACCGTGCCGACCTTCGGGTTCGGCATCAGGCCGCGCGGACCGAGCAGCGTGCCGAGCTTGCCGACCACACGCATCGCGTCCGGCGTGGCGATGACCACATCGTAGCTCAGGTCGCCGCCATGCATCTTCTCGGCCAGGTCCTCCATGCCCACGGCATCGGCGCCTGCAGCCAACGCCTCCTCGGCCTTGGCGCCGGCGGGGGCGAACACCGCCACGCGCACGGTCTTTCCGGTACCGGCGGGCAGCACGGTCGAACCGCGCACCTGCTGGTCGGACTTGCGGGCGTCGACGCCGAGCCGCACGGCCACGTCGACCGCCTCGTTGAACTTCACCTTGCTGTGATCCTTGACGATCTTCAACGCCTGCTCGATCGGATAGGCCTTGCCGGGTTCCACCGCGGTGGCGCTCGCCTTCTGTCGCTTGGTCTGCTTCATGTCCTCAGCCCTCCACCGTCAGGCCCATGCTGCGGGCCGAGCCCGCGATCGTGCGCACCGCCGCTTCCAGGTCGGCCGCGGTCAGGTCCGGTTCCTTCGCCTTGGCGATCTCTTCCAGCTGCTTGCGCGTCACCTTGCCCACCTTCTCGGTGTTGGGGCGCTTGGAGCCGGACTGGATGCCGACCGCCTTCTTCAGCAGCACCGTCGCCGGGGGCGTCTTGGTGATGAAGGTGAAGGTGCGGTCGGAGTAGGCGGTGATCACGGTGGGGATCGGCAGACCCGGCTCGAGCTTCTGCGTGGCGGCGTTGAACGCCTTGCAGAACTCCATGATGTTCAGGCCGCGCTGACCCAGGGCGGGACCGACCGGCGGGCTCGGATTGGCCTGCCCGGCCTTGACCTGCAGCTTGATGTAACCGACGACTTTCTTTGCCATTGTTGCTTCTCCTCGGGTTCGAACGCTTCGGAGCCATCATCGGCTCGTGCAGCTCCCCGTCGCTTTGAATGGGAATCGGGAATCGGGAATGGAGAATCGTGAAAGCCAGAGCTTTTATCGATTCCCGATTCCCGATTCCCCATCCCGGCTACTCAGGCCTTCTCCACCTGGCCGAACTCCAGCTCGACCGGCGTGGAACGCCCGAAAATCAGCACCGCCACACGCAGGCGGCTCTTCTCGTAGTTGACTTCCTCGACCACGCCGTTGAAGTCGTTGAACGGTCCGTCGGTGACGCGCACCATCTGGCCCGGCTCGAACAGCACCTTGGGCCGCGGCTTCTCCACGCCCTCGGCCACGCGCTGGAGGATCGCGTCGGCCTCGCTGTCGCTGATCGGCAGCGGACGGTCCGCGGTGCCGCCGATGAAGCCCATCACCTTCGGCGTTTCCTTGATCAGGTGCCAGCTTTCGCTGTCGATGCGCGGGATGCCGCTCTCCTCGTGCGTGGCGATCTGCACCAGCACGTAGCCGGGGAAGAACTTGCGCTCGGAGCGGCGCTTCTGACCGGCGCGCATCTCCACCACTTCCTCGGTGGGCACCAGCACGTCGCCGAAGCGGTCCTGCATCTCGGACCGCACGATGCGGTCGCGCAGCGCTTGAGCCACCGACTTTTCGAAGCCGGAGTAGGCGTGCACAACGTACCAGCGCTTGTCGCCTTGCGTTTCCATCGAATCCGAACTCTCCGTCATTGCCCGAGGAACAGCCGCAGCAGCCACTGGATCACGCCGTCGAAGCCCGCCAGGATCAGCGCGATGATGACCACGGCGATGATCACCACCCAGCTCATCCGCACCGCTTCCTGGCGCGTCGGCCAGACCACCTTGCGCAGCTCGAACCGCGTTTCCGAAAGGAACTCGCGGGTTTCCACGCCCTTGCCGCTGGTCAGGAACACCACCGCGCCGGCGACCACGCCCGCCGCCACGGCCAGCACCCGCGCCGGCGCCGGCCACTGGCCGTCGAACCAGTAGAACGCGAACACGCCGGCGACCACCAGCAGCAGCGCAAGCGCGTACTTGACGATGTCGCCGCTCGAGGCGCCCTTGGGTTGTTCGACTCTGCTGTTCATTCGCTTCGGTGCGGGCCTTCGTTTTCCGTAGAGGTGGCACGCCAGGAGGGACTCGAACCCCCAACCTGCGGTTTTGGAGACCGCTGCTCTGCCAATTGAGCTACTGGCGTATCGGTACGTTTCCCTGCCGGGTTCCTTGAGACGGCGAAGGCGGACCGAAGTTCTCGGCCCGCCGTTCGCCTCGTCCCCTGTCGCTTTCCACCGTGGGCGGACGGCGCAGGGGGCTTGGGTCTTGCTTCGGTGGTTGTGGACCTGCGCCTTTGGGGGCGCGGGCCTGACCCCGGCCTGCACCGGGACGGCGCAGCGACAAAGGCGAGCGCGTCAGGCGCGCCCGCCGCGCTGCGTCACTTCAGGATCTTCGCCACCACGCCGGCGCCGACCGTCCGGCCGCCCTCGCGGATCGCGAAGCGCAGGCCCTCGTCCATCGCCACCGGGTTGATCAGCTCCACCACCATCTTCACGTTGTCGCCCGGCATCACCATCTCCGTGCCCTCCGGCAGCGTCACCGCGCCGGTGATGTCCGTGGTCCGGAAGTAGAACTGCGGACGGTAGCCCTTGAAGAACGGCGTGTGACGACCGCCCTCGTCCTTCGACAGCACGTACACCTCGGCCTCGAAGCTGGTGTGCGGCGCGATCGAACCCGGCTTGCACAGCACCTGCCCGCGCTCCACGTCGTCGCGCTTGGTGCCGCGAAGCAGCAGACCCGCGTTGTCGCCCGCCTGGCCCTGGTCCAGCAGCTTGCGGAACATCTCCACGCCCGTCACCGTGGTCTTCTGCGTCGCGCGGATCCCCACGATCTCGATCTCGTCGCCCACCTTGATGATCCCGCGCTCGATGCGCCCGGTCACCACCGTGCCGCGCCCGGAGATCGAGAACACGTCCTCCACCGGCATCAGGAACGGCTTGTCCACGTCGCGCTCGGGCTCCGGGATCCAGGTGTCCAGCGCCTCGACCAGCTTGATGATCGACGGCACGCCAATGTCGGTCTGATCGCCTTCCAGCGCGGAACGCGCCGAACCGGTGATGATCGGAGTGTCGTCGCCCGGAAACTCGTACTTGCTCAGCAGCTCGCGGACCTCCATCTCCACCAGCTCCAGCAGCTCGGCGTCGTCCACCAGGTCCGCCTTGTTCAGGTAGACCACGATGTACGGCACGCCGACCTGGCGCGCCAGCAGGATGTGCTCGCGCGTCTGCGGCATCGGACCGTCCGCGGCCGAACACACCAGGATCGCGCCGTCCATCTGCGCCGCACCGGTGATCATGTTCTTCACGTAGTCCGCGTGGCCCGGGCAGTCGACGTGCGCGTAGTGCCGGCTCTCCGACTCGTACTCCACGTGCGCCGTCGAAATCGTGATCCCGCGCGCCTTCTCTTCCGGCGCCGCGTCGATCGCGTCGTAGGCCTTGAACTCGCCGCCGAAACGCTCCGCACCGATCTTCGTCAGCGCCGCCGTCAGCGTCGTCTTGCCGTGGTCCACGTGACCGATCGTGCCCACGTTCACGTGGGGCTTGGTGCGCTCGAACTTACCCTTGGCCATGGTT
>NZ_JACCKA010000074.1 GCF_013425525.1 Luteimonas salinisoli | reverse complement strand
CGGCCGTCTGGAAGGCGCTGCCTCCGGCCGGATCAGGCCGCGGACTGAGGCATGTCCACGTGGCCGACCTGCTTCTCCTCGGGCGAGGCCTCGCGCACGTCGGCCACCTTGACGTCGAAATGCAGCTTGCGCCCGGCCAGCGGATGGTTGCCGTCGATCTTGACCTGCGCTTCGCCGACCTCGACCACGGTGACGAGCAGCGGGCCGCGTTCGGTCTGGGCCTTGAACTGCATGCCGGGCTCGACCGCATCGACGCCCTTGAACGCTTCGCGCGGCACCGCCTGCACCAGCGCCTCGTTGCGCGGGCCGTAGGCCTCCTCGGGCTTCACGTCGACCTCGACGGCGTCGCCCGGCTTCTTGCCGTCGAGCGCCTTCTCCAGGCCGGGGACGATGTTGCCGGCGCCGTGCAGGTAGCTCAGCGGCTGCGACTCGGGCGAGCGGTCGATGACCTGGCCGTTCTCGTCGGTCAGGGTGTAGTGGATGGTGGCAACGCGTTCGGCGGCGATCTCCATGGATGATCTCCTCGATGAATGGGTGGAGGGGGAGGCGCCGGCGGTGTTCACGGCACGGGTAAGGGTCGAGCTGTCCAGGCAGGCTAGACAACTACGCCGCGCTCCGCAACCGCCGGCGCGCAGCGCGAGGCGGTCGCGCAGCCCTCCTGCCGCCGGCGGCGCCGGTGCGCGGCGCCCTGCAGACGCACGGTTGTGCGGTCCTTGCTTTGTCGGCGCGACGCGCTATGGCAAAGTGCGGGCTTCCTGAACGCGGAGCGAGAAATCATGCGCAGATGGCGGATGCCGTTGCTGTCGTCGTGGCTGCTGCTGGCCGTCGTCGCGGGCGCGTCGGCGCGCGAGGGCATGAGCCTGGAGCAGATCGCCACCGCGCGCGCCGTCACCAGCGTGGCGATCAGTCCCGACGGCGGCGAGACCGCCTACGTGCTGTCGGTGCCGCGGCGCCCCGGCGTCGACGACGACGGTCCCGCCTGGTCGGAGCTGCACGTGGTGGACCGCGCCGGCGACAGCCGCGGCTTCGTCACCGGCAAGGTGAGCGTGGCGTCGCCGGAATGGATGCCCGACGGCCGCCACATCGCTTTCCTGTCCAAGCGCGAAGGCGACGATCACCGCGCCCTCTACCGCATCCCGCTGCGCGGAGGCGAGGCCACGCGGATCGCCTCGCTCGGCTCGGCGATCTCCTCCTTCAGCCTGTCGCCCGACGGCCGTCAGGCGGCGCTGCTCGCCGGCGCGCCGGAAGACGAGGCGCTGAAGAAGCGCCGCAAGCAGGGCTTCACCCAGAAGGTGCACGAGGAGGACTGGCGGCCGGTGCAACTGTGGATCGCCGATCTCGACGACCAGGAGGCCGAGCCGCGTCTGGTCGAGGTCGAGGGCAGCGTGCAGAAGGCGCTGTGGAGCCCGGCCGGCGACCGGCTGGCGCTGGTGGTGGCGCCGCGCCAGCTCACCGACGACACCTACGTGGCGGCGCGGGTGCGCATCGTCGGGACCGACGGCCGCGAGCTGGGCCGCGTCGACAACCCCGGCAAGCTCGGCGACCTGGCCTGGAGCCCCGACGGCGCGCACCTGGCGGTCATTTCCGCCGAGGACGAGAACGATCCGCGCGAAGGGCGCCTCACCGTGGTCGGCAGCGCCGGCGGCGCGCAGCGCGACTTGCTGCCGGGCCTGGAGGGCCATGTCTGGAGCGTCGGCTGGCGCGACGCGTCGCGCCTGCTGTTCGTCAGCCATGAGGGCGTGCAGACCCGGCTGGGCGAGATCGGCGTGGACGGCGGCGGCGCGCGCACGGTGCTCGCGGCCGAGGGCCCGGTCTGGTACGGGATGAGCGTGGCGCGCAACGGCGCGGTCGCGCTGCTGGGCAACGCCCCAGAGCATCCCAACGAAGTGTTTCACCTGGCCGCGGACGCGGCGCAGCCGCGGCGCCTGACCGACAGCAATCCCTGGCTGTCCGGGGTCCGGTTCGCGCGCCAGGAGGTGGTGCGCTACCGCGCGCGCGACGGCCTGGAGCTGGAGGGCGTGCTGGTGCACCCGCTCGAGCGCCGCGGCAGCGCGCGCGTGCCGCTGATCCTGGTGGTGCACGGCGGGCCGGAATCGCATTACGCGAACGGCTGGATGAACAGCTACGCACAGCCGGCGCAGTACGCCGCCGGGCGCGGCTTCGCGATGTTCTTCCCCAACTACCGCGCCAGTACCGGACGCGGGGTGGCCTTCTCCAAGCTCGACCACGGCCGGCCCGGCATGGAGGAGTTCGACGACCTGGTGGACGGCGTCGACCATCTGGTCGAGATCGGCCTGGTCGACCGCGACAAGGTCGGCATCACCGGCGGCTCCTACGGCGGCTACGCCAGCGCCTGGGGCGCGACGTACTACAGCGAGCGCTTCGCCGCCTCGGTGATGTTCGTCGGGATCTCCGACCAGGCCAGCCTGGTCACCACCGGCGACATCCCGCAGGAACAGTACCTGGTGCACATGCAGACCTGGCCCTGGGAGAGCCCGGAGCTGTACCGCCAGGCCAGCCCGATCACCCATGCGCAGAAGTCGCGCACGCCCACCCTGATCCTGCACGGCGAGGCCGACCCGCGCGTGCCGCCGATGCAGTCCTACATGATGTACCGCTACCTGAAGCTGGCCGGCCAGGCGCCGGTGCGCCTGGTGCTCTATCCGGGCGAGGGCCACGGCAACGCGCGCGCCGCCTCGCGCTGGGACTATGCGCTGCGGCTGATGCGCTGGATGGAGCACTACCTGCAGGGTCCGGGCGGCGAGCCGCCGGAATACGAAATCGACTACCGCCTGCCGGAGGCGGAGAAGGCTTCCTGAGCGCGCGATCGCGGGGCGGCGCAGGAGGCGCGCCGAGGCGCTCGCCTGAACGCCGCCTCCACCCTGCTGACTGCATTCATCCGGACGGGCAGGCGCATCACGTCCCCTTGAGCGGGCGAGGACTACTCTTGGCGGCGTCGCATCGCATCAGAGCGATCGCGTACGTTTCCCCGGCGAATGCCGCATCCCCCCGTCGCACGACGATGATTTCCGTCGCAGGTGCGATTGCCAAGGAGAGTCCCCCATGAGCGACATCAACAAGAAGACGACCCATACCCTCAACGACCTGATCGCCATCGCCCGCGATGGCCGCGAGTTCTACGAGGAGGCCGCGCAGAAGGTGGACGACGTCGACCTGAAGGCGCTTTTCACCCGCCTGGCCGGCGTCAAGGCGGCGATCTCCAACGAGCTCGGCGGCGCGGTCCAGGCCGCCGGTGGCACCCCGGAGGATTCGGGCACCATGGCCGGCAACATGCGGCAGATGTACGCGAAGCTCCGCGCCGGCCTCGGCGACAAGGAGTACGGCTACGTGGCCGAGCTCGAGGAGTCCGAGGACCGTCTGCTGAAGGCGTTCCGCGAGGCCGCTTCGGACAACGACACCCCGGCCGCCGCGCGCGACATCGTGTCGCGCCTGCTGCCCGAGGTCCAGGCGTGTCACGACGTGATGCGCGATCGCAAGCTGGCGATGAAACGCGCCGCCTGATCGGCGGAACCGCTGCTGTCCCGGCTTCGCGCGCGGATCGCCGCGCGCGAGCCGGGGCAGTCGCGAGACAATCCGCGCAAGCAAGGAAAGACCGGCTGCCGGTGCAGCCGGTCTTTTTTCGTGGCGGATCCTCGCGCTTCGTTGGAGCGCAGTGGCCGGCGCTCGTTGCAAGCGCGATGGCGGCTGCGACGCCCGCGCGGCGAATCCGGCTTCCCTGCGGTCGCGTCCGCGAGCGCATGCCGCGGTGCGGCGGACGCCCGACTTCGATGGCCCGCGTTCCGGCGTAGCCCGCCTTCCGGCGTAGAATGCCGCCGACCGGAGGAACCGCATGTCGAAGCTGCTGCTCAACCTGCGCAACGTGCCCGACGACGAGGCGGCGGACGTGCGTGCCTTTCTCGACGCGAACCGCATCGCCTGGTACGAGACCAGGCCCGGGCCGTTCGGCATCTCGATGGGAGGAATCTGGGTCAAGCACGACCAGGACGTCCCCGAGGCCAAGCGCCTGATGGCCGATTACCAGGCCGGGCGCAGGACGCGGGTGCGCGCCGAGCACGAGGCCGCGCGCCGCGAGGGCCGCGAGGAGACCTTCGCCATGCTGCTGCGCGAACGCCCCGGCTGGGTCCTGCTGCGGGTGGCGGGGATCCTGCTGCTGCTGGCGTTGATGGCATTGCCCGGCTACCTGCTGTGGCGGTAACGTCCGCGCTGCGGCCGAATCCTGGCCGCGCCGCGGGCGGGGAGCGATGACGGCGATCGACGGCAAGGCAACGGACACCGGCGCGGACTTGCTGCCGACCGGCGCGGCACGCCGCCGGGTGTTGTTCGCCAGCCTGGTGGGCACCACGATCGAGTTCTTCGATTTCTACATCTACGCCACGGCGGCGGTGCTGGTGTTCCCGGCGCTGTTCTTTCCGTCGGCGGATCCGGCATCGGCCACCCTGCAGTCGCTGGCCACGTTCGCGCTGGCGTTCTTCGCGCGCCCGGTGGGCTCGGCGCTGTTCGGCCATTTCGGCGACCGCGTCGGCCGCAAGGCGACCCTGGTCGCGGCGCTGCTGACCATGGGAATTTCCACCGTGATCATCGGGCTGCTGCCCACCCATGCGCAGATCGGGGTGGCGGCACCGGCGTTGCTGGCGCTGTGCCGGCTCGGCCAGGGACTCGGGCTCGGCGGCGAATGGGGCGGGGCGGTACTGCTGGCCACCGAGAACGCGCCGCCGCATCGCCGCGCCTGGTACGGCATGTTTCCCCAGCTCGGCGCGCCGATCGGGTTCTTCATGGCCACCGGCATCTTCCTGCTGCTGACCGCGTCGATGGACGAGGCGACGTTCTTCTCCTGGGGCTGGCGGGTGCCGTTCCTGGCCAGCGCGGTGCTGGTCGGGGTGGGCCTGTGGGTCCGGCTGCGGATCCAGGAGACGCCGGCGTTCCGGCGCGTGCTCGACGGCGAACAGCGGGTGCGGCTGCCGATGGCCGAGGTGCTGTTGCGCCACCCCCGCGCGCTGCTGGTCGGCACCGCGCTGGCGCTGGCGACGTTCGTGCTGTTCTACCTGATGACCGTCTTCGCGCTGAGCTGGGGGACCTCTCGGTTCGGCTACTCCCGCGAACAGTTCCTCTGGCTGCAGATGGTCGGGGTGGTGTGTTTCGCCGCCACCATCCCGCTCGCCGCGCTGTATGCCGACCGCTTCGGGCGGCGCCGGGCGATGATTCTGGCGACGCTGGCGATCTTCGTGTTCGGACTCGGCTTCGCGCCGCTGTTCGTGGCCGGCGACGCAGGCGCGACGCTGCTGTTCCTGGTGCTGGGGCTCGGACTGATGGGGTTGACCTATGGCCCGGTAGGCACCCTGCTGGCGGGGCAGTTCCCGACCGCTGTGCGTTACACCGGCGCTTCGCTCGCGTTCAACCTGGCGGGCATCTTCGGCGCGTCGCTGGCGCCCTACATCGCCACCTGGCTTGCCGGCCGCTACGGCCTGCAGTCGGTGGGCTGGTACCTGTGCGGCGCGGCGCTGCTGACCCTTGCGGCGCTGCTGGCGGCGCCGCGGGACGAAGCGGAAGATGCGTCCCGCGGGCGCGCCGACGGCCGACGCGCTCACGCGGGATGAATGCCGCGGTCCTATGATCCTGTGCCGTCGCCCCTACGGACCGTTGCCATGGACACCCGCATTCGCCCCTTCTTTCTCGCTGGTTGCTGCGCGCTCGCCGCGGCTGCGCTGCCGACCGCCTGCGGCCCGACGCCCCCCGAGCGCGATGCCACTGCGCAACCGGCGACGCGCGCCGCTCCGCCGCCGCAGGAGGCGCGCGGGCCGGACCCGACGGTCGAGCGCTCCGAGCGCGCCGCGCCGCCGGAACTGCAGCCGGTGGCGTTGGGAGCGTTCGTTCCCGCCGATGCCGACGCCGAGGCGGCCACCGGACGTCTGGTCGTCGACGACGAATTCATCGAAGGCGCCAATGGCGCGCGCTTCGTCACCGAGCGCATCGCCATCGTCCGCGGCAGCGACCGCTACCGCCCGGGCGAACGCTATGCAGACGCGCTCGCAGTGGGCGGCGAGCAGCCGGTGGAACTGCGCCGGGTCCTGGAGGAGACGCATCCCGAGGCCGGTGCGGCAGAAGGGCTCTGCGGCGGGTCCGGCACCGGGTACATCGCGCTGGCCAGCACGCAGTCGAACGACGGCCAACGGATCAGCCTGCTCGGCCTGGGCGGCGACGCCGTCCCGGCGGCCGCGGCCGAGGACATCGTGCCGTGCAAGGCGGTCCGCTACGACGCGGGAGAATGACCGACGGGCTGCTCGACGCCGCCGCCCGCGCGCCGCCGGGCGGCCGCGCAGGCCGGTCGCCGGGGGCGGCCGTGCGCAGGGTTCCGGCCTAGTCCTTCAGCGGACCGCCGATCGACCACATGTGGCCGAACGGGTCGCGCAGCTGGCCGTAGCGCGCACCCCAGAACTGGTTGTCCAGCGGCATGGTCGCCTCCGCTCCGGCGGCCAGCGCCCGCGCCCAGGCCGTGTCGGCATCGTCCACCTCGAGGTGCAGCGTGCAGCTGGCGCCGCCCAGGCGGCTGGGTGCGCTGGCGCCGCTCCCGCCGAACTCGGGAAACTCGTCGTGGAGGTACAGCGCCTGGCCATCGAGATCCAGGTGCGCGTGCATCAATCGCTTGCCGTCGTCTGCGGCATGCTTCGCTTCCAGCCTGGCGCCGAAGGCCTGCTCGTAGAACGCGATCGCCTGCTCGCCGTCGTTGACGACCAGGTGTGGGACGAGTGCCTTGTTGCTCATGAGGTCTCCTTGCGATGTCGCCCGGCCCCCCTGTGTCCGGGGAGGATAGCGGGATCCGCGAAGCCCGGGAATCGCGGCACGCCGAGGATCGGCGGGATGGCGCGCCATCCGCGCTTCACTGGCGGGCGTACGGATCAGGGTGCCGGCAGTCGCAGGGCGTACTCGCTTTCCAGTCGGGTATGGGCGGGCCAGAAGCTGGCGGGCGCGCGGCCATGCAGACGATCGAGCAGGACGCCCAGGTGGGCGTGCCAGCCGCTGGCGACGCTGATCATGGTGTCGCGCCCGCGCAGGCGGCGATGGGTGAGCACCAGCAGTACCGCATCGTCGCGCTCCTGCAGTTCGAAGCGGACCTCGGAGGCATCGTCGTCCTCCCCGCCCCAGGTATAGGCGAGCAGCCGCGGGGGGGCGCAGGCCGTGACCCGTCCCGCCAGCGCGACCGGGCCTCCGCAACCGGCGTACTTCGCCGGCGGCGCGTCGTCGTGGCCGGTCAGCGCGTCGTTGTGGAACAGCAGTTCGCTGCGGCCGCCGACGTGCAGCTCGATCGCGCCGGCGGCCAGCCACAGGCGGCGTTTTTCCGGATCTGTCAGGTACTCCCAGACCCGCTCCAGCGGCCCGGGCAGCAGGCGTTCGATGCGTACCGTGTCGGCGGCGACGCGTTCGGCGTAGGCCTCGTTCATCTCGGGCTCCATCGGAGGGGCGTCACCATTCGCGTTCGGACGGCGAGACCAGGTGGACGATCGAGGCCGGGCTCAGGATCCAGAACGAGCGTGCCCCGTCCCCGAGCGGCTCGATGTCGTCGCAGCGCACGATGGCGGCATCCCGCAGGCGCGCCGCGGTCGCGTCGATATCGTCGGTGGTCACCTGCAGCCAGATCTCGGCCTGGCTGAGCGCGGGTGCACGGTCGATCCACAACTGGTTGGCGCCGAACTCGAAGCCGATCGCGGGCTCGTGTCCGGTGAGCGGCCTGAGCCCCAGCACATCGCGATAGAACGCGACGGTGGCGTCCCAGGCATGGGGCGGAACCTTCATCGCGATGTTGCGGCCGCCTCGGAGGGTAGGAGTGCGGGTCATGGCCGTTCTCCCGGTGCCGGGGAGGCATCCTCGCCGGCATCGGGCGATTCGCACCATCGCCTGAGCATGTCCAGGACCACGCCCCAGGCGCAGTTGCAGAACCCGAAAAAGGGGCTGTCCTCATCCCAGTCCCGGTGCTGGAAGTCGACCACGGTCATCGGCTTTCCCTCGTGCTCGAGTCCAAGCCATTGGCCGGGGCTCGGCCGCTCCTCGAGTTCGAAGACGATGTGGGTCCCGGTCCAGGCGGATGCCGGGCTGCGCTCGGGATGGGTGCTCACGACCTCCCACTCGATGCGCTTTCCCGGCGTGCTTTCCAGCACCCTCATGCGCACATCGCCATGGGCGGGGCCAGGGCTGTGCGCCAGCACCGGGCCGGTGTCGGTCTCGGTGGACGTGTGCGGCGCCCACCAGCGTCCCAGGCCCTCCGCAGTCGCGAGCGCCGAGTACACGAGCGAACGGGGTGCGTCGATCCAGATCTGGTGGTGAAGAGTCGTCATTGATGATCTCCGTCGTTGGGGCGGCTCTGCACGGGCCGGGCGGGCTGCAGGGATGGGCCTGCAAGGCGGCTCAGCGCCGTTTTCTTCCTGGCCTGCCGGCGGACGCTGGCGGCGCTTCCGCCGCCAGCAGCGCGGCCAGCGCATCCAGGCGCTGGTTCCAGAAGCGCTCGTAGTGGCGCAGCCACTCCGCCCCGGCGTGCAGCGGATGGGCGTCGATCCGGACGCGGTGGGTGCGGCCCTCGACGGTGCGGCGGACCAGACCCGCACGTTCGAGCACCTGGATGTGCTTCGAGGCGGCAGCCAGCGACATGTCGAAGGGCAGGGCGAGCTCGCCGACGCTGGCCTCGCCTTCCGCCAGGCGCTGGAGCATGGCGCGGCGGGTGCGGTCGGAAAGCGCCTGGAACACCGCATCGAGCCGTTCGGGTGATCGTTCAACCATGAGGTTGAATGTCTCGCGGCGCGTGGCATTTGTCAACCATATGGTTGAGCTTCGCGGAGGACGGCCGGTCATGACCATCGGCACCCCGTCCGGAGCGCTTCGGTGCCCTAAAGTCGTCGGCCGCCGGTTTCGCGCCGACGCACCGCCGCCAGGAGTCCCGCAATGACCCGATCCGCATTTCATGCGCGCGCCTTGCTCGCGGTGCTGCTCCTTGCCGCGGTGGTCCTGCCCGCCTGGGCCGGCCGCAACCTCGCGTTCGAGCCCTACGGGGCGGTGGCCGGCGGCACCGTGGCCGTGGCGATGCGCGAGGGGGATGCGCCCGGCGCCGCGTTCGACCAGGTCGACGCAGCCAGCGGCGGCGCGCTGCGGCGTGCGGTCGGGGCGATGGACTTCGAGGGCAAGGCGGGGACCCAGCTCGACCTGCCGGGAATCGGGGCCTACGACCGCGTGCTGGTGGTCGGGATCGGCGACGGCGCCGCGTCGCCGCGCATGCTGGAGGATCTGGGCGGTGCGGTCGGGCAGATGGCCGCCGGCAGCACCGCGCCACGCATCGAGCTGCTCTGGGACGGCGACCAGTCCGACGCCGGGGCGCACCTGGCCTTCGGGGCTGAACTGGGTCGGTACCGTTTCGATCGCTACCGCTCGGCCGATGCCGGCAAGGCGCCGGTCGGCCGGGGCGAACTGGTGATCCGGACGCCAGCGGGCGCCCGCGCAGGCGAGGTGTACGCGGCCCAGTGGGCGCCGGTGGCCGCGGCAGTGGCGTTTGCGCGCGACCTCGTCACCGAGCCGGGCGGCGCGGTATGGCCCGAGGAGTTCGTGGCCCGGACGCGGGAGGCGTTCGCCGGGATCGCCAACGTCGAGATCGCGGTGCTGGACGTGGCGGCGATGGAACGGCTGGGGATGGGCGGCATCCTCTCGGTGGGCCAGGGCAGCGCGCGTCCGCCGCGACTGCTCGCGGTCCGCTATCGCGGCGGACGTGGCGGCGACGCCCCGATCGCCTTCGTCGGCAAGGGCATCACCTTCGATTCCGGCGGCATCTCGCTCAAGGACGGCGATGGCATGTGGCGCATGAAGTACGACATGAGCGGCGCCGCGGCGGCGACCGGGGCGGTGCTGGCGATCGCCGGCCGCCGCGCACCCGTCGACGTGGTGGCGGTGGCCGCGCTGGCCGAGAACATGCCCTCCGGGACCGCGGGCCGGCCGGGCGACGTGGTGCGCACGGCGTCCGGCCGGACCTTCGAGGTGATGAGCACCGACGCCGAGGGCCGCATGGTGCTGACCGATGCGGTCTGGTACGCGCAGCGCGAGTTCTCGCCGCGGGCGGTGATCGACATCGCCACCCTGACCGGCTCGATCGTCACCGCGCTGGGCGACGAGTACGCCGGCCTGTTCTCCAACGACGACACCCTCGCCGCGCAGCTGCAGGCCGCCGGCGCGGCTGCGGGGGAGGAGCTCTGGCGCATGCCGCTGCATCCCTCCTACGCCGAGGACCTGGAGTCCCCCATCGCGGACCTGCGCAACGGCGGGGTGCGCGGCGCCGGCGCCGGGATCGGCGCGCACTTCATCGGCAGCTGGATCGAGGACGGCATGCCCTGGGCCCACCTGGACATCGCCGGGATGGCCTGGCGCGAGAGCGAGGGCCTGCCGACCTCGCCGGCGGGCGCCACCGGGTTCGGGGTCCGGCTGTTCGACCGTCTGGTCCGCGATGCCCACGAGTAGCGGCGTCCCCGCGCTCGGCAAGCAGGTCCGCCGGCGCCGGCTGCGCCTTACAATCCGCGCATGCTGACCAACGTCGCCGCCTACCGTTTCGCGCCCATCGCCGATCCGCCTGCGCTCGCCGCGCGGGTGCGCGACTGGGCCGGGGGGGAGGGCCTGCGCGGTACGGTGCTGGTGGCGGAGGAGGGGATCAACCTGTTCCTGGCGGGCGCCGATGCGGCGGTCGCGGCGTTCATGTGCCGGCTGCGCGCCGAACCCGGCCTGGACCGGCTGCAGGCGAAATACAGCTACAGCCGCGCGCAGCCCTTCGCGCGACTGAAGGTCAAGCGCAAGCAGGAGATCATCAGCTTCCGCCGCGCCGGCGGTGCGCCGCTGGCTCGCCGTGCGCCGACGGTGGACCCCGCGGACCTGGCCCGCTGGATCGCCAATGGGGCGGACGATGGCGGCCGGCGCCTGGTGCTGCTGGACACGCGCAACCGCGAGGAAGTCGGCTACGGAACCTTCGATGGCGCGCTGGCGCTGCCGATCGACAATTTCACCGAGCTGCCCGGGGCGCTCGGGCCGCACCGGGACGCGCTGGCCGATGCCACCGTGGTGAGCTTCTGCACCGGGGGGATCCGCTGCGAGAAGGCGGCGCTGTGGATGCGCGATGCCGGCATGGACAACGTGCTGCAGCTCGAGGGCGGGATCCTCGGCTATTTCGAGCAGGTCGGCGGGTTCGGCTACCGGGGCGAGTGTTTCGTCTTCGACGGCCGGGTGGCGCTGGACCCCGCGCTGCGCCCGCGCGTCGACGCCGCCCCGGCGCTGGAGGAAGCGGCGTGAGCTGGCTCGGCATCGTCGTCATCATTCTCGGCCTGTACCTGGCCTTCAAGCTGGTAGGCGTGGTGTTGAAGCTGGCGATGTGGGTACTGGTGGTCGTGGGCGCGTACTGGTTCCTGGCGCCGCTCCTGGGGTGGCCGGAGCTGGCGGAGCTGGTGTACGTGCTGGGTCCGGACACGAACGGGGTGCTGTGAGCGGCATGTGATTCACCCGGCCTTTGCCGGGGCTGCGCTGAGATGGCGCCTCCCCCATGCACGGCAGGCCAGTCCCATGAGCGACCCGGACCGCAGCGAGCACATCCGCAAGCTCGCCGGACTCATCGAAGACGTCGACATCGCGATGCTCACCACCATCGGACCCGACGGCCGGCTGGTGAGCCGGCCGCTCGGCACCCAGGAGGTGGAGTTCGACGGCGATCTGTGGTTCGCCACCGGCGCCGACAGCGGCAAGGTGGCGGAGATCCGCGCCAACCCGCACGTCAACGTCGCCTACGCCAGTCCATCGAAGAACGTCTACGTCTCGGTCGCGGGTATCGCGAGCATCGTCGACGATCGCGAGAAGATCGAGCGCTTCTGGTCGCCGGCGATGAAGATCTATTTCCCGGAGGGCAAGGACGATCCCAATCTGCGCCTGATCCGGGTGGGCGCGCAATCGGCCGAATACTGGGACGGTCCGGGCAGCGCGGTGGGCAAGGCCCTGTACCTGGCGACCGCCGCGGTGACGGGAGATGCCGGCGCGATGTCGGACAACGAGCGCATCGACCTGTCCTGACGGCGGCGGCCGGGCGGGTCCCGTCGGCGCGCACGGCACGGCTCCGGCCGGGTTGCGGCGTTGCCGGGCCTGGGCGGACGGTGCGAGCGTCGGTGGCATGCCGTTCCTGCGGGGGGGGGCGTTCGTGGGGGCGGCCCGCGGGCCTCGGCCTTCAGAAGAACTCGCGCGACGGCAGCACGATGCGTCGCTGCGGCCGCCCGACGAGATCCAGGAAGTTGTTGAACACCGCATCGGCATGCGCCTGCATCGTCGCGATGTGCTCGCGGGTGTGGACGCGGATGGTCTCGGCGTCGTGCGCGAGTCCGGAGCCCGCGAGTTCGTCCCGGTAGTGCGGGTTGGTGAGCCAGCGTTCGACCAGCGGCTGGTCCATCTCGAGGTGGAACTGGAAGCCGTAGGCGGAGTCGCCCGAGCGGAACGCCTGCGGCTCGCAGGTGTCGGTGCGCGCCAGGTGGACGGCCGCACGCGGCACTTCGAACTGGTAGCGGTGCCACTGGAACACCGGTGTCGCGCCGCGCAGCGGGGCCAGCACGCGGTCCTCGCGGCCGGCCTCGGTCGCGTACAGGCGGTACCAGCCGATCTCCGGATTCTCGCGGCGCGCGACTCCGGCGCCGAGCACGTGCGCCAGCAGCTGCGCGCCCAGGCAGATCCCGAGCACGGGCTTGCCCTGCTGCAGCATGCGCTCGATCGCGCGCAGTTCGGTGCGCAGGTGCGGGCGGTGCGCCTGGTCGTCGACGTTCACCGGGCCGCCCAGCACCACCAGTCCGCGATAGCGGTCGACGTTCGGCTGGGCGTCGGGTTCGCGCTCGAAGTTGACGAAGCGGATGCGATGGCCGCGCCGCCGGATCAGCGGATCGAGCGTGCCGAGCGGTTCTGCGGCGACGTGCTGGAACACGAGGATGCGGGGCATCGCGGGATTCTACGGCGTCGCCGCGCCAGGCAGTCCCATCCGTCGAATTGATCCATCACCGTCGCCACGGGGCGGCGCCAATGAATAGCCGCGTCTGGCAGTTGGTTCGTCGGAAGAACGCCTTCGGTCGACCGCGCGGGGCGTGAGCCGCACCGGGGGTGTTGCTCCGCCCTTCGGTCCGGCCGCGCCAGGCAGTGCCATCCGTCGTGGTGATCCATCACCGTCGCCACGGGGCTGCGCCAATGAATCGCCGTGTCTGGCGATGGTTCGTTCGGAAGAGCGCCTTCGGTCGAGTGCGCGGGGCGTGAGCCGCACCGGGGGTGTTGCTCCGCCCTTCAGTCCGGCCGCGCCAGGCAGTCCCATCCGTCGAACTGATCCATCACCGTCGCCACGGGGTTGCGCCAATGAATAGCCGCCTCTGGCAGGTGGTTTCTTAAGAGCGCCTACGGTCGACCGCGCGGGGCGTGAGCCGCGCCGGGGGTGTTGCTCCGCCCTTCGGTCCGGCCATCCATGGCCGGACTCAGGGCCGCAGGCCATCCATGGCCTGCTCTCCGCAACACCCCCGGCACGGCTCCCGCTGCGGGGTTGGTCGGCTTCGGAGGGATGGGCTACCGGGAATCCGATAGCGAATCGCCGGCCCGGGCGCCGCTGGCTCCGAAGCCCGCGAACCCACCGTTCAAGACGATCCCGAGAGCCGAAACCCGCCTCAGCTCCATTACCGACGCCTCGAACACCAATCACGAATCACGAATCACGAGTCCCCCGCCGCGGCGGCTTTCTTGCCGGGCGCGGCGCGCGCTTGCCGGTGTCCGCCGTGTCGGCGGCCTCCGCGCGGCGCATGCGCAGCTGCTGGCCGGCCACGCGCACGCGCTTGAGGTGCTCGAGCAGCTCGCGCGGCATGCCCTCGGGCAGGTCGACCAGGCTGTGTTCCTCGCGGATGTCGATGCGGCCGATGAAGCGGCTCTCCAGGTCGGCCTCGTTGGCGATCGCGCCGACGATGTTGCCCGGCTGCACGCCGTGGCGATGGCCGACCTCGATCCGGAAGGTCTCCAGGCCGGCTTCCGGCGCGCGTGCGTTGGGCTCGCGCGCCCGGCGCGGGCGCTCGCCGGCATCGTCGGCGCTGCGCGAGGGACGCGCCGCATCGCGCGGGGGACGCGGCGACCGTTCCGGTGTCGCCTTGGCGCGCTCGCGCGGCGGCTCCAGCAGCAGCGGGGTGTCGCCCTGCAGCAGCACCGCCAGCGCCGCGGCGATCTCGATCGCCGGCACGTTGCGCTCGCGCTCGTAGCGCTCGACGAGTTCGCGGAACACGCCGGCCTGAGGGCTTTCCAGGCCGCTGCCGATGCGCTCTAGGAATTTCGCCACGCGTCGCTCGTTGACGGTCTCCACGCTCGGCAGCTCCATCGGCTCGATCTTCTGCCGGGTGGCGCGCTCGATCGCCGCCAGCATGCCGCGCTCGCGCGGCGAGACGAACAGGATCGCCTCGCCGCTGCGCCCGGCGCGGCCGGTGCGGCCGATGCGGTGCACGTAGCTCTCGGTGTCGTAGGGGATGTCGTAGTTGAGCACGTGGCTGATGCGGTCCACGTCCAGGCCGCGCGCGGCCACGTCGGTGGCGACCAGGATGTCGATGCGCCCGTCCTTGAGCGACTGCACCATCTTCTCGCGCTGCTTCTGTTCGACGTCGCCGTGGATCGCCGCGGCCGACAGTCCGCGCGCGGCCAGTTTCTCGGCCAGTTCCTGGGTGCCGAGCTTGGTGCGCGCGAACACCAGCATGCCGTCGAACGGCTCGGCCTCGAGGATCCGGGTCAGGGCATCGAGCTTGTTGACCCCGCTGACCATCCAGTAGCGCTGGCGGATGTTGCGTGCGGTGGTGGTGCTCGACTTGATCGCGATCTCGACCGGGTCCTTCAGGTAGGTCTGGGCGATGCGCCGGATCTGGGTCGGCATGGTGGCCGAGAACAGCGCGACCTGGCGATTCTCCGGAGTCTTCTTGAGCACCGCCTCGACATCGTCGATGAAGCCCATGCGCAGCATTTCGTCGGCTTCGTCCAGCACCAGGCAGCGCAGTTCCGACAGGTCCAGGGTGCCGCGATCGAGATGGTCGATCACCCGCCCCGGGGTTCCGACCACCACCTGCACGCCGCGCTTGAGCGCGCCCAGCTGCTGGCCGTAGCCCTGGCCGCCGTACACCGGCAACACGTGGAAGCCGGGCAGGTGGGTGGCGTACTTCTGGAACGCCTCGGCCACCTGGATCGCCAGCTCGCGGGTCGGCGCCAGGACCAGGGCCTGCGGCTTGCGCGCGGCCGGGTCCAGCCGCGCCAGCACCGGCAGGGCGAACGCCGCAGTCTTGCCGGTGCCGGTCTGGGCCTGGCCGAGCACGTCGCGGCCGGCCAGCAGCGGCGGGATGGTCGCGGCCTGGATCGGCGAGGGCGATTCGTAGCCGACATCGGCCAGGGCGCGCAGCAGCGGCTCGGGCAGGGCGAGGTCGGCGAAGCGGATGTCGGGGCCGTTCTCGGCGCTCATGCAGGGGTCCGGTTGCGGCCGGCGGGCGGCCGGCAGGGGGCGCATGTTACGCCCTTGCGCGCGAACGCCGGCTGATGCGCCGCGAGCGCGGCCGGTGAGCCGGCGTTCGCAGCGGCCCTGCTAGGCTCCGCCGGCATGCACCAGCCAACCTTCGACAACGCCTTCCTGCGCGAACTGCCCGGCGATCCGGAGTCCGGGCCGCGCCTGCGCCAGGTCCACGGCGCGGCCTGGTCGCGGGTTTCGCCCACTCCGGTCGCGGCGCCGCGCCTGCTCGCGCACTCCCGCGAGATGGCGGCTGCGCTCGGATTCGCCGATTCCGACGTGCGCAGCTCCCAGTTTGCCCGGGTGTTCGCCGGCAACGCACTGCTGGAGGGCATGGACCCGTTCGCGTCCAACTACGGCGGACATCAGTTCGGCCAGTGGGCGGGCCAGCTCGGCGACGGCCGTGCGATCTCGCTGGGCGAGACGATCGGCGCCGATGGCGCGCGCTGGGAACTGCAGCTGAAGGGCGCGGGGCCGACCCCGTACTCGCGCCGGGCCGACGGCCGCGCGGTGCTGCGCTCGTCGATCCGCGAGTTCCTGTGCAGCGAGGCCATGCACCACCTGGGCGTTCCGACCACCCGTGCGCTGAGCCTGGTCGGCACCGGCGAGGCGGTGGAGCGGGACATGTTCTACGACGGTCGTCCGCGCGACGAGCCCGGGGCCGTCGTCTGCCGCGTCTCGCCCTCGTTCATCCGTTTCGGCTCCTTCGAGCTGCCGGCCTCGCGCGGCGATACCGCGCTGTTGCGGCGGCTCGCCGACTTCACCCTCCGCCGCGACTTCCCGCATCTGCGGGGCAGCGGCGAATCGCTGTACGGCGACTGGTTCGGCGAGGTCTGCGAGCGCACCGCGCTGCTGGTCGCGCACTGGATGCGGGTGGGGTTCGTCCATGGCGTGCTCAACACCGACAACATGTCGATCCTCGGGCTGACCATCGACTATGGCCCGTACGGGTGGATCGACAACCACGATCCCGACTGGACCCCGAACACCACCGACGCGCACGGACGCCGCTATCGCTTCGGCTGGCAGCCGCGGGTGGCGCACTGGAACCTGTCGCGGCTGGCGCAGGCGCTGGCGCCGCTGTTCGGCGATGCCGCCCCGCTGCAGGCGGGGCTGGACCGGTACGGGGCGGCCTTCGTGGCCGCCGACCGCGACAACGTGGCGCGCAAGTTCGGGTTGGCCGAATGTCGCGAAGGCGATCCGGCGCTGGCGGCGCAGCTGTACGAACTGCTGCACGCGGCCGAGGCGGACATGACCATCTTCTTCCGCGCGCTGGCCGATCTCGATGCCGACGAACCGGCGCTGGGGCCGCTGCGCGATGCCTTCTACGACCAGGCGAAGCTGCGGACGCACGAGACGGCGTTCCTCGACTGGCTCGCGCGCTACGCCGCCCGGCTGCACGACGATGCGTTCACGCCGGCGCAGCGCCGCGCGCGCATGAACGCCGCCAACCCCTGCTACGTGCCGCGCAACTGGCTGGCGCAGCGAGCGATCGACCGCGCCCACGAGGGCGATCTGGAAGGCGTGAACGAGCTGCTGGAGGTGATGCGGCGCCCATACGAAGAGCAGCCCGGGAGGGAGGACTTCGCGGCCCGCCGGCCGGACTGGGCGCGCGACCGCGCCGGCTGTTCGATGCTGTCCTGCAGCTCCTGAGGGAGGGTTGCCCGCCGGACGACGCCCCCCCGGAAGGAGCGTGCCCGGCGCGGCCGGCGATGCCGGCAATCGCCGCCGACCCGCCCCGAGACTCCTCCGGCTTTCGCGGCCATGGGCCGCTCCTACGAGACGCGGGTGTTCCTGCGAGGATCTCCCGCAGGAGCGTGCCATGCACGCGAAGGCCGGCGCGGCCGGCAATGCCCGGAATCGCTACCGACCCTGCCGGAGATTGCGCGGCTTTCGCGACCACGGCCCGCTACGGGGAAGGGCGGGCGTTCCTGTGGACAGCGTGCTGCCCAGGTAGCGGAAAGCCGGCTCATTGGCCGGCTTTCTTCTCCTTCTTCGCTGCGCGCTTTTCCTTCAGCGATTTTTCCGGCTTCTTCTTCTCTTCCTTCTTCTTGTCGAGGCTCTTGGCCATGACGGGGCTCCGCGGGTGGTGACGAGGTGGCGCAAATGTACTGCTTGGAGGGCGCGGCGAACAGGGGGGAGGGCGGGAGACGAAGCGGCGACCGGTAGACTATGCCGATGCCCCTGATCACCCTGAACGCGGTCGACGTGAGCGTCGGCGGCCCCCTGTTGCTCGAGCGCGCCGAGCTGTCCATCGAATCCGGCGAGCGGATCGCCCTGATCGGCCGCAACGGGGCCGGAAAATCCACCCTGTTGCGGGTTCTGGCGGGAGAGCAGGCGCCGGACGACGGCGAGGTGCGTCGCGCAGACGGGGTACGGGTGGCGCGGCTGGAGCAGGAGGTGCCGCCAGGGGCGGGCGGCGACGTGTTCGACGTGGTCGCCGCCGGGTTGGGGGATTTGGGCGCCGCCCTGGCCGAGTATCACCATCTGCTCCACGCCGACGACCTGGACACCGACGCCCTGGCCGCGGCGCAGGCGCGGATCGAGGCCGGCGGCGGCTGGGAACTCGACCGGCGCGTAGGGGAGATCCTGACCCGGCTGGACCTGGACGGCGACGTCGCGTTCGCTTCGCTGTCGGGCGGCATGAAGCGCCGGGTGCTGCTGGCGCGGGCGCTGGTGGCGGCGCCCGACCTGCTGCTGCTGGACGAGCCCACCAACCATCTCGACATCGCCGCGATCGACTGGCTCGAGGAGTTCCTGCGCGGCTGGCCGGGCGCGCTGGTGTTCGTCACCCACGACCGGCGCTTCCTGCGCGCCCTGGCCACCCGCATCGTCGAGATCGAGCGCGGCCGGGTGACCAGCTGGCCCGGCGACTGGGGCAACTACCTGCGCCGCCGCGAGGAGCGGCTGAACGCCGAGTCGCAGGAGAACGCGCGCTTCGACAAGCTGCTGGCCCAGGAGGAGGCCTGGATTCGGCAGGGGATCAAGGCGCGCCGCACCCGCGACGAGGGCCGGGTGCGGCGCCTGCAGGCGATGCGCAGCGAGCGCGCGCAGCGCCGCGATCCGGCCGGCAGCGTGCGCATGCAGGCGGCCCAGGCCGGCGCCTCGGGGAAGAAGGTGATCGAGGCCCGTGGCGTGTCGTTCCGCTACGGCGACGGCCGGCCGCTGCTGGAGGACTTCTCGACCACGATCCTGCGCGGCGATCGCATCGGCCTGATCGGCCCCAACGGCAGCGGCAAGACCACGCTGCTGCGACTGCTGCTGGGCGGCCTGCAGCCGCAGGCGGGCGAGATGCGCATCGGCACCCAGCTGCAGGTGGCCTACTTCGACCAGTACCGCGCCGCCCTGCGCGAGGACTGGAACGCGCTGGAGAACGTCGCCGAGGGGCAGGAGTTTCTCGAGATCAACGGCCAGCGCAAGCACGTCATCGGCTACCTGCAGGACTTCCTGTTCACACCGGAACGCGCGCGCGCGCCGATCACCCGCCTGTCCGGCGGGGAGCGCAACCGGTTGTTGCTGGCGAAGCTGTTCGCGCAGCCCTCCAACCTGCTGGTGATGGACGAGCCGACCAACGATCTCGACGTCGAGACCCTGGAACTGCTCGAGGACCTGCTGGCCGAGTACCCCGGCACGCTGCTGCTGGTCAGCCACGACCGCGACTTCCTCGACAACGTGGTGACCTCGACCCTGGTGATGGAAGGGAACGGCCGCGTCGGCGAGTACGTGGGCGGCTACAGCGACTGGCTGCGGCAGCGGCCGGCGCGGGCAGCGCCGTCCCCGCCAGCGCCGGTGGCGGCCGCAGCGCCGCCTCCGGACGTAGCCGCGCCGGCGAAATCCGGCGCGCCGCGGGCGGCGGGCACCGGCGAGGACTCCGCTGGGCCTGCAGCGCCGCGTGCCCGCCGCAAGCTGGGCTACAAGGACGCGCGCGAGCTGGAGCAGCTGCCGGCACGCATCGAGCGGCTGGAAGAAGAACTCGCGGCGCTCACCGCGGCCATGGCCGATCCGGCGTTCTACCGCCGTGAGCAGGACGCCATCGCCGACCATCACGGGGCCCTGGCGGACAGGCAGGCGGAACTCGAGCGCGCGTACGCGCGCTGGGAAGCGCTGGAGCGCGCCTCGGGAGACTGAGCCGGCCTTCGGCTCTGCGCGCCTGGCTGCCCGGGCGTCGTCGCTGCCGTCGCTCCCACGCCACCAGGTGTCGCCTCGGGAGGACGTGCCGGGCGGCGCATCGAGCCCGATCGTGTAGGAGTCGCGACCCCCGAGGGGTCGGCGGTTCCGGTGGCCGGCCGCCGCGAGCGCGGGCGCGGTCAGTCCTCGCGCGGCTTGATGCGGGTGCCATCTTCCAGGTCGTCGGCGGGATACAGCACCACCCGCTCGCCCTCCTGCAGGCCGCCCAGGACTTCCGCTTCGCGGCTGTTGCGCCGGCCCAGCTCGAGCTTGCGCAGCCGCGCGCGGCCGCCGTCGGCGACAAAGGCCGCCCAGTCGTCGCCGTCGCGGAACAGGCTGCCGACCGGCAGCCTCAGCGCATCCGCCTTGTGCCAGACCACGACGCGCACCTCGACCCGGTAGGCGTCGCCCAACGCCTCGCGCGCCTCGACGGGATCCTCGAAATCGACGATCACGTTGACCCGCTGCTCCTCCACGCCCAGCGCCGAGATTTTCAGGAAACCGGCCGGCTCGATGCGCCGCACCCGCCCGCGCAGGGTGTCGCCGCCGCCCCACTGCTCGATCAGCACGGCGTCGCCCGGCGAGACGCGCACCGCCTCGGAGGACAGCAGGTCCGCGACGATCTCCAGCCCGCGCGCGTTGCCCAACTCCAGCAGTTCGGCGCCCGCCGGCACCACGCCACGGCTTTCGCGCAGGCGCCGCAGCACCACGCCGTCGACGGGCGCCAGCACCAGCAGGTCCTCGCTGTCGGGATCCGGGCGGGATGGCGCCCGACCCTCCGATTCCGGATCCTGGCGCATCAGCCGCGCGCGGGCGGCGGCCAGCTCGTGGCGGGCCTGGGCGACCGCATGGTCCGCCGACTGCAGCGCCTCGCCGGCGGCGTCCGCCTCGGCCTGCTGGGCCTCGACGGCGTCGCGGGCGATCGCGCCGCTGTCCTGGAGCGCGCGCAGGCGCAGGAACTGCTGCCGCGCGCGGGTGGCGATGGTGGCGGTGCGGCCACGCTCGGCCTGCACGCGCGCGAGCGCTGCAGCGCTGGCCTGCACCGCGGCCTCGAGTTCGGCGCGGGTGCGCGCGTCCAGCGGCGCCGGCGCCGCCGGGCGCATGCGCGCCACCACGGTGCGTCCGGCCTCGACCGGGTCGCCGGGCTCCAGTTCGATGCGGCGCACCTCGCCGGCGACGGGCGCCGAGACCATGTAGCGCTCGCGGACCCGGGTCTCGCCCTCCTCGTCGACGGTGACCATCAGCTCGCCGATGGTGGCGGTGGCGAGTTCGACCTCGGCCGCCCGCGGCCACAGCGCCAGCGCCAGCAGCATCACGACCACCGCGATCCCGGCCCAGACGCTGCGCCGCTTCAGGAAGCCGAACCTGCGCAGCAGCGCGGACTTGCGGCCGGCGGCTTCACTCTTGCCGGTCATGATGCCTGGTCCTCATGGCTTCTCTCTCCTCATGGTTCATTCGCGCGTCTTCAGCACCCCGACCAGGTCCAGCCGATCGAGCCGCCGCCGCACCACCAGCCCGGAGACCGCCGCCGCGGCGATCACCACCAGCGCCGCCCAGGCCAGGGTCGACGGATCGATGGTCAGCTGGAAACGGTACACCTCGCTCTCGATCTGCTTCACCATGGCCTGCGACATCAGGTAGCCGAGCACTGCGCCGAGCGGCAGCGACAGTGCGGTCAGGATCACCAGTTCGCCGAGCAGGATCAGCGAGATCTCGGCGCGGGTGAAACCGAGCACGCGCAGGCTGGCCAGTTCGCGCGAGCGCTCCGAGAGCGAGACCCGCGCCGCGTTGTAGATCACCCCGAAGGCGATGATCCCGGCGAACACCACGTTGATGGTGATCATCAGGCCGATGTTCTCGGACATGGTGCGGCGGAAATTCTCGATCACGGTGCGCTTGATCGCCACGCCGGCCACCACCGGCAGCGCCTTGAGCGCCCGCGACAGCGCTTCCTCGTGCGCCGGATCGGTCTTCAGCGCGGCGCCGGTCAGGGTCGCGCCCTCGCGCATCAGGCTCCGCAGGGCGTCGATCTCCATGTAGACCGACAGCCCCAGGGCGTCGTCGACCAGCCCCGAAACCTGCACGCGGCGGTGCGGCCGGCTGCCCTGCAGCACCTCGAGCATCACCTCGTCGCCGGGGCCGACCCCGAGGATCTCGGCGAGCATCGAGGACAGCACCACCCCCTCCGGCGGCACCGGCAGGGCGCGGCCGTCGGCGCCGACGATGCGTCGCAGCCGCGCGTCGCTGCCGACACCGGTGACAGCCAGGTCGCGATGGCGGTGGCCTGCGCGCAGGCGCGCGGGCACAGTGCGCTGCGGTTCCACTGTGAGCACGCCGGGCAGCCGTGCCAGGGCATGGCCGGCCGCGGCCGAGGCCGGCTCGACGAAGTTGACGGTCACGTCCTGGCGTTCGGCCACCGCGAACTGCTGCACGATCAGGCGATCCACCGAGGCCACCATGGCGAACCCGAACAGCAGGATGCCGCCGGCGAAGGCGGTGCCGACGATCGACGCCAGCGCGCGCAGCGGCTGGCGCTCGAGGTTGCGCAGGATCATCCGCATGGCGGTGCCGAGGCGCTCGCGGATGCCGGGCCGCTCGATCAGGCTGCGGCGGTAGCGCGCCGGCGGTTCCGGCCGCATCGCCTCGGCCGGCGGGATCCGCACCGCGCGCCGCACCGCCGACCAGGCGCCGGCCGCCGCGGTCGCCAGGCTCGCGGCCAGGGCGCCCAGCGCCACCGCCGGCGAGACGTGGTAGGCGGTCTCGGGAAAGCTGAAGTACTGGGCGTACAGGTCGGTCATCTGCGCCCCGAGCCAGGCGCCGGCGGCCACGCCCAGCAGCGCGCCGGCCGCGGCGATCGCCAGTGCCCACTTCATGTAGTGCCAGGCGAGTTCGTCGTTGCGGTAGCCCAGCGCCTTGAGCGCGGCGAGCTGCGGCCGCTGCAGCGTCAGCGCGCGGTTGAGCGCCACGTTGAGCACGAACCCGGCGACCAGCAGGAACATCGCCGGAACCGCCACGCCCATGCTGCGCAGCTGCTGCAGTTCCGACTCCAGGATCCAGTGCGAGGGCTGCAGCTCCCGCGGCAGCGCGCCGAGGCCGCCATGGCGCTCCAGCAGGTCGTCCAGCCGCGCGATCACCTCATCGACCTGCGTCCCGGGGGCCAGCTTCAGCGCGACGTCGTTGAAGCCGCCCTCCATGTCGAAGGCGGCCGCCAGCGCACGCCGCTCCATCCAGAACACCCCGAAGCGGCGATCGTCCGGGATGATCTCGCCGGGGCGGATGCTGTAGACGTACTCGGGCGACATGGCCACGCCGACGATCTCCAGGTCGCGCCAGCGGCCGTTGATGATCGCGCCCACCCGATCGCCGACGCGGAAGCCGTTGGCGTCGACGAAGGCGGCGCTGGCCAGCACCTCGTCGGGCCGGCCCGGAGCGATCCAGCGGCCGCTGCGCAGGTACAGGTCGTTGAGCGCCGGGCGGCGGTCGGCGGGCACCGAGACCAGGCGGCCGCTGGCCGGCTCGTCGAGGCCGGGCACGTCCAGCACCACGTCGGCGACCACGCGCGTCTCGGTGCGGGCCACGCCGGGGATCGCGGCGATGCGCGCGGCCACAGGCTCCGGCGCGCGCTTGAGGTTGGCGAACACGTCGGCGAAACGCTGGCGCTCGTAGTAGGCGCGCTGGCTGCGCTCCAGGGACTGGAAGTTGGACAGGTACATCACCCACATGGTCATGCCGGCGGCGAGCACCAGGGCGATCGCGGTCGCCTGCCCGGCCATCGCACGCAGGTCGCGCAGAAGTTTCCTGTTCAGTGCCGAGATGCGCACCGGTTCACCATTCCAGCTCGTCGGGGGAGACGCGCTGCGCGTTGCGCTCGGACGAGACGATCCGCCCGTCTGCCATGCGCAGCACCACGTCGGCCATGCCGGCGATCGAGGCGTTGTGGGTGATCACCAGGGTGGTGGTGCCCATCTCGGCATTGGCCTGCGCCAGCGCCTTGAGCACCACCACGCCGGTGGACAGGTCGAGCGCGCCGGTGGGCTCGTCGCACAGCAGCACCGCCGGGCGCTTGGCCACCGCGCGCGCGATCGCCACGCGCTGCTGCTCGCCGCCGGACAGCTGCGAGGGGAAATGGTCGAGGCGATTCTGCAGCCCCACCAGGGCCAGGGCGTCTTCGGGCGGGAGCGGGTCGTCGACGATCTCGGTCACCAGCGCGACGTTCTCGCGGGCGGTCAGGCTGGGGATCAGGTTGTAGAACTGGAACACGAAGCCGACGTGCTCGCGCCGGTAGCGGGTCAGCGCGCCCTCGTCGCCGGCGTCGAGCGTCCGCCCGCGGTAGCGGATGGTGCCGCTGGTGGGGGTGTCGAGGCCGCCGAGCAGGTTGAGCAGGGTGGACTTGCCGGACCCCGACGCGCCCAGCAGCACCACGAACTCGCGCGCGTCGAGGGTCAGGTCGACGTCGTCGAGCGCGCGGACCTCCACCTCGCCCATGGTGTAGATCTTGGTAAGGCCCTCGACCTCGAACACCGGTTCGCGCGCGTCGTCGTCTTCGTCCGTCATCGTCGGTCGGTGCGGGAGGGAGCGGACAGGGGCTTCGGGAGTGGCGGCCGGGCGCCGGGCAGCGGATCGGATGGTCCTGGACTCATGCGGACCGGCGGGGCGCGATGCCGCGCGATGGCGCGGTCGCGAACGGTCGCTGCCCGGGCCGCCTCAGTCCTCCAGGTACGCGCCGCAGCCATGGTACTCCCGGTCGCCGACCCGCAGCCGCGCGGCGGCCTCGAAGCGCTCGCCGCTCATCGGGTCCGCGCAGGACTCGCGGGCGATCTCGAGACGGACCTCGGTGCCGTCGCCGGTCTCGCCGTGGAACCCCGAGCCGTCGTCGAGCGGGGCGGCATCGGCGAGCTCGATGCGGCGCTCGCCGTAGTCCAGCTGCGCCGACAGGTTCGGCTGTTCCCCGTCGCCGATCTCCACCAGCCAGCCCGGCTCCTGGCCCAACGCGCGGAACGCGACGCCGCGCGCTGCGGCCGCCTCCCAGGGCGAGACATGCTCGGTCGGCACGCATTCGCGAGTGGGCTCTCCGGCCAGCGCCAGCGAGGCCGGCGCTCCGCTGCGGAAGACGTTGCCGGCGTCGTCGACGTAGTCCGCGCCGTCGCCCGCCAGGGTGCGCCGCTGCCCGGAGTAGGCCAGCTCCACGCTGTCGCCATCGGCGGTGAAGCGCGCACCGACCGCGAGCTCGCCGCACTGGTAGCGCACGACAGGCGCCTCGGCCGCGGTCTCGGTGAATCCGCTCTGCGCAGCGGTTCCGTCGGCGGCGTCGTCGGTCGCGGCGTTGCCGGGCGCCTCGGCTGAGGGGGCGGGAGGCTGGCAGGCGGCCAGGACCATGGACAGGGAGACGGCGGCGAAGAAAGCGTGGCGGGTGGTCATCGGATCTCCGGGCGGTCGCGGCAGGCTCAGGGCGTGGTGGTGCGCAGCATGCGGAATTCGACGGTCGCGGCGCTGCCAGGCTGCACCGCGACCGGGGTCTCGGTGGCGAAGAACACCTCGCCCTGCGGCGTGGAGAGCGTGACGCCGAGGCCGTAACGGCCGCCTTCGCGCAGGCGTGCCGGGTCGTAGGGCAGGGCGAAGTCGTAGGGCGGGCCGGATAGAGGGGTGAAGCTTGCCGCGGCGACGACCGCGCCGGGTGCGCCTGCTGCGGCGTCGCGGTCGAGCAGGCGCACCTCGAGCACCGAGTCGGACGGCATCAGCATCTTTTCGTAGTAGGTGGCGCGCCCGCGGATCATCGCGTGCTCCGCGGCGGCGAGGCCGGCATTGGTGGCCGGTGGCGGTGGCGACTGGCAGCCCGTCGGCGCGAGCAGCAGGCAGCAGGCGAGGACGGCGGGGCGGGCGGGCATGGAGCGGCTCCCGTGGCGATCGCGACCAGCATGATGTCGCGCCGATGACCTCAGCGTGTACGCGCGGGCCGCAAGCGCGCGAGGATACCGAAATGATCGCTGGGCCAGGTGCCGGCGGCATCGGGCGCATCGAGCACGCGCCGGGCCTCCAGCACCTCGAACCCGCGCACGAACACGTGATCGATGCGGCGGCGGTCGGCGCCGAAATAGTGGGGGTTGAGGGTGGTCACGGCATCGGCCCCGGCATGCAGGCTGCCGAACGCGTCGACGAAGCCGCCGGCCAGCGGCGCCAGCTCCGGGGCCGAGACCTCGGCGTTGAAATCGCCCGCCAGCACCATCGGCGCGCCGTCGTCGCGGGCCTCGATGTGGGCCAGCGCCTGGGCGAGTTGTTCCTCGCGCAGCGCTGCGCCCTCGGGGGTGTGATGCAGGTGGGTGTCGTAGAGATCGACGGCGATGCCCGCGACGTCGACGCGAAGGTGCGCGAGGGTGCGCGAATCCTGCAGCGACTGCAGCACGACGCCGCCGCGGGCGAGGATCGGGTGGCGGACGAGGATCGCATTGCCGTAGCGCCGCGTCTCGCCTTCGGGGTCGGTCGAGACGAAGTGGGCTTCGTAGCCGAGCGCGGCGGCGATGTCCTCGGCCTGGTTGCGCAGGGTCCCGTGCTGCAGCACCTCCTGCAGCGCGATCGCGTCGGGCTGCAGCGCGCGCAGCCCTTCGATCACCAGCGGGCGGCGCTTCGGCCAGTCGTCGCGGTCGTGGTAGAGGTTGAGCGTGACCACGACGAACCCGGCGGTGTCCGGCTGCT
This sequence comes from Luteimonas salinisoli, assembly GCF_013425525.1. GTDB lineage: Bacteria > Pseudomonadota > Gammaproteobacteria > Xanthomonadales > Xanthomonadaceae > Luteimonas > Luteimonas salinisoli. The sequence continues at coordinate 21,913 of NZ_JACCKA010000074.1, read as the reverse complement.
GGCGCGGCCCGCTCGTCGCGCAGCCCGCCAGCAGCGAGGCCGCCAGCAGCAGCACGCCCGCGGCGAACGGTTGCAGCCGTCGCACCGCGCCTACCGTGGATCGCCCCCGGTGCGGTACACCGGGTACAGGTTGTGGCGCTCGTCCCAGGCGCTGTGACGCCGGTAGAAGAAGTCCAGGCGCGCGCGCGGGTTGGCGGCGAACTCGGCGTCCTCGCGCAGGCGCCGCTCGAATTCCGTCTTCAGCCGCGGATCGGCGGCCAACATCTCGCGGGCCACCGCCTCGGCGACGTAGGCCTCCATGTATTCCTTGCGCTCGAAATGGTTGTTGAACATGCCCCAGGCGGCGAACGAATCCGGCGCCTGCGGCTCCAGCAGCGCCATCGCCAGCCGCGCCTTGGGCTGCGCGATCGGCACGAACAGCGCGCCGGCGGCGACGTCGCGCCGCTCGGTTTCCCAGCTGCCCTCGAGGGCGAGCATCTGATGGCCCTCCAGCGTCGTCGCCGACAGCTCCGCGCTGTCGGCGCGGAAGGTCTCCAGCCGCGCCTGCGGCAGCGGCCGCGCCAGGCGCACGTGCTCGATGCCGTGCAGGGCCAGCTTGTCGGCCACCCAGGCCGCGTGCGCCGGCGGCACCAGGTAGCCGCCGGCGGGTGCCTGGACGCTGCGTCCAGGCACCACTTCGTCGCGCAGCGGCACCCGCCAGACCTGCGGCGTGGCTTCGTCGTAGCGGGTCATCGGCGCGCCGGAGACCTCCGAGGGCTCGCGGGTCCAGGCATAGCCGCGGAACTCGATGGTGCGCGCGGTGTCGGTGGCGCGGTAGTCGAGCGGCACCGGCCGGCCGGCCAGGCGCGCGGCACGGGCGTCCGCTTCGCGGGCGGTACGCAGCCAGTCGCGGCCGTCGCGGGCGGCGTGCTCGAGCACCGAGACGATGGTGTTGCGGGTGGCGCGCACGCGCTGTGGGTATTCCTTCCAGGAATGCGTCTCCACCAGCATCGCCAGGCGGTTGCGCAGCGGGAAGTAGCCGGTGGAGAAGCGCGGCGGGGAAACGCCGTCCTCGAAGCCGGAGTCGGGATTGTCGTACTCCACCAGCGAGGGATAGAACGGCAGCGGCAGCGAGCCCTGCGCTGCCAGGTCCCCGATCACTCCGTCGCGCAGGGCGAGGCCGACATCGCGCAGCGCCGCGTCGCCGGCGTGGAGCGGCTCGACCTGGATGGCGATGTCGTGCTCGAACTGCGCGCCGTTGGTGGCGTGCAGGTCGATGACGGCGATCGGATCCCACTCCTCGACCAGGCGCAGCATCGCCTGCATCTCCGGCGCCTCGGCCTTGGCGTAGTCGCGGTTGAGGTTGTAGTTCTGCGCGGTGGTGCGCCAGCCCATCTGTTCGGGGCCGCGCTGGTTGGGACGGTTCCAGGCACCGAAGCGCTCGTGGCCGTCGACGCTGAACACCGGGACGAACAGCCAGACCAGCCGCTCCAGGCTGCCGGCGGCGGCCTCCCCCTCGAGGACCTCGCGCAGCGCCAGGAATCCTGCGTCCTTGCCGTCGATCTCGCCGGCATGGATCCCGCCCTGCATCAAGACCACCGGCAGGCCGCGCTCCTGCGCCGCTCGCGCATCCAGTGCGCCGCCGCGGGACACGGCAAGCGCCTTCATCGGGCGCCCCTCCGGCGAGACGCCGAAGTCGAAGCAGCGCACCGCCTCCGGGTGGGCCGCGGCGAAGGCGTCGCACAGCGCGACGACTTCCTCGTAGCGCCCCGTCCGTAGAAATCCGCTGCGTTCGGAGACGGTGGCGAGCGCAGGTTCCGCGGCCGCGGCGGGAGGGCTGGGCAGGAAACAGAGCAACAGCGTGGCGAACAGTGCGGGACGGATCATCGTGCGTTGGCGGCCTTCGGGACGATGCGACATGATGCCCGTTCGCGCCCTCCGCTGCAGCAGGCGGACGCCGGCGGGGGCGTCGGAAGGCGCCGTCCCGGGGCGGCGCGGCGAACGGCGCGGACCGGGCCGGCGCCGATCGCGCCGGGCTGTGCGGCGCGCCTCATCCTGCTAGGCTTCGGCGGCCGCGCCCGCGGTCGGCAACGGATTGAACTGGATGGAATCGATCGTCACCTTCGCCATCATCGGCGTCACCGTGCTGGTCTCGTGGCGGGCATTCGGCGACCGGCGCCTGATCGAGCGGCTGCTGCTGTGGCCGCCGGCGATCGACCGCCACCGTCAGTACGAGCGCCTGGTGACGCACGGCTTCGTGCATGCCGACTGGATGCACCTTTTGTTCAACATGATCACGCTGTTCTTCTTCGGCGGCGTGATCGAGCAGTTCTTCTCCGAGCGGATCGGCGCGATCGGCTACCTCGCGTTCTATCTTTCGGCGATCGTGGTCGCGATCCTGCCCACCTACCTGCGCCACCAGCACGATCCCGCCTACCGCAGCCTCGGCGCCTCGGGCGCCGTCTCGGCGGTGCTGTTCTCGTTCGTCCTGCTGGCGCCGTGGTCGCCGATCTACCTGATGCTGATCCCGATCGGGATCCCGGCCTTCGTGTTCGCCCTGCTCTACATCGGCTACAGCATCTGGATGGATCGGCGCGGCGGCGGCAACGTCAACCACAGCGCCCATCTGTGGGGCGCGGTCTACGGCATGCTGTTCACGGTGATGATGGAGCCGCGCGTGGCCACCACCTTCCTGCAGCGGCTCGCCAGTCCCTCGACCGGGGGCTGAGCGAGGGCGGCGGCTCAGGTCGCGACGGCGGTCTGGCGGACGATGCCTTCCTCGGCGCCGTAGGTCTGCACCAGGGCGTGGAACACCTGTCGGTCGAGCTGGCTGTACTCGCTGCTCTCGGTGGCGCCGTCGCGGGCGAGTTCGTAGAGGCGGTTGACGGCCTCGAGTTCTCCGGAATGGTCGAGCATGGTCATGGCGCCAGGCTGTCTTCAGGGGTCGAGTGGTTCGGAAGCATCAACCATGCCATGTCGTTGTGTGAATTCATCCGCAGATTCGGTGACGCTCAGCGGCAGGTCGGCGACGCCTCCGAGCCCTTTTTGACACCCCGTGGGCAAAGGCCGTCACCGGCAATGCATCCGGGCTGTGATATTCCCCGGCGCGTACCCGACCCACCCGAGCCACGAGGAAAGCCGATGCCGATGACCCGCACCAGGGCGACCAGCCTGCTCAACAAGACCGAAATGGGCCTCTACGACGACAGTCGGGCCAACCCTCTGCGGCGCATGGACAGCACCACGCTGAGGGGCCGGGTCGAGCGCGCCAGGAAGGCTCGCGACCGCGCGCGCGACCTGGTGCAGCGGCACAAACTGGCCTCGCGCAGGCGCAGCGGCAGCAAGCGCGGCCCCACCGATACCGACAACCAGCGCAGCCGCGACAAGGCCGAACTGCTGGCCGACATCCTCAAGCGCTTCGAGGCGCAGCTGAAGCTGGCCGGAAGGAACGAGGCCGCCGTGGACAAGGCCGCCAGGGCGACGAAGAAGTCCGCGGCCGCCAAGAAGAAGACCGCCGCGAAGCAACCTGCCGCCAGGAAAGCTGCTGCGAAGAAGGGTCCGGCAAGGAAGGCGACCGGCAAGAAGGCCGCCACGAAGAAGGTTGCCGCCAGGAAGGCGACGGCGAAGACGGCTTCGACAAAGAAGGCCACCGCCAAAAAGGGAAAAGCGACGAGCGCGGCGGCGAAGAAGGCGGCACCGAAGAAGGCGACCGCGAAGAAGACGACCGCGAAGAAGACGACCGCGAAGAAGACGACCGCGAAGAAGACCCCCGGCAAGCGCGCGGGCACCTCGGGATCGCGACGCCGCCAGGGGATCACGCCCGAGCAGGCACTGGAGAACACTCGCGCCCTTCTCGAGGCAAAGCAGGAGCAGGCCCGGCGCCCGAAGCCCTGGGAGGCGGTCGGCGGCGACGCCGCGGGCACCCCCTCCGCCGGCTTCCAGTCGGATGGTGCGGCGCATCGGGCAGAGGAGCTGCACGCCGCCGAGACGCGGCTGCCGGCCATCCAGGGCAGCATCGGCACCCGTGATCGCATCAACCAGGGCAAGCGCGATCATCGCGGAGACGCCGGTGAGTGAGGTCGCGGGCTCGGTGCGGCACGACCCCGGGGCCGGGCGCTTCTGGGTCGACGTCGACGGCCATCGCGGGACCCTCGAATACCGCCGCAGCGGCGGAACGATGGCGATCGTCCAGACCGTGGTGCCGCCCGCCGTGGGCGGCCGCGGAATCGCCCGGCGGCTGGTCGAGGCGGCCGTGCGACATGCCCGTATCGAGGGGCTGGCGGTCGATCCGATCTGTTCCTATGCCCAGGCCTGGCTGCGCCGCCACCCGGAACGCGCCGGAGCGGGCGGCCCGGCCCGGGATGGCGCCGCGTCCGGCCGCTGACCCCCCCCCATTCACACTTTTGTCCGCAAGTAGGGTATGGTTCCCAAACTGTTCAAAGCGGGATCACGGTACATCGTGGCTCCGATGCGGTAGATCAAAGGCTGTACGCCCGGCTCCGGCCGGTCGGGACGATCCGCTCCATCGCTTTCGCGTTACCCCTTGCTCGACAGTCGCGGCGCCGCAGTGCGCGGGCCGTGTCCAATTCAACAAAACTGTGTTTGAGGAGTAGCAAACGTGAGCGATCGCCAGACCGGAATCGTCAAGTGGTTCAACGATGCCAAGGGCTTCGGCTTCATCACCCCGGAAAGCGGCCAGGACGTGTTCGTCCATTTCCGCTCGATCCAGGGCACCGGCTTCAAGTCCCTGCAGGAAGGCCAGAAGGTCTCCTTCAAGGTCGTGCAGGGCCAGAAGGGCCTGCAGGCCGACGAAGTGCAGCCCGAGTAAGCCTTCACGGCAAACGGCTACAGGAAAAACCCGGCTCCGGCCGGGTTTTTCTTTGCCCGCCTCCATCGGGCCGTCACGCCCGCGGCGCTATGATGCGCCGCCGCGAACGACGGGGAAGGGAGCCGCGATGAGACGTGGGACGATCTGCCTGGTGCTGATGCTGGTGGCCGCCGTGGCCGGGTGCCGGCGCGAGTCCGGGCCGCCGCAGGTGCCTTCACCGCAGCAGCAGTCGCCCGCGCAGATGAGCGATCCGTCGGCATCCGCCCCCGCGGGCCCGGTCGAAGCGGCCGCGGCGGCGGCGCTCGAGGACGTGGTCGAGCACGATCCGCGCTATGTGGTCGGCATCAGCTATCCCGAGGCCGCCAGGCGCTACCCGGGACTGGCCGCCGAGCTGCATGGCTACGCCGAGGCGGCGCGCGCGGAACTGGCCGAAGCCGTGGCGGCGATGGGCGAAGGCAGACCGACGGCGCCCTACGACCTCTCGCTGGAGTTCCGCATGGTCGCCGAGTCCCCGAGGGTGGTGGCAGTGGCGGCCGACGGCAGCACCTATACCGGCGGCGCCCACGGCAATCCGATGGTGGCGCGCTTCGTCTGGCTGCCGCGGCAGCAGCGGATGCTTCGCGCGCAGGACCTGTTCGCCGATGCGGCAGGCTGGGAGGCGCTGTCCGCATACGTGCGCGAGCAGCTGCATGCGACGCTGTCGCAGCGCATCGACGCCGAGGAACTGGAGCCGGACCAGCGCCGCGAGACCATCCGCTCGGCGGGACGCATGATCGACGAGGGCTCCGGGCCGGAACCGGGCAACTTCGCGCAGTTCGAGCCGATCATGGCGGTCGACGGCCGGATCCGGGCGCTGCGCTTCGTGTTTCCGCCGTACCAGGTGGGGCCCTATGCCGACGGCACACAGCGCGTAGAGGTGCCGGCCAGGGTACTGGCGCCGTATCTGGCCGAGCCGGTGAAGGGACTGTTCGCGAACGGCTGAACGAGACGCCGGGCGGCGCTAGACTGCTTCCGGGCCGACCCGGGGGCAGGTTCCAGCGATGGCCAGCAGCGATCGATTCCGGCGCCGGGTGCAGGCGCTGCTCGCGGACGCGGATATCCGCCTTGACGGCGCGCGCGCCTGGGACCTGCAGGTCCGCGACGCGCGTTTCCATGCCCGGGTGCTGGCGCAGGGTTCGCTCGGCCTGGGCGAGTCGTACATGGACGGCTGGTGGGACGCCGGGTCCCTGGACGGTCTGCTGCTGCGCCTGGTGCGCGCGCGCCTGGACGAGCGCGTGTACGGGGTCGGCGACGTGCTGGACGGCGCCCGCGCGCTGGTCCTGAACCTGCAGGACCGGCGCCGCGGACGCATCGTCGGCGAGCGCCACTACGACCTCGGCAATGAGCTGTACGCGGCGATGCTGGGCCGGAGGATGGTCTACAGCTGCGGGTACTGGCGCAACGCCGACGACCTCGACGCCGCCCAGGAAGCCAAGCTCGACCTGTGCTGCCGCAAGCTCGGACTGCAACCGGGCATGCGCGTGCTCGACATCGGCTGCGGCTGGGGCGAGATGCTGCAGTTCGCCGCCGAGCGCTATGGCGTGACCGGGGTGGGGGTGACGATTTCGCGCGAGCAGGCCGTGCACGCACGGCGCTTGTGCGCCGGCCTGCCGGTGGACATCCGCCTGCAGGACTACCGCGAGCTGGACGAGCGCTTCGACCGCATCGTCTCGATCGGCATGTTCGAGCACGTCGGGGTCAAGAACTACCGTCGCTATTTCCGCCTGGCGCACCGCTGCCTGCAACCGGACGGGCTGTTCCTGCTGCACACCATCGGCGGCAACGTCTCGCGGCACCGCACCGATCCCTGGATCGATCGCTACATCTTCCCCAACTCGATGCTGCCGTCCGCGGCGCAGATCGCGCGCGCCCTGGAGCGCCGCTTCGTGATCGAGGACTGGCACGGTTTCGGTCCCGACTACGACCGGACCCTGCAGGCCTGGCGCGACAACATCGAGCGCGCCTGGGATACGCTGCCGCCGCGCTACGACGCACGCTTCCGGCGCATGTGGCGGTTCTACCTCGCGGCCTCGATGGCCAGCTTCCGCGCCAGGCGCATCCAGCTCTGGCAGCTCGTCCTATCGCCCGGGGGCGTGCCCGGGGGCTACGACGCGCCGCGCTGAGCGCCGACGGGTCTGCGGGCCGGTCGCGCGAATCCCTCCCGGCTTCGGGCTCCGGGTCGTCCCTGCCCGCTGATGTCGTGAAAAAAAGCCGCCCGGATCGCTCCGGGCGGCTCGCATGGGTGTCGGCGCGCGGCGACGACGCCCGCGTTACGCGTTAGCTGCCGGCGGGGGCCGGAGTAGGGACGTCGGCGTCGGGCGGCGCGCTGTCGTCGGAGGTCGGCGCCAGGCCGCGCTTCTCCAGCAGCGGCGCGATGTCGGGGTCGGCGCCGGAGAAGTCGCGGAACAGCTGCAGGGCGTCCTTGCTGCCGCCCTGCGACAACAGGGTGGTGCGGAAGCGGTCGCCGTTGGCACGGGTCAAGCCGCCGTTCTCCTCGATCCACTTGACGGTATTGGCGTCCAACACCTCGGACCAGATGTAGGCGTAGTAGCCGGCCGAGTAGCCGCCCATGATGTGGCTGAAGTAGGGCAGCTTGTAGCGCGGCGGCACCGCGGCGAAGTCGATGCCGTCGGCGGCGAGAGCCTGCGCTTCGAATCGCACGATCTCGTCCGCGGCCGGGATCGCGTCGCCCTCGGCCTGGTGCAGGCGCTGGTCGAGCATGGCGGCGGCCAGGTATTCGGTGGTGGCGAAGCCCTGGTTGAACTTGGCGGTCTCGAGCACCTTGTCCAGCAGCTCCTGCGGCATCGCCTCGCCGGTCTCGTGGTGCTTGGCGTAGTTGGCCAGGATCGACGGCCAGTCCGCCCACATCTCGTTGACCTGCGAGGGGAACTCGACGAAGTCGCGGGGCACGCTGGTGCCGCTGAAGTAGGGGTAGGCGACGTCCGAGAACATGCCGTGCAGGCCATGGCCGAACTCGTGGAACATCGTGGTGACCTCGTCCCAGGTCAGCAGGGTCGGCTCGCCGGCCTGCGGCTTGGGGATGTTCTGGTGATTGGCCACGACCGGGCTGGTGCCCTCCAGCTCCGACTGCGAAACGTAGGAGTTCATCCACGCGCCGCCACGCTTGGAGTCGCGGGCGTACGGATCGAAGATGAAGATCGCCAGCTGGCTGCCGTCGGCCTCGAACACGTCGTAGATCCAGGTGTCCGGGTGGTACTTCGGCAGGTCGGTGCGCTCCTTGAAGCTGATGCCGTAGAGCTGGTTGGCGGCATGGAACACGCCGTCCTCGAGCACGCGCTTCATCTCGAAGTACGGCTTGAGCTGCGATTCGTCGAAGTCGTACTTCGCCTGGCGCACCTTCTCGGTGTAGAAGGCCCAGTCCCAGGGCTCGAGCTGGAAGCTCGGCTCGCCCTTGGCGGCCTGCTCCTGGTCGATCATCGCCTGCAGTTCTGCGGCCTCGCGGCGGGCGTTGGCAACCGCGGCCGGGGCCAGCTGTCCCAGCATGTCGTTGACCGCCTGCGGGGTTTTCGCGGTCTCGTCCTCGAGCACGTAGGTGGCGTGGTTGGGGTAGCCGAGCATCTTGGCGCGCTCGTCGCGCAGCTTCACCACCTGGGCGATGATGCCGGTGTTGTCCCATTCGTTGCCGCGCGCGCCGCGCGCCACCGAGGCCTCGAAGATGCGCTCGCGCAGGTCGCGGTCGGTCAGCTGCGACAGCGGCGGCTGGCCGGTGGTATTGAGCAGGGTGATGACGTATTTGCCTTCGTGGCCGCGCGACTTGGCGGCTTCGGCGGCGGCGGAGATCTGGGCCTCGGTCAGGCCGTCGAGTTCCTCGCGGGTGTCGACCACAACCGCCGAATCGTTGACCTCCGCCAGCACGTTCTGGCTGAACTTCGTGCCCAGGCCGGCGAGCTCGGCGTTGATCTCCTTCAGGCGCGCCTTCTGCGACTCGTCGAGATTCGCGCCGGAACGCACGAATTCGGTGTAGTAGCGCTCCACCAGGCGCACGCCTTCGGCGTCCAGGCCCAGAGAGTCGCGGTTTTCGTACAGCGCGCCGATGCGCTCGAACAGTTGCGGATTGAGCGCGATGGCATCCTGGTGCGCGGCGAACTTCGCCGAGTAGTCGGCCTGGAGCTGCTTGCGCGCGTCGTTGGTGTCGGTGCCGACCAGATTGAAGAACACGCGCACGGCGCGGCCGAGCAGCTGGCCGGACTTCTCCAGCTCCAGGATGGTGTTCTCGAAGGTCGGCGGCTCGGGATTGCCGGCGATCGCCTCGACCTCGGCAAGGTTCTGCTTCATGCCGGCATCGAACGCCGGGGCGAAATGCTCGTCGCGGATCCGGTCGAAGTGCGGATATTCCAGCGGCAGGGTGCTCTTCTCGAGGAAGGGATTGCCCTGCAGGGCTTCGGCGCCGGCCATGGCGGACTCCTCCTGGGCCTGGGCATGGACGGAGGCGGGGGCCACGCTGGCGAGGGCGATGGCCAGGGCGAGACTGAGCGGATGCTTCATGGGGCTTCCCGGAGATGCGGATTCCCAAGCATAGCCCAAGGCCCCGCGGCGGGACCCGTGACCATCGGCACGGTGCGGAGCGACGGGATCGGTTGCCTTCGGCCGTTGCAGCGAGGCCCGCGGCGGGCCACAGTGGGGCCATCGGCTGCCGCCGGCGCCGGCCGTTCGTCATGGAGAAATGCATGAACCGCTTCCTCGCAACGGGGCTGGCCCTGCTGCTGGCCTTGGGCCCGGCATGGGCGAGCGAGCGCCTGCGCTATGTCGCCCTGGTCGACGGCGGCAGGCAGGCGGGCCACCAGCTGGTCGAGACCGGCGAGGACGGCGTCACCCGGGTGGAATTCGTGTTCAAGGACAACGGCCGCGGGCCCGAGCTTCAGGAGGAGTTCGCGCTCGCCGCGGACGGGACCTACCGCAGCTACCGGGTACGGGGCGAGTCGACGTTCGGCGCCAAGGTGGACGAGAGCTTCAGCCGCGAGGGATCGCTGGCGCGCTGGCGTTCGACGTCCGATGCGGGCGAACGCGAGGTCGACGGGGTGGCGCTGTACACCCCGCTCGGCGGCACCCCTGCCGTGTTCTCGGTGGCGCTGGGCGCCCTGGCCGCGCGCGGCGATGCCGGCCTGCCGCTGATCCCGAGCGGCACGCTGCGCGCGCGCAGGCTGGCCGGAGCCGAGATCCGGCGCGGCGAGGAGACCCGCAGCGTGCAGCTGCTGGCGCTGACCGGCATCGGCTTCACCCCGCAATTCGCCTGGGCGACCACCGGCGAGCGGCCGCGGCTGTTCGCGTTCATCTTCCCGGGGTTCCTGCAGCTGATCGAGGAGGGCTGGGAGGCCAACGCCGACGCGCTCGAGGCGCAGCAGAAGGTCGAGGAGGGCAAGGCCCTGGTCGACCTGCAGCGCCGCCTGGCGCAGCCGCTGCGGGGCGCCACCCTGGTGCGCAACGCTCGGGTATTCGACAGCGAGAAGGCGCAGCTGGGCGCCAGCGCCGACGTGCTGTTGCGCGACGGTCGCATCGTGGCGGTGACCGCGGCCGGGGGCGGCGGCGATGCCGACAGGATCATCGACGCCGGCGGCCGCGTGCTGCTGCCCGGCCTGTTCGACATGCACGTGCACGCCGGCCGTTGGGACGGCGGCCTGCATCTCGCATCCGGGGTCACCACCGTGCGCGACATGGGCAACGACAACGCCACGCTGCAGCAGCTGATGCAGGAAGAGCGCGAGGGCACCCTGCTCTCGCCGCGCGTGGTGGCGGCCGGCTTCATCGAGGGCGAGAGCCCGATGTCGGCCCGCAACGGCTTCGTCATCGAGGACCTCGACGACGCCCGGGCCGCGGTGGACTGGTATGCGGCCAACGGCTACCCGCAAGTCAAGATCTACAACTCGTTTCCCAGGCGGCTGCTCGGCGACACCGTCGCCTATGCCCACGAAAAGGGCCTGCGGGTGAGCGGCCACGTACCGGCGTTCATGCGCGCGCAGGACGTGGTGGACCTCGGGTTCGACGAGCTGCAGCACATCAACCAGCTGTTGCTGAACTTCTTCGTCACGCCGGACACCGATACCCGCACCCTCGAGCGTTTTTACCTGGTGGCCGAGAAGACCGCCGGCCTGGACCTGGATTCGCAGCCTGTGCAGGACTTCATCGCGCTGCTGGCGGAGAAGCGGATCGCGGTGGATCCCACCCTGGCGACGTTCGAGTTCCTGCACCAGCGCGACGGCGAACTGTCGCCGATCTTCGCGTCGATCGAGGACCACGTGCCGCCGGACGTGCAGCGCAGCCGTCGCGTAGCCGAGATGGACATCCCCGACGACGCCACCGGCGCGCGCTACCGCGAGTCGTTCGCGAAGCTGGTCGAGTTCGTCGGGCGCATGTACCGGGCCGGGGTGCCGATCGTCGCCGGCACCGACGAGGTGCCGGGTTTCACCCTGCAGCGCGAGCTGGAGCTGTACGTCGAGGCCGGGATGACCCCGGCGCAGGCGCTGCAGGTGGCGACCTGGACCGCGGCGGGAATCTCGGGGGTCCGCGACGACCGCGGCTCGATCGCGCCGGGAAGGCGCGCCGACCTGATTCTGGTCGACGGCGACCCGACCCGCGACATCGGCGACATCCGCAGGGTCGCGCTGGTGATCAAGGGCGAGACGGCCTACGCGCCGGCGGCGATCCACGCCGAGCTCGGCATCAAGCCGTTCACCGAAGCCGCGGCGATCGTGCCGGCGGGGCGTTGAGAATGGGCGCCGCGGGATCGGTCCACGACTTCGAGGCGCCCGACCTGGAGGGACGCCCGCTGTCGCTGGAGCAGTACCGCGGCAAGGTGCTGCTCGTCGTCAACGTCGCTTCGAAGTGCGGCTTCACTCCGCAGTACGCCGGCCTGGAAACGCTGTGGCGCGACTACCGCGACCGCGGGCTGGTGGTGCTGGGCTTTCCCTGCAACCAGTTCGGACAGCAGGAGCCGGGCGGTGCGAAGGAGATCCGCGAATTCTGTTCGCTCGACTACGGCGTCACGTTCCCGCTGTTCGGCAAGGTCGAGGTGAACGGCGACGGCGCGCATCCGCTCTGGACGTGGCTGAAGGCGCAAAAGAGCGGCTTCCTGGGGACCCGTGCGATCAAGTGGAACTTCACCAAGTTCCTCGTCGGCCGCGACGGCCGGGTGATCTCGCGGCACGCGCCGAACGACGCCCCGGAGTCGCTGCGCGCCGACATCGAGCGCGCGCTCGGCTGAGCCAGCCAGGCGCCCGGCGGGCCCGGCCTGCTCTCGGGAGCGGCCCATGGCCGTGAAGGCCGCGGGAGGCTCCGGCGGAGCGGCAAGCTCCTGCCGGTGCGTGCGCCGCTCAGCGGACGATGGTCACCGGGATGTCGGTCTGCGCGATCACCTTGCTCGAGACCGAGCCCAGCAGCACGCCCTTGACCGCGGTGCGGCCGTGCGAGCCCATCACGATCATGTCGGCACGCGGCTTGTGCGCCACCGCCAGGATCGTTTCGGCGATCTCGCCGATTTCCGGACGCTCGATCGCCTCGAGCTTCGCGCGTGCCAGGGCGCGCCGCGCCGGTGCCAGCATGTGCTCGTGGTTGTCGTCGTGCAGGCGCTGCGCCGCGGCGCTGCCGATCTTCTTCTCGACCCCGGGGAACAGCGGCGGATCCACCGCCAGCAGGGTCAGCTTCGCCGGCTCCGCGAGCTTGCCGGAGAGCTGGATCGCGTACTTGACCGCGCGCAGGCTGATGTCGCTGCCGTCGACGGCGACCAGGATCTTCATCTTCGTTCTCCGCGGACGGTAGGCGCGGCCATTCTACGCGCGCCGCGGGGGTGCAGGGAACGCGGCGGGGCCGGCGAGCCGGCCGCCGCCGCGCTCACTTCTCGACGAAGGCGCGTTCGAACACGTAGTCGCCGGGCACGCCGATGCGCGGCGCCGCGGTGAGGCCGCGGCCGTCGAGCAGGGCGCGGAAGTCGGCCAGCATCTGCGGACTGCCGCAGATCATCGCCCGGTCGCGGGCCGGATCGAGCGGCTCGATGCCGAGCAGCTCCGCCATGCGCCCGCTGTCCATCAGCGTGGTCAGGCGGCCGCGGTGGTCGCGGCCGTCGAACGCGAAGTCCTCGCGGCTGACGGCGGGAAAGTAGCGCAGCCTGGCGGCGATCTCCTCGCCCAGGAACTCGTGCCGCGGCAGCTCGTTGACGATGTAGTCGCGGTAGGCCAGGTCGGCGGCGCGGCGCACGCCGTGGCACAGGATCACCCGCTCGAACCGCTCGTAGGTGGCCGGATCCCTGATCACCGCAAGGAACGGCGCCAGGCCGGTGCCGGTGCCGAGCAGGTAGAGGTTGCGGCCGGGGTGCAGGTCGTGGATCAGCAGCGTGCCGGTGGGCTTGCGCCCGATCAGGATCCGCTCTCCCGGGCGGATGTGCTGCAGCCGCGAGGTCAGCGGCCCGTCCGCGACCTTGATGCTGAAGAACTCCAGCTGCTCCTCCCAGTTGGCGCTGGCGATCGAATACGCGCGCATCAGCGGCCTGCCGTCGATCTCCAGGCCGATCATCACGAACTGGCCGTTGTCGAAGCGGAAACCGTCGTCGCGGGTGGTGGTGAAGCTGAAGTAGTCGTCCGTCCAGTGACGGACGTCCAGCACCGTCTCGGTGCCAAAGGCGGCTGACATGCGGGGAGGGGAGCGAAGCGGACTGCGTCCATTGTAGCCGAGGAAGGGTCCGCCCCCCCGGCGCCGTCTCGACACGGTCCATGCCCGGTGTCCGGCAGACTGCCGCCATGACCCGCACGCTCTGGACCGTCGGCCACTCCACCCACGACTGGGACGCTTTCGTCGCGCTGCTGCGCGATGCCGGGATCGCCGCCGTCGCCGACGTGCGCCGATACCCCGGCTCCCGGCGTCACCCGCAGTACGCCGCCGAGGCCATGGCCCGGGAACTGCCGCGCGCGGAAATCTCCTATGAGCCGATCCCGGAACTCGGCGGGCGGCGCCCGGCGCGCCCGGATTCGCCGAGTACGGGCTGGCGCAACGCCGGCTTCCGCGGCTACGCCGACTACATGGCCACGCCCGGCTATGCCATTGGGCGGGAGCGGCTGGAGACGCTCGCCGCCGCCGTACCGACTGCGGTGATGTGCGCGGAGGTGCTGTGGTGGCAATGCCATCGCGGCCTGATCGCCGACGACTTCAAGGCGCGCGGCTGGGAGGTGCTGCACCTGCAGCCGGGCGGTCGCAGCCAGGCGCACCCGTGGACCGGCCCGGCGCGGATCGTCGACGGCCGGCTCGACTACTCGGCCCCGGCCGACGATCAGCGCACCCTGTTCTGAGCGGGGACCCGCGCGGCGGGTCCCCGGGTGCTGCGGTTCAGCCGCAGCAGTAGCAGACGCCGGCGATGTAGCTGCCGCCGAAGCCCGGACAGTCGGACTCGCAGACCCAGCTGCAGGAGTTGGACTGGGCCTTCTCCGCGGTGCCGCTGGCGACGGCCTGCATGGTCCCGAAACCCATGGCCCCGGCGAAGGCGGCCGCGAGCAGCAGCTTGCGCAGCGAGACTTTCGAACGCTTCATGGTGTGCTCCTTGTTGGCGTGGCGGCCGCGGGGGGCGTTTCCGTACGCATCGCGGCCAGGATCGAACCGACCTGGTCCATGGTGTCGAGGGTGCCGAGCTGCGAATGCAGTACCCGGCCGTCGGCGCCGACGACCAGCACCAACGGCACGCTGCTGCCGCGGTACAGCATCAGGGTGCGGCGGTCCTGGACCGCGGCGACCGGGAAATCGAGCCGGTGCTCGCGCACGTAGGCCTGCAGCGTCGCCGCCGCCGCATCGCCGACGCCGATCATCTGCACGCGGCCGCCGAACGCCTGCTGCAGCCGCGCCGCCAGGGCGCGCACCATCGGCACCGATTCCAGGCAATACGGGCACTGCGGAGCGAAGAAATAGAGCACCTGGAACCCGCCCTGCGCGCGGCCCAGCACGAGCGCCTGGCCGTCGATCCCGTCCACCGCGATCTCCGGCACGTACATGCCGTGGTAGGGCCGGGTGGCGCGCTCGCCGAGCCAGTCGCGCTGCTGGCGCAGCTCGCGGTTCTGCCAGGCCAGCAGCGCCACCAGCGCCAGCGCCAGCAGCAGGGCCGCGGGCAGCAGCGGCGAGCGGCGTGGAGCCGCAGGGGAGTCCGCCGGCTGGGTCGGGGTGGCCATCGTCCGGCCGACGCTAGAGAGGACGCGCAGCGGCCGTCAACGCGCAGGAGATGACCGGATGCGCAGTTCGGGGCAGACGCACCGCTGCGGTGCGCGCGCGAGCGCCGGGCTGTGCCGGCCCTCACAGTCGCCGCGGCAGCGCAACATCGCGTTCAGCGGTAGCCGGCGGCCTGCAGCTCGAACAGTTCCGCGTAGCGGCCGCCCTGGGCCATCAGCTCGGTGTGGGTGCCGCTGGCCTCGAGCAGCCCCTGGTCCAGCACCAGGATCCGGTCGGCCATGCGCACGCTGGAGAAGCGGTGCGAGATCAGCACCGCGGTGCGCCGCTCCGAGAGTTCCTTGAAGCGCCGGAACACCTCGAACTCGCTGCGCGCGTCGAGCGCGGCGGTGGGCTCGTCGAGGATCATCACCTGCGCGTCGCGCATGTAGGCACGGGCGATGGCGATCTTCTGCCATTGCCCGCCGGACAGGTCCACGCCGCTGCGGAAGCGCCGGCCGACCAGCTGGTCGTAGCCGCCGGGCAGGGCGGCGATCACCTCGTCCGCCATCGCCCGGCGCGCGGCGTCGCGGACGCGCGCCTCGTCGTCCATGGCGTCGACCCGGCCGACGCCGATGTTCTCGCCGGCGGTGAGGTGATAGCGCACGAAGTCCTGGAAGATCACCCCGGTATTGGCGCGCAGCGCGTCCGGGTCGTATTCGCGCAGGTCGCGGCCGTCGAGCAGGATCCGCCCCTCGTCCGGATCGTAGAGCCGCGCCAGCAGCTTGACCACGGTGGTCTTGCCGGCGCCGTTCTCGCCGACCAGCGCCAGCACCTCGCCGGCGCGCAACTCGAAGTCCAGGCGCCGTACCGCCCAGCGCTCGGCGTCCGGATAGCGGAAGCCGACGTTCTCGAACACGAAGCCCCGGACGATGGGCTTCGGGAATGGGGCCGGCCGCGGCGGCGAACGGATCTCCGGCTCGACGGCGAAGAACGAGAACAGGTCGTCGAGGTAGAGCGCCTGGCCGGCGACCTGCGAGAACCCGGTCAGCAGGCCCTCCAGCAGCTGGCGCAGGCGCCGGAAGCTGCCGGCCAGGAAGGTCAGGTCGCCGATCGAGAAGTCGCCGCGCACCGTGCGCCAGGCGATGTAGGCGTAGGCGACGTAGTAGCCGAGGGTGCCGAGCGCGGCCAGCAGCGTGCCCCAGATCGCGCGCCGCCGCGCCAGCGCGCGGTTGGCGCGGAAGAAGCGATCGGCCAGGCCGCGGTAGCGCTCGATCAGGAACCGGTGCAGGCCGAAGATCTTCACCTCCTTGGCGGTCTCGACGCTGGCGCCGGTCTGGCGCACGTATTCCAGCTGGCGCCGCTCCGGCGTCCACTGGAAGTTCAGCGAGTAGTTCATCGCGTTGAAATGCGCCTCGCCGATGAACGCCGGCACCAGCGCCACCGCCAGCAGCAGGATCAGCCATGGCGCATAGACCAGCAGGCCGACCGCGAAGCTGGCGACGGTGATCGCGTCCTGCAGCTGGCCGGCCAGCTGGCCCATCAGGTTCATCCGCCCCATGGTCTGGCGCCGCGCGCGGTCGAGGCGGTCCTGCAGTTCCGGGTCCTCGAAGTCCTCCAGGTCGAGCGTCGCCGCGTGCTCCATCAGCCGCACGCTGGTGGCATTGGTGAACAGCTCCGAGAGCAGCGACTCGGCGTAGGCCACCGCGCGGCCCAGCAGGTCCGAGGCGATGGCCAGCGCGAACTCGATCCCCAGCAGCCACAGCAGACGGTCGAGCAGGCCGCCGCGCCAGGCGGCATCCATCGAGTCGAAGGCGAGGTCGAGGGCGACCAGGCGCACCGCCTCGTCGATGATCAGCTTGCCGACGTACAGCATCAGGATCGGCAGGAAGGCGCGCAGCACGCGCAGCCCGAGGCTCGACAGCGCCAGCGCCGGGCTGGCCGCCCAGACCTGCCTCAGGAACGGCGGCAGGTTGCGCATCGCGTGGAAGCGCTCGCGCAGGCTCGGGTTCGGGCGCCCGGCGGGCGGCGGTTGGCTGGACATCGGAGGATTGTGCCTGCACCGCGACCCCCGAACCCGCCGCGCTGCCATGCCCCCCCGTAGAGCGGAGCTTGCTCCGCTGCTCCCGCCTCCGGAGCCCAAGCCCGCGCAGCCGAGCAAGCTCGGCTCTACAGGCGCGCGATGCGCGGCGGCGCAACGGACAGCCGCCGGTCCCGCCCCACCGTAGAGCGGAGCCTGCTCCGCTGCTCCCGCCCCCGGAGCCCGCGCAGCCAAGCAGGCCCCACGGCCCGGCACCCGTCGGCGATGGCTGACGCGGCTTCGCGGGTGCCCGTATACTCGTTGCTCGCCGCGGCATCTTGCCGCGGTTCCTGCTATTGATTCAATCAGTTACGGATCGTTCTCGATCCTTTTTCTCATTTCGTGCGCCGCGGCCGGGCCGCGGCCCGCCAAGGCCTCCCGACCGCCGCATGCGCCTGTCCACGATCAAGCTGTCCGGATTCAAGTCCTTCGTCGATCCCACCACGCTGCACCTGCCGACCAACATGACCGGCGTGGTCGGGCCCAACGGCTGCGGCAAGTCCAACATCATCGACGCGGTGCGCTGGGTGATGGGCGAGAGCACCGCCAGCCGCCTGCGCGGCGATTCGCTGACCGACGTGATCTTCTCCGGATCCTCGGCGCGCAAGCCGGTCTCGCAGGCGATGGTGGAGCTGGTGTTCGACAACTCCGACCACACCATCAGCGGCGAATACGCCGCGTTCAACGAGATCTCGGTCAAGCGCACGGTCAGCCGCGACGGCCAGAGCACCTACTTCCTCAACGGCACCCGCTGCCGCCGTCGCGACATCACCGATCTGTTCCTGGGCACGGGCCTCGGGCCGCGCAGCTATTCGATCATCGAGCAGGGGATGATCAGCCAGATCATCGACGCCCGCCCCGAGGACCTGCGCGTGTACCTCGAGGAGGCCGCCGGCATCTCCAAGTACAAGGAGCGGCGCAAGGAGACCGAGACCCGCATCCGCCACACCCGCGAGAATCTCGACCGCCTCAACGACCTGCGCGAGGAGGTCGGCAAGCAGCTCGAGCACCTGCGGCGCCAGGCCCGCCAGGCCGAGCAGTACACCGCGATCCAGGCCGAGCGCAAGGTGCGCGACGCCGAGTGGAAGGCGCTGGAATACCGCGGCGTGAACGCGCAGCTGCAGGCGCTGCGCGAGGGCCTGTCGCAGGAGGAGACGCGGCTGCAGCAGCTGATCGCCGAGCAGCGCGAGGCCGAGCGCGAGATCGAGACCGGACGGGTACGCCAGCAGGAGGCCGGCGAGGCGCTCAACCGTGCGCAGGCGGGGGTCTACGAGGTCGGCAGCACCCTGGCCCGCGTCGAGCAGCAGATCGCCCACCAGCGCGACCTGTCCGAGCGATTGCGCCGGGCCCACGAGGAAGCCCAGGGCGCGCTGGCCGAGATCGGCGAGCACATCAGCGGCGACCGGCAGCGGCTGGATGCCCTGCAGGAGGCGATCGTCGAGGCCGAGCCGCGCCTGGAGCAACTGCAGGCCGAGGACGAGGCGCGCCAGGAGGCCCTGCGCGAGGCCGAGACGGCCCTGGCCGACTGGCAGCAGCGCTGGGACGGGCACAGCCGCGAGAGCGCCGAGGCCGCGCGCGGAGCCGACGTCGAGCGCACCCGCGTCGATTACCTGGACCGGCAGTCGCTGGAGGCGGACCGCCGCCGCGAGACCCTGACCGCAGAGCGCGCCGGGCTGGACCTGGAGGCGCTGGCGGCGGCGTTCGAGGGCGTGCAGGCGCAGCACGACGAGCAGAAGGCGGGGCTGGAGACGCTGGTTGCGGACCTCGAGGCGCGCAAGCAGGCGGCGCTGGCGCTGCAGGACGAGCAGCGCAGCGCCCAGAACGAGATCTCGGAAACCCGCAAGCGCGCCCAGGAGGCGCGCGGCCGGTTGTCATCGCTGGAGACGCTGCAGCACGCGGCGCTGGGCCAGGAGCAGGGCGCGGCGGTGGAGTGGCTGCGCCGCCAGGGCCTGGACTCGGCCGCCCGCGTCGGCGAGCGGCTCGATGTCGAGCCCGGCTGGGAAAACGCCGTCGAGGGCGCGCTCGGGCAGCTGATCGAGGGCGTGCTGGTCGAGGACCCGCAGGCCCTGGTCGCGGCGTTGGGCGATCTCGGCGAGGGTCGCCTGGCGCTGGTGGCGGCCGAGGCCGGCGCTGCGGAGTTCGCCCCGACCTCGCTGGCCGCGAAGGTGCGCGGACCGCTGGCGATCCGCCGTCTGCTGGCGCGGCTGCACGTGGCCGAGACCCTGGAGGAGGCGGGCGCGCTGCAGGGGCGGCTGGACGCCGGCGATTCGGTGATCACCCGCGGCGGCGAGCGCCTCGGCGCCGGCTGGGTGCGGGTGCTGCGCTCGGGCGCGGCGAAGCAGGGCGCGCTGCTGCGCGAACGCGAGATCCAGGAGCTGCGCGCGGCGATCGCCACCCTGCAGGAGCGCGAGGCGGCGCTGGAGGAGGAGATCACCGCACGGCGCGACCGGCTGCTGGTGGCCGAGCAGCAGCGCGAGGACGCGCAGCGGGCGCTGTACATGGCCCATCGCAGCGTCTCCGAGCTGGCCGGCCAGTTGCAGAGCCAGCAGGGGCGGCTGGATTCGGCGCGCAACCGCATCGAGAAGATCGACGCGGAACTCGAACAGTTGCACGAGACCCTCGACGCCGGCGCGCGGCAGACCCGCGAGTCGCGCGCGCAGCTCGAGGACGCGGTGACGCGCATGGCCGAGCTGGAAGCCGCCCGCCAGGCCCTGGAAGCCGAGCGCCGCCGCCTCGCCGAGGCCCGCGACGCCGCCCGCGACGCCGCCCGCGCCACGCGCGACGCCGCGCACGCGCTGGCGCTGACCCTGGAGTCGCAGCGCGCCCAGGTGCAGGCGCTGACGCAGGCGCTGGAACGGATGGGCGGGCAGCGCGGCCAGCTCGACAGCCGGCTCGAGCAGCTCAATGCCCAGCTCGCAGAGGGCGACGTCCCGGTCCGCGACCTCGAGGCCGAGCGCCAGAGCGCGCTGGAGCAGCGCGTAGTCGCCGACAACGCGCTCAACTCGGCGCGGGCGGCGCTGGAAGGGGTGGAGCACGAGCTGCGCCGCTTCGAGCAGGTGCGCCAGCAGCGCGACGAACAGGCGCTGGCCCAGCGCGAGGCGATCTCGCAGCGCCGGCTCGACCAGCAGGCGCTGGCGATCCGCACCGAACAACTATCGACGGCGGTGGCCGAGGCCGGCTTCGAACTCGAGAGCGTGCTCGAGGGACTGCCCGGAGACGCCGAGCCGGCGGGCTGGGAGAAGGCGGTGGCCGATTTCGATGCCAAGCTGCGCCGGCTCGAGCCGGTCAACCTGGCGGCGATCCAGGAGCATGCCGAGGCCGCCGAGCGCAAGGAATACCTGGATCGCCAGGACGCCGACCTCACCTCGGCGCTGGAGACCCTGGAGGACGCCATCCGCAAGATCGACCGCGAAACCCGCGGCCGCTTCAAGGACACCTTCGACCGGGTGAACTCGGGGGTGCAGGAGCTGTACCCGCGGCTGTTCGGCGGCGGCCATGCCTATCTGGAACTGACCGGCGAGGACCTCTTGGACACGGGCGTGGCGATCATGGCGCGGCCGCCCGGCAAGCGGGTCTCGAACATCTCGCTGCTGTCCGGCGGCGAGAAGGCGATGACCGCGGTGGCGCTGGTGTTCGCGATCTTCCGGCTCAACCCCGCGCCGTTCTGCCTGCTCGACGAGGTGGACGCGCCGCTGGACGAGGCCAACGTCGGCCGCTTCACGGCGATGGTGCTGGAGATGAGCGAGAAGGTGCAGTTCCTGTTCGTCACCCACAACAAGTCGACGATGGAGGCCGCGCGGCAGCTGTCGGGCGTTACCATGCGCGAGCCCGGGGTCAGCCGGCTGGTGTCGGTCGACCTGGCCGAGGCCGCGCGGCTGGCGGGGGCCGCCTGAGCCGCGCCGGCCGCACTTTCGAGGGTGCGGTGACTGGCCTCCCATCTACCGCGAGGAGACGACGATGTCGGACGAATGGCTGATGCGGATCTGGATCCTGGTGGCGAGCGCGTTCCTGATCGCCGCCATCTGGTATTTCGGCACCCGGCCGCGGCAGAACTCGCAGGGGCGGCGGCTGAAGACCGCCGAGCGCGGCGAGCGGCCGCGCATGGAGCCGACCCTCGGCGCCCAGCTCGAGGAGGAGCTGGCCGCCGACGGCGACGCCGCCGAGGAGGCGGTGCAGGCCGAAATGGAGCTGTTCGACAGCGCCGTGGGCGAGCCCGCCGCGCCGAATTCGGAGCTGGGGCGGCGGGTCAGCGAGGACTTCGACAAGATCGTCACCCTGTACATCGCCGCGCGCGCCGGGCAGGTGCTGCGCGGGCCCGACATCGTGGTGGCGGCGGAGAAGGCCGGTCTGACCTACGGCCACATGAGCGTGTTCCATCGGCTGGTGGAAGGGCACCCGGAACGCGGGCCGATTTTCAGTGTGGCCAACATCCGCAAGCCGGGCAGCTTCGAGATGGCGGAGATCCAGGCGCTGGAGACGCCGGCGATCGCCTTTTTCCTGACCCTGCCGGCGCCGGTGAGCGCGCTCGATGCCTGGGACGCGATGCAGCCGACCGCGCAGCGGATGGCCGAGCTGCTCGACGGGGTGCTGCTGGACGAGCAGCGCAACGCCCTGGGCCGCCAGCGCATCGCCCACCTGCGCGACGAGTTGCGCGCCTACGACCGCCAGCGCGAGGCCCCGCCGCTGACCCGCAGCCCGCGCTGGTAGCCGCGCCGCGCCAGGCAGCTCGATCCGTTGCGAAGATCCATCACCGTCGCCGCGCCAGGCAGTCCCATCCGTTGCGGGGATCCATCACCGTCGCCACGGGGCTGCGTCAATGAATCGCCGCGTCTGGCAGTTGGTTCCTTGGAGGA
>NZ_JACCKA010000073.1 GCF_013425525.1 Luteimonas salinisoli | reverse complement strand
CTGGCCGCTGTCCGGGACGCTGCTGGCCGGTTTCGGCGGGCGGATGCCCGACGGCCGCGCCAGTTCGGGAGTGCTGATCGGTGCGGCCGCCGGCACCCCGGTGCAGGCGGTCGCCGACGGCACCGTGGTGTTCTCCGAGTGGATGACCGGCTACGGCCTGATCGCCATCGTCGACCACGGCAACGGCCACATGAGCCTGTACGCCCACAACGACGCGCTGGCGCGCGAGGTCGGCGACCGGGTGAGGCGCGGGGACGCCGTCGGCAGCGTCGGCAGCTCCGGCGGCCAGGGCCAGCCGGCGCTGTACTTCGAGCTGCGCCGCGACGGCAAGCCGATCGATCCCGCGGCGTGGCTGCAGAAACGCTGAACGGCAGCCGCTGCCCCCCGACCGCTGCGTGCATAATCGGGCGAACCCGGGTCGCATCGCGCGGTCTGAAACTGGTCCCTCCCGGAGCCGCCTGAATGCGCTACCTCCTGCTGTCGTTCGCCCTCGCCGGCCTGTTGCTGGCGCCCCTGCACGCGCAGGAGCCCGCCGCGCGGCCGCAGCCGTCGCCGCCACCGGCCGCGGCGCCGGAGGACGCGGATGCCGACGCGGGGGCGCCGCCGGCCGGGGCCGAACCCGCCGAGGAAGCGCCCGCCGAGGAAGAGCTCTCCCAGGAAGAGCCCGCCCAGGAAGCGCCCGCCCAGGAAGCGCCCGCCCAGGAAGCGCCCGCCCAGGAAGCGCCCGCCCAGGAAGCGCCCGCCCAGGAAGCGCCCGCCCGGGCGGACGAAGCCGTGCAGGAGGACCCGCCCGTCCAGGCGGACGAAGCCGATCCTGCCGCGGAGGAGCGGCAGGGCGACGGGCTCGCGCCTGCCGGCGACCCCGCGGAGCCGCCTGCGGCGCCGGCCGAGGAGCGGAACCCGGCGCCGCCGGAACAGGCGGCCGATCCGGAGCCGCGCGACCCGGTCCGCGCCGTCGGCGCCAGCGACGACCCGGATGCCGCCGAGAGCCGCTCGACCCGCGTGCCGCTGGCGGAGATCCGCCGCTACGTCGCCGTCTTCAACGCGGTCAGGGACGCCTATGTCGAGCCCGTCGACGACAGCGCGCTGATGCAGTCGGCGATCCGCGGTCTGCTGCTCGACCTGGATCCGCACAGCGCCTACCTGGAGGGCCAGGCCGCCGAAGCCTTCGACGAGAGCACCACCGGCGCCTACGGCGGCATCGGCGTGGAGGTGATGCAGCTGCCCGAGGGCAGCCTGCGCGTGGTGGCGCCGATCGACGAGACTCCCGCCGAGCGTGCCGGCATCCGCAGCGGCGACACCATCGTCGCCGCCGACGGCGAAACCTTCACCCCCTCCAGCCACGATGGCGATGGCCCGCTGCGCGGCGAGCCCGGGACCTCGGTGGTGCTCACCGTGCTGCGCGAAGGGGCCGCCGAACCGCTGGAGATCCCGGTCGAGCGCCAGATCATCCGCGTGGCCAGCGTGCGCGGGCGCATGCTCGAGCCGGGCTACGCCTACATCCGCATCGCCGCCTTCCAGGTGGACACCGCCGCCGAATTCCAGCGCACCCTGCGCGAACTGCAGGCCGAAGGGCCGCTGCGCGGCCTGGTGATGGACCTGCGCAGCAACCCGGGCGGGTTGCTGACCTCGGCGGTGCAGATCGCCGACGACCTGCTCGAAGCCGGAGCGATCGTCAGCACCCGCGGCCGCATCAGCATCAGCGATGCCGAGTTCTCCGCGACCCCCGGCGACCTGCTCGACGGCGCCGCGGTGGCGGTGATCGTCGATGCCGGATCGGCCAGCGCCTCGGAAGTGCTGGCGGGAGCGCTGCGCGACAACGGCCGCGCGCGCATCGTCGGCAGCCGCACCTTCGGCAAGGGCTCGGTGCAGACCGTGCTGCCGCTGGACAACGGCGACTCGGTCAAGCTCACCACCGCGCGCTACTACACTCCCAGCGGGCGCTCGATCCAGGCGCGCGGCATCGATCCGGACGTGGTGCTGCAGGCGGAAAATCGCCCGGCGAGCCTCGCCCGCGAGTACTCGGAAGCGGCGCTGCCGGGGCACCTGCGCGGCGACGAGGAAGGACTGCCGGGCGACAACGCCGGCGAGGTGCTCGACGGCGACGGCCCGATCGACGCGGCGCTGGCCGAGCTGAAGAGCCCGACGCCGGCACCGCCGCCGACGGCTGCCGCCAGCGTCGCGAACGCGCGCCGCTGAAGCGGACCCCGGCGGCGCCTGGCGTTCCCCCTGTCGGTCGTTCCCTGTAGGAGCGCGCCATGCGCGCGAAGGCCGGCGCGGTTGGTCATGCCCGGGATCGCCGCCGATCCGGCCGGAGCCTCCCGCGGCCTTCGCGGCCATGGGCCGCTCCTATGGAGGGCCCGCGCAGGGGCCGGTTTCCGTGGGTCCGCTACTCGGCGATCAGCTTGCACTCGATGTGCACGCCGCCGCGCACCGCGACCGCGAGCGCGTCCTGGAAGGTGCCGCAGTCGAGCAGGTTGTCCTCGGACGACCTGCGTCCGGAGTAGACGTTGATCAGCAGCTGCGCACGGCCGCGCTCGACCAGCTGCAGTTGCCCGGGATCCAGCGCCACCGGCGCGAACGTCGCGGTGCCGGCGCCCTCGAGTTCGATCTTCTGCTCGTGCAGGGTCAGCCAGCCCTCCCCGGTGCCGGGGAGTTCGCGCTGCTGCGCCGCGACGGTCGGATAGCCGAAATAGTCGGCCGAGACCACGACGCTCTCGCCGGCCGCTGCGAGCGCGCGCCGGGCGGTGTCGGACAGCTCCACCTGCACCTCGAACCCGTTGTCGCCGCCGGCCGCCGGTGCGGCGGCGGGCGAGGGCCCGTCGGCGGGGCTCGGCGTGCGCTCGCAGCCGAACAGGGCGGCGGCGAGGGCCGAGAGCAGCGCGATACGGACGGGATGCTGCATGCGCGGGTCTCCTAGCGCGTCAGCGCGGCTTGGCGGGCAGGGGAAATGGCGTGACGACTTTTTCGCCCGAGCCGGCATCGCGGATCGCCGACTGCCCCTTCTTCTCGACCTCCTCGATGCGCAGGATGCACTGCATCGGCAGGTGCAGCACGCGGGTGTCGGCGAACTCGTCGCGCAGGCGCTCCTCGGTGGGGTCCACTACCACGCCGTCGTGGACGTCGAACACCAGGTCGGCGACCTCCGTGAAGCCCCAGAGGCTGCCGCTGTGCACGCGCCGCGCGTACAGCTCGTAGACCTTGCCGTGGTTGAGGAAGCTGACCTTGTAGAGCGGCTTGACCATGCGGCGAGTATATTCGCGCGATTGGCGAATGATAGCGGTCGGCAATGGCTGGCGGTGGTTCGTCGCATGCCCCACCGCGCTGGCTACCGCACCCATGGCACATGCCGGTGTTCTTCCGCGCATCCGGCATGCTCCCGTAGGAGCGGCCCATGGCCGCGAAGGCCGCGGGCAGCTCCGATCGGGCAGGCGATGATGCCAGAGGTCTGGCTATCGATTCGCCCCATCGGCTCGGCGGTCGCCTACAGCCTGGTCTCGCGACCAGCTCCACCCATCTCGTTGCTAGTACCCCTGCCGCCGGCGCAGGCGCCGGGCGATCGCGCCGCGCGAGGCCAGCGCGAACACCGCCCCGAACAGGAACCCGCCCACGTGCGCCGCCCAGGCCACCATGCCGAAGGCGGGGCCGATGTAGGCGAACACCACCTGCAGCAGCGCCCAGATGCCGATCAGCAGCGACGCCGGGGCGCGCACGAACTCCAGGAACAGCCCGAGCGGCAGCACCACCCCCAGCCGCGCGCGCGGGAACAGCGCGAGATAGGCGCCGATCAGCGCCGAGACCGCGCCGCTGGCGCCGATGATCAGCCGGTCCGGCGCGCCGATGGCCAGGGCGGCGATGAAGTTGGCGAAGGCGCCGCCGAGCAGGAACAGGCCGAGGAACCGCCACGGCCCCATCGCCCGCTCGGCCGGCAGCCCGAAGATCAGCAGGAACACCAGGTTGCCGAGCAGGTGCGCCCAGTCGGCATGCAGGAACAGCGCGCTCAGCAGGCGCAGCCAGCGCTCGGCTTCCGACCACGAACGCAGCAGGTCGGTCGGCGCCAGGCCGCCGCTCAGGGCGCCCCATTCCAGCAGCAGGTCGTGCTGCACGCTGTCCGGGCGCATGCTCGCCCACAGGTAGGCGAGCCAGAGCAGCGCGCACAGCAGCGGGGTGGCCCAGCGGAAGCCCGGTCGGGCGTGGGTGGGAATGGAAACGAACATGCCGGCGGCGTAGGCGGGAAGCGGCCACGATACCTGTTCAGTATCGACCGCGGCGGATTCGTGTCGCAGTTCCCGTGACCACACGCCCGGGTACGGTTATAGTGCGCCCGGCGCCGCGGTCGGGAGGGGCTTCCGATGCAGGCACAGGGCCGGGACAAGGCCTGGCATGTTGCGGCGCGTCAAACCAATTAAGTCATCGGAGAGACCATAGCAATGCATACTTCCCCCCGCACCCGCTCCCTTTCCGTCCTGGCGCTCGGCGTGGCCGCTGCGCTCGCCGGCGCCGGCCAGGCGCACGCGTCCGCATTCGAGCTGCGCGAGAACAGCGTCAAGGCCCAGGGCCGCGCGATGGCCGGTTCCGCCTCCGCCTGGGGCGATGCCTCGGTGGTGGTCAACAACCCGGCGATGATGTCCACCTTCGATCGCACCACCGTGCAGGGCGACGTCACCGCGATCGATCTCTCGTTCGAATTCAACGGCGGCGGCAGCGCGGCCGCGGGCAGCCCGCTGCAGCAGCCGCTGACCGGCGGCGACGGCGGCGATGCCGGCGGCCTGACCCCGGTGCCGGCGATGTCCTTCATCCTGCCGCTCAGCGACCGCTTCGAGTACCTGACCCTGGGCGCCATGGTCAGCGCGCCGTTCGGCCTGAAGACCGAGTACGACTCCGACTGGGTGGGCCGCTACCACGCGGTCGAGTCCGACGTGCGCATCGTCGACCTCACCCTCTCTGCCGCGGTCGAGATCAGCGACCGCTTCTCGGTCGGTTTCGGCGCGGTGATCGAGCGCGCCGACGTCACCCTGTCCAACGCCATCGACTTCGGCAGCTCGCTGTGCGCCAACCCGGCCACCCAGCCGCTGTGCTTCCAGCCCGATCCGGTCACCGGCCCGTACGGCCCGCAGAAGAACGACGGCTTCATCTCGATCGAGGGCGACGACACCAACCTGGGCTGGGTCGGCGGACTGAGCTTCCGCCCGACCGAGCGCGTCTCGCTGGGCTACGCCTACCGGTCGGAGATCAAGCACGAGATCAGCGGCCATGCCGATTTCACCGTGCCTTCCAACGTCGCGCCGATCCTGGCCGGTACCGGCCAGTTCGTCGACACCGGCGGCGGCGCGCGCCTGGTGCTGCCGAGCACCCATACCTTCAGCGGCAGCTGGCGGGTCAACGACCAGCTCACCCTGATGGCGGAGACCGCGCTGACCGGCTGGAGCTCGATGGAGGAAGTGCGCATCCAGTTCGAGAATCCCGCGCAGCCGGACTCGGCCGAGGACTACAACTGGCACGACAGCTGGTTCTACACCGTCGGCGCCGAGTACGCGCTCAACGACCGCTTCACCCTGCGCGGCGGCATCGGCCGCGACGAGTCGCCGATCGCCTTCCAGCACCGCACCCCGCGCATGCCCGACCAGGACCGCAACTGGTACGCGATCGGCCTGAGCTGGGCGGCATCCGACCAGATGGAAATCTCCGCGGCCTACACCCGCATCCAGATGGCCGACGACCCGGAAGTGGACCTGGTCTCGAGCAGCGGCTCGCGCCTGACCGGCACCTACGACGGCGGCGCCAACCTGTTCGGCATCTCGGCGCAGTACCGGTTCTGATCCACCGCGTCATCGCTTCGCGAAAAGCCCCGCTTCGGCGGGGCTTTTTGTTGTTCGCGCGGGAGTGAGCTCGCCGTTGCGCTCGATCGCGTCCAGCTGGCTGCCGCCACCACGGGCGACCGCCGCGCTATTTCAGCCGCGAGGGTCGCGCCAACGCGCCGGGGATCGACGGCCGCACATGTACGTATGATGCCGAGACCCGACGACCGCTGCGTCCACCCCAGTCAGGCCAGCTCTCCGGACGAGTAAGGATCGATGGAATAGGGAAATACCTGGCTGAGGAACCGCGGCTGCGACTGGATGCGTTTCACCCACGAAATGAACGCCGGGTAGCGCGATAGCTCGATCCCTGCTTCCTCCGCGCGGTGTGCGTAAGCGAACACCGCGATATCCGCGACCGAGTACGCTCCATCCACCAGAAATGGCGTGGCAGCCAGGTGCGCGTCGAGCACGCCCAACGCACGACGGGCGCCGGCGTGCTTCATCGCAACGAGTTCCTCGGGGCGCCGCTCGAGCTTTCCGGTCAGGGCCCAGTACCTGAGTGAACCGATCGTGCTTTGAACGTAATCGATCTCGAAGGACATCCACTGCGCCACCTTGGCGCGCAGGAACCTGCCTTCGGGGAGGTACTCCGTTCCCTCGGCCAGGTAGGCGAGGATCGCGTTCGACTCGGAAAGTACCGATCCATCGTCCAGCCGGATCGCGGGCACTGCACCGGTGGGGTTGATCGCGCGGTACTCCGCCGCCTGCCCCGCGCCCTCGAAGATGCTGACCAGTCGAGTCTGGTGCGGCGTCTGCAGCTGCGACAGCAGCAGGCGCACCTTGTAGCCGTTCTGCGAGGGAAGATAGTCGTATAGGGTCAGCATGGCGATCCTCGCATGTGGAAACGGCCATCTTCCGGTCATGCCGGGGCCTGCGCATATCCGAATCTTGCGATGCAATCCCGGCGCAGGATTGCCGAGCAAGGATCGGGGAGCGAGCCTGGCATGTGGGCGCTAAGGTGGGTCCAGGTCGATCGGGAGTCGTGGCATGAAATCCGGGCATCTTGACCCGTCCGCCTGCTGGGCCGCCCTGAAGCGGCGCGATCCCAACGCAGACGGCAAGTTCGTGTATTCGGTGCGCACGACCGGCGTCTACTGCCGCCCTTCGTGCTCGGCGCGGGCCGCGCGGCCGGAGAACATCGCGTTCCACGCGAGCTGCGCGGCGGCCGAGCGCGCGGGGTTCCGGCCCTGCCTGCGGTGCATGCCGAATGGCCGGTCGCGAAGCGAGAGGAATGCGGAGGCGGTGGTCGCTGCGTGTCGGTTGATCGAGCAGAACGACTCGCCTCTGCCGCTGTCGCAACTTGCCGAGGCGGTCGGCATGAGCCCCTACCATTTCCATCGGGTCTTCAAGTCCGTCACCGGCGTGACGCCGCGGGCGTATGCGGTGGCGCAGCGCTCGCAGCGCATGCGCCAGGCGCTGCCCACCGCCCCCAGCGTGACTTCTGCAGTCTACGACGCGGGTTTCAGTTCCAGTGGCCGCTTCTACGAAGCCGCACCCGCGGCGCTGGGCATGTCGCCTGGGCGCTTCAGGGCAGGCGGCCCGGGAACGCGCATCCGGTTCGCCGTCGGCGATTGCTCGCTCGGCTCGATCATCGTGGCTGCAACGGACGTCGGCGTCTGTGCGATTTTTCTGGGCGACGACCCCCAGGCGCTGGTGGACGATCTCCAGAAACGCTTTCCACAGGCCGACCTCGTCGGGGCGGACGCGGATTTCGAGCAGACTGCGGCAGCCGCGATCGCGCTCGTGGAATCGCCTCGGTCCAGGTTCGACCTGCCCTTGGATATCCAGGGGACGGCGTTCCAGCAGCGGGTGTGGGAGGCGTTGCGCAAGATCGGAGCGGGGAAAACCGCGAGCTATGCGGAGATTGCCGCTGCGATCGGCCGACCAAAGGCGGTGCGCGCGGTTGCCCAGGCCTGCGCAGCGAATCCGCTGGCGGTGGCGATCCCCTGCCACCGCGTCGTTCGTCGGGACGGGACCCCCTCGGGGTATCGTTGGGGCGTCGATCGCAAGCGCGCCTTGCTCGAACGCGAGGGTGCCGCATGAGCAGCGGTTTGCTCGGCGGGCACGACTGGAGCGGCGTCGAGGCGAGCCTGGAATCCGATGGATGGGCGCGGCTGCCGGGGCTGCTCGACGTGGGGGCCTGTCGGGCCACGGCCGCGCGATACGGCTGCGAGGAGGGCTTTCGCTCGCGGGTGGTGATGCATCGGCATGGGTTCGGCCGCGGCGAGTATCGCTACTTTTCCTACCCGCTGCCGGACCCCATCGAGACGCTGCGGACCGGACTGTACGCGTCTCTGCGGCCGCTCGCGAACAGCTGGAACCAGCGGCTCGGTTCGGAGGTTCGATTTCCGCAGGCGCATGCGGAGTTCCTCTCGCAGTGCCATGCGGCAGGGCAATCGCGGCCGACGCCGCTGCTGCTGAAGTACGGCCCCGGAGACTACAACCGTCTCCATCAGGACCTCTACGGCGAGCACGTGTTCCCGATCCAGGTGACGATACTGCTATCGGAGCCGGGGCGCGATTTCACGGGAGGCGAGTTCGTACTGACCGAGCAGCGCCCGCGCATGCAGTCGCGTGCGACGGTAGTGCCCCTGCGGCAAGGCGATGCGGTGGCGTTCGCGGTGAACGAACGGCCGGTGCCCGGCGCGCGCGGCGACTACCGGGTGAAGATGCGGCACGGTGTGAGCGCCGTCATGAGCGGAGCCCGTCATACATTGGGCATCATCCTGCACGACGCAGCCTGAGAAAGGCGGCGGAGGAAATCGATCCTTCTGCAGGAACATGCCGGCGACGCTCCTGCGCAACCGGGCCCTGAAATCCGTCCAGCGGGCAGTTCAGCCCGCAAGGGCTTCGAGCAATGCCGCCCACAGCGGCAGCGTCGCCAGCGACAGCAGGATGCCGTAGGCGACCAGGGCGGCGGCCAGGCGCGGGGCGAGGTTGTGGGAGATCGCCAGCGCCGCGGCGGTGATCATGGTCGGCATCGCCGACTCGAGCACGTTGGCCTGCAGCATCTTCCCCTGCATGCCGAACAGCAGTGAGAGCGCCAGCGCCAGCGCCGGCATCACCAGCAGTTTCAGCGCCAGTCCGGTGGCGAGTGGCTTCAGTTCGCCGCGCGGGATCCGCAGGCGGATCGCCAGGCCGACGGCCAGCATCACCAGCGGCAGCATCGCGTCGGCCAGCCGCTGCAGGCCCTGGGCGATCCAGTCCGGCGGCTGCGCCGGCATCAGGGTCAGGCCGAACGCCAGCGCCCACAGCGGCGGAAAACGCACGATGCGCAGGCCGATCTCGCGCGCCGAAGGCGGTGCATCGCCGCTGTAGCGGGCGATCACGTACAGGCCGAACGTCGACAGCAGCACGAAGGTGCCGAACTGGTCGTAGACCACGGCGAAAGGGAGCGCGTCGTCGCCCAGCAGGGCGCGGATCATCGGGTAGCCGATGAAGCTGCTGTTGGCCAGCGCGACGCACAGCAGCACTACGCCGAGTTCGTCGCGACGGAAGCGCAGCAGGCGCGCCAGCGGCAGCACCAGCGCGACGGTGGCGGCGGCCAGCAGCCAGGGCGTGGCGGCCAGGCCGAGCAGGGAGGGCTCGAACCGCAGCCGCGGCACGTACAGCAGTACCGCCGCCGGCAGGCAGACGTACAGCACCACCAGGTTGAGCGACTCGGAGGCGGCGTCCGGCAGCACCCGCACGCGTGCGAACAGCATGCCCAGGGCGAGCATGGCGAGGATCAGGGCGAAGGCGTCGAAGGCCATGCGGAGGAGGTTGCCAGACCGGGCTTCATCTTGGTGGGCCGCATCGGCGTGGTCTCTCCGCGCCCGGGAGGCGAGCGATGCGTGTGCTGGATACAGGGGCCCGGTCGCCCCGCCGCCGGGGGGGCGCCTTCGGCCGCGGCTGGCGCCACGGAACGCGCTTTTCCGTAGAGCGGAGCTTGCTCCGCTATGCGCGGGCTCCGGAGCCGGGAGCAGCGGAGCAAGCTCCGCTCTACGGGAGACTTTGCCCGGGAGGTTCGGGAGATCAGTCCTCCAGCGTCAGCAGCGAGGCGTTGCCGCCGGCGGCGGTGGTGTTGATGGTCACCGCCTTCTCGGTGGCGAAGCGCGGCAGGTAGTGCGGACCGCCGGCCTTGGGGCCGGTGCCGGACAGGCCCTGGCCGCCGAACGGCTGCACCCCGACCACCGCGCCGATCTGGTTGCGGTTGGCGTAGACGTTGCCCACCCGCGCCTGCGAGGCGATGCGCTCGACGGTTGCGTCGATGCGCGAGTGGATGCCCAGGGTCAGGCCGTAGCCGGTGGAGTTGATCGCCGCGATCACCTTGTCCAGTTCGTTGGCCTTCCAGCGGATCACGTGCAGGGCGGGACCGAATTTCTCGTCCTCGAGCTGGTCGATCGACTTCAGCTCCCAGGCCCGCGGCAGGAAGAAGGTGCCGTGGGCCAGGTGCGCGCCGCCCGGGGCCTCGGCGATCAGCCGCGCCTCGGTGGCCATGCGTGCGGCATGCTCGTCCAGCATCTTCACCGCGTCGGTGTCGATCACCGGGCCGACGTCGGTCGACAGCAGGGCCGGGTCGCCGACCTGCAGTTCCGCCATGGCGCCGGCCAGCATCTCGATGACCCGGTCGGCCACGTCGTCCTGCACGAACAGGATGCGCGCGGCGGAGCAGCGCTGGCCGGCCGAGGTGAACGCCGAGCCCAGCACGTCCTTGACCAGCTGCTCGGGCAGCGCCGAGGAATCGGCGATCAGCGCGTTCTGGCCGCCGGTCTCGGCGATCAGCACGCCGATCGCGGCGTCGCGCGCGGCCATCGCCCGGTTGATCGCGCGCGCGGTGAAGGTGGAGCCGGTGAAGGCGATGCCGGCCACGCGCGGATCCTTGGTGAGCGCGGCGCCCACGGTGGCGCCGTCGCCGGGCAGGAACTGCAGCACCTCGCGCGGGATGCCGGCCTCGTGCAGCAGCTGCACCGCGTAGTAGCCGACCAGGCTGGTCTGCTCTGCGGGCTTGGCGATCACGCTGTTGCCGGCCGCCAGCGCCGCAGCCACCTGGCCGGTGAAGATCGCCAGCGGGAAGTTCCAAGGGCTGATGCAGACGAACACGCCGCGACCGGCGTGCTGCAGGGTATTGGTTTCGCCGGTGGGGCCGGGCAGCGGCTCGGGCACGAACAGCTTGCGCGCCTGGCCGGCGTAGTAGCGCAGGAAATCGACCGCCTCGCGCACCTCGGCCACGCCGTCCGGGATGGTCTTGCCGGCCTCCTTCGTGCACAGGGCGATGAACTGCGCCATGCGCGCTTCCAGCAGCTCCGCGGCATGCTCCAGCAGCGCCGCGCGCGAGGCCGCCGGAGTCGCGTCCCAGCCGGGCTGCGCCGCCACCGCGTTGGCCAGGGCGCGCTCCACCGTGGCCGCATCGGCCGCCTGCCAGCGGCCCACGCGCTGGCGGCGGTCGGCGGGGTTGGTGACCTCGATCTCCGGCCCCGACGGCTGCGCGCCCGGCACCAGCGGCGCCGCGCGCCAGTCGGCCACCGCTGCATTCACCTGTTCGGCCAGCTGGCGCAGGCGGTCGTCATCGGCGAGGTTGAGGCCCATGGAATTGCTCCTGTCGTGGCCCTGGCTGCGGAACAGCTCGACCGGCAGCGGGATGCGGGGGTGGGGAAGGCACTCGAATGCGGCGACGGTCGCCACCGGGTCCTGGATCAGCGCCTCGATCGGCACGTCCTCGTCGCTGATGCGGTTGACGAAGCTCGAGTTGGCGCCGTTCTCGAGCAGCCGGCGGACCAGGTAGGGCAGCAGGTCCTCGTGGCTGCCGACCGGGGCGTAGACCCGGCACGGCACGCCCATGCGCTCGGGCGGGATCACCTCGGCATAGAGGTCGTCGCCCATGCCGTGCAGCTTCTGGAACTCGTACGGCGCCGTCTCCGGCCGCAGCGCGCCCGGCAGGTACAGGGACGCCATTCGCTGCACCGCGCAGATGGTATGCGCGTTGTGGGTGGCGAACATCGGGTACACCGCGTCGGCGGCCTCGAGCATGCGCCGCGCGCAGGCCAGGTACGACACGTCGGTGTTCGGCTTGCGGGTGAACACCGGATAGCCGTCGTGGCCTTCGACCTGGGCGCGCTTGATCTCGCTGTCCCAGTACGCGCCCTTGACCAGGCGCAGCGGGATGCGGCGACCGTGGCGGCGCGCCAGGTCGACGACGAAGTCGATCACCGCCGGGGCGCGCTTCTGGTAGGCCTGCACCGCCAGGCCGTAGCCCTCCCAGCCGTCCAGCGACGGGTCGGCGTAGGCGGCGGCGATCACGTCCAGGGACAGCTCCAGGCGCTCGGATTCCTCGGCGTCGACGGTGAAGCCGATGCCCTGGGCGCGGGCGCGCTGCGCCAGCGCCAGCACCCGCGGAGCGAGCTCGGCCAGTACGCGCCGACGTTTGGCGTGCTCGTAGCGCGGGTGCAGCGCCGACAGTTTCACCGAGATCGACGGCGCGGCGAACGGGTCGCCCCCGGCATAGCTGCCGCCCGGACCGCCGCGGCCGATGGCCTCGATGGCGCCGTGGTAGGCGCGCAGGTAGCGCTGCGCGTCCTTCTCGGTCAGCGCGGCCTCGCCGAGCATGTCGAACGAGTAGCGGTAGGCGGCGTTGCGGCCCTTGCGGCCGCGCGCCAACGCCTCGTCGATGGTGCGGCCCATCACGAACTGGTGGCCCATGATCCGCATCGCCTGGCGCACCGCCAGGCGGATCACCGGCTCGCCGACGCGCCCGAGCACGCGCTGGAAGGCGTTGTGCACGTCGCGCTTGGTGTCGTCGGCCAGGTCCACCAGCTGCCCGGTGAGCATCAGTCCCCAGGTGGAGGCGTTGACCAGCACCGACTCGGACCGGCCCATGTGCCGCTTCCAGTCGGCCTCGCCGAGCTTGTCGCGGATCAACCTGTCGGTGGTGTCCGGGTCGGGGATGCGCAGCAGCGCCTCGGCCACGCACATCAGCAGCACGCCCTCCTCGCTGCCGAGGTCGTACTGCTGCATGAAGGCCTCGATCGCGCCCTGGTCCTGGGCCCGTGCGCGCACCCGCCGCACCAGGTCGGCGGCCGCGGCCTGGACCGCGGCGCCGTCCTCGGCCGGCAGCCGCGCCTGGGCGAGCAGGGCGCGCAGGTGCGCGGTCTCGTCCAGCGCCCAGCTGGCGGTGATCGCGGCCCGCGCCGGCGGCGGCGGGTCGGGCAGTTCCGGGGAGAGGATGGTGGGCACGGGGCACCGGGGTCGGGCGAAGCCCGCGATTCTAGGGCCTGCCGGTTCGCCGCGACAGGGGAGCGCGGGGCGGCCGTGACGCCGTTCAGCCGCGGACGGCGCGGCGCCACGACTTGCCCGCAAATGCCTGCCGCAGCTACCATTTGCGGGTTAACCGCAGCCCGCCACCGCGCCATCCAGCCCCTGGACTCCCCGGGGCGAGGGGTCGGTCGCGCTTCCGCCAGCCACCAGCAGACGCCAACGAGGCATTCGGGGTTCCAAAGTGATGCAAGCCGGTCGTTTCAAGCAATGGGCCCTGGGTCTCGCCGCGATGGCGCTGTCCACGGGTGCGCTCGCGCAGTCCGCCGATCCGCAGCGCTGGCAGCTGAACATGGGGCGCGGCGTCACCGCCACCTCCCAGAACGCCTACGAGGCGCACATGTTCGTGCTCTGGGTCTGCGTGGTCATCGGCGTCATCGTGTTCGGCGCGATGGCCGTGGCGATGGTGAAGTTCCGCAAGTCCAAGGGCGCGGTCGCGGCGCAGTTCAGCCACAACACCACCGCCGAGGTGATCTGGACCATCGTGCCGATCATCATCCTGGTGGTCATGGCGGTGCCGGCCACCGCCAAGCTGATCGCGATGTACGACGTGCGCGACTCCGAGATGACCGTCAAGGTCACCGGCTACCAGTGGATGTGGGCCTACGAGTACATCGGCGAGGACGTCTCCTTCACCAGCCGCATGGACCGCGAGAGCGACCGCCTGCGCCAGAACCGCGCCACCACCCGCGCCGAGCTCGACGCGCACCCGGCCTACCTGCTCGACGTCGACAACGAACTGGTGCTGCCGGTCGACACCAAGGTGCGCTTCGTGGTGACCGCCGACGACGTGATCCATTCCTGGTGGGTGCCGGCGCTGGGCTGGAAGCAGGACGCGATCCCCGGCCTGGTCAACGAGGCCTGGACCGAGATCCGCGAGCCCGGCGTCTATCGCGGCCAGTGCGCCGAGCTGTGCGGCAAGGACCATGCCTTCATGCCGATCGTGGTCCGCGCGGTCCCGCGCGACGAGTTCGATACCTGGCTGGCCGCGCGCAAGGCCGATTCGGCGCCGCAGGATCCCTCGGTGATCGACGAAGAAGGCAGCGGCACCGCCCCGCGCGGCGTCGACCCCGACATGATCGAGGACGCGGCCGAGGGCGAGGAGCCCGCGCTGCAGACCGGCACCGCCCCCGCCGCCGCGACCCCCGCGGCCTGATCGACCCATACCGAAAGTATTCCAGGCAGACGCCATGTCCACGCATACCGCAACCGCCGACCACCACCAGACCGACGAGCACGGCCACAAGCAGGGCTTCGTCGAGCGCTGGCTGTTCTCGACCAACCACAAGGACATCGGCACGCTGTACCTGCTGTTCTCGTTCCTGATGTTCGTCATCGGTGCGGGAATGAGCGTGATCATCCGCACCGAGCTGGCGGTGCCGGGCCTGCAGCACGTCAACCCGGACTTCTTCAACCAGATGACCACCATGCATGCGCTGGTGATGATCTTCGGCGGGGTGATGCCGGCCTTCGTCGGCCTGGCCAACTGGATGGTCCCGCTGCAGATCGGCGCGCCGGACATGGCGCTGCCGCGCATGAACAACTGGTCGTTCTGGATCCTGCCGTTCGCGTTCACCATGCTGCTGATGACGCTGTTCCTGCCAGGCGGCGGCCCGGCCAGCGGCTGGACGCTGTACCCGCCGCTGAGCCTGCAGGGCGGCAACAGCGTGGCGTTCACCATCTTCGCCATCCACATGATGGGCATCAGCTCGATCATGGGCGCGATCAACGTGATCGCCACCATCCTCAACATGCGCGCGCCCGGCATCGACCTGCTGAAGATGCCGATCTTCTGCTGGGC
Organism: Luteimonas salinisoli; assembly: GCF_013425525.1. Classification (GTDB taxonomy): domain Bacteria; phylum Pseudomonadota; class Gammaproteobacteria; order Xanthomonadales; family Xanthomonadaceae; genus Luteimonas; species Luteimonas salinisoli. The sequence continues at coordinate 174,581 of NZ_JACCKA010000073.1, read as the reverse complement.
CTGGCTGATCACCGCATTCCTGCTGATCGCGGTGATGCCGGTGCTGGCCGGCGCGGTGACCATGCTGCTGACCGACAAGTTCTTCGGCACCAGCTTCTTCTTCGCCGCCGGCGGCGGCGACCCGGTGATGTACCAGCACATCTTCTGGTTCTTCGGTCATCCCGAGGTCTACATCATGATCCTGCCGGCGTTCGGGATCGTCTCGGAAATCCTGCCGACCTTCAGCCGCAAGCCGCTGTTCGGCTACCAGGCGATGGTGTACGCCATCGCCGCGATCGCGTTCCTGTCGTTCATCGTCTGGGCCCACCACATGTTCACGGTGGGCATGCCGCTGGGCGGCGAGATCTACTTCATGTTCGCCACCATGCTCATCGCCATCCCCACCGGGGTGAAGGTGTTCAACTGGGTCAGCACCATGTGGCGCGGCTCGCTGACCTTCGAGGCGCCGATGCTGTGGTCGATCGCCTTCGTGATCCTGTTCACCATCGGCGGCTTCTCCGGGCTGATGCTGGCGATCGTGCCGGCCGACTTCCAGTACCACGACACCTATTTCGTGGTCGCGCACTTCCACTACGTGCTGGTCACCGGCGCGCTGTTCGGCATCATCGCCGCGGTGTACTACTGGTGGCCGAAATGGTCGGGCCGGATGTACAACGAGACCTGGGCGCAGGTCCACTTCTGGTGGTCGGTGGTGTTCGTGAACTTGCTGTTCTTCCCGCAGCACTTCCTCGGCCTGGCCGGCATGCCGCGCCGCATCCCCGACTACAACGTGGTGTTCGCCGACTGGAACCTGATCAGCTCGATCGGCGCGTTCGGCATGTTCCTCACGCCGTTCATGATGTTCGCCATCCTGTTCCATTCGCTCAAGCGCGGCGCGCCCGCGCCGGCGCGGCCCTGGGAGGCCGCGCGCGGTCTGGAATGGACGGTGCCCTCGCCGGCCCCGCACCACACCTTCAGCGTGCCGCCGGTGATCCGCGACGGCGACCTGGCGCACGGCGATTTCGAACACCTGGACTACGACGACACCAGCGCGCACCTCGACACCGCGGGCCGCAGCAATGACCGGGAAGCGTGACCGACAGCCGCCAGCGGACGATCGGGTTGCGGCCGGCCGCCGTCGCGCGCGCCGGACCGCGCTGGTGGTCGCGGCGATCGCCGTGGCGATCTACGTCGCGTTCATCCTGTCCGGAGTCGTGAGCCGATGAAGGCGCAGCGCGACGTGATCAAGCTGGTGGCGATCGCGGTGGCCGCGTTCGCCTTCACCTTCTCGCTGGTGCCGATCTACCGGATCGCCTGCGAGAAGGTGTTCGGCATCCGCCTCGACGGCACCGCCTCGGCGGCCGGGCCCGCCGGTGCCGCCCAGGCGGTGCCGGGACGCATGGTGACGGTGGAGTTCGACGCCAGCGTCAACTCGAAGCTGCCCTGGTCGTTCCGCCCCAACCAGGCCCGCATGCAGGTGCGGGTGGGCGAGGTCCACGAGACCACCTACTACGCCCACAACGACGGCGACCGCGCGATCGTCGGCAGCGCCACGCCCTCGGTGGCGCCGGCGCGCGCCTCCGGATACTTCCAGAAGACCGAGTGCTTCTGCTTCACCGCGCAGACCCTGGAGGCCGGCGAGACTCGCGACATGCCGGTGCGCTTCATCATCGACCCGGCGCTCCCGCCGGAGGTCGGCACGGTCACGCTGTCCTACACCTTCTTCAAGAACGATGTCGCCACCGAGCGACTGGCGCAGTCCCGCGCCGACGCCGCGCCCGCACTGGCGGCGCGCTGACCCATCCAACCCGCATCACCCACCGGAACACGACCATGGCACAAGCACACGCCCAACCCCACGACGCGAACGTCTATTTCGTGCCGCACGGCAGCCGCTGGCCGGTGTTCGCCTCGGTGTTCCTGTTCGTGGCCATGTTCGGGCTGGCGAGCTGGTTCAACGACGCCGGCTGGGGCCAGATGGTGTTCTACGTGGGGCTGGCCGGCCTGGCCGCGATCCTGTTCAAGTGGTTCGCCGACGTGATCCTCGAGTCGGTCTCGGGCCACTACAACAAGCAGGTCGACACCTCGTTCCGCATGGGGATGGTGTGGTTCATCTTTTCCGAGGTGATGTTCTTCGCGGCGTTCTTCGGCGCCTTGTTCTATGCCCGCATCCTCGCGCTGCCGTGGCTGGGCGGCGAGGGCGTGGCCGGCGTGGCCACCAATACCTTCCTGTGGGAGGGCTTCAGCGCGGCCTGGCCGACCAGCGGCCCGGGCGAGATCGGCGGCGCCTTCCAGACCATTCCGGCCTGGGGCCTGCCGCTGCTCAACACCCTGATCCTGTTGACCTCGGGCGTCACCGTCACCATCGCCCATCACGCGCTCAAGGCCGGCCATCGCACCCGGCTGCTGGTGTTCCTCGGCCTGACCGTGCTGCTCGGCGCGGTGTTCCTGTTTTTCCAGGCGGAGGAGTACATCCACGCCTACCGCGATCTCAACCTGACGCTGGGCTCGGGCATCTACGGCTCGACCTTCTTCATGCTCACCGGCTTCCACGGCGCGCACGTCACCCTGGGCACGATCATGCTGCTGGTGATCTGGTTCCGCTGCCTCAAGGGCCATTTCACCAAGGAAAACCACTTCGCCTTCGAGGCGGTGGCCTGGTACTGGCACTTCGTCGACGTGGTGTGGCTGGGGCTGTTCCTGTTCGTGTACGTGCTTTGAGAGCCGGGAATAGGGAATCGGGAATGGGGAATCGCTAGAGCGACCCCCATGCCTGCGTGGCGACGGCGCGGTCGTCGCTTTTCGCTTTTACGATTCTCGATTCTCCATTCCCGATTCCCGGCGCTTCAGCCGCCGACGCCGTGCGGCGTGATCCAGCCCATCCAGATCGCCAGCATCACCAGCAGGATCAGGGCCACCGACAGGCCGATACGCTTGGTCAGCGCATTCACGGTGCGCTTGGTCTCGCCCTTGTCGACCATCATGTAGTACAGGCCCGCGCCGAGGTTCCAGAGGATGAGTATCAGGAAGGCGACGATCAGCAGGGTCTTGAGCGAATCGCTCATGGCGGTCTCCGGCGCGCGGCTGGGCAGGCGGGGATTATCGCAGCCCCCGGGCAACCCGGCGTGAGCCGCCGCCGCACCCTGCTGGCGGGGTGGGCGCTGGCGCTGCTGGCGATCGCGCTATTCGCCGCCCTCGGCACCTGGCAGCTCGGGCGCCAGGGCGAGAAGCAGCGCCTGCTCGACGATGCCGGCCAGGCGCTGCAGCAGCGCGATCCGTTGCCGCTCGCCGCCGCGTCCGACCGGGACGCCGGGCGCGTGCTGGACTGGGCGGCGGGACCGGGCAGCTACCTGGACCTGCCGGCGGTCCTGCTGGACAACCAGCAGCGCGGCGGCCGCCCGGGCGTACGCGTGTATCGCGCGTTCGCGCCGCAGCGCGACGGCCTGCCGCTGCTGGTCGACCTCGGCTGGCTGCCGTGGTCCGCCGACCGCAGCCTGCCGCCGCTCGCGCCGCCGCCGGCCGATGCACGCGTCGCCGGCCTGCTGGCACCGCCGCCGTCGGCCGGCCTGGCCCGCGCGGCACTGCAGCCGCAGGCCGAAGGCGCGCTGCTGGCGACCGCGCTCGAGCCCGAAGCCCTGGCGCCTGCGCTCGGGCTGCCGGCGCTGGCGCCGCGGGTGCTGCGGCTCGATCCGGAGCTTCCCGGTGGCTACGCACGCGACCTGGAGATGCTGCCCAACACGCTGCCGCCCGAGCGCCACCTCGGCTATGCCGTGCAGTGGTACGGCCTCGCGCTCGCGGTGCTGGTCACGGCGCTCGTCCTCACCATTCGCCGCGGCGCGCCGCGGCTGCAACGCAACCAGCGGACAGGTCCATGAACGCTCCCGTTTCCCGCAGCCTGCGCAACCGCAACCGCAGCCTGCTGATCCTCATCGTGGTCGTCTTCCTGGGCAGCGCGCTGGTGGCCGGCGCCCTGCGGTTCTCGGGCTGGCGCCCGGAGGGCCTGCGCAACCACGGCGAACTGCTGCAACCGCCGGGCGACCTGCGCGAGCTTGCGCCGCGGCTGCGCGACGGCGGCGAGTACGGCTGGAACCCGGGCCAACGGCAGTGGCGGATCGCCCTGGCGCCACCGCCCGGCTGCGCCGAGCCCTGCGTGGAGCTGGCCGCGCAACTGGACACCGTCTGGCAGCTGTTCGGCCGCCAGGCCGACCGCGTGCACATCCTCTGGATCGGCGAGTTCCCCGACGGCGCGACCCGCGACGCCGCGCTGCGCGAGGTGCTGCCCGATCCCGCGCTGCGCGCCGGCCTGCCGCGGGTCGACGATCCCGCCGGCGTCCCGGTCTACGTGATCGATCCGAATGGCTTCGTGATTCTGCGCTACGCTCCCGGCTTCGATCCGGGCCACCTGCGGCAGGACATGTCGCGGCTGCTCAAGCTGCGATAGCACAGGCCCCCAGCGGCCGCGGCCGGCCGGTACCGGCATGCGCGGCCCCGAACCGGAATCCAGCCCCGACCCGACGATGACCAGCCTGTCCCCCACCGTGTATCGCCACTTCCACCGCATCGCCTGGTTCGCCGTGGCGTTGACCCTGTGCGTGGTGGTGTTCGGTGCGTTCGTCCGCTTGTCCGATGCCGGCCTGAGCTGTCCCGACTGGCCGACCTGCTACGGGCGTGCGGCCTGGCCGCAGGCGCCCGCCGAGGCCGACGCGCACGCCGCCAGCAGCATCCGACCGTTCGAGACCCACAAGGCCTGGCGCGAACAGGTCCACCGCCACATCGCCGCCGTGTTGGGCGTGCTGGTGCTGGTGCTGGCGCTGCTGGCCGCGCGCCGCCGGCGCTTCGGCGTGGCGCAGATCCTCGGCGCATCGCTGCTGGTGGCGGCGGCGATCCCGGCCTACATGGGCGGCCACGTCGGCGCCGCCCTGGCCCTGGCCGGGCTCGGCGAGGCGGTCCTGCTGTTCGCCGCGTTCCGCTGGTCGAATGTCGATCTCGCCCGCGCCGCGGCGCTCACCCTGGCGGTGATCGTGTTCCAGGCGCTGCTGGGCAAGTGGACGGTGACGCTGCTGCTCAAGCCGGTGATCGTGATGGGCCACCTGCTCGGCGGCCTGCTGACCTTCTCGCTGCTGGCCTGGATGGCCTGGCGCGCCACCGACGTTCCGATCCGGTTCGCCGGCGCGGCGGCCCTGCGGCGCTGGCTGGCGGCCGGCCTGGCGCTGCTCGCGCTGCAGATCGCGCTCGGCGGCTGGGTCAGCGCCAATTACGCCGCACTGGCCTGCGGCGGCGGCGGCTGGACCACCGCCGAGGGTCACTGGTTCGACTTCCCGCAATGCGTCGGGCGCTGGTGGCCGCCGGCCGACTTCCGCGAGGGCTTCGTGCTCTGGCGCGGGCTCGGCCCGGATTACGAGGGCGGCGTGCTCGGCGGCGAGGCGCGCATCGCCATCCAGATGGCGCACCGGCTGATGGCGGTGGCGGTGCTCGGCGCGCTGCTGTGGATCGCCGCGCGGCTGCTGCGCACGCCGGGCCTGCGCGGCTGGGGCGGCATGCTCGGCGCGCTGGCGCTGGCCCAGGTGGCCCTCGGCATCCTCAACGTCAAGCTGTCGCTGCCGCTCTCGGTGGCGGTGCTGCACAACGCCGGTGCGGCGCTGCTGCTGTTCGTGCTGGTCTCGCTGCTGGCGCGGCTGGAGGAGCCGAGGTGAAATCGTTGCGCCGGGTCCCCCTCTCCCGTAGAGCGGAGCTTGCTCCGCTGAGCCGGACTCCGGAGCCGAAGGCAGCGGAGCAAGCTCCGCTCGACATCGGTGGGGCGCTGGGCAGGCTTCATTGTCCGCGCGTGTCGCCGGCAGTAGCGCGGCACGGGAGGCGGGTTTAGCCATGGCGTCGATCGCCCATGAATACTGGAGCCTGACCAAGCCGCGGGTGGTGGCGCTGATCGTGTTCACCGCGCTGGTCGGCATGTTCCTGGCGGTGCCGGGCCTGCCGCCGCTGCGGCAGGCGGCGTTCGGCCTGCTCGGCATCTGGCTGGCCGCGGCGTCGGCGGCGGCGATCAACCACCTGATCGACCAGCGCATCGACAAGCTGATGGCGCGCACCGCGCACCGGCCGCTGGCCACCGGCGCGCTGCGGCCGGCGCAGGTGCTGGCGTTCGCGGTGTTCCTCGGCGCCGCATCCATGGCGATCCTGATCGCCTTGGTCAATCCGCTGACCGCCGGGCTGACCTTCGCCTCGCTGATCGGCTACGCGATCGTCTACACCGGCTATCTCAAGCGCGCCACTCCGCAGAACATCGTCATCGGCGGCATCGCCGGCGCGGCGCCGCCGGCGCTGGGCTGGGCGGCGATCACCGGCACCCTCGATCCGCACGCGCTGCTGCTGGTGCTGATCATCTTCGTGTGGACGCCGCCGCACTTCTGGGCGCTGGCGATCTTCCGCCGCGACGACTACGCCCGCGCCCTGATCCCGATGCTGCCGGTCACCCACGGCGTGGTCTACACGCGTTGGCAGATCCTGTTCTACACGGTGTTGCTGGTACTGGTCACGTTGCTGCCGTGGGTCACCGGCATGAGCGGGCTGTTCTACCTCGGCAGCGCCGTGGTGCTGGGCGCGGTGTTCCTGTGGTACGCGTGGAAGCTGCTGGATCCGCCGGACGAGTTCTTCGCGATGCGGGTGTTCAACTACTCGGTGGTCTACCTGATGGCGCTGTTCGCGTTCCTGCTGGTCGACCACTGGCTGCTGCCGTGGTTGCAGCCGCCGCCGCTGATGGAGTTCCAGCGGGTGGGATGAACCGCGCTGCGGCAGCCGGCTCGTCACGGTCGAGCCGCCGCCGGTAGGAGCGGCCCATGGCCGCGAAGGCCGCGAAGGCCGCGGGAGGCTCCGGGCGGGCGGGCGGCGATTGCGGGTACGGCCAGGCGCGTCGGCTTTCGCGCGCATGGCGCGCTCCTACCGCGATCGAGGGGCGCGGTGCCGTGGCCGCGCAGCCGGGAGCCGCGACTGCGCGTGCCTTTCAATCCCCGGTGGAGGCCTCGCCGTCGAGCAGGAAACGCTGCCAGAACAGCATGGCCGCTGCGCCGAAGTAATCGCTGTTGGACTTCTTCGCGAAGCCGTGGCCCTCGTCGTCGAACATCAGGAACCAGACCGGCTGGCCGTTGCCGCGCACCGCCTCGACGATCTGCTCGGCCTCGGTGTAGGGCACTCGCGGGTCGTTGCGGCCCTGGGCGACGAACAGCGGGGTGGTGATGCGCTCGGCGTTGGTGAGCGGCGAGACGCGGTCGAAGAACGCGGCGATCTCCGGGTCGCGCTCGTCGCCGTACTCGGCGCGGCGCAGGTCGCGGCGGTAGTCCTCGGTGTTCTGCAGGAACGTGCCGAAATGCGAGATGCCGACGATGTCGATGCCGGCGCGGATGCGGTCGCTGTAGTGCATCAGCGAAGCCAGGACCATGTAGCCGCCGTAGCTGCCGCCGGACACGCCGATGCGCTCGCTGTCCAGTTCGGGCTGCTCCCCGATCCAGGCCAGCAGCGCGCCGATGTCCTTCACCGAATCCTCGCGCAGCATCGCGTTGTCGAGCAGCAGATAGCTCTTGCCGTAGCCCGAGGAGCCGCGCACGTTCGGCACCAGCACGGCGATGCCGAGCTCGTTGGCGAGGAACTGGAAGCTGGGGTTGAAGACGGGCAGCGCCTGGCCCTCGGGCCCGCCGTGGATGCTCACCACCACTGGGTAGCCGCCGGCCGGCGCCGGCGCCTTGGGCCGGTAGTAGAACGCCGGGATCGTGCGCGCCGCGCCGTCGACCTCGTCGAAGGTCGGATAGCGCACCAGGGCCGGCTCGACGAAGCCGTCGACGGGCAGGCCACCGACCTCGCTGCGGGTCCAGCGCTCGAGCGAGCGAGCCTGGATATCGACCACGTAGACGTCGCTGGGGGAGGTGGCGGTGTTGAGCGAGAGCGCGAGCTTGCCGCCGTCCGGGGAGAAGCTGGCGCCGCCGAACACGCCCACCGGCAGGTCCGGCAGCGCCACCGGCTCGAGCCCGGGCAGCCGCAGCAGATGCAGCTTCGCGATGCCGTCCTCGTTGGTGGCGTAGGCGAGGTGGCGGCCGTCGTCGGAGATCTCGAAGCCGCGCACGTCCCAGGGGATGTGGCCGCTGACGATCCGCGGCGCGCTGCCGGGTACGTGGTAGCGCAGGGTGCGGAACTCCTGCGCCGCGCCGTCGACCGGCTCGTCGGAGACGTAGAACACGCCCTTGCCGTCGGGCGCGTAGCGGAAGCCGCCGAAGCCGGCCTTCTCGCCGTCGACCGGCAGCATCCGCAGCGCGCCGCTGGCCAGGTCCACCTCGCCCGGGTAGGACTCGTTGATCGACACGTAGCGGGTCACCAGCATCCGCGAGCCATCGGGCGAGAAGTCCTCGGCGTTCCAGTTGCCGCCCTCGGTCACCACCGGCCGCGCCTGGCGCGTGGCGAGGTCCATCAGCCAGACGTCGGTGTCGGTGCCGTTGCGCGCGGTGCTGCTGTAGGCCAGGCGGCCGCCGTCGCGCGAGAACAGCGCGCCCTGGTTGCGGCTGCGTGCGCCGTCGGTGAGCAGGGTGGCCTCGCGGCTGCCCAGGTCGTACCAGAACAGCTGCCAGAACTCGTCGCCGCCCAGGTCGCGGCTGTAGACGAAGCCGTCCAGGCCGGATCCCGCCGGGGCGATGTCGCCCAGGCCGATCCGCTCGGGTTCGAAGGTCAGCTGTTCGCGCATGCCCATCGGCTCGCAGACCCGGTGCGCCTGGGTGGTCTCGGCGAAGCGGGTGCCGATCAGCAGGCAGCCGTCGGCGGTCCAGCCGGCGACGCTGGCGCCGCGGGTGTTCTGGTAGCGGTTGAGTCGTGCGAGCAGATCGGCCGGGATCTCCGGGACACTCTCGGTGACGCGGTTGCCCACGTGCCGGCGTTCGACCTGCGCGCCTTCCTGTGCCGCGGCCGGGACGCCGGCAAGCAGGAGCAGGGCGGGGAGCATTGCCGCGGCGGGCAGGGAACGGGTGCTGCGCATCGTCGGCCTCCGGCGTCTGGAGGCTCCAGCTTAACCGACGGGTCGGGGCCGCCGCCGCCCGGCCGGTGCCGGCGGGTTCGCCGCCCTCGCGAGGTCAGCGGCGCGCGCTCAGAGCGTGCTGCAGCTCGCGCAGTTCGGTCTTCTCGGCATCGCCGAGCGCGGCGAAGCCGCCCGCGCCGAGCTGCGCCTGCAGCTCGTCGACGCGCTGCTGCAGGGTCTGGCGGTCGAGCTGCGACATCGCGCCCAGGAACTCCTCGCGCCAGCTCGCCTCGTCGCCCGGCAGCGAGACCGCGGCGAGCTTCTGCAGCGCCTCGGCCTCGTCGCGGCCCTCGAAGTGCTCGAGCAGGGCGCCGGTGGCGATGCCGGGACGCGCACGGACGACCTCCACCAGCTCGGCGAGCAGGGCGATCCCCGGTTGGCGCAGGACGGGAAAGCGCTGCTCGCCGGGGAGTTCGAGCGCCAGCGCCGGCCGCTGCAGCAGCAGGGTGATGGCGGTCCGCACCAGGCTGCGTTTCGGCGCCGGAACGGCGTGGCCGCGCCGCACGCGATGGGTGGGGACGTGGGTTTGCGGGGCGCTGGCGCGCGCGCCGACGCCGGTCAGCTCGGTCAGGCGCTGGCGCATCAGGTCGGCGAAGGCGCCGTCGGGGATCTGCGCGAGCATCGGCTGGGCGCGTTCGGCCAGCCGCGCCTTGCCGTCGAGGGTGCCGAGGTTGACGTCGGCTCCGAGGCTGTCGAACAGGAACCGCGACAGCGGCACCGCCTCGCGCAGCCGCGCGTCGAAGCCTTCCGCGCCTTCCGCGCGCACCAGCGAATCAGGATCCTCGCCTTCCGGCAGGAACAGGAAGAACGCCTGCCGGCCGTCGCGCATGCGCGGCAGCACCGACTCCATCGCCCGCACCGCGGCGCGGCGGCCGGCGGCGTCGCCGTCGAAGCAGAAGAACACATCGGGAGCGTTGCGGAACAGCAGCTCGGCATGGTCGGGCGTGGTCGCGGTGCCGAGCGTCGCCACCGCCTGGGCGATGCCGTGCTGGAACAGCGCCACCACGTCCATGTAGCCCTCCACCACGATCAGCCGCGCGATCTTCTGGTTGGCCTGGCGTACCTGCCACAGGCCGTACAGTTCGCGGCCCTTGTGGAACAGCGCGGTTTCGGGCGAGTTGAGGTACTTGGGACCGTCCTGCTTGTCCATCACCCGGCCGCCGAAGGCAATGGTGCGGCCGCGGCGGTCGGCGATCGGGAACATCACCCGGTCGCGGAACTTGTCGTAGCTATGCCCGCGGTCGTTCTTCGACAGCAGGCCGGCGCGCTCGAGCAGCCCGAGGCGGCGCTGGTCGCTGCCCAGCGCGTCCTTCAGCGCCGAGAATCCGTCCGGGGCGTAACCGATGCCGAACTGCGTGCGGATCGCCTCGTCGACGCCGCGGCGGTCCAGGTAGGCGCGCGCCTTGTCGCTGCCGGCCAGCTGGCGGCGGAAGAAGCGGTCGGCGGCGTCGAGCGCGGCGTACAGCTCCCGGGTCTCGCCGTCCTGGTTGCGCTGCACGGTCTCGCGTGGGATCTCCATGTTGGCGCGCCGCGCCAGCTCCTCGACCGCATCGAGAAACTCCATGCGGTCGTAATTCATCAGGAAGCTGATCGCGCTGCCGTGCGCGCCGCAGCCGAAGCAGTGGTAGAACTGCTTGACCGGCGAGACCGTGAAGGAGGGCGAGCGCTCGTCGTGGAACGGGCAGCAGGCGGCGTACTCCTTGCCCTGGCGCTTCAACGGCACGCGCGCGCCGACCACCTCGACGATGTCGGTGCGGGCGAGGAGGTCGTCGATGAAGGCGTCCGGAATGCGCGCCATCTCAATCTCTCCGCTGCGACCGCATACGGATGCCGCAGGAACCCGCAGTAGGACCGCGCGCGGCGGCGCGCCCAGCCGCGCGGCGTCCCCGACTTGCGGAGGCGCGATCGTCGATGAGGGCGTCTGGGGTGCGGACCATGGCCGCGCTAGGATGCCACGCAACCCGGGCGGCCGACGCATGCCGGCGACGCGGGCGGGTGCCTGCGATCGTCATCCATCCCGCTGGAGCCGCCCGCGGCCTTCGCGGCGTTGGGCCGCTCCTGCAGCGATCGCCGTGCGTTGGCGGGATCGCATCGTGCGCGGGGCGGGGGTTCGTCCGGCCCCCGCCGCCGCCTGGCCGGTCAGGGCGTCCTGCGCTGCGGCGGCTCCGCGTCGACCGCCAGGTCGGGCGGCAGCGACGCTTCCTCCGGCGGCGGGTCCCGGCGCTCGCGCGAGCGCTCGTCGATCACCGCGGTGATCAGCGCACCGACGAAGAACACCATCGCCGCGTAGTACATCCACACCAGCAGCACCACCAGCGTGCCCATCGAGCCGTAGGCGCTGCCGGGGGCGGCCTCGCGGATGTACAACCCGATCCCCCAGCGGCCGAGCACGAACAGCGCGGCGGTGATCACGCCGCCGAGCAGCGCCTGGTGCCAGCGCACCCGGCGGTCGGGCAGGTAGTGGTAGAGCAGGCCGAAGGCGACCCCGTACAGCGCGAACGCGCTGGCGTTGCCGATCGCCGGCAGCAGCGACGGCACCCCCGAAAACACCAGTTCCAGCACCGTGGACAGCAGCGTCGAGACCAGCAGCAGGAAGCCCAGCGCCAGCACCACACCGAAGGAGAACACCCGCTTGCGCAGCCAGGCCAGCAGGGCCAGGCGCTTGGCATCGGTATGGAAGATCAGGTTCAGGGTCTGCTGCAGCCGCGCGAACACCACGGTCGCCCCGAGCAGCAGTAGCAGCGTGCTCCAGAGGCCGGCCAGCGAGCCCAGGTCGGGCCGCAGCTTGGCGTTGTCGATGACCGTGCCGACCACCTTCTCGGCGCTGGTGCCGGCGAGCTCGCCGACCTGGTCGAGCAGCGCCTGCTGCGCCGAGGGATAGAGCAGCGAGGTCAGCCACAGCAGCAGCACCAGCAGCGGTGCCAGCGAGATCAGGGTGAAGAACGACAGCGACGCGGCGTGGGTGAGCAGGTCGATCTCGATGAAGCGTCGCACGACCGCCGCCGGAAGGCTGTCCTGGACGGTGCGCAGCAGGCGCGTTCTGAGGTCGTTGGCGGGCAGCGGCATCTCTTTCGGAGGTCGCGGGTGCGTCGAGCCGGCAGCATGCCAGAGCCGCGTGGGTGGCGTGTGAGACCCACGCGCCCGGCCGGCCACGGCTGGTCAACCGCATGCAGCCACGGCCCGGCCGGGCGCGCATCCGCCGGCGGCCGCCGGGGAGTCGGTGGGAGCGGGAGGCCGATCACCCAGCAGCGTGCCGGAGAGCGGCTCGACGGGTCGCCAGCGGCGGGTCTAAACGTTGGCGCCTTCCGGATCGCTGGCGGCAAGCCGCCGCAGCGCCTCGCCGTCGAGGCGCTGCACGGTCCAGCCGTCCATCCCCATCGCGCCGATGTCGCGGTAGAAGCCGATCGCGGGGGCGTTCCAGTCCAGCACCGACCACTCGAAGCGGCCGCAGCCGCGCTCCACGGCGATCGCCGCCAGGTGCGCCATCAGCCGGCGGCCGATGCCCTGGCCGCGGAACTCCGCACGCACGTAGAGATCTTCCAGGTACAGGCCCCGGCGCCCCAGGAACGTGGAGAAGCTGTGGAAGAACAGCGCGAAACCCGCCGCGCGGCCATTGGCCTCGGCGATCACCACCTCCGCGCCGGGGCGCGCGCCGAACAGGCTGTCGGCCAGGGTGGCCTCGTTGGCGACCACCTCGTGCGCCAGGCGCTCGTATTCGCCGAGCTCGCGGATGAAGGCGAGAATCTGCGGCACGTCGTCGCGCCGCGCCGGCCGCAGCGCGATATGCCCCGGCCCGGAAGCGCCCGCCGCCATCAGCCGCCTGCGAGCTTCTTTTTCACCAGGGCCGAGACCTGGCCCATGTCGGCCTGGCCGGCGAGCTGCGGCTTGAGCACGCCCATGAGCTTGCCCATGTCGGCCGGGCCGCTGGCGCCGGTGGCGGCGATCGCCGCGTCGACCGCCCGCGCGATTGCGGCCTCGTCGAGCTTGGCCGGCAGGTAGCGCTCGATCACCGCGATCTCGTCGCGCTCCACCGCGGCCAGGTCCTCGCGCGCGGCGGCCTCGTACTGTGCGACCGAATCGCGGCGCTGCTTGACCATCTTTTCCATCGCCGCGATCACCGCGGCATCGTCGAGCTCGACGCGCTCGTCGACCTCCTTCTGCTTGATCGCGGCATTGATCAGCCGGATCACGCCGAGCGAGGCCTTGTCGCCGGACTTCATCGCGGCCTTCATGTCGTCGGTGAGGGTCTGCTTCAGGGTCATGGTGGTTTCTCTCGGTGTGTCGTCTGTTCCCGTAGAGCGGAGCTTGCTCCGCTCTACGGGGGCAGTTGATGCGCCGGCATCGACACGGGAACGCAAAAAGCCGGCGACGCTCGCGCGTGCCGGCTTCTCGCAGGTGTACGGGTCGCTCCGCGCCGAAGGCGCGGGGGCGGAACTCAGTACAGGCGCTGGCGCTTGGTGACGTCGCGCGAGGCGCGGCGGGCCTGGCGCTTGACGGCGGCCGCGGCCTTGCGCTTGCGCTCCTGGGTCGGCTTCTCGTAGTACTCGCGCTTGCGCGTCTCGGCCAGCACCCCGGCCTTCTCGCAGGTGCGCTTGAAGCGGCGGAGGGCAAACTCGAACGGCTCGTTTTCGCGGACTTTGACGCTTGGCATGGACTCTCCGGGACGGTAGCTTCGCCGGGCTGGGCACGGCGAGCCGCGTATGATAGCGGCACCGGCAGGCCGCCCGCAAGCCATCGCAGGGCCTTCCGGGTGGTATCCGGCCCCTTCCGCCCTCATCTGGCAGCCCATGCGCGTCCTCGGCATCGAAACCTCCTGCGACGAGACCGGCGTGGCCGTCTACGACACCGCGCTGCCGGGCGCCGCCGGCCTGCGCGCCCAGGCGGTCTACAGCCAGATCGCCCTGCACGCCGAATACGGCGGCGTGGTGCCGGAACTGGCCAGCCGCGACCACGTGCGCAAGCTGCTGCCGCTGGTGCGCCGGACCCTCGCCGAGGCCGGCCTCGGGGTCCGGGATCTCGATGGGGTGGCCTACACCGCCGGCCCGGGGCTGGTCGGTGCGCTGCTGGTCGGGGCCGGGGTGGCGCGGGCCCTGGCCTGGGCCCTGGACGTGCCGGCGCTGGGGGTCCACCACATGGAGGGCCACCTGCTGGCGCCGCTGATGGAGGACGATCCCCCGGAACCGCCGTTCGTCGCCCTGCTGGTCTCCGGTGGCCACACCCAGCTGGTCGCGGTGGACGCCATCGGCGTCTACCGGCTGCTGGGCGAGACCCTGGACGACGCCGCCGGCGAGGCCTTCGACAAGACCGCCAAGCTGATGGGCCTGCCCTATCCGGGCGGGCCGCAGCTGGCGGCGCTGGCCGCGGAAGGCCTCCCGGGCGCGTTCCGTTTCTCCCGGCCGATGACCGACCGACCCGGCCTGGATTTCAGTTTCAGCGGGTTGAAAACCCAGGTGCTGCTGGCCTGGCGCGGCAGCGACCAGGCCGCGCAGACCCGCGCCGACATCGCCCGCGGCTTCGAGGACGCGGTGGTCGAGACCCTGGCGATCAAGTGCGGCCGCGCGCTGGACGCGGCCGGCAGCGAGGTGCTGGTGGTCGCCGGCGGGGTCGGCGCCAACCGCCGCCTGCGCGAACGGCTGCACGCCATGGCCGCGGCCCGCGGCGGCCGGGTCTGCTTCCCGCGCCCGGAACTGTGCACCGACAACGGCGCCATGATCGCCTTCGCCGGCGCCCTGCGCCTGGCCGCCGGCCAGCACGACGACGCCGCGGTCCGCGCGCTGCCGCGCTGGGACATGGCGGGGTTGCCGCCGCTGGCGGCGGCAAGCCGGGAATCGTTAATCGGGAATCGGGAATCGTAACGGCGCTTCGCCATTGCTCTTACCATTCCCGATTCTCCATTCCCGACTCCCGGCCCCTCATGGACAAAGTCTTCATAGAAGGTCTCGAGATCGAGACCACCATCGGCATCTACGACTGGGAGCGGCGCATCCGCCAGCCGCTGGTGATCGACCTGGAGATGGCGTTCGACAATCGCGTGCCCGCGGCCAGCGACGCCATCGACGATACCCTGGACTACAAGGCGGTCAGCAAACGGCTGATCGAATACGTCTCGCAGTCGGAATTCGGCCTGGTCGAGACCCTGGCCGAGCGCTGCGCGGAGATCGTGCTGTCCGAATTCGGGGTCGCCTGGCTGCGGCTGAAACTCGGCAAACCCGGCGCGGTGCGCGGCGCGCGCGCGGTGGGCGTGGTGATCGAGCGCACGCGCGGCGCATGACGCGACCGCCCGCGGCCGCCTGTTAACCTGTCCGCATGCAGAGATTCAGCGACTCCATTCCCGGCCTGGCCGGCGTGCCGCACGCCGATACTTTGCTCGCCCTGCTGCTGCTGATCGTCGTCGCCGCGCTCGCCAGCTGGCTCACCCAGCGGGTGCTGCTGCGCATCGTGCGCCGGGTGGTACAGGCCTCGCCGATGCAGTGGGACGACGCCCTGCTGGCGCGCGGGGTGCTGTCGCGGCTGGCCCACGTGGTGCCGGCACTGGTGATCTCGTTCGGCATCTCCGCGGTTCCGGACCTGCCCGAGGCGGCGGTGCTGGTGGTGCGCAACGTCGCCCGCTCCTACGTGATCCTGACCGTGGCGCTGTCCCTCGGCAACCTGTTCAACGCCCTGGGCGACCTGTACGCGCGCAACGCCGACCGCGCCCGCACGCGGCCGATCAAGGGCTACCTGCAGGTCGCCAAGCTGGTGGTGTTCCTGCTCGCGGCGGTGCTGGCGATCGCCGCGCTGATCGACCGCTCGCCGCTGATCCTGCTGTCCGGCCTCGGCGCGATGACCGCGGTGCTGCTGCTGGTGTTCAAGGACACCATCCTCTCGCTGGTGGCCAGCGTACAGCTGGCCAGCAACGACATGCTGCGGGTCGGCGACTGGATCGAGATGCCGGAACTCGGCGCCGACGGCGACGTGATCGACATCGCCCTGAACACGGTGAAGGTGCAGAACTGGGACAAGACCGTCACCACCATCCCCACCTATCGCCTGATCAGCGACTCGTTCAAGAACTGGCGCGGAATGAGCGAGTCCGGAGGGCGCCGGATCAAGCGGCCGCTGCTGATCGACCAGAGTTCGGTGCGCTTCCTCGCGCCCGGCGAGCGCGATGCGCTGCGCCGGATCGCGCTGATCGACGACTACCTCGACGCCAAGCGCCGCGAGCTGGAGGAGTGGAACGCGCAGCTCGCGGCCGCCGGCAAGGACCCGGTGAACACCCGGCGGGTCACCAATCTCGGCACCTTCCGCGCCTATGTCGCCGCCTACCTGCGCGCGCATCCGCAGATCCGCCAGGACATGACCCTGATGGTGCGCCAGCTGCAGCCCGATGCCCATGGCATCCCCCTGGAGGTGTACTGCTTCACCGCCACCACCGAGTGGGCCGCGTACGAGGGGATCCAGGCGGACATCTTCGATCACCTGCTCGCGGTGCTGCCGGAGTTCGGGCTGCGGCTGTTCCAGTCGCCGTCCGGCGCGGACGTGACGGGTGCGCTGGCCCGTCTCGACGAAGGGCGCGGCGCTGCGGACGCGGCGTCCTGACGTGGCCCGCGCCTGCCTGAGCCTGGGCAGCAACATCGACCCCGCCCGGCACCTCGGCGCGGCCATCGCCGCGCTGTGCGAACGCTTTCCCGGAGCGCGTTTCTCGCGGGCCTACCGCACCCCGGCGGTCGGCTTCGACGGTCCGGACTTCGTCAACGCCGCGGCGGTGATCGACAGCGACCTCGATCCGCACGCCCTCGATGCCTGGCTGCATGCGCTCGAGGATGCCCACGGCCGCGATCGGTCCGGCCCACGCTACGGAGACCGCACCCTCGATATCGACATCGTCCTGTTCGACGACCTGGTGCTCGACGGAACCGGGAGCGCGGAGCCAGGCCCGGGTCGACCGCTGCGGCTGCCGAGGCCCGAACTGCGCCATGCCTTCGTGCTGGGTCCGCTGGCCGAGATCGCGCCCGACATCGTCGAGCCCATCAGCGGGCGTACCCTGGCCGAACTCTGGGCGCTCTCGCCCGAGCGCGCGGTGCCGATGGCGCAGGTGTCGCTGGCTGACACCGCGTCCTCCGGGATTCCGTAGGAGCACCCCTTGCCGCGAAGGCCGTGGGAGGCCCCGGCGGGATGGCAGTGATCCCGGGCGCGGCCAACCGCACCGGCTTTCGCGCGCATGGCGCGCTCCTACAAGGTAGGACCGCCGGAGGCGCCTTCCTGTAGGAGCGGCCCGTGGCCGTGAAGGCCGCGGACGGCTCCGGCGGGCATGGCGGTGATACCGGCGTGGCCAACCGAGCCGGTTTTCGCGCGCATGGCGCGCGCCTGCAAGGGCATGCGGCGGAACGGGTCACGCCCGCCCCCCGGCTCCCGTCCAGTTCCGCGAGACTTGCCGTCGGCCGCCGCTGCCGGCAGGATGAATGGGAGCCGAAAACCAAGGGGGCAGGCATGTTCGAGAAATTTTCCCGCAGCTGGGGGCTGGTCAAGGCCAGCGCCGCGGTATTGCGATCCGACAAGGAGCTGATGTTGTTCCCGGTGATCTCCGGGGTCGCCACCCTGGTGGTGCTGGCCACGTTCCTGATCCCGATCTCGCTGTTCGGGATCTTCGCGGAAGGCTGGGGCGCGGGCGCGGTGGTGTTCGGCTTCCTGTTCTACTTCTGCCAGTACAGCGTGGTGATCTTCTTCAACAGCGCGCTGGTGTCGGCGGCGATGATCCGCCTGGACGGTGGCGACCCCACCTTGGCCGACGGCTTCAACGCGGCCAAGCGGCGCATCCCGGCGATCCTTGGCTATGCCGCCATCGCCGCCACCGTCGGCGTGCTGCTGCAGTCGCTGAAGAACCACCGCAACAACTTCATCGTGCGCCTGATCGGCAGCGGCCTCGGCGCGGCGTGGACCCTGGCCACCTTCCTGGTGGTGCCGGTGCTGGTCAGCCGCGATGTCGGGCCGATCGACGCGCTGAAGGAAAGCGTGGCCCTGCTCAAGCGCACCTGGGGCGAGAACGCCATCGGCAACATCGGCATCGGCGCGGCGTTCGGCCTGATCACCTTCGTCGTCGCGCTGGCCGGCATCGGCCTGACGATCCTGGCCGCGCAGGCCTGGCTGGGCCTGGCGTTCCTGGTCGGCGGCCTGTTCCTGATCGCGCTGCTGCTGATGGGCGTGTTCCAGGCGGCGTTGAGCGGGGTCTACTCGGCGGTGCTGTATCGCTACGCGGTCTCGCACGAAACTCCGGAGGCGTTCCGCGACCTTCAGCTCGATCACGCCTTCGACAGGCGCTGAGCGCTCGTACGCTTGCTCCGCTGCGCCCGGCTCGGAGCCCGCAACCGGGTGAAGCGGCCGAGCAAGCTCGGCTCTACGGGGCCCCGGCGCCCGCGTCGCCGGCCCGGCCCTCATTCGTAGAGCGGAGCTTGCTCCGCTGCGCCCGGCCCGGAGCCCGCAACCGGGTGAAGCAGCCGAGCAAGCTCGGCTCTACGGGGCCCCGGTGCCCGCGTCGCCCGCCCATATCAGCCGGCGATGAGGCGGCCGCCGTCGACGGCGATCACCTGGCCGGTGACGTAGCCGGCGCCGTCCAGCAGCCAGGCCACCGCATCGGCGACTTCTTCGGGGGTGCCGGTGCGGCCCAGCGGCGTGCGCGCCAGCAGGGTTCGCTGGCGGGCTTCGTCGGTCTCTTCCTCGGCCCACAGGATCGCCCCGGGCGCCACCGCGTTCACCCGCACCTCGGGGGCCAGCTCCAGCGCCAGCGAGCGGGTCGCCATGACCAGCGCAGCCTTGGCCATGCAGTACAGCCCGTAGCCGGGCCGCGGGCGCTCGGCATGGATGTCGGTGAGGTTGACGATCGCGCCACGCGCCGCCCTCAGGTGCGGCGCCGCGGCCTGGGCGAGGAAGAATGGCGCGCGTGCGTTGCTGGCGAACAGCGCATCCCACTGTTCCGGCGTGGCGCTGCCCAGCGGCGTGGCGGCATAGGTCGAGGCGTTGTTGACCAGCGCATCCAGCCGGCCGAACTTGCCGACGGTGCGCGCCACCAGTTCGGGCAGCCGGTCGAAGTCGCCCAGTTCCGCCTGCAGCCCCAGCGTGCTGCCGGGCCGCGCCGCCTCGAGGCCGGCGAGCAGGGTTTCCGCCTCCGCCGCCGAACTGCGGTAGTGCAGGGCGATGCGGTAGCCGTCGGCGTGCAGGCGCTGCGCGATCGCCGCGCCCAGGCGGCGCGCGGCGCCGGTGACGAGGGCGACGGGACACGGGTCTGCGGCCATGGCGGAACTCCCGGTGCGATGCTGCAGCCGACACGATACCGGCAATCGCCGGCGGCCCGGGCCGCCGTCAGGCAGCGTCGGCTTGCGCGCGCTCGAGCGGCGCCGTTTTCCCCCGAGCCGGCGCACGCCGCGCGGACCTGCCGCCGCGGGTCGCGGCGCGCTTCGAGACGTGTCCGGTTCGCGTCTGCCGGACGGCAGCGCGACCACGCCTGCGCCGGAAGCCGCGCATCGGCCCCGTCCGCAAGCCGCCCGAAGCCCGCGCGAGCACGCCGGCAGCCCGCTGCCGCCATCGGCCGTTCAATGCGTCTTGCGTAAACTCGGCCGCAGGACTTCCTGGAGCCGCGATGTCGATCTCCCCCGCAGACGCCGATGCCCTGGCGCACAGCCGGCGCCTGCAGGCGCTGATCCGCGAGCAGATCGCGCAGGCCGGCGGCGCCATCCCGTTCTCTCGCTTCATGGAGCTGGCGCTCTACGCGCCGGGCCTGGGGTACTACAGCGCCGGGGCCGCCAAGTTCGGCGCCGCCGGCGACTTCGTCACCGCCCCGGAACTCGGGTCCCTGTTCGCCGAATGCATCGCCGAGGCGCTGGCGCCGGTGCTGCGCGCCATCGGCGAGGATGCCCGGTTCGTCGAGATCGGCGGTGGCAGCGGCCGCTTCGCCGAGTACGCCATCAAGCAGCTGATGCTGCTCGACGCGATGCCCGCCAGCTACGCCATCCTCGAACCCAGCGCCGACCTGCGCCAACGCCAGCGCGAGCACCTGCAGCGGCGGCTCACCCCGCCGGTGTTCGACCGCGTGCGCTGGCTCGACCGCCCGATCGAGGAGCGCTGGAGCGGCGTGCTGTTCGCCAACGAGGTGATCGACGCGCTGCCCACCCCGCGATTCGTGCTGCGCGATGGCGAGGTGTTCGAGGAGCACGTCGGGATCGACGCGGGCGGCGGCTTCGCCCGCGTCGACTGGCCCGCGGATGCGCTGCTGGCCGCCGCCGTGCGCCACGTCGAACGCCAGCTCGACGCCCCCTTCGCCGACGGCTACCGCTCGGAACTGCTGCCGCAGCTGCCGTACTGGCTGCAGGCGGTGATCGGCGGCATGGACGCCGGCGCGCTGCTGTTCGTCGACTACGGCCATCCGCGCTGCGAGTACTACCAGCCGCAGCGCGGCGACGGCACCCTGCGCGCCTTCCACCGCCACCGCCTGGTCGATGACGTGTACGCCAACCTCGGCCTGCAGGACCTCACCGCCTCGGTGGACTTCACCGCCCTGGCCGAGGCCGGCACCGGCGCCGGCTTCGAGTTCTCCGGCTACTGCTCGCAGGCCAGCTTCCTGCTCGGCAACGGCCTCGACCGCGTGCTGGCCGCCCACGAGGCGCGTGCCGTCGACGAGGCCGCCCGCTACGCCCTGCGCCAGCAGGTCAAGACCCTGACCCTGCCCGGAGCCATGGGCGAGCGCTTCCAGGCGATGGGTTTCGCCCGCGACGTCGGGTTCGGCCACGCGTTCCTCGCCGGCGACCTGAGCTACCGCCTGTGAACCGCCCGGGCCCCGGCCGCTCGCTCAAGCCGTTCCGCCGTCCGCTGCTGTGGAGCGGACTCTGGTGCCTGGCGGTGGCCGCGGTGGTGGTCGCCTCGCTGGCGCCGCCGCCGCCGATGCCGCCGGTCGACGGCGGCGACAAGCTCGGCCACCTGGCCGCCTACTTCGTGCTGGCCGCCGGCGCGGTGCAGCTCCACGCGCGCTGGCCCGCGCTGCTCGGCGCCGGCCTCGGCCTGGTGCTGATGGGCATCGGACTGGAGTACGCGCAGGGCGCGCTGACCGAACTGCGCCAGGCCGAGCGCGCCGATGCGCTCGCCAACACGCTGGGCGTGATCGCCGGGCTGGCGACGCGGCTGACGCCCTGGCGGGACGCGCTGCTGGCGCTCGACCGGCGCCTCGCGCCTCCCGGCCGCCGCGACGCCGCTCCGTAGAGCCGCGCTTGCTCGGCTACGGGCTACGGGCTGGAAGCAGCGGAGCAAGCTCCGCTCTACGGGGGCGAGGGTTGGTCCGGAATCAGGCGCGCCTGGTCGAGCACCCACATCGTCGGCCGGGTGTCGCCGGTGAAGGTGAAGCAGAGGTCGGTCCTGTCGGCGGCGGCGGCGAGCGGAGGCGTGCGCAGGGTGACGAAGCCGTCGGCATCGGGCCGCGCCGGCAGGGGCAGGGTGGCCAGCAGCGGCCCCTCGCAGCCGCCGGACTGCACCACCAGTTCGCCGTGCGCGGTCTGCGCCGGCAGGAACTTGCGGTTCGGCTCGTCGTGGGCGAGCTGGAAGTAGTACGGCATGCGGCCGGCGCGGATCTCCAGCGCGGCGATGCCGCCCAGGCCCGCCTGCGGCCACAGCCAGCACGGATAGAAGATCGTCACGTCGAAGATGGCGCGCTCGCCGTGCAGCGGCCCGTCGTCCTCGAGCCGCAGCAGCAGCCGGCCGGTATCGGGGCAGGTCTCGAGCTGCTCGTCGGTACGGACCAGCAGCGAGGCGGCATCGAAGGCATGGGCAACGGGCGGCGCCAGCGCCGCGCCGTCGTGGAACGCCGCCGCCCGGACGCTGGCGGGCAGCGCCAGCTCCAGCGGCGCGCGGTAGAGGACGGCGTCGGGGCCGGGCTCGCTGCCGTCGAGGGTGTAGCGCACCGGGTAGCCGAGCGGATTGCGCAGCGCGATGGCGACGGCGCCGCCGGCGCGGTCTTCTTCCACGTCGGCCAGCACTTCGAACGGCGTGGTCGCGGCCGCGATGCCCATCGCGCGGTAGCGTCCCATCTGCGCGGGCAGCCGCTCCAGGAAGTCCGCATAGTCGCGCCGCGCCGCTGGCGTCCAGGCGGTCTCGGCGAGGGCGGCCAGGCGCGGGAAGACGTGGTGCTGCACGCGATCGAACGTGCGCGCATGCTCGGTCCAGAGGTTCGCCTGCACGCCCAGCACGTGCGCCTGCTGGTCCGTCTCGAGCGCCTCCGGCACGGGCTCGAAACGGTAGACCTGCTCCAGCGTCACCATCGCCGGGCGCCCCGGCGGCTCGTTCGGCGAGTCGGTCTGCAGGTAGTCCAGGTAGAGCTCGGACGATGGCGTCATCACCACGTCGTGGCCCTGGCGGGCCGCCTCGATGCCGCCCTCGATGCCGCGCCAGGACATCACCGTGGCCTCCGGCGGCAGGCCGCCTTCCAGGATCTCGTCCCAGCCGATCAGGCGCCGGCCGCGGGCCACCAGGAAGCGTTCCATGCGCTTGATGAAATGGCTCTGCAGCGCCGCCTCGTCGGCAAGGCCGAGTTCGCGCATCCGCGCCTGCACCCGTTCCGATGCCTGCCACTGGTCCTTGACCGCCTCGTCGCCGCCGAGATGGATGTAGGTCCCGGGAAACAGCTCCACCACCTCGGCCAGCACGTTCTCCAGGAATTCGAAGGTGCTTTCCTCGACGTTGAACAGGGTCTGGTTCACGCCCCATTCGTTCAGCACCTCGATCTGCTCGCCGGTCACCCCGAGTTCCGGGTAGGCCGCCACCGCCGCCTGCGCATGCCCCGGCACGTCGATCTCCGGGACCACGGTGATGTGCCGTTCGGCGGCGTAGGCGACGATGTCGCGGATCTGCGCCTGGGTGTAGTGGCCGCAGTACGGCACCGGCGCGCCCGTGCGCGGATCGACGCCGCCGTCCCCGGCGGGGATGCGGCAGCCGCCGACCTCGGTCAGGCGCGGATAGCGGCGGATCTCGATGCGCCAGCCCTGGTCGTCGGTCAGGTGCCAGTGGAAGACGTTGAGCTTGTGGCGGGCCATCGCGTCGAGCAGCCGCTTGATCTCGTCGACGCTCTGGAAATGCCGCGCCGAGTCCAGCATGAAGCCGCGCCAGCCGAAGCGCGGCGCATCCTCGATCCGCACCGCCGGGAGCGCGACGCCGCCGGCGCCGTCCGCATCGCCCTCGAGCAGCTGCCACAGCGTCACCGCGCCGTAGAACAGCCCGCGCGGATCGGCGGCGCTGACGCGCACCGCCTCGGGGTCGACCTCGATCGCATAGGCCTCGGGCCCGCCGAAGTCCGCGGCGGCGTCGATGTCGAAGCGGATGCCGCCGGTGCCGCCTTTCCCGCTGCCGTCGACCTCCAGCGAAAGCCCGTGGCTGCGCGCCGCGTACGTCGCGAAGTGGCGCGCGGCCGCGGCCGCGCCGGCGCCCTCGGCGTGCACCGGCGTGGCGGCGGACAGGGCGAACCGGCCGTCTCCGGCGCGCAGCGATACCGGCGCGGGAACCAGGGCCGGGGCCGGGCCGGACGCGGTCGCGACGGCTTCCTCTGCCGCCGCGGGCGTCGCATCGAGCGGGCTGCAGGCGGCCGCCAGCAGGGCGGCCAGGCCGAGGAGAAGCGTGCGGAAGGGGGGGCTGCAAGCGCGCGTCATCGCGTCGTCCTCTGTCCAGTGTCCGGAAGAATGCGGGCCCGGCGTGCCGGGCCCGCGCAGGTCGCCTCACCGGCGGGGGCGTGCGCCGGGCGGGTTCAGAAGTTCACCCGCAGCATCGCGGTGTAGCGCCGGCCGCTGCGGTACACGCCGCGGGTCAGCCGTTCGTCGGTGGCGTAGCTGTGGTAGGCCTCGTCGAGCAGGTTCATCGCGTTGAGGGTCAGGCTGAAGTTGTCGTTGAAGCGGTAGCCCAGCGAGGCGTCCACCGATTCGTACGGACGCACCCACAGCTCGTCGCCACGGTCGACGTTGGTGAAGTACTTCGAGCGCCAGGAGTAGGTGACGCGCGCGCTCCAGGCGCCGGCCTCGAAGAACGGGCTGAGGTTGACCTGGTTCTCCGAGTTGTACGGCATCGGCTCCCCGGTGCTCGACTCGCCGTCGGAGTAGGTGTAGTTGGCCAGTACGCCGAAGCCGTTGTCGAAGCTCTGCTGAAACGCCACGGCCACGCCCTTGATCCTGGCGGTGCCGGCGTTGTCCGGCCGCGACACCTGGTAGACCGTCTCTTCGCCCTGGGCCTGGTTGAAGTGGGTTTCCGGGCGCGTGGTGGTGAGGATGTAGTTGTCGATGTCCTTGTAGTACACGGTGCCGGACAGGATCGAGTTCTCCGCGAAATACCATTCGGCCGAGGCGTCGAAGTTGTTGGCCTCGTAGGGTTCGAGATCCGGGTTTCCGCCGCCGCCGGTGAGGGTCTGGTCCCCCAGCCACAGGTAGCTCGACATGTCGGCGTAGTTGGGACGGGCGATGACGCTGGCGGCGGAGAAGCGCAGCAGCAGGTCGTCGGTGGCCTCGTAGACCAGGTTGAGGTTGGGCAGCAGGTTGTCGTACTGCTTGTTCACGCTCACCGGCGCGTAGCCGTCCGCGGGGCACGGCGGCGGCACGTCGGTGGCGATGCACGCCCAGCCCGCGCTTTCGGATTCGGTCCGCACGTAGCGCAGGCCGACGTTGCCGCGCAGGCGGTCGAAGCTGAAGTCGGCCTGGACATAGGCCGCGTCCACGTCCTCGGTGATCTTGAAGGTATTGGCCGCGAACGACGGGTCGTTGAACGTGCTCGGCACCGGCATCGACTGCCATGGCGCCAGCCACTCGCCGCCGAGGATGTAGTCGGCCAGCGCCCAGCCGTCGATGTAGAACCGGTTCTTCATCTCGTCGCTGACGCCGTCGAATCCGTCGAGGTAGTTGCCCGGCACCCGCTTGGGGTCGAACAGCGAGGCGGGCGCATCGCCGTAGCCGGCCACCGAGGCCAGCGATACGCCGCCCATCAGCTGCTCGGTCTCGTGCTCGCGGCGCTTGGCGCCGAAGCGCAGCAGGTACACCGGCGAATCCAGGCGGATGCCGAGATCCACCTGGCCGTAGCGCTCGCGGTCGCTGGTGGGCTTGAAGACCACGTTGCCGCCCCAGCCCGGGTTCCAGGCTGCAGGATCGTCCGGATCGCTGCCCCAGCCGCCGTCGATGCGGAACGCCGACGGATCGCTGAAGGGATTCGCGCCGGAGAAGTCGACGCTGCCCGGGCGTCCCGGGGCGCCGCTGATGTCGTAGCTGTAGTCGGCCCAGTTGAGGAACTCGCCGAACACCTGCTGGCTGGTGCCGCCGGTGGCCTTGGTGGTGCCGACGTGGGCGGAGACGAACCAGCGCTCGTCGTCCCAGCCGGCCTTGAAGTCGTACGACTCGGTATCGATCTCCGCCAGCCGGTTCTGCACGTCGAACACCGAAAGCGCGTTGGCGAACGTGCCGCGGGTGATGACGCCGTCCTCGATGGTGACGTCGGTCATCTTCATCAGCCCGTTCCAGGGGTTGCCCATGAAGGCGAACATGGACTGGTTCAGGTTGTCGTAGCTGGCATCGACGCGCAGGGCGTTGAATTCCAGGTCGAGCCGCTCCACCGGTCGGGCCTGCAACGACAGGGTGAAGCTGTTGCGCTTGCGCTCCTGCTCGAAGAACGAGGCGCTGAGCGAGTTGGGGCCGCGCGCGTCGAGGTTGTTCTCCAGGGTCTCGGCGCAGGTGCCGGTGCAGCTGGGGGGCAGGGTCGGCTGCGAGCCGTCCGGGTTCGGCGGCTGCGACCAGTCGGGGGGCAGGTTGTTGACCGAACCGCCGCCGCCCTGGCCGTCGCGATAGTCGCGCGCCGAGACCGAACCGTAGGATTCGACGCCGTCGCGGCGCAGGTTCTCGGTGGAGGTCTGGAACGAGACGGCGACGCCGAAGGTGCTGGCCGGATTCTTCCAGCTGTACATCAGCGAGCCCTGCGGGTCCGCCTCTTCGGAGCGGTCGTTGTAGAGATAGCCGATCGAGCCGGCGAAGGTATTGGCGTCCAGGTCGAGCGGCCGGCGCGTGCTGACGATGACGGTGCCGCCGATCGAGCCCTCGTCGATGCGCGCCTCGGGTGACTTGTAGACCTCCACCTTGCCGACGATCTCGGGCGCCAGCAGCGCGTAGTTGAAGGTGCGGCCGGGCTGGTCGACGATGAACCAGTCGGCCGAGGCCACCGTCTGGCCATTGAGCAGCGTGCGGTTGAGCGCCGGGTCGGTGCCGAGGATGCTCACCTTCTCGCCCTGGCCGAACAGGCGGTCGATGGTCACACCCGGGATGACCGTCATCGCCTCGGCGACGTTGGTGGAGGGGAACTTGCCCACGTCCTCGGCGGTAATCGCGTCGACGAAGGCGTCGGCGTTGCGCTTGGTGTCCAGGGCCTGCTGCAGGCTGCCGCGGATGCCGGTCACCACCACGCGGTCGAGTTCCGCGGCCTCCTCCTGCTGCTGCGCGGGAGCCTGTTGTGCCTGCACCTGCGCGCTCACACCCAGGCAGGCCAGGATCGCCGCGGACAATACGGATTTACGGTGATTCATCATGTCTCTCCTCGTCGCTGTCTGAGTTGCGGCGGCGGCCGTGCGGCCGGTGCCGTGCCCTGCGTCTCCGTACCGCGCGTCGCTGCCCGCCCGCGCGCCTGCTGCCCTTGTCGCCGCCGCCCGATCAGCGCCCGCCCGCGCCGGTGCCGAGGTACCAGGTGGCGGCGCCGATCACGCCCAGCTGGCCGTGCTCGACCAGCTTCACCGGGATGCGCTCGAGCGCCTCGCGCATCGGCCCCTTGTTGAGGAACCGCGCCACGAAGCTGCTCTGCAGCAGGAATTCGCGGATCTGCGGCAGGATCCCGCCCGCTAGGTAGATCCCCCCGTGGACGCCGTACAGCAGCGCCATGTCGCCGACCGTGCTTCCCAGCAGGCCGCAGAACACCTCCAGGCTCTCGCGCGCCAGCGGATCGCTGCCGTCGAGGGCTGCGGCGGTGATCTCGCCGGGCGAGGCGTAGGCCTGGGTCGCGCCGCGCAGCTTGGCCAGGGCCGCGTAGAGGTTCATCAGGCCGGGGCCGGAGAGCGCGTGCTCGTTGGGCACGTGGTCGCGCTCGCGCAGCAGTTCGCGCAGCAGCGCCGCCTCCAGGTCGTTGCCGGTGGTCAGCGCCGCCTGGCCGGCTTCGGTGGCCAGGACCACCGGTCCCTTCGCGGTCGGGATCCACACCGCCGCGCCCAGGCCGGTGCCGGGGCCGACGACCAGCGTGGGGCCGGCGGGCGCGGTCTCCGGTCCGGCCAGCTGCAGCACCTCGCTGGCATCGACGTAGGCGGCGGCATGGGCCACGGCCTCGAAGTCGTTGACCAGCCGGAACTCGCGGAAGCCGAGCCGCTCGCGGATCGCGTTGAGCGAGATGCCCCAGGGCAGGTTGACGGTGATCACCGAGCCGTCCTCGAGCGCGTAGCCGGCGCTTGCGATCGCGCCCTCCTCGACCCCGACGTCGCCGAGCCGGCCGAGGAAATCCTCGAGGATGTCCGCCAGCCCGGGCCAATCGGCGCAGACGTACTTGCGGTACTGCAGGACCGAGACCGGGTGCGACGGGTCGTCGCTGCGCCGCACCAGCCCGATGCGCACGTGGGTGCCGCCGACGTCGGCGGCGATGAACGGCTTCGCGCTCCTGGTCATGGCGTCGATCCGTAGCGGGCTTGCGGTAGCTGCCACATGGTCCTCGGTGCGGATGTGCGTGCTTGCGGCAGGGGGTGCCGCGAAAGTCGTGACCGAGTTTGAAAATAGTTTGACAACGATGTCAACATGGTTTGAAGGTTTCCTTGCAGGTTTGGCTCGATTGACACTGTATTCATCGAATAATGGGCTGTAAGCCAGCCATTGATCACATATATGTCGACAATTAGCGCTGTCTGAGGCAGGACATCGGCGACGACAGCAGGACAAATGCTGCAGGACAACACCGATCGCCCCCGCACAATCGAGCGATCGCATGGCAAATCCGGTGGATTTATGACAACGTTAGACTCGAATGACGTGGGTAAGACACCGGCGCCCGCGCGCTCCGCGCAAGCCGGGGCCATTGCATCAGGAGACGCCAGGATGTCCGCTGCCGTGCCCGCGAGCGCCCGCTCGCCCTTCCCCTTGGCCATCGCGATCATGGGGCTGCTGTTCTTCATCATCGGTTTCTTCACCTGGATCAACGGTCCGCTGATCACGTTCGTGCAGCTGGCCTTCGAACTGGACGAGGTGAACGCCTTCCTCGTGCTCATGGTGTTCTACCTGTCCTATTTCTTCCTCGCGCTGCCCGCGGCCTGGGTATTGAAACGAACCGGCATGAAGAAGGGCCTGGCCTTGAGCCTGGCGGTGATGGCGGCGGGGGCGATGCTGTTCGGCGAGTTCTCGACCCAGCGCTGGTATCCGGGGGCGCTGTCGGGACTGTTCGTGATCGGCGGCGGCCTCGCGCTGCTGCAGACCGCGGTCAATCCCTACGTCAGCATCCTCGGTCCGATCGAAAGCGCGGCGCAGCGGATCGCGCTAATGGGGATCTGCAACAAGGTGGCGGGCATCCTCGCCCCCTTGGTGCTGGGCACGCTGGTGCTGCACGGCATCGGCGATCTCGCCGGCGAGGTCGCCGCCGCCGATCCCGCCGTGCGGGCCCGGCTGCTCGACGCCTTCGCCGCCAAGATCCACACGCCGTACCTGGCGATGGCCGGACTGTTGATGCTGGTGGCCGTCGGGGTGCTGTTCTCGCCGCTGCCGGAGCTGCGACCGGTCGAGGCGAATGCGGACACCGGCGCCCCTGGGGCCGGCGCGCCGGGTGCGGCACGCGGGATCTTCCGCTTCCCGCACCTGTGGCTGGGCGTGCTGTGCCTGTTCACCTACGTCGGCGTGGAGGTCATGGCGGGAGACGCCATCGGCACCTACGGCCAGGCGCTGGCGTTGCCGCTGGACCACACCAAGTTCTTCACCTCGTTCACCCTGTTCGCGATGCTGCTGGGCTATCTGGCGGGGATGGTGCTGATCCCGCGCTTCGTTTCGCAGGAGCGGTACCTCAGCGTCTCGGCGCTGATGGGCATCGCATTCACCACCGCCGCCTACCTGACCGGCGGCTACCTGTCCGTCGGATTCGTCGCCGCGCTCGGCTTCGCCAACGCGATGATGTGGCCGGCGATCTTCCCGATGGCGATCCGCGGCCTGGGACGCTCCACCGAGACCGGTTCCGCGCTGCTGGTGATGGGCATCGCCGGCGGCGCGATCATTCCGCAGGCGTTCGCGGTCTTCAAGCAGCACTTCGATTTCCAGCTTGTGTTCCTGCTGCTGATGCTGCCCTGTTATCTGTACATCCTGTTCTACGCCCGGCGTGGCCATCGCGTCGGCCTGGCCGGCGCACGGCCGACGGGCGCATCATGATCCGCCCAGGGCCGGGATAGACGAGCATGCGAAAGCCAACGATCCGCGACGTCGCCGAGCGCGCCAAGGTCTCGCTGAAGACGGTCTCGCGCGTCATCAACAACGAGCCGTCGGTCATGCAGGCCACCCGGGCGCGGGTCCTGCACGCGGTCGCCGAGCTCGACTACGAGCCGGATCCGTCGGCGCGCAACCTGCGCAGCGCCACCGCGTTCGTGATCGGGGTGGCCTACGACAACCCCAATCCCTACTACATCATCAGCGTGCAGAACGGCGTCCTCTCCGCTTGCCGCGAGACCGGCTTCGACCTGCAGATCCATCCCTGCGACGCCAGCTCGCCGCTGCTGGTGGACGAGCTGTGCGACTGGATGCGGCGCTCGCGCCTGGCCGGGCTGGTGCTCGCCCCGCCGATGTCCGAGCGGATGGAGCTGGTGGAGGCGCTGGCCTCGCGCGGCGTGAAGCTGGTGCGCATCATCGCCGCCGCCGAGGACCCGGAAGACGGCTACCCTTGCGTGTTCGTCGACGACCGCGACGCCGCCTACGAAGTCACCGAGCACCTGGTCCAGCTCGGCCACCAGCGGATCGGCTTTCTCTGGGGCGGACAGGAGCATCGCTCCAGCTCCGAGCGCTATCTCGGCTACGAGAAGGCGCTGAAGGACTACGGGATCACCCTCGACAAACACCTGGTGGTGCCCGGCGACTACACCTTCGACGACGGCTTCCGCGGCGCGCGCCGGCTGCTGGCGCTGCGCGAGCCGCCGACGGCGATCTTCGGTTCCAACGACGAGATCGCCGCCGGGGTCCTGGCCGCGGCCAAGTCGGTCGGGATGAACGTGCCGTACGACCTGTCGATCGCCGGCTTCGAGGACAGCCCGTTCTCCAAGCAGTCCTGGCCGCCGCTGACCACCGCCAAGCAGGCCACCGAGGACATCGCCCGCCACGCCGCGCGGCTGCTGATCGCGCAGTTGCGCCACGATGCACCGGAGGCGCCCGCCGCGGTGCACAACCACGGCTTCGTGCCGCAACTGGTGGTGCGCGGCTCGACCGCGCCGATGCGCCCGCGCCCGCCCCCCGCCCAGGACGCCTGACATGCAAGCCCCCGCCGATCTCGTCGATCCCGCTGCCTCGCCGGCCGGCCCGAGCTGGATGTTCGACGAGGCCGCGCAGGCGGCCGACGTGGTCGCCCGGCAGTTCGCGCGCAACGTCGAGGCGGTCGCGGAGCTGGCGCGCGCGCTGCGCCGGGACCCGCCGCCGTTCGTGGTCACCTGCGCCCGCGGCAGTTCCGATCACGCCGCCACCTACGGCAAGTACCTGTTCGAGACCCAGTTGGGGCGGGCGACGGCCTCGGCCTCGCCCTCGGTGGGCTCGGTGTATGCCGCCAGCCAGCACCTGCGCGGCGCGCTCTACCTGGTGATCTCGCAGTCCGGGCGCAGCCCCGACCTGCTGCGCAACGCCGAGGCCGCGCGCGCGTCGGGCGCCCGGGTGGTGGCCCTGGTCAACGTGGAGGATTCCCCGCTCGCCGCCCTCGCCGACACGGTGATTCCGCTGCACGCGGGGCCCGAGCGCAGCGTCGCGGCCACCAAGAGCTACATCGCTTCGCTGGCCGCGCTGCTGCAGCTGGCCGCCTGCTGGAAGGACGACGCCCGGATGGGCGAAGCGCTGGCGGCGCTGCCCGATGCGCTGCGCGCCGCGTGGGCCCAGGACTGGACGGCGCTGGTCGATGGCCTGGCCGCGACCGCCAACCTGTTCGTGCTCGGGCGCGGGCTGGGACTCGGGGTGGCCCAGGAGGCGGCACTGAAGTTCAAGGAGACCTGCGGCCTGCACGCCGAAGCGTACAGCTCGGCCGAGGTCAAGCACGGCCCGATGGCGCTGGTGGGGCCGGGCTTCCCGGTGCTGGTGCTCGCGCAGCCCGACGAGACCGAGAGCGGCACCCTGGCGATGGCGCACGAGTTCCGCGCCCGTGGCGCCGCGATGTGGACCGCTTCGCGGCACGGCAATCTGCCGGTCGCAGAGGCGCCGCATGCCGCCGCCGCGCCCCTGCTGACCGCGCAGAGCTTCTACCGCGCGGTCGAGGCGCTGTCGCGCGCGCGCGGCTTCGCCCCCGATGTGCCGCCGCACCTCAACAAGGTCACGGAGACGGTGTGATGGCGGTAGCGCTGCGCAATGGCCGGGTGCTGGTGGACGGGGGTTTTCGCGACGATGTCGCGGTGCTGCTGGACGGCGAGCGCATCGAGGCCCTGGTCGCGGCGGACGCCCCGCGGCTGCCGGACGCGGACATCGTCGACCTGGGCGGGGCGACGCTGCTGCCGGGTTTCATCGATCTGCAGGTCAACGGCGGCGGCGGGGTGCTGTTCAACAACCAGCCGACGGTCGAGGGCGTGCGCGCGATCGCCCGCGCGCACCGCCGCTTCGGCACCACCGCGCTGCTGCCGACCCTGATCAGCGATACGCCCGAGGCGATGCGGGCGGCGATCGCGGCGGTGCGCGAGGCGATCGCGCAGGGCGTGCCCGGCGTGCTCGGCATCCATCTCGAGGGGCCCTACCTCGCGCCCGCCCGCAAGGGCACCCACGACGCAGCCAGGTTCCGCGTGCCCGATGCCGGGGAGATCGCGCTGGCCGCGTCGCTGGACAACGGCCCGACGCTGCTCACGCTCGCCCCGGAGCGCGTTCCGGCCGCCACCATCCGCGCGCTCTCCGCGGCTGGCGTGGTGGTGTTCGCGGGGCACACGGCCGGCAGCTACGACGAGCTGCGCGCGGGGCTGGCGGCAGGCGTGCGCGGCTTCACCCATCTGTTCAACGCGATGACGCCGCTGCAGGGCCGCGAGCCCGGCGCGGTCGGCGCCGCGCTGGAGGACGACGACAGCTGGTGCGGCATCATCGTCGACGGCGTGCACGCCCATCCGGCGAGTCTGCGCGTGGCGCTCGCGGCCAAGCCGCGCGGCAAGGTGTTCCTGGTCACCGATGCGATGCCGCCGGTGGGCTCCGGCGACCCGAGCTACGTCCTGTACGGCGAGACCATCACCGCGTTGGACGGCGTCTGCCGCAACGCGGCGGGGGTGCTGGCCGGCTCGGCGCTGGACATGGCCACGGCGGTGCGCAACTGCGTGCGCCTGCTCGGGCTGTCGCTGGAGGAGGCGGCGCGCATGGCGTCGACGTATCCCGCCGAATGCCTCGGTGTCGACGACCGCTACGGACGCATCGCGCCCGGCTACCGCGCCGACCTGGTGCTGCTCGACGCCGAACTGCAGGTGCGCCGGACCTGGGTCGGCGGTGACGCGGGATAGCGTTCGGGGACCTGCGCCGCTGCCGCAGGGCGTATCCGTGGAGCGTGCGCGGCGCCCGCCCGCGAGCCCCGGGGTGGCCGCGGCCCGGTCGCCGTCGCGCTTGGCTTCGGTCGATGCGTTGCGGGGGCTGACCGTGGCGGCGATGCTGCTGGTGAACAATCCGGGCGACTGGGGGCACGTCTACCGGCCGCTGCTGCACGCAGCGTGGCATGGCTGCACGCCCGCCGACCTGGTGTTCCCGCTGTTCCTGTTCGTGGTGGGCGTGTCGATCGCGCTGGGGGTGGCGGCGCGGGCCGAAACCGGCACCGATCGCGCCCTGCTGCAGCGCGCGGTGCTGGGGCGCGCGCTGCGCATCGTCGCCCTGGGTCTGCTGCTGCATCTGCTCGCGTGGTGGGCCCTGGACGGGTCGCCACTGCGGTTGTGGGGAGTCCTGCAGCGGATCGGCGTCTGCTTCCTGGCGGCGGGGTCGCTGGCGCTGTGGACCGGGCCGCGGACGCAGTGGTGGCTGCTGGCCGGGTTGCTGGCCGGCTATGCCGGGCTGCTCGCGTACGGAGGCGGGGTCGAGCCCTGGACCAACCCGGCCAGCCGCGTCGACGCCAACCTGTTCGGCCCGCTGCTGTACCGCTTCGATGCCGTCACCGGACGGGGCCACGACCCCGAGGGGCTGCTGGCCACCCTCGGCGCGCTCGCCACGACCCTGATCGGCCTGCGTGCAGGGGCGTGGTTGCGGCGCGGGAGGATCGCGCGGTTGTGGGTGGCGGGAGCGGCAGCGTTGGCGCTGGGAGCGCTCTGGGCACAGGCGCTGCCGCTGAACAAGAACCTGTGGACCCCTTCCTTCGTGCTCTGGACCGCAGGCTGGGCGCTGCTGGCGCTGGCGGCTGCGCACGTGCTGGTGGATCGCCGCGGCTGGCCGCCGCTGGGGCGTCGTTTCGGGGTCAATGCGATCGTCGCCTACGCCGGATCGGCGGCCATGGTCTACCTGCTGATCGCGGCCGGGCTGTGGGAGCCGCTCTACCGGGTGGGGTTCGGCTGGATGGCGCTGCATGTCGGCCCCTATCTGCCTTCGCTGGCCTTCGCAGTGGCCTTCGTCGGGCTGTGGTGGGCGATCGTCTACGCGATGGACCGTCGCGGTTGGCATCCCGGGATCTGACCCGTACGCGGCGGGCGCGACGCACTTATGGGCCGCCCGCGCGCTTGCTACCCTGCGCGAATGAACGCCATCCAGATCGCGGCACTCGCTCCTGCCGCCGTCCGCGCGGCGGCCCGCCTGCGCTGGGCGCGCGAGGCCGTCGGCGACGACGCGCTCGAGCTCGAACCGGCCTCGGCCGACGCCGGCTTTCGCAGCTACTGGCGCGCCGCGACGGCCGCCGGCAGCCGTATCGTCATGGACTCGCCGCCGGCGCTGGAGGACGTGCGGCCGTGGCTGCGGGTCCATGCGCTGCTGCGCGGCGCCGGGGTGCGCGTGCCCGGGATCCTGGCGGAGGACGTCGACGCCGGCTTCCTGCTGCTGGAGGATCTGGGCGCCGACACCTGCCTGCAGGCGATGGAACGGGAAGGTGCCGACGCGCTGTTCGAGGCGGCGTTCGACCAGCTGCTGGCACTGCAGGCGATCGAGTGCCCGCCGGACCTGCCGCGGTACGACCGGGCGATGCTGCAGCGCGAACTCGACCTGTTCGCGGAATGGTTCCTGGGCCGCCACCTGGGCGTGTCGCTCGACGCGCGGGAGCGGGAGGCCCTGCAGGGGGTCTGCGATTTCCTGGTCGCGAACATGCTCGCCCAGCCGCAGGTGCTGGTGCATCGCGACTTCATGCCGCGCAATCTGATGCCGGTGCCCGGGGGCGTGGCCGTCATCGATTTCCAGGGCGCGGTGCGCGGGCCCCTCGCCTACGACCCGATCAGCCTGTTCCGCGACGCTTTTCACTCCTGGCCGCCGCAAACGGTGGGCGCCTGGCTCGACCGCTACCATGCGCGCGCCAGCGCGGCCGGGCTGCCGGTCCCGGCGCGCGACGAGTTCCGGCGCGACGCCGACTGCGCGGGCATGCAGCGCCACTTGAAGATCCTCGGCCTGTTCGCGCGGCTGCACTACCGCGACGGCAAGCCGAAGTACCTGGCCGACGCGCCGCGCTTCGTCGCCTATGTGGGCCAGGTGCTGCCGCAGTACCCGGAGCTCGCGCCGCTGGCCGCCATCCTGGACCGTCACCTGCCCCGGCCCGGCGCCGAGACGTAGAGCCGAGCTTGCTCGGCTGCTCTTGGCTCCGGAGCCGGGAGCAGCGGAGCAAGCTCCGCTCTACGGGGGAAGATGAGGCACCGATCCGCACAGGGAACGACCCATGACGACAGACCTGTTCGCCGGCCCAGGGGCGCCGGACCACGGCATCCGCACCGGCATCGGCGGCTGGACCTTCGCGCCCTGGCGCGACAACTTCTACCCCGCCGGCCTGGTGCAGAAGCGCGAGCTGGAATACGCCAGCCGGCAGCTGGCGACGATCGAGATCAACGGCACGTTCTACGGCGCGCAGAAGCCGGCCACCTACGCGCGCTGGCGCGGGGAGACGCCCGATGGCTTCGTGTTCTCGCTCAAGGCGCCGCGCTACTGCACCGGCGCCAGGCGCCTGGCCGGGGTCGGAAAATCGGTCGAGGGCTTCGTCTTCGGCGGGCTGGCCGAGCTCGGCGACAGGCTCGGGCCGATCCTGTGGCAGTTCGATCCGCGCCGCGCGTTCGATCGCGACGACTTCGCCGCGTTCCTCGAGCTGCTGCCGCGCGAGCTCGACGGGGCGCCGCTGCGCCACGTGCTGGAGGTGCGGCATCCGAGCTTCGCCGGCGCCGATTATCTGGCCCTGGCGCGCGCGCATCGATTGCCGAGCGTGTTCACCGATTCGCCGGACTATCCTTCGTTCGCCGATCTGACCGGCGATTTCGTCTATGCGCGGCTGATGCGCAGCCGGGAAGCCGTCGTCGCCGGCTATCCCGGCGACGAGCTCGATGCCTGGACCCGGCGCGCACGCGCCTGGGCCGGCGGCGAAGCGCCGGACGACCTGCCCTACGCGGACCCGGACACGGCGGCGGCCCCGGTGCGGCCGCGCGAGGTCTTCGTCTACTTCATCGGCGCCGCCAAGGCGCGCAACCCGGCGGCGGCGATGGCGCTGCAGGCGCGCCTGTAGCGGCCTGCGCGCCGCACCGGCCCGCGGCGTCGCGGCCGTGCTTCGCCGGGGTCGATCGCACCCCCCATGCGCGGATGCATCGCCCCGTGCGCAGGGCAGCCGTTCGGCCGCAGCCGGGAGCGGCCGCGACAGGACGTCCCCCCGTTCCGCCGCGCGCAACCCGCGGGCTCAGCCGATCGCCGCCGCCATCGCGCGGGCGACTGCCGCATGCACGGCACTCATCGCGTCGACATCCGGCGCCGCCCCGGTGAGATAGCAGGCGACCAGCAGCGGCGGGCGCCCGGGCGGCCAGACGATGGCGATGTCGTTGGCGGTGCCGCGCCCCTCGGCGCTGATGCTGGTGCCGGTCTTGTCGCCCGCGCGCCAGCGTTCCGGCAGCCCGGCGCGCAGGCGCGCGTCGCCGGTACGGTTGTCGACCAGCCAGCCGGTCAGCAGGGCGCGCGATGCGTCGTGCAGGACGTTGCCCAGCAGCAGGCGTTGCAGATTGCGCGCCATCGCCGCAGGCGTGGTGGTGTCGCGCGGATCGCCGGGAGTGGCGCTGTTGAGTGCGGTTTCCCAGCGGTCCAGCCGGGTATGCGGATCGCCGAGCCCGCGCACGAAGCGCGTCAGCCCCGCCGGACCTCCGATGGTCCGCAGCAGCAGGTTGGCGGCGGCGTTGTCGCTCTGGATCATGGTGGCGCGGCACAGGTCGGCCACGGGCATGCCATCCGCTCCGACGTGCTTCGCGGCGGTCGGCGAGTGCGAGACCAGGTCGGATTCGGCGATGGGCACGCTGCGGTCCAGCCGCTCGAAGCCGCGGTCGACGCGCTGCAGCACGGCGGCGGCCAACAGGACCTTGAACGTGCTGCACATCGGGAAGCGCTCGTCCGCATGCAGGCCGGCATGCCGGCCGCTGCCGCTGTCGAGGACCGCCACGCCCAGGCGGCCCCCGCTGTCGCGCTCCAGTGCGGCCAGGGCGGGCGCCAGCCCGGAAAATCCGGGCGTGGCCATCGCCGCCGCCGTGCTGCCCAGTCCCGTGAGCGCGAGCGCGCCGCCGGCGGCGCGCAGGAAGTCGCGTCTGTCGATCATGTCGGTCTCCGGGTGGGGAGCGCGCCGGGACTGCCCTGGCGCGCGGCGACGGGGGGTATCCGCTTCGGTTGGTGCCGAGGGCGAAGGCGCATGCGTCCGGGCACGGCTCAGCGCTCCGTCTCGCCGCGTTCGGCGGCCAGTTGCGCCTCCAGCCTGGCCTCGGCCGCCTCGGCGTAGCCGCGACAGTCGACCGGTGTGGGCTGCGTGGCCGCATCGGCCTGGAAGCGCCAGCCGCTGGCGTCGGGATGCGGCGTCATCAGCAGATCGCAGGGCAGGGCGCGTACCGTGGCGAAGGTGGCGCGGTAGGCGTCGACGATGCGCGGGTAGCGCGGGTTGTCGAGCAGCCGGTAGTCGGGCGCGCTCAGGCTGTCGACATAGGCGATGCGCAGCCGCCGGCCGTCGCGGCGGTCGTCCCAGGTCCAGCTCATGCTGCCGGGCGTATGGCCGGGGGTGAAATGCACGCGCAGGCGCAGGTCGCCGAGCACCACGTTCTCGCCGTCCTGCAGTACCCGGTCGACGTGCACGGGCGGGTATAGCAGATGGTCGCCGAAGTGGATGTCGTCGGCGCCGCCCTGCGCCAGCAGCCGGGCCGACTCGGCGTTGCTCAGCACGCTTGCGCCGGTCGCGCGCCGCAGCGCCGCGAGCGGGCCCACGTGATCGGCATGCGCGTGGCTGTGCAGGATCAGCTTCAGGTCCGAGGGCGCCAGGCCCAGTGCCTGCAGGTTGGCGAGCAGGTGGTCGGCGGCCTGCGGCATGCCGCCGTCGATAAGGATGGCGCCGTCGCTGCCCTTGAGCAGGATCGCGCTCAGGCCGGCGGTGCCGATCTGCCAGGTGCGCTCGGCGATGCGCAGCGGCGCGACCGGCTGGCGCCAGGCGGCGCGGACTTCGTAGGCCTGCAGCTGCGGCAGCGGCGTGGCCTCCTGCGCGTAGGCCGTGGATGCGGCCGCGCCGATCGCGACCGCCGCCACGGCGGCCCTGGCTTTCGTTCCCATCGTTTCGCTCCGGTGTCTGGCATGGCGGTACGCCAATGCGCTGCCGGAATTCTCGAAAGCTTGACGGTGGGCGACAAGCGACGTTATCTCATCGAAGTCATTAATCGGATTCATGGCTCCATGGACCGCCCCAACCTGCCGCTCAACGGGCTGCGCGCCTTCGAGGCCGCCGCCCGGCACCTCAATTTCACCCGTGCGGCGCTGGAGTTGTGCGTCACCCAGGCCGCGCTCAGCCACCGGATCAAGGGGCTGGAGGCGCGGCTGGGCTTCGCCCTGTTCCGGCGGCTGCCGCGCGGGGTGGCGCTGACCGACGAGGGCGCGGCGATGTTCCCGGTGATCAACGACGCCTTCGACCGGATCGGCGCCGTGCTCGGCCGCTTCGAGGGCGGGCGCCTGCGCGAGGCGCTCACCGTCAGTGCGGTGGCGACCTTCGCCACCGGCTGGCTGCTGCCGCGCCTGGACGGCTTCGCCATCGCGCATCCGGATGTCGACCTGCGCCTGCTGACCCACAACAACCGCATCGACCAGGCGGGCGAGGGACTCGACCTGGCGATCAGATTCGGCGACGGCGCGTGGCAGGGGCTCGACGCGGTGCGGATCTGCGCCGCGCCGCTGGTGCCGATGTGCTCGCCCGCGCTGGCGCGGCGGATCCTGCGCCCGCGCGACCTCGCCGGTGCGCCGCTGCTGCGGTCCTATCGTCCCGACGAGTGGTCGCGCTGGTTCGCGGCCGCAGGCCTGCCGGTGCCGCGCGCGCGCGGCCCGGTGTTCGACTCCTCGCTGGCCATCGCCAGCGCCGCCGCGTCCGGGGCCGGCGTGGCGCTGCTGCCGCTGCCCATGTTCGGCCAGGACATCGCCGCCGGACGCCTGGTGCGCTTGTTCGACGTCGCCATCGACGCCGGCGCCTATTGGCTCACCCGATTGCGTTCGCGCACGGAGACGGCGGCGATGCGAACGTTCCGGGAATGGATCGAGGCCGGGGCGGCGGTGGCCTGAGCCCTCGAAGACCCGCCCGCGATGGGTCAGCAGGCGCCGGGGCGGGCGCTGCCGGCCTCGCCCGCGGCGCCTCGCGCCTTCGCGATCGCGGCGATGCGGGCCTTGCGCAGCGCCTCGCCGATGGCGGGGCCGGCGAGTCCGTCGACGGCCAGGTCGCGCACCGCGACGGTCGTCGCCGCGGCGTGCAGGCGCAGCAGCTCGCGGCCCTGCGGGTAGTCGTCGTCGGCGCGGCCGAGGCGGCCGCGCTTGTCCGCCTCGCACACCAGGGCGAGCGGGGCGATGCGCTCGGGCCGGCGGAACGCGTCGCAGCGGGCCAGCAGGTCGTGGACCGTGCTGTCGCGCAGTTCGTCGATGCGGTGCACGTTGAGGTGCTCGCGGCAGGCCATCGCCGCCAGCTCGCGATGCGCGGTGGGCACCTTCAGGCGGTCGCACAGCGCCGCCAGCGGCTTCAGGCCGCGGCGCTCGTGGGCGATGTGCTTCGGCCATTGGTCCGGCGGGGTGCGCGCCTTGCCCAGGTCGTGGGCGAGCGCGGCGAAGCCGACCACGGCGTCGCCCGGCGCCAGGCGCGCGGCCATGTCGCAGACCAGCTCGGCGTGCACGCCGGTGTCGACCTCGGGGTGGTACTCGGCGCGCTGCGGCACGCCGTAGAGCGCATCGACCTCGGGCAGCACCGCGGCCAGCGCGCCGGCCGCGCGCAGGGTGGACAGGAACGCCGACGGGGTCGGCATCGCCAGCGCCCGCGACAGCTCCTGCCAGACCCGCTCGGGCACCAGGTCCGACAGCTCGCCCCCGGCGGCCATCGCCTGCATCAGCGCCATGGTCTCCGGGGCGACGCGGAAGCCCAGGCCGGCGAAGCGCGCCATGAAGCGCGCCGCGCGCAGCACCCGCAGCGGGTCCTCGACGAAGGCCGGGCCGACGTGGCGCAACACCCGCGCCTCGATGTCGCGGGCGCCGCCGAACGGGTCGACCAGTGCGCCGTCCGCGTCTTCGGCGATGGCGTTGATGGTGAAGTCGCGCCGTTCCAGGTCCTGTTCCAGCGTCACCGACGGGTCGGCATGGACCACGAAGCCGCGGTGGCCGCGCGCCGACTTGCGCTCGGTGCGCGCCAGCGCGTGCTCCTCGCCGGTGTCCGGGTGCAGGAACACCGGGAAGTCGCGCCCAACCGGCCGGAAGCCGGCCGCGATCATCGCCTCCGGCGTCGCGCCGACCACCACGTGGTCGCGATCGCCCGGCGGCAGCCCGAGCAGGCGGTCGCGCACGGCGCCGCCGACGAGGTAGGTTCTGGCGGCGGTGATCGGCGATGGGTGATTGGTGATTCGCAAGCGCTGGGGGCTCGGGCCTGGACGGTGGAGGACAGCGATCGGTGTTCCGTGCCGCGAGCAGGGCAGCATGCCCGATCGGGGCGGCGTGCGGCCGCCGGGACCGGCGCGGCGTCGTGCGTCACCGCCGGCTCAGCCGGCGGCGGCGGAGACCGGGCAATGGAAACTGCGCCGCGGCGTGCCGAGGCGCCCGTGCATGCGGTCGCTGACCGGCACCGCGGCGCCGTGCAGGCGCCAGTCGTAGATCACGCTGAAGGCCAGCACCCGTGCCACGTATTCGCGGGTTTCCTTGTAGCTGATCGTCTCGATCCAGAAGTCGGCGTCCATGCCCGGGCGCTGCGACTGCCAGCGCGCGGTCGGCGCCGGGCCGGCGTTGTAGGCGGCGATGGCCACGTACGGGCGGCCGTACTTCTCCTTCATCTCGCGCAGGTAGGCGGTCCCGATGCGGACGTTGGTGGCCGGGTCGTAGAGGCTGGCCGCGCCGCCCCAGGCCAGGCCGAGCCGGCGCGCCACCGCTGCGCCGGTGGACGGCAGCACCTGCATCAACCCGCGGGCGTCGGCCGGCGAGCGGGCGCGCGGATTGAACACGCTCTCGGCGCGGATCTCGGCGGCGATCCAGGCCGGGTCGAGCGCGTGCTTTTCCCCCTCGGCGCGGATCAGCCCGTCGTGCGAGAGCGGAAAGCGCAGCGTGTACAGGCGGGTTTCCTCGGGTTGGCGGCCGAGCCCGAACAGGGCGCGATCGTTCCAGCCGTTGTCCTGTGCCACCTGCACCGCGATGCGGCGCTGGGTGTCGTCGAAACGCTCGAGCGCGTGGTTCCACTCGCGCGTGGCCCAGCCGGGGCGATCGGCGCGATACAGCGCCATCGCCCGCATCATCGCCGGGTCGTTGGCCACGCGCGCGCGCGCCGAAGCGTCGCCGGCGACGTCCATCGGGCACAGCGCATACGGCTGCTCCAGGCGGTCGGCGGCGAGAAAGCCGTGGAAATTGGGCTCCTGCGCGGCCTGCGCGTAGAGCGCCTGCGCGCGCGGCGCGTCGCCGAGCAGCTCGTGCAGGCGCGCGGCGAAGTAGGTCCAGCGCGCATCGTTGCGTTGCTTGTCGCCCATCCCGTCGATGGCCGCCAGCGCGGCGCGCCAGTCGGAGCGCGCCAGCGCCTCGCGTGCGCGCCACTCGTGCAGGCGGTCGTCGTAGGACGCCGCGGGCACGCGCGCCAGCCGCCGCGCCGAGTCCGGCTCGTAGGAGGCCACGGTCCACAGCGCCGCCTGGTACAGCACGCGGCCGCGATCCTGCTCGGTGAACCCGAGCGCATCGGCATAGCGCGGCAGTTGCGCCTCGCCTGCGGCCGGCGTCGCCTTGGCCAGCTTCGCCAGGCCGTGCGAGGCGACCAGCCGGCTGCGCGGGGTGCGCGGCCAGCGCAGCGCGCGCTCGTGCGGCGCCTGCAGGAAGGCGGCGTAGTCGTCGGCCAGGGCGCGCTCCTCGGCCGGCAGGCCGCGCGCCGCGCTGCGCATCACCGCGGCGTTCCACTCGGCGGCGGCCTTCTCGATGCGCTCCCAGCGCAGTTCCGGCGCCAGCCCGCCGCGCGCGGCCAGCGCCGCGAACGGCGCGTCGCACTCGTCGGGCAGGGAGTTGCCGCTGCTGCGCCAGATCTCCTGCACCTCGGCGTCCCAGCGTGCGTCGGCCGCGCCGGCGCGCTGGCGCGCGTCGAGCTCGATGCAGCGCAGCGCGGTATTGCGGATCGATGGCGACCACGCGGCGCGGATCCCGGCCCAGTCCTGGCGCTTGTACAGCGCGCGCAGCCAGTCCTCGCGGAACGCTCCGGCCACCGCCTGGTCCGCATGGCGCGAAAGGAATGCCTGCGCCTGCGCCGCCGGCAGGCTGTCCAGGTTCCGGCGCAGACCGGCGTACTCGATCCAGCCATGGGCCGGATGGGAGGACAGGTGCGCGGGCACCGGCTGGCCGCGCGCCGCGGCGTCGAGCGCCTCGCGCAGCTGCAGGTCGTCGCTCTGCGCCCGGACGTCGGCGGGGATGGCGGCGAAGGCCAGGGCGGCGGCGAGCAGTAGTCTCATGCGGGGTGCGGACGAACGGGGGAGCGCCGGACTATAGCGGAGCGGACATGAAGCGCCTGCGGTGGCAGGGCGCGGGTGGGGTACGGGCGCGGTGCGGGAGTGGTGCGTTGTCCGGCATGATGATGCGGTTCCGCCTGCGGATTCCCACATGCTCCTGCTGACGTTCCTGCTGCTCGGCGCGATCGCCGGGGTGCTTGCCGGCCTGCTCGGCATCGGTGGCGGTCTGGTGCTGGTGGCGGCGCTGGCGTGGCTGTTGCCGCTGCACGGGGTGCCGAAGGAGGCGGCGATGCACGCGGCGCTGGCCAGTTCGATGGCGAGCATCGTCCTCACCGCGGCCTCGTCCGCGCGTGCGCATCACCGCCGCGGCAGCGTGCTGTGGCCCACCGTGGCCTGGATGGTGCCCGGGGTGCTGCTCGGCGGCTGGCTGGGCAGCCGCCTCGCGATCGCGCTGGACGGCGACGTCCTCAAATGGTGCGTGGCGATCTACTGCTTCGTGGTCGGCGCGCAGATGGCGCTGTCGCGCACGCGCGCAGGCGGCGGCGCCGCTGTGGTGCCGCGCGGCGCAGGGATCGCCGCCGCCGGCGGCGGCATCGGCGCGATCTCCGCGGTGGTCGGCATCGGCGGCGGCAGCATGACCGTGCCGCTGCTGGTGTGGCTGGGGGTGGCGCCGGTGCGCGCGGTCGGCACCTCGTCGGCCTGCGGTATCTTCATCGGCATCGCCGCGGCGGCCGGCTATGCGCTGCAGGCGCCCCCGGGCGCGCTGCCGGAGCACGCGGTCGGCTACGTCTACCTGCCGGCGGCGATCGGCGTGGCGTTCGCTTCGGTGCTGGCCGCGCCGCTGGGCACCCGGCTGGCGCACGCGATCAGCGGCGCGACGCTGAAGCGGGTGTTCGCGGCGTTCATGGTGCTGGTGGGCGCCAGCCTGCTGCTGTGGTGAGCGGCGCGGCGGCACCGGCGGCGGACGCGGCTCCGCTCCCGGGGCGCGGCCGCGCGCTGGCGCTGATGGCGTTGGCGCTGGTGCTGGCGATGTCGCCATGGTTCTCGGCGAGCGCGGTGGTGATGCAGCTGCGCGCGCAGTGGGGCTTCGGCGAGTCGCTGGCGGCCTGGATCACCATCGCGGTGCAGCTCGGCTTCGTCGCCGGGGCGCTGGCCTCGGCGCTGCTCGGCCTGGCCGACCGCGTGCCCGCGCCGCGGCTGATCGCCGCCGCGGCCTGCGCTGCGGCCCTCGCCAATGCCCTGGTGCTGCTGGTGGAGTCTCCGGCCCAGCTGCTGCTGGCGCGCGCGGTCACCGGCGCCTGCCTGGCGGCGGTGTACCCGCCGGCGATGAAGCTCATGGCCACCTGGTTCGTGCGCGGCCGCGGGCTGGCGCTGGGCGTGCTGATCGGCGCGATCACCGTCGGCTCGGCACTGCCGCACCTGGTCAACGCGCTCGGCGGCGCGCGCTGGCAGGGCGTGATCGTCTGGACCACGGCGCTGACCCTGGCCGGCGCCGCTGTGGTCGCCTTCGGCGTGCGCGAGGGCCCGTACCCCTTTCCGCGCGCGCCGTTCCGGGTCGGCGACGTGGCGGCGATCGTGCGCAACCGCGGCGTGGTCCTGGCCTCGCTCGGCTACCTCGGCCACATGTGGGAGCTGTACGCGATGTGGGCCTGGTTCTCGGCGTTCGCGCTGACCGCGGCGGCCGTCGGCGGCGACCCGGTCCGCGCGTCGCTGCTGGCCTTCGCCGCGATCGCCGCGGGCCTTCCCGGCTGCGTGCTGGCCGGGGCGCTCGCCGACCGCTTCGGGCGCGCACG
The DNA here is from genome assembly GCF_013425525.1 of Luteimonas salinisoli. Lineage (GTDB taxonomy): Bacteria > Pseudomonadota > Gammaproteobacteria > Xanthomonadales > Xanthomonadaceae > Luteimonas > Luteimonas salinisoli. The sequence continues at coordinate 130,480 of NZ_JACCKA010000073.1, read as the reverse complement.
CACCGCGGCGGCGGCGATGGCGGTCTCGGGCGCCTGCTGCGTCGCCGCCGGCTGGGCCCACGCCGGGCCCGGCTGGCTGCTGGTGGCGGTGGCCCTGGTCTGGGGGATCAGCGTGATCGCCGACTCGGCGCAGTTCTCGGCGCTGGTCACCGAGCACGGCGACCAGCGCAGCATCGGCACCGCGCTCACCCTGCAGCTGGCGCTGGGCTTCGCCCTGACCGTGGCCACCATCTGGATCGTGCCCCTGCTCGCCGCCGCGCTCGGCAGTTGGCGCTGGGTGTTCCTCGTGCTCGTGCCTGGGCCGTTGCTGGGCATCGCGGCCATGCTGGCGCTGCAGCGGCCGCGGCACGCCGGTCCGGGGATCGGCCCCGGCGCCGATCCGGACGCTGCCGCGAATGGGCCGAACATGACGAAAACTTGAGCGGATCTCACGATTTAAGTGATGGCCGTCGCAGTCCGCTTTTTACAGATTGTTTACAAGGGGTGCATTGTCGCGTGGACAGGGGCGCGCGGCGGCCGTTCACAACCTGAGGAGAGATCGATGACGTCGCCCAACCCCTGCCGGCTGGCCTTCGCGGTCCAGCTGTCGCTCCTGCTCGCCGTTCCCGCCGTTGCCGGCGCCCAGGAAAGCACCGAGGAGCGTACCCGTACGCTCGATGCCGTCCAGGTCACAGGCACCCGGATCAAGCGCGCCGAGATCGAGGGGCAGGTGCCGGTGCACACGGTCACCCGCGAGGATATCGATCGCAGCGGCCTGACCTCGATCGGCGACGTGATCCAGCAGCTGAGCGGTTCGGGCTCGGCGCTCAACACCAAGTTCAACTCCTCGGGAAACTTCGGCTTCCCGCCCGACGGCAGCGGCGTGGGCGCCGGCTCGGCGCAGGTGGACCTGCGCCACCTCGGCTCCAAGCGCGTGCTGGTGCTGGTCGACGGCATCCGCTGGGTGAACGAGGCGTCGGCCTCGGGCGTCGGCGCCTCGACCGACCTCAACACCATTCCGCTGGCGATCGTCGAGCGCATCGAGGTGCTCGAGGACGGCGCCTCGTCGCTGTACGGCTCGGACGCCATCGCCGGCGTGGTCAACATCATCACCCGGCGCGATTTCGACGGCGGCCAGGTCACGCTCAACTACGGCGAATTCGGCGAGGGCGACGGCACCGTCAAGGGCGTGGATTTCGCCTGGGGCCGCACCACCGAACGCAGCAACCTGTTCCTGGGGCTGAGCCACGTCGACCAGGGCGTGGTGTACTCGCGCACCCGCGAGCAGTCGCGCTTCCCGACCCCCGGCACCGGGGTGGCGTTCGGCAGTTCGGGCACGCCGACCGGTCGCTTCATCGTCACCGACCCGAACACCGGCGCCACCCACGACATCACCCCCAACACCGGCGACAGCGATCCGACCTACGACCCCACCCAGACCGGCTGCGACCGCACCGACGGCTTCCACTGCTTCACCAACGCCGACCGCTTCAACTTCGCCGAGTACAACCTGCTGATGACGCCCTCCGAGCGCACCGGCGTGTTCGGCCAGTTCCGCTTCGACATCAGTCCCGGCCTGCAGTGGTACGCCAAGGCGCTGTACAACCGCCGCGAATCCACCAACCAGGCCGCGCCCGAGCCGATCTTCCTCGGCCCCGAGGCCGGCACCGGAAACCCGCAGGCCGACGGCATCTTCATCTCGGCGCTCAACCCCTACAACCCGTTCGGCTTCGACCTGGATTCGTCCGACAACCTGATCCTGATCGGCCGCCGTCCGGTCGAGGGCGGGGCGCGCGTGTTCGAGCAGGAGGTCGACACCGCCTACGTCAGCACCGGCCTGGAAGGCAGCTTCGACGTGCGCGATACGATCTGGTTCTGGGACGTCAACGCCGCCTACAGCAAGAACAAGGCCGAGCAGACCAACTACGGCAGCTACAACATCCGCAACATCGCCCTCGGGCTGGGCGACCCCGCCGCCTGCGCGGCGGTGGCGGGGTGCGTGCCGCTCAACATCTTCGGCGGCCCCGGCACCATCACCCCGGAGATGCTGGCCTGGATCCAGCCGGTGGTGCACGACGAGAGCGAGAACGAACTCACCCTCGTGTCCGCCAACCTGTCCGGCGACCTGTTCCGGATGCCGGGCGAGGCCGGCTACGTGGCTTTCGCCGCGGGCTACGAGTACCGCAAGTACGAGGGCTGGTACCAGCCGGACCCGCTGACCGTGCGCGGCGACTACAACGGCGTCCCGTCGCTGCCGACCTCCGGCGAATACGACGTCAACGAGGTGTTCGTCGAATTCAACGTGCCGATCTTCGCCGACTCGCCGCTGGGCAAGCGCCTGGACCTGAACCTTGCGGGCAGGTATTCGGACTATTCGACCTTCGGCGGCGAGTTCACCCCCAAGTACGGCCTGCGCTGGCAGGTCACCGACGACTTCCTGATGCGCGCCACCTACGCCGAAGGCTTCCGCGCGCCGTCGATCGGCGAGCTGTTCGGTTCCGACAGCCGCTTCGACGCGCAGCTGCGCGATCCCTGTTCCGAGCCGTTCCTCGATCCGTCGCTGGAGCCCAACTGCCGTACCCTCGGGGTGCCCGCCGGCTATGCGCAGCCCAACCCGCAGATCTCGGTGACCACCGGCGGCAACAGCGAGCTCGAGCCGGAACGCGCACGCAGCTTCACCACCGGCTTCGTATGGAGTCCGTGGTTCGCCAGCGGCGCCAGCTGGTCCGAGCGTCTCGATTTTGAGGTCACCTTCTATCGCCACGACATCCAGGGGCCGATCCAGGCGCTCAGCGCCCAGGCCCAGCTGGACCTGTGCGTGGAGACCCTCGATCCGCTGTACTGCGACGGCATCGGCCGCGCCGCCACCGGCGGCATCAACGCCTTCAACAACCGCCTGACCAACCTCGGCTCGATCAAGACCGACGGCTGGGACGTGGACCTGTACTGGACCCTGCCGGCCGGCGACGCCGGGCAGTTCAAGCTCGCCTGGCAGAACAGCTTCGTCACCCGCTACGAGGCGATCGGCGTGGCCGGCCAGCGCCAGCCGCGCGAGCCGGGCGTGGAGGTGGAGGACAGCGCGATTCCGGAGTGGACCTCGACCGCCACCCTGGACTGGAGCCGCGAGGCCTGGCGCGCGTCCTGGGCGGTGCGCCACATCTCCGAGCTGACCGAGGACTGCGGCGCCGCCGTCGCGTTCCCGGTCTGCAGCGACCAGGCCCGGGGCCTCAACACGCTCGACGCCACCACCTACCACGACGTGCAGTTGGGCTATCGCTTCGACTGGATGCGCGGGCTGGAGCTGACCGCCGGCGTCAACAACGTGTTCGACAAGGACCCGCCGATCTGCCTGTCGTGTTCGCTCAACGGCTACGACGCCTCGACCTACGACATCCCCGGCGGGCGCTTCTGGTACCTGCGCGCGGACCTGCGGTTCTGACGGATCAGCCCGGCAGGCGACCATCGTCGCCTGCCGGCCCCGCCCTCGTAGAGCGGAGCTTGTTCCGCTGCTCCCGGCTCCGGGGCCCGCGCAGCCGAGCAAGCTCGGCTCTACAGGCGGCTTCGGGGCCTGGGCCGGCGATTCGGCATGCGTAGAGCGGAGCTTGCTCCGCTGCTCCCGGCTCCGGGGCCCGCGCAGCCGAGCGAGCTCGGCTCTACAGGCGCAGGCACGGGCGTCGGGCCGATCAGCCTTCCGTGCGCAGCGCGTGTTCCGGAATCACCAGCTCGACCGATAGCGCCAGGTGGTCCGACAGCGCCGCCGGCATCGCCCGCATGTTGTCGCAGGCCAGGCTGCTGGTGACCAGCACGTGGTCGATCGCGCGCTGCGGGCGCCAGCTGGGGAAGGTGTGCACCTGGCAGGACGGCGGCTGCAGCGAGGTGCTGCGGTAGAGGATCTCCATCTCCGGCCGATCCGGGGTGCAGTTGAAGTCGCCCATCAGCACCGCGTTCGGATACTGCTGGAGCAGCTCGGCGATGTAGCTCAGCTGCGCGCGCCGCGACTGCGCGCCCAGCGACAGGTGCGCCACCGCGATCGTCAGGCCCGCGTCGCCCTCGCCGAACCGCGCCAGCAGCAGCCCGCGGCCGCGCACCCGGCCCGGCAGCGGGTGGTCGTGGACCTCGATCGGCTCGAAGCGGCTGAGCAGCGCGTTGGCGCTGGAGGCGACATTGGCCACGCGGCGGTTGGGCTGGTGGGTCCAGTAGTCGAAGCCGCCGCGCTCGGCCAGGTAGTGGGTCTGGTTGGTGAACCCGGAGCGCCAGCTGCCCGGGTCGCTCTCCTGCAGGCCGACGATGTCGTGGCCGCCCGCCAGCTCGGCGATCTGGTCGAGCGCGCGCAGCTTGTTGCCGGCCGGCAGCACGTGCGACCAGCTGCGCATCGCGTAGTCGCTGTAGCGGCGCGTGCTCGAACCGGCCTGGATGTTGGCGCTGAGCAGTCGCAGCCGCTGCAGCGATTCGGGATCGGTCGGCATGGGGCGGCCGTGGGGGGCGGCCGCCGGCTAGGGCTGCATCGCGGCGCGCTCGCGCGCCACCAGGTGGTCGACGATGCGCAGCACTTCGTCGAACTGCTTCGGTCCTAGCACGCGGTACTTGCCGTTGACCACCATGGTCGGGGTCGAGTCGACGCCGGCGCGGTCGATGAACTGCTCGGCGCGCTTGAGCTTGCCGCTGACCGCGAAGCTCTCCATGGTGCTGGCGAACTGCCCGGCGTCGGTGCCGTGACCGGCGTAGAACTCGCCGATCGCCTGCGGCGTGGCGTTCTGCACCGGCAGGCTGCGCTGCAGGTGGACGGCTTCGAACATCGCCTGGTGGGTCCGCTCGACCAGGCCCATCGACTCGGCGGCGTAGTAGGCCTTGGCGTAGGGCATCCAGTAGCCGCCGAACGGCGCCGCCACCGGGGTCACGCGCACGTCCGCCGGCTGGCGGCGCTTCCACGCCGCGATCTGCGGCTCGAACTGCGCGCAGGCCGGACAGGTGTAGCCGAACACTTCGACCACCTCGATCTTGCCGTCGAGCGGCTGGTAGGGCTGGCCGTTGGGGATTTCGACGTAGTCGGTTCCCGCCTGCGGGGCGGGACCCTGGGGCGGCTGCGCCGCCGGGGCGGGGGTGCCCGCGTCGGTTGCGCTGCCGTCCATGGTGGCGCCGTCGGCGGCGGGCGCCTCCGCCTGCGCGCCGGGGACGGCTTCGGCGGCGGCCGGCGGGCCTTCGGCCGCGGTCGTGGCGGGGGTGGCTGGCGTGGCGTCCGGCTGCGGAGCGGCATCGTCGCCGGAGCAGGCGGCGAGCATCACGGTCAGCAGCAGCGGGAGAAAGCCCAGGCGCTTGGTCATGGCGAGTTGGCCTCGTGGTCGGTGGCGGAAGTTGCCGGGTCGGGGCGCTCGGCGCGCACCTTGGCGATCAGCTGGTCGGCGATCCGCAGCAGATCGCGCAGGCTGCGCGCCTGGACGCGATAGCGTCCGTCGATGATGAAGGTGGGCGTGCCTTCCGCGCCACTGCGAAGCAGGAATTCGCGGGCCGCATTCAGCTTCTGGCCGGTCTGGACCTCGTGCATCGCCCGCTCGAGCGCGTCGCGATCGATGTCCTGCTGCGCGTAGAACCAGGCGAGCTCTGCAGTGCTGGCGTTGCGGGCCAGCTCGCCGCCGCGATGGACCGCGTCGAAGGTCGCGCCGTGGACCCGGCTCAGCTGGCCCAGCGACTGGACGGCGAAGAACCCGGTCGCGAACGCGTCCTGGCGCTGGTAGACCACCGGCAGGTACTCGAAACGCACGTCGCGGGGCAGGCGGCCGCGCCAGGCCTCGACCAGCGGGTGGAGCTCGTCGCAGACGTGGCAGGCATAGGAGAAGATCTCCACCACCTCGATGCGCCCGTCCGCTGCCTGCCATGGCGCGCCATCGGCGATCACGACGTAGTCGCGGCCCTCGACCGGGCCCTGCTGGGCATGGGCGGCACTGGCCCACAGCGCCAGGGCGGCCAGGACCGGCGGCAGCCAGCGTCGGATCGGGTTCATCGGCGGGGCCTCCTGGCGGGAAAAAAAACGCCGGCCGATGTGCCTCGGCCGGCGGATCGTTTCAAGGGCTGTGGACGGTTCGACCTGCGGTGGCCGCGGAAGTTCACTGCCGCGACGGATCGCCCGTCGCGCCTTCTGCATCGGCATCGGGCTCGGCCTGGGCGTCTTCGCTGCGCGGGCCGGCGGGGTCGGAGCCCGTCTCGGGCGCATCCCCGTCGGCGGCCTGGCCCTGCTGCTCGATGGCGACGGTGCCGCCGTCCTGGGTGCCGATGTCGGCCTCGCCCGGGTCGCCGGCCGCCGGGGCCGCGATGGGCGCAGGGCCGGTCTCGATCCTGGCCATCGCCGCGCGCATCGCCGCGTCGGGCCGCGGATGCAGGCCTTCCATGTAGCTGGACAGGGCCTGGATCTCCTCGTCGGTCAGGCGCTGGGCCACCTCGTGCATGATGTCGAACAGGCGGGTATCGCTCTCGCCGGTGGTGCCGTCGCGGTACTCCTGCAGGCGCCGCGCCGAGTACCAGCTGCTCTGCCCGGCGACGTGCGGATAGGGCGGGCCGGGGTTGCCGGCGCCGGTGGGGCCGTGGCAGGCCATGCAGGCGGGAACCCCGCGGCCCGGATCGCCGCTGCGGAACAGCTGCTGGCCGATTTCGAAGAACTTCATGCCCTCGTAGGGGCCGGCCGCGACCACGGTGTCGTCGGCGACGCCGGCACCGGCCTGCTGCATGGCGTAGTGGGCGCCGAGGTCGCGCATGTCCTGCGCGCTCAGCGGCGCCGCGAACGGCTGCATGATCGGGCTGACCCGCTCGCCGCTCTTGAACAGCGCCAGCTGGCGGGCGATGTAGCGCTCGCTCTGGCCGGCGATGCCCGGGTAGACCTCGCGGACGGTGGCCTTTCCGTCGAGCCCGTGGCAGGCCGCGCAGGTGGCGGCCAGGGTGGCGCCGTTCTGGGGGTCGCCCCAGTCGGCCTCGGCCAGGTCGGCGACCGCCGTCTCGCCCAGCGGCGCGGCCTCGATCGGCGCCTCCTCGGGCAGTGGCACGGTCGTGGACTGGGCGAAAGCGACCGCAGCCACCACCCCGAGGGCGGTGAGACCGGCGATACCGTAGGCGCGGGCGTGGCGCATTGCTGGGCTCCGAAGCACGGGATTCGGGCGCGACCTGCGCCCGGCATGACCCGGAATTATCGTCGGCGGCCGCGAGCGCGGTCAAACCGCGCCCTCGCGTCGCGGCGCGGAGACCGCGCCGTGCGATGCTATCGCCATGTCCGAGCCCCTCGCCCGCGCGCAATACCGCCTGGCCGCGCACACTCCCGCGCAGCTGCCCCCCGACGCCGGCTTCGAGGTCGCCTTCGCCGGCCGCTCCAACGCCGGCAAGTCCAGCGCGCTCAACGCCCTGTGCCGCCAGAACGCCCTGGCGCGGGTGTCCAAGACCCCCGGCCGCACCCAGCAGCTGGTGTTCTTCCAGATCGCCCCGCACGAGGACCGGCACCTGGTGGACCTGCCCGGCTACGGCTACGCCAAGGTGCCGCGCGAGCTGCAGGCGCACTGGCAGGCATTCGTGGCCGGCTACTTCGAGCGCCGCCAGGCGCTCCGCGGGCTGGTGGTGGTGATGGACATCCGCCACCCGCTCAAGGACTACGACCGGCAGATGCTCGGCTACGCGGTGCAGCGCGCGCTGCCGGCGCACGTGCTGCTGACCAAGGCCGACAAGCTCAGCCGCGGCGGCGCCGGCAACGCGCTGCAGGCGGTCCGCCGCGACCTGAAGGCCGAGTTCGGCGCGGGCGTCGGCGTGCAGACCTTTTCGGCGTTGGCCAAGCAGGGGCTGGACGAGGCGCGCGCCGTGGTCGAGGGCTGGCTCGGGCTCTGAAACCGCGCCGCGCCCGGCACCCACCGCGGCGTCCGGCCGACATGCTTGCATGGCCGCCGCATTCGCTCCGGGGAACGACGCCCGTGACGTGGCGCGGGGCTGGCAGGACCCGTGACCCGGCGCCCTTCTGGCGAGGGTGGCATTCGCGAGCGCCGCACTCCGTATGTCCTCTGTGAGCCGGCGCCCTGCCGGTACGGAGAGACGCGATGAAGATCCGGATCCTGGCCCTGGCGGCTGCACTGCTGGCCGCGGGCGATGCCGCCGCGGTGGAACCCGAGCTCGGCGCCGAGCAGGTGAACATCGATACCTCGCTGGTGCTCGGCCTCGGCGGGTCGGTCAACCAGCGCCTGGCGCAGGCCTTCGAGCTGTACGAGCCGGGGCTGCTCAGCCACCTGATGCTGCCGCTGTCCTGCCAGCCCAAGGCCACGGTCTACGTCACCATCGAGAAGACCAGCGGCGGCGTGCCCAATGGCTCGGTGGTGGCCGAGGAGAAGGTTCCCGGTTACGTGTTCACCTCGATCCCGACTCCGGCGGTGGGCATGCGCATGGTCGAGTTCACCAGGCCGGCCAAGCTCGATGCCGGGCAGTACGCCTTCACGCTGACCGCCTACGACGGCGACTGCGGCGTGTACGTGGGGCCGAACGGGGGCAGCTACCCCGGCGGGCGCGGTTACTTCATCGCCGACGGAAACGGCCCGGCCTGGATCGAGCTGTTCGATGCCGGCGGCATCCGCGACATGGCGTTCCAGGTCTACCATCGGCCGCTGTGAGCGGACGCGCCGATCCGGCCGCCGGATCCTGGCGCGCTCGGAGGCCCGTTGGAGTGGCCGTGCTCGCGGACGCATCCGCCGCGCCGGCCTCCGCGGCCCACGGCCGAAGGCCACGAACACTTCGCCGGGGTTGGCGGTGATCGCGGACGTCTTCGGCCGCGCCGGCTTTCGCGGCCATGGGCCGCTCCTACAGGAAGCTCGATGCCGCGGGCAGTCGCCCGACGGCGCAGGCGATTTTCCTCTGTAGGAGCGGCCCATGGCCGCGAAGGCCGCGGGAGGCTCCAGCGGGGTGGGCGGTGATCTCCGTTGCTGCCAGCCGCGCCGGTCTTCGCGTGCATGGCAGGTTCCTGCGGTCCCGCCGGCGTTGGTGGCTCCCCCGGATGCCGGCCCGGCACCACACGGTGGCGGAACACTGATGCGCCGCGTGCGGCGCTTAACCGGGGCACCGCAGCGGATATAGTGAGCGCCTGCGACGCCCGCATCGTGCCGGCGTCGCTTCCGTTTCCAGAGCGAGCGCGCCCTTGTCCAGCCCCAGCCAAGCCGGCGACGCGCCGGTCGAGCACCGCCAGCAGCTGGTCGACTACATCGCCGCCGGCGAGAAGCCGCGCGCCGACTGGCGCATCGGCACCGAGCACGAGAAGTTCGGCTTCCGGCTCGACGACCTGGAGCCGCCGGCCTTCGACGGCGAGCGCGGGATCGAGGCGCTGCTGCGCGGCATGACGCGCTTCGGCTGGGAGGAGGTGCGCGAGAACGAGCGCACCATCGCCCTGGTGCGCGACGGCGCGTCGGTCACCCTCGAACCGGCAGGGCAGCTGGAGCTCTCGGGTGCGCCGCTCGAGTCGATCCACCAGACCTGCAGCGAGGTCGGCGCGCACCTGCTCGAGGTCAAGACGGTGGCCGACGACCTGCGCCTGGGCTTCCTCGGCATGGGCTTCCAGCCGAAGTGGCGGCGCGAGGAGATGCCGTGGATGCCCAAGGGCCGCTACGGGATCATGCGCGCCTACATGCCGAAGGTCGGCGGCCTCGGCCTGGACATGATGACCCGCACCTGCACGGTGCAGGTCAATCTGGACTACGCCAGCGAAGCGGACATGGTGCGCAAGTTCCGCGTGTCGCTGGCGCTGCAGCCGGTCGCCACCGCGCTGTTCGCCGACTCGCCTTTCACGGAAGGGCGGCCCAACGGCTACCTCAGCTACCGCTCGCGCATCTGGACCGACACCGACCCCGACCGCACCGGCATGCTCGACTTCGTCTTCGACGAGGGTTTCGGCTACGAGCGCTACGTCGATTACATCCTCGACGTGCCGATGTACTTCGTGTACCGCGGCGGCGCGAATTCCGGACAGAACTACGCCGACGCCAGCGGCCAGAGCTTCCGCGACTTCCTCGCCGGCCGCCTGCCGGCCGCGCCCGGGACGCTGCCGACCCTGCGCGACTGGTCCGACCACATGACCACCGCCTTCCCGGAGGTGCGGCTGAAGAAGTACCTGGAGATGCGCGGCGCCGACGGCGGGCCCTGGAACCGGATCTGCGCGCTGCCGGCGTTCTGGACCGGCCTGCTTTACGACGATGCCGCCCTCGACGCCGCCTGGGACCTGGTGAAGGACTTCACCCTGGCCGAGCGCCACGCCCTGCGCGACGGCGTGCCGCGGCATGCGCTCAAGCTGCCGTTCCGCGGCGCCAGCGTGCGCGAGCTGGCGATCGAAGCGCTGAAGATCTCCGTGGCCGGCCTGCGCCGCCGCGATGCGCGCAATGCCCAGGACGCCGACGAAACCCACTTCCTCGATCCGCTGATCGAGTTCGCCGAATCCGGGGAGACGCCGGCCGAGCGCAAGCTCGCGCTGTACCACGGCGAGTGGGGCGGCGACATCGACCGGGTGTTTCGCGAGTTCGCCTACTGAACCCGCGCGGCAGCCGGCGCCCGTGGGCGCCGGCGGAGAATCACTCCGCGTCGAGCCTGCGCACCTCGAGGATCTTGCCGTCGGCGACCAGGCCGGCGAGCTCGTTGCGATACAGCGGGATCACTTCCTGCTCGTCCCAGGTGATCTCGGAAAGATCGCCGCGCAGTTCGTTGACGGCGCCGCGGCCCTTGGGCCACGCGCCCATCTCGGTGATCACCATCACCTGATCCGCGGTCACTTCGCGCACCTTCATCAGGCCATAGGCCTTGCGGTCCTCGTTGTCCCCGAACGACACGCCCGAGAAGTGGGTGACCTCGGCGGCGTAGAGGTCGCCAGGCTGCGGATCGGCGAGGATCGGGTCGAGTTCGGCCTGTGCGGTGGCGGCGCCGGCGCCCGGCGCGGCGGGTCCCGAGCAGGCGGTGGCCGCGGTGGCGAGCACCAGCGCCAACAGCAGACGCGAGGACAGCGGGCGGAAGAGATCGGGCATTGGATGACGTCCCTGTTGTTGGTGTGGGAAGGTGGCTGCGCGTGCGTCGCGGCAGTCTGATCCAAGCGAGGGTGACGTTCAAGCGGGCGGGCTGGGTGCCCCTGGGGGCAGGCGGCGGATCGCCCCCTCGGCCGCCCGCGCTGCTCGCGCCGGCGGCGGCGCGCACGCACAGGCAACGCAGTCCTGCGTTAGGCTCGGGGAATGGCCACGACATCAGCGACCGACCGCGACGAACCCCTGCGCGAACCCGACTTCGCCGAAACCGATGCGCTGTTGCGCGACGACGTGCGCCGGCTCGGCGCCCTGGTCGGCGGCGTGCTCGCCGAGCAGGGCTCGCCGGCGCTGCTGGACGAGGTGGAAGGCGTGCGGCGCGCGGCGATCGCGCGGCGCGAAGCCGGCGACCCGATCGACGCGCTCGCCGAGCAGCTCTCGCGCGTGCCGCTGGCGGACGCCGAGGCGCTGGTGCGCGCCTTCGCGGCCTACTTCGGTGCCATCAACCTGGCCGAGCGCGTGCACCGCATCCGCCGCCGCCGCGACTACCAGCGTGCCGGCGAGGGCCCGCAACCCGGCGGACTCGAGGCGGTGCTGGCGCAGCTGCGCGACGACGGCGTGCCGCTCGAGGAGGTGCGCTCGCTGCTCGCGCGCATGCGCATCGAGCCGGTGTTCACCGCGCATCCCACCGAGGCGATCCGCCGCACCCTGCTGGAAAAGGAGCGCGACATCGTCCGCCGCCTGGTCGCCGACATCGATCGCGGCCGCACCCCGGACGAGCGCGAGGCCGACGTCGAGCGCATCCGCCAGGCGCTCACCGCGGCCTGGCAGACCTCGGAGGCGCCGCCGACCCGGCCCACCGTGATCGACGAGATGGAGCACGTCGGCTTCTATCTCGGCGATGTGCTGTACCGGGTGCTGCCGGCCTACTACCGCGCCTTTTCCGAGGCGCTGGAAAAGGTCTACGGCGAGCCGGCGGAGCTGCCGGTGCTGCTGCAGTTCGGCACGTGGGTGGGCGGCGACATGGACGGCAACCCCAACGTTGGCGCCGACACCATCCTGGCCACCCTCGCGGCGCAGCGCGCGCAGGTGCTCGGCTGCTACCGCCACGACCTGCGGCGGCTGATGACCATCCTCACCCAGACCCCGGACCGCGTCGCCATCGATCCGGCCGTCGCCGCGCGCATCGACCACTACCGCGAGCTGCTGCCGGACGCGGGGCGAAGGCTCAAGCCGCGCCAGGCCGACATGGTCTACCGCCAACTGCTCGAGATGATGGCGGCCCGGCTGTCGGCTACCGGGCGCGGCCACGCCTCCGGCTACGCCGACGCGCGCGGTTTCATCGCCGACCTGGAGTTGATCGACGCCAGCCTGGCGCGCGGCCGCGGCGAGCATGCCGGCCGCTACGCGCTGCAGCGGGTGCTGCTGCGCGCGCGCAGCTTCGGCTTCCACCTGGCCGCGCTCGATCTGCGCCAGGATTCCGCGGTGCACGATTCCGCGATCGCGGCGCTGCGCGACGAGCCGGACTGGCCGGAGCGCGCGGTGGAGGCGCGCACCACCGACCTGCACGGCTGGATCGGCGGCGCGGCGCCGGCCGCGCCGGACGCCGCGGATGCGGTGTCGACGCTGGATGTGTTCCGCGCCGTGCGCGACGCCCGCCAACGCTACGGCGAGCATGCCTTCGGCCCGTACATCATCAGCATGAGCCGCAATGCCGCCGACGCCCTGGCGGTCCTGGCGCTGGCGCGGGTGGCGGGCTGCGTGGAGGACGGCGCGGTGCCCTTGGACGTGGCGCCGCTGTTCGAGACCGTCGACGACCTCGACGCCGCCCCGGCGGTGATGCGCGCGCTGTTCGACGACCCGGTCTACCGCGGCCACCTCGCCGCACGCGGCGACCGCCAGACGGTGATGCTGGGCTATTCCGACAGCGCCAAGGACGGCGGCCTGCTGGCCTCGCGCTGGGCGCTGCAGCGCACCCAGGTGGAGCTGACCGCCCTGGCGAAGGCGGCCGGCGTACGCATCGTGTTCTTCCACGGCCGTGGCGGTTCGGTCAGCCGCGGCGGCGGCAAGACCGGCAAGGCGATCATCGCCGCGCCGCGCGGCTCGGTGGACGGCAGCCTGCGCGTCACCGAGCAGGGCGAGGTGATCCACCGCAAGTACGGCATCCGCGCGCTGGCGCTGCGCAATCTGGAGCAGGCCACCGGCGCGGTGCTGCGCGCGAGCCTGCGTCCGCGGCCGCCGGAGCCGCGCGAGGGGCGCTGGCGCGAGGTGATGACCGACCTGGCCGCACGCTCGCGCGCGCACTACCGCGCGCTGGTGCACGAGCGCGACGGCTTCGTCGACTACTTCCGCGCCGCCACCCCGATCGACGTGATCGAACGCCTGCAGATCGGCTCGCGGCCGTCGCGGCGGCGGGACGGCGGGGTCGGCAACCTGCGCGCGATCCCCTGGGTGTTCGCCTGGTCGCAGAACCGCTCCGGCCTGACCGGCTGGTACGGCGTGGGCACCGCGCTGGCGCATGGTATCGGGCGCAACGGCCTGGACGAGATGGTGGCGCTGGCCCGCGACTGGCCGTTCTTCGCCGCCGCCATCGACGACGTCGAGATGCTGCTGGCCAAGTCCGACCTGGCGATCTTCGAGCGCTACTCGCTGCTCGCCGGCGAGGCGCACGCCGCGTTCTACGCCGACATCGCCGGCGAGTTCGCCCGCACCCGCGATGCGATCCTGGCGATCAAGCAGCGCGACGCGATCCTCGCCGACGACTACCGCCTGCGCCTGTCGATCCGCCTGCGCAATCCCTATGTCGACCCCATCAGCCTGCTGCAGGTGGAACTGCTGCGCCGCTGGCGCGCCGGCGGCAGCGAGGACGGGGAGACGCTGCGGGCGCTGATCGCCACCGTCAACGGCATCGCCGCGGGCATCCAGAACACGGGCTGAGCCCGCGCCCGCAGGAACCGGCAGCCGGCCGCATCCGGCCTGCGCGTGCACGGCACGCCCCTGCATGGGGACGCCATCCGCGTCGTTGGTGGTGTATACTCCCCACCAGTATCTGTTCGCGATCCCATGCCGCATTCCCCAGCCGAAAAGAAGCGCGTCCTCACCCGCCTGCGCCGCATCCGCGGCCAGGCCGAGGCGCTCGAGCGTGCGCTCGAGGAGGGCGCGGAGTGCGGCGCGGTGCTGCAGCAGATCGCCGCCATCCGCGGCGCGGTCAACGGGCTGATGTCGGAGGTGCTGCAGAGCCACCTGCGCGAGGAGCTCGGGCAGATCGCCGCGCCGTCGGCGCGCAGCCAGGCCAGCATCGACGACGCCGTCGCGCTGGTTCGCTCCTATCTCAAATGAGCTGCCCAAAAATGATCCGGATCCGGGAGAAAACCCCATGAAGTCACGTGCCGCCGTCGCGTTCGCAGCCGGCAAGCCGCTGGAAATCGTCGAGATCGACGTCGCCCCGCCGCAGGCCGGCGAGGTGCTGGTGAAGATCACCCACACCGGCGTCTGCCACACCGATGCCTTCACCCTGTCCGGCGACGATCCGGAGGGCGTGTTCCCGGCGGTGCTGGGCCACGAGGGCGGCGGCGTGGTGGTCGAGGTCAGCCAGGGCGTGACCTCGCTCGCGCCGGGCGACCACGTGATCCCGCTGTACACGGCGGAGTGCCGCGAGTGCAAGTTTTGCAAGTCCGGCAAGACCAACCTGTGCCAGGCCGTGCGCGCCACCCAGGGCAAGGGCCTGATGCCCGACGGCACCACGCGTTTCTCCTACCAGGGCGAGCCCATCTACCACTACATGGGCACCAGCACCTTCAGCGAGTACACGGTGGTGCCGGAGATCTCGCTGGCGAAGATCGATCCCGAGGCGCCGCTGGAGAAGGTCTGCCTGCTCGGCTGCGGCGTCACCACCGGCATCGGCGCGGTGCACAACACCGCGAAGGTGGAGGAAGGGGCGACGGTCGCGGTGTTCGGCCTCGGCGGTATCGGCCTGGCGGTGATCCAGGGCGCGGTGCAGGCGAAGGCGGCGCGCATCCTCGCCATCGATACCAATCCCGGCAAGTTCGAGCTCGCGCGGTCCATGGGCGCGACCGACTGCGTCAATCCGAAGGACCACGACCGGCCGATCCAGGAGGTCATCGTCGAGATGACCGACGGCGGCGTCGACTACAGCTTCGAGTGCATCGGCAACGTCGACGTCATGCGCGCCGCGCTCGAGTGCTGCCACAAGGGCTGGGGCGAGTCGGTGATCATCGGCGTGGCCGGCGCCGGCCAGGAGATCCGCACCCGGCCGTTCCAGCTGGTCACCGGCCGCGTCTGGCGCGGCTCGGCGTTCGGCGGCGTCAAGGGCCGCACCCAGCTGCCGGGCATGGTGGAGCAGGCGATGCGCGGCGAGATCGACCTCGATCCGTTCATCACCCATACCCTGCCGCTGGAGCGCATCAACGAGGCCTTCGACCTGATGCACGAGGGCAAGTCGATCCGGACGGTGGTGCATTTCCAGGAGCCGTGATTCGGGGTGCGTGATTGGTGATTGGTGATTCGACAAAGCGAAGAGCGAAACACCTGTCGATCGCCGAGATCGCTCCATCCGTGCGCTTCTACCGCTCTTTCGAATCACCAATCACGACTCACCAATCACGACTCACCCAATGACCAACCAGCGAACCGACCGTATCGAACATCACGCCTGCTTCGGCGGCTGGCAGGACGTCTACCGGCACCGCTCCAACGTGCTCGGTTGCGACATGACGGTGGGCGTCTACTTCCCGCCGCAGGCCGATCCGGCGCATCCCCGGCACGCGCCGTGCCCGGTGCTGTACTGGCTGTCCGGGCTGACCTGCACCGAACAGAACTTCATCGCCAAGGCCGGGGCGCAGCGCTACGCCGCCGAGCACGGGATCATCCTGGTGGCGCCGGACACCAGCCCGCGCGGCGACGAGGTCGCCGATGCGGACGGCTACGACCTCGGCAAGGGCGCAGGCTTCTATGTCAACGCCACCCGCGAGCCGTGGGCGCGGCACTACCGGATGTACGACTACGTCGTCGACGAGCTGCCGGCCTGGGTGGAGGCCGACCCGGCCGCCAATGGCGTGCGCGCGATCAGTGGACACTCGATGGGGGGCCACGGCGCCCTGACGATCGCGCTGAAGAATCCCGGTCGCTATCGCAGCGTCTCGGCGTTCGCGCCGATCGTGGCGCCGTCGCAGGTGCCCTGGGGCGAGAAAGCGTTCGGTGCCTACCTCGGGGACGACCGCGAGGCCTGGAAGGCCTACGACACAGTGGAACTGGTAGGGGCGGCACGGGAGCGGCTGCCGCTGCTCGTGGACCAGGGGGGCGCCGACGAGTTCCTCGAAGGCCAGCTCAGGCCGCAACTTTTGCAGGCCGCCTGCGAGAAGGCCGGACATCCGCTGCAGCTGCGCATGCGTGCCGGACACGATCACAGCTATTACTTCATCTCCAGTTTCATCGGCGAGCACATCGCGTACCATGCGTCGGCCCTGAAGGCCTGAGCGCCGCATCACCACCCCGATGGAGGAGAAGTGTCAGACCGGGATCTCGTGTTCTACGTCAAGTGCCGGGTGAAGCCGGAGCGCGCCGAGGACTGGCTGCAGGCGGTCCGCGCGATCATCGATCGCATGTCGCAGGAGGAGACGTTCGTCTCCTGCCGGCTGCACCGCGACGCCCAGGACCCGACGCTGTTCACCCTCTACGAGCGCTGGGCCGAGCCTTCGGTCGAGGCGTTCCTGCAGAACCAGGACAAGCCCTACCGGCGCGAGTACGAGGCGCTGCTGCCGGACCTGCTGCAGGGTCCGCGCGAGCCGCAGGTGCTCGAACCGCTGGAAGCGTGGCACCGCGCAGCGCCGCGCGACTGACGCGCCCGCGGCGCCCGCGGCGATGGGCCGCTCCTACAGAGGCGGCTGGCTGAGTCCACCGTAGGAGCGTGCCATGCACGCGAAGGCCGACGCGGTCGGCAACGCCTGGGATCGCCGCCAGCCCGGCCGCAGGAACACGGCTCGCGGCCACGGGCGGCCTCGTGCTACTCCGGCGCCAGGAAATCGGTGTAGGCGAAGCGCCCGTCGCGCAACACCGTCTCGCCGCGGCGCAGCGAAAGCGCGCGCGAGAACATCGGCCCGGCCTCGACGCAGGTATGGAACTCGCCGTTCTCGCCGCAGGGGTCTACCTGCGGCGGCAGCGCATCGAGCAGGGCGGTGTCGTACGCGCGTCCGGCGAACCCGGCGTCGAGCTGCTGCGTGTCCACGCAGCACAGATGCGTGCGCATGCCGGCCGCGATCATCGCCCGCGCCAGCGCCGCGGTGTCGGCGCCGAACAGCGGGAACAGCGCGCTCCAGCCCAGCCGCGCGCACAGCGCTTCGCGCCAGGCGCGGATGTCGGCCAGGAACAGGTCGCCGAAGGCGATCCGGTCCAGCCCGGGCCAGCGCCCGCGCGCATGCTCCAGCGCGGCGGCGAAGGCGGCCTCGTAAGTGGCGTTGTCGCACTCGCGGGGGATCCGTGCCTCCAGCAGCGGCAGGCCGGCAGCATCGGCCTGCGCGTGCAGCACCTCGCGACGCACGCCCTGCATCGATGCGCGCTCGTAGCCCTCGGTCACGGTGGTCAGCAGGGCGGCCACCTCCACATCGCCCAGGCTGCGCAGCCGGTGCAGCGTCCACGCAGAGTCCTTGCCGCCGCTCCAGGACAGCAGTACCGGCGGCCGCGGGTCGCCTTGCGCCGCGGCGATGTCAGCCGCCCCTGACGTCGCGCAGCTGCCAGGTGCCGCCGGCGAGCAGGCGCAGCCGGTGCTTGAGCACGCTGCCCGGGATCGAGGTGTGGGCGACCAGGTCGATGTGCAGGTCGTTCTGCTCGCCGTCGACCCGGGCCTGCGGATCGGTGGCGCCGAGCGCCGGGTCGACCCCGTCGGGATCCTCCTGGGCGTCGCGCCAGCGCACGAACAGCGCGTCGCCGCGCAGCGCCTCCTGCAGCTCCTCCGCGAAGCCGTCCGCGCCCTGCGAGCGGAACGCATGCTCGCCGCTGGCGCGGGTACGTTCGGGTGCGGGCAGACGGATGAAGTAGCGCGTGCTCATGCGGTTCCTCGCGGTCGGATGGTCGTCGGTGGCGACCAGACTGCGGCCCGCGCCGTTAGCCTGCCGTCATCGCGGCGCCGCTCATCCACGCCGGATCCCGACCGGCAGGCTCGCCAGCCGCCGCATCTCCGGATCGTCCAGCAGCTCCGGATCCTGCAGCGCGGCCATCGCGAAGTCGTGGGCGTCGTCGCCCCAGAACAGGTCGTCGCCCAGCGCCAGCGTCGGCACGCCGAACACACCGGCGGCGACCGCGGCGCTGGTGTTGGCGTGCAGCGCGGCCTTGACCTCCGGCGCCGCCAGCGCCTCGGGACGCAGCTGCAAGCGCTCCAGCACCGGTGCCAGCGCTTCGACGCTGTCGCCTGCGTTGCCCTGGGCCCAGATCCAGTCGAACACCGCATCGATCGCGGCGCGGGAGTTGCCCGCGGCGATGGCCAGCCGCAGCGCCGCCAGCGGGTTGAACGGGTGCGCCGGCGGGAAGCGCAGCGGCACGTGCGCGCGGCGCGCGCGCCAGAGGATGTGGCGATAGGCGAACTCGCGCTTGCCGGGGATTTCCGCCGGGCCGCGGTTCCCCAGCGCCTCCAGGATCGCGGCGAACAGGATCGGCACCGGCTCGATGCCGTGTTCCTCCAGTCCGTCGCGCAGCCGGCGCCACTGCAGGTAGGAATAGGGCGAGATGAAGTCGAAATACCAGCGGGGGGTCATGGCCAGCTCCGATTGCACCGGGCCATTATCGCCCGCTGCGGAGGCCTGGCGGCCCGCCCCGGCGGCGACGCCGCCGTAGGAGCGGCCCATGGCCGCGAAAGCCGCGGGAGACTCCGGTCGGGTGGCGGCGACTCAATCTCGGCCGAGGATGATCCGCGCCGCGCGCTGGTAGGTCCAGTACGCCCAGGTCCAGTTGAGCAGCACCACCACGCGGTTGCGGAAGCCGATCAGGAAGAACACGTGCGCGAGCAGCCAGAACCACCAGGCCAGCACGCCGGAGAGCTTGAGCCGGCCCAGGTGCACCACCGCCGCCATGCGCCCGATGGTGGCCAGGTTGCCGTAGTCGCGGTAGCGGAACGGCGCGATTGTCCTCCCGGCAAGGCGGGCGCGGATCGCGTGCGCCACGTGGCGGCCCATCTGCTTGGCGGCCGGCGCCACCCCGGGTACCGGCCTGCCGTCCTGCTCCAGCGCCGCCAGGTCGCCGGCCACGAAGATCTCCGGCTGCCCGGGCGCCTGCAGGTCCGGCTGCACCGGTACGCGGCCCGCGCGATCGAGCGGCACTCCGAGGGTGGCGGCCAGCGGCGAGGCGGCGACGCCCGCGGCCCAGACCACGGTACGCGCAGGCACGAACGCCTCGCCGAGGTGGTAGCCCTCGCCGTCGATCGCGGTCACGGCCTGGCCGGTGGAGACTTCCACGCCGAGCCGCTGCAGCTGGCGGCGCGCCTGCTCCGAGAGGTCCTCCGGAAAGCCCGCCAGGACCCGCGGGCCGGCCTCGATCAGGCGTACCCGCGCCGCGGCGGGGTCGATGTTGCGGAACTCGCGCTTCAGGGTATGGCGCGCGATCTCGGCCAGGGTGCCGGCCAGTTCCACCCCTGTCGGGCCGCCACCGACGATGGCGAAGCTGAGCCAGGCGGCGCGCCGGCGCGGATCCGGCTCGGCCTCTGCGCGCTCGAAGGCCAGCAGCAGGCGCCGGCGCAGCTGCAGGGCATCGTCCAGAGTCTTGAGCCCGGGCGCGTGCTCCGCCCACTGATCGTTGCCGAAATAGGCGTGGGTGGCGCCCGCGGCCAGCACCAGCTGGTCGTAGATCAGCTCGCCGCCGTCCTCGAGCAGAACCCGCCGGCGCGGCGGGTCGATCGCGCGCACCGCTGCCATGCGCACCTCGACGTTGCGCTGCCCGCGCAGGATGTGCCGCAGCGGCGCGGCGATGTCCGGCGCCGAGAGCCCGGCGGTGGCCACCTGGTAGAGCAGCGGCTGGAACAGGTGGTGGTTGCCTCGATCGACCAGGGTGATGCGCACCGCGGCGCGCGCCAGTCCGCGCACCGCCCAGAGGCCCGCGAACCCGCCGCCGATCACGACGACGTGGGGCACCTGATCGGGCGAGATGGAATCGGGAGCGGGCATCGCCCGGCCATGATGCCCGAACCGCGCGCCGGTCTCGTCAATGCGTCTGCGCGCGCGCAGGAGCGGCCCATGGCCGCTAAGGCCTCGGGAGTCTCCGCTCGGATCGGCGGCGATCCCCGGCGCCGCCGGCCGCGCCGCTTTCGCGTGCACGGCACGCTCCTGCGGGCGCGGCGTCCCCGATCCGCCGGTCAGGGATACGCGCGCGGCAGTCCGCCTTCGGCTGCCGGGGTCTGCGCGCGCAGGTAGCGGTCGCGCAGCTCGGTCTGGCGCGAGCGCATCGGGATCGCGCGGCCGTCGAACCACACCTGGTCGGCGACGCTGGCGACGTCGAGCGGATCGCCGGTCCACAGCACCAGGTCGGCGCGCATGCCCGGGGCGATGGTGCCGATGCGGTCGGCCACGCCGAATGCCTCCGCCGGCACCCGGGTCAGCCCGGCCAGGCCGTCCTCCCAGGGCAGGCCGTTGGCGACCGCGTTGCCCGCCAGCTGCCGCACCTTGCGCGCGTTGTGCGAGCTGTCGCCGGACTGGGTGAAGCCGACCGCCACGCCGGCCGCGCGCAGCCGCGCCGCGTTCTCCAGGGTGGCGCCGATCTGGTCGAAGCTCGAGGGCAGGTTGACCAGCGGATCGACGAAGACCGGGACGTTGGCCGCGGCCAGCTGCGGCGCCAGCCTCCAGGCCTCGGCGCCGCCGCTGATGGCGATGCGCACGCCGTGGCGCGCGGACCAGCGCAGCAGCTGGCGGATGTCGGCGGCGCGGTCCACGCCGACGACGATGCGGCCGCCGCCGTCGAGGTACCGCGCCAGCGTGCTGCGCCCCGCGGGGGTGAGCAGGGCCGCGTGCGACTCGGCGCCGAGACGGCCGCGCGCCTCGTCGACCAGCTGGTCGAGCAGCATCCACTGCGCAGCGCGCGAGCTGCCGGTCAGGTTGGCGGCGCGCGAGCCGAGCTGGACGAACAGCAGCTTCGGCCCGGCCGGTTCCGGGCCGCCGTCCAGACGCATCACCGCGCCCTGGCCGCCGACGATCGAACCGCCGGCGCCGCTGCCGGCGCCGAGCAGGGTGAAACCGATGCCCTCCACCGTCGCCACCGGGATCAGCATCGAGTCCGGGTTGTAGGCCAGGGTGACGTCGAACTCGGGCCGCACCACCATGTGCTTGGCGTCGGCGCCCAGCGCCAGCTCGGCGTCGTTGGTGCTGTCCTCGCCGGACACCTCCTCCACGCCGATGCCGGTGATGCCGCCGAACAGCGCCGGCGTCAGCGGCCGGCCGTCGGCATCCACCACCTGCGCGCCGGCGGCCGCCAGGCCACTGCCGATCTCGGCGATGCGGCCGCCGCGCACCAGCACGTCGGCGTTCTGCAACGTGCCGCGCGCGGTGGCCGTATGCACGGTGGCGTTGCGGATCAGCAGTGCGGAGCCCGTCGCGGGCGTGGGCTGCTGGGCGAAGACCGGCAGCGCGAGGCCGAGCGCCAGCGCAGCCGCGGCCAGCGCCCCTGTGCGGCGGCTCATCGTGCACCTCCCTGCGCGGCGCCCTGGCCGAGCATGAAGTCCGAGACCGGCTGCCGCGTGCGGTCGCCGCGGTCGTAGACCCGGGCGCCGTCGATCCAGACCTGCTCGGCGTGCGCGTAAACGCTGAAGGGATTGCCGTTCCACAGCACCACGTCGGCCATCTTGCCGGCCTCCAGGGTGCCGGTCTGCTCGAGAATGCCCATCGACTGCGCCGGGTTGCGGGTGAGCCAGCGGATCGCGCGCTCCGGCGCGATCTCCATGCCGGCGCGGCCGGCGTTGGCCATCACCTTGGCGGCCTCCTGATTGAGCCGCTGGATGCCCTCGCTGGAGTCGGAATGCACGATCGCGCAGCTGTTGGCCGGGCGGTCCACCAGGGCGATGTTCTCCTGGATGCCGTCCAGCGCCTCCATCTTGAAGCCCCACCAGTCGGCCCACAGCGCGCCGCAGATGCCCGCGTCGGCCAGCTCGTCGGCGAGCTTGTAGGCCTCCACGCCGTGGTGGAAGGCGGCGATGCGGAAGTCGAACTCCTTCGCTAGATCGATCATCACCGCCATCTCGTCGGCGCGGTAGCAGTGGATGTGCACCAGGATGTCGCCGTTGATCGCGCCGGCCAGGGTGTCGAGCTTGAGGTCGCGCTTGCCGCTGCCGCTGTCGTTGTCGCTGCCGCCGGAGCGGCGCCCCCGGCGGCTGCGCGGCGCCTCGTCCGGCTTGTGCTTCTTCAGGTATTCGGCGGCCTCGATGAAGGCCGCGCGGTAGCCGGCGACGTTGCCCATGCGCGTGGCCGGACCGCTCTTCTCGCCGTAGACGCGCTTGGGGTTCTCGCCGCAGGCCATCTTCAGCCCGTGCGGCGCGCCCGGAAACTTCATCCCCTGCACCGTGGTGGCGGCGACGTTCTTCAACGTCACGCCACGGCCGCCGACCAGGTTGGCCGAGCCCGGCAGGATCTGCAGCGCCGTGATGCCGCCCGCCAGCGCCGCGCCGAAGCCCGGGTCCTGCGGCCAGACCGAGTGCTCGGCCCAGACCTGGGCGGTGACCGGGTTGGTCATCTCGTTGCCGTCGCTGTGCGCGCGCACGCCGGGGCTGGGGTAGACGCCCAGGTGCGAGTGCACGTCGATCAGGCCCGGCGTGACCCACTTGCCGGTGCCGTCGACGCGGGTGGCGCCCTCCGGCGCCTCGAGGCCGGGGCCCACCGCGACGATGCGACCGTCCGCCAGCAGCACGTCGGCGCCGTCCAGGCGCTCGCCGTTGCCGGTCAGCACCACCGCTCCGGTGATCAGCACGGGCGGCGCGGCGATCGGGCTGTAGGTGCTGGCGTACGGGTCCTCGGCGAAACGGGAGGGGCGGGCGTCCTGCGCGTAGGCAGGGGCGAGCAGCAGCACCGCGGCCAGCGCGGTGGTCAAGGGTCGAAGCATCGAGGTTCCCCGGCAGCGTGCCAAACCGCCAACCTAGCCCGCGCCGGATGCGCTGCCTACCCGACGGAAGTCATGGGGGAACCGGACCCTGCCGGCCCTCGTACTCCGGATCGGCCGCGGGCTCGGTTAACATCCTGGACCATGAAGGAAAAAGACCAGATCGTAGGCAACTGGCTGCCGCGCTACACCGGCGTCCCCCTGGACGCGTTCGGCGAGCACATCCTGCTGACCAACTTCGGCGGCTACCTCGGCCATTTCAGCAAGCTCACCGGCGCCGAGGTGGTCGGCATCGACCGGCCGATGCCCAGCGCCACCGCCGACGGCATCACCATGATCAACTTCGGCATGGGCAGCCCCAACGCCGCGACGATGATGGACCTGCTCTCGGCCATCCGTCCCAAGTCGGTCTTGTTCCTGGGCAAGTGCGGCGGCCTGAAGCGGAAGAACCAGCTCGGCGACCTGATCCTGCCGATCGCGGCGATCCGCGGCGACGGCACCAGCAACGACTACCTGCCGCCGGAGGTGCCAGCGCTGCCGGCGTTCGCGCTGCAGCGCGCGGTCTCGACGATGATCCGCGACCTCGGCCACGACTACTGGACCGGCACGGTGTTCACCACCAACCGCCGGGTCTGGGAACACGACGAGACCTTCAAGCGCTACCTGCGCAGGCTGCGCTGCATGGCGATCGACATGGAGACGGCCACCATCTTCGCCGCCGGTTTCGCCAACCGCATTCCCAGCGGCGCGCTGCTGCTGGTCTCGGACCAGCCGATGATCCCCGAGGGGGTGAAGACCGAGGCCAGCGACGCGCGGGTGAGCTCGGAGTTCGTCGAGAGCCACATCCAGGTCGGCATCGAGGCGCTGCGCCTGATCCGCCGCCACGGCAAGTCGGTCCGCCACCTCCGCTTCTGAGCGCCCCGCGGCGCATGCGTAGGAGCGTGCCATGCACGCGAAAGCCGGCGTGGCGGCCAGGCCCGAGATCACCGCCAACCTGGTCGGAACCAATCGCGGCCTTCGCGGCTATGGGCCGATCCTACGGGGCACCGAGCTGCTGCGGGGCACGGTGCGCCCGGGGAGACCGGCATCGATGTCGCGGCGCGAGCCGCCGGCGCCGTTCTCGTCGATCGCCCGCGCCGGCTATCCTGTCCGCCAATCCGACTGGATGTCCGAAATGACGACTCCGAACGACGTCACCGGTTTCTGGCGCGAGGCCGGCCAGCAAAAATGGTTCCTGGGCGGCGAGGAATTCGACCGCGAATGCGAGGCGCGCTTCCTCGGCGCGCATCTGGCCGCGGCGCGGCGCGAGGACGAGCATTGGCTGGAGAGCGCCGAAGGCGCGCTGGCGCTGCTGCTCCTGCTCGACCAGATCCCGCGCAACGTGTTCCGCGGCAGCGGCCATGCCTTCGCCACCGACGGGCTCGCGCTGCACTACGCCCGGCGCGCGGTGGAGGCCGGGCTCGACGGCGCCATCGAACCGCAGTTGCGCGCCTTCGTCTACCTGCCGTTCGAGCATTCCGAGTCGCTCGAGGACCAGCGCCGCTCGGTGGAGCTGTTCCGCGGCATCGGCGACGCCGACTACGACCGCTACGCCGTCGCCCATCTCGAGGTCATCGAACGCTTCGGCCGCTTCCCGCACCGCAACCGCGCGCTGGGGCGCGAAAACACGCCGGAAGAGCAGGCCTGGCTGGACGCCGGCGGCGGCTTCTAGCGGTCGCGGCCGGTTCCCGCCAGCGGCATGCCCTGCGCTCCGCAGGAGCGTCCCATGGACGCGAAGGCCGTGGGCGTGCCGGTCGGGTCGGCGGCCATACCGGGGATCGCCAGCCGCGCCGGCCTTCGCGGGCATGGCCCGCTCCTGCGGTGGTGCCATCGACGCGCGGGTCGGGCCGACGCGGCGGGTCCCGAGGCAATCAGTACTTCGGGATGCTGCCGTCGACCTCGGTGGACCACGCCTCGATGCCGCCCTCGACGTTGTAGACCTCGCTGAAGCCCAGTCCGCGGAAATGCTCCGCCGCCTGGCGGCTGCGCTGTCCGGTATGGCACAGGAACGCGAGCGCGGTGTCCTTCGGCGACGCCTCGAGCGTCCGCCGGGCGTCGCCGTCGAGCACCTCGAACGGCACCGGCAACGATGCCGCGGCGCGCTCGTCGGGCGGCCGCACGTCGACCAGGGTCAGGCTGCCTGCGCGCACGCGCGCGTCGGCCTCGGCCGGGGTCAGCGCGCCCACCGCCTTCGGTGCGTTGGGATTGTCGATGGCCAGGCCCTTGCCGCGCAGGTCGTCCACCCAGTCGATGGTGATGCCGTCGGCGCGGCGCGCGCTGGCCGGGTCGAACTGGATGCGCAGGCCCTCGCATTCGACGGCGATGGCGTTGGGGTCGGCCGCGGCGATCTGGAAGCGCGGCTGGAAGCGCGCATCGATCGCCAGCGCCAGCGCGGTCTCGGCGCCCGCGTCGGCCAGGGCGGCGCGCAGCATTTCCGCCGCGGCCGGGGTGACGGTGACGTCGCGCGGCGGGCTGCGGTCGACCGGCGGCAGGCCCAGCGCCTGGTTCAGCGCGCCGGAGTTTGCCATCTCTTCGATGATGTCGCTGCCGCCGACCAGTTCGCCGCCGATGTACAGCTGGGGGATCGTCGGCCAGTTGCCGTACGCCTTGATGCCTTCGCGGATTTCCTGGTCGGCCAGCACGTTCACGTGCGCGTACTCCACCCCGAGCCCTCCGAGCAGGCCCGCGGCCTTGGCCGAGAACCCGCACTGCGGCATGTCCGGGCTGCCCTTCATGAACAGGACGACGCGATTGTCGGCGAACAGCGTTTCGATGCGTTGGCGCAAGGCTGGGTCGAGGGTCATGGCGGTGCCGGGTGCGGTTGAACCGGCCATTTTACCCGCGTGGCATCATGCGCGGATGAGCCACGGCCGAACACTGCATCGCGTTCCGCGCCATCCGCACGCCTGGCTGGGCTGGCTGCTGGCTTCCCAGGCGCTGGTGGCGGCGCTGTGGTGGTGGGCCGGCTGGCGGGTCGGGCTGCCGGCGATGCTGCTCAGCCATGCGCCGTTCGTGCTCGCTGCGCTGCTGCCGCGCGCATCGCTGTACGCGCCGGTGCTTTCGCGCCTGCCGACCGGCGAACGCGTGGCCTGGCTGACGATCGACGACGGCCCTTCCGACGACACCCTCGCGATGCTCGACCTGCTCGACCGCCACCGCGCGCGCGCCACCTTCTTCCTGGTCGGCGAGCGCGCCGCCGCGCGGCCGCAGCTGGTGCGCGAGATCCTGGGGCGCGGCCACGGCATCGGCAATCACAGCCACACCCATCCGCAGGCCTGGTTCTGGGCGCTCGGGCCGCGGCGAATGGCGCGCGAGATCGGCGAGGCGCAGGCGACGCTGGCCGCGCTCGCCGGTGCGCCGCCGCGCTGGTTCCGCTCGGTGGTGGGGATGACCAACCCGTTCGTCGCCGCGCCGCTGCGCCGCCACGGCCTGGCGCGGGTGGCGTGGAGCGCGCGCGGATTCGATGCGGTGCGCGGGGATCCGGACGCGGTGGCGGCGCGGATCGGGCGCGACCTGGCTCCCGGCGCGATCGTGCTGCTGCACGAAGGCGCCCCGCACGGTCGCAGCGTCGAGATCGTCGCCCGGGTACTGGAACGCCTGCAGGCGGCCGGCTACCGCACCGTGCTGCCCGAGGATCCGGCCGCCGCCCACCAGTTGCCCTCCCCGCAACCGCTGGCCACCCCGTAGGAGCGTGCCATGCACGCGAAAGCCGGCGAGGTCGTCGCGCCCGTGGTAGCCGCCAACCCGATCGGAACCGCCCGCGTCGGCAGCACCAGCAGCACCAGGACCAGCACCCACGGCACGCTCTCGGTGCCCATCGTCATCCTCGATTCCCGAAACAGATGCCGGCGGCGGCCCGGGCGGCGATCCACTCCTCGTTGGTCGGCTCCACCGCCGCTACGATCCTGCTGCCCGGCGCGCTGATCACCGCGGCGTGCGCCGCGTTCGCGGCCCCGTCGAGCTCCAGCCCCAGCCATTCCAGCCCGGCGCAGATGCGCCGGCGCAGCTCGGCGTTGTGCTCGCCGATCCCGGCGGTGAACACCAGCAGGTCGACGCCGCCGAGCACCGCCGCCAGCGCGCCGATCTCGCGCACGATCCGGCGCACGTACAGCGCCAGCGCGGACGCCACGCGCGGGTCGCCGGCTTCGCGCGGCAGCAGCTCGCGGGGATCCGGCGAAACCCCCGACACGCCGAGCAGGCCGGACTCGTGGTACAGCACCCGGGCCACGTCTTCCAGCGACAGCTTTTCGATTTCCATCAGGTACAGCAGCGCGCCGGGGTCGAGCGCGCCGCAGCGGGTGCCCATCATCAACCCGTCGAGCGCGGAGAAGCCCATCGTCGTGGCCTGGCTGCGCAGCCCGCGCATCGCGCACAGGCTGGCGCCGCTGCCCAGGTGGGCGGCGATCACGCGCCCGCGCGCCAGCTCGCCGTGGCGCTCGGGCAGCGCCACCGAAAGATACTCGTAGGACAACCCGTGGAACCCGTAGCGGCGCAGCCCGCGTTCCCAGGCGTCCCAGGGCAGCGGCAGCATCCGCTCCACCTCGGGCAGGGTGTGGTGGAAGGCGGTGTCGAAGCACGCCACCTGCGGCAGCTCCGGGGCGGTGCGCAACAGCGTCTCGATCGCCTCCAGCGCGAACGGCTGGTGCAGCGGCGCCAACGGGATGTAGTCCTGCAGGTCGGAGAGCACCGCGTCGTCGATGCGCACCGGTTCGCAATAGCGGCGGCCGCCGTGCACCACCCGATGCGCCACCGCGACGACGCGGCGGCCGGCCAGCCGTGCCTGCACCCGCTCGCGGATCAGCGCCAGCGCCGCCGGGTAGGGTCGACCGCGATCCAGTTCCACCGCCTCCGGCTCGCCGCCCTCGTCGAAGCGCGGCGCGGCGCCGCCGACGTCCTGCACCTTGCCCCGCCACGCCGGCTGCCGCGGCAGCGGCCGGGCGGCGGCATCGAACAACGCGAACTTGATGCTCGAGGAGCCGCAGTTGAGCACCAGCACCAGCTCGCCGCTCATGGCGGCGCGTTGCGGTAGCGGTGCGCCAGCAGCACGGCCAGCGCGCACGCGGCCATGCGCGCCTCGTGCGGATCGGCGCGGCTGGTCAGCACGATCGGCACCTTGGCGCCGAGGACGATCCCGGCGCTGACCGCATCGCCCATGAACTCGAGTTGCTTGGCCAGCATGTTGCCGCTCTCCAGGTCGGGCACGACCAGGACGTCGGCGCGGCCGGCCACCGCCGACTCGATGCCCTTGATGCGCGCCGCCGCCGCCGAGACCGCGTTGTCGAAGGCCAGCGGGCCGTCCAGCACGCCGCCGGCGATCTGCCCGCGCTCGGCCATCTTGCACAGCGCCGCGGCGTCCAGCGTCGCCACCATGCGCGGGTTCACCGTCTCCACGGCGGCCAGGATCGCCACCCGCGGCGCGTCCACGCCGATGGCGTGCGCCAGGTCGATGGCGTTGCGGACGATGTCGGCCTTTTCCTCAAGCCCCGGGGCGATGTTGATCGCCGCATCGGTGATGATGAAGGGCCGCGGATAGGCCGGCGTCTCGATCAGGAAGCAGTGGCTGACGCGGCGCTTGGTGCGCAGGCCCGCGGCGGCCGGCAGCACCGCCGCCAGCAGCTCGTCGGTGTGCAGGCTGCCCTTCATCAGCGTTTCGACCTCGCCGGCCGCGGCCAGCTCCGCGGCGCGCACGGCGGCGGCGTGGCTGTGGGCGACGTCCTCGATCGCGATCCCGTCCAGGTCCAGGCCGGCCTCGTCCGCCGCCGCCTGCAGGCGCGCGCGCGGCGCCACCAGGACCGGTTCGATCAGGCCGGCCGCGCGCGCCTCCAGCGCCGCGCGCAGGCTCAGCGCGTCGCAGGGATGCACCACCGCCATGCGCACGGCGCCGAGCGGCCGGACGTGGTCGAACAACCGCTGCGTCCCGCTGGTGCCGCCGTGCAGCCGCACCTCCGGCAGGGTGGCGCGCGAGCGCGCGATGCGGCGATCCGGCGCGACCACCTCGGCCTCGCCCTCGAACACCGGCGCCTGGTCCTGGTTGAGCGCCCGGCAGGCCAGCCGCACCCTGCGCTGCGCGGGATCGCGCGCGGCCACGGTGACCTCCACCGTGAGGGTGTCGCCCACCCGCACGGGTGCGAGGAAGCGCAGCGATTGGCCCACGTAGCGCGTGCCGGGACCGGGCAGGCGGGTGCCCAGCAGCGCCGCGACCAGGGATGCCGCCCACATGCCGTGGGCGATCACGCCGCCGTCGCCCTCGCCGCTGCCGTCCTCCGCGGCCTGCGGCTCGGCATCGCCGGATAGCACCGCGAACAGGCGGATGTCCTCGATGGTGAGCCTGCGCTGCAGGCTGGCGCCGTCGCCGACCTCGAGCTCGTCGAAGGTCCGGTTGTGCGGCGGCGGCAGGGCGTCGGAAGGAGGCGTCCGGGGGGGCGCTGCGTCGTGCATGGGCGATTCGCTCCTGCTGGTCATGGCCGCGGCTGCGGCGCGCACGCGACCATGCCGCATCGGGCGCGACGGGTCCAACCCTGCGCCGGGCCGCGGCCTGGCCGCCGCCGGCTGCCGGATGCGCCGTTACTTCCGCGCCTTCCCGGTTGCGCGCTTTTTCGCGGCCTTCTTCGCCGTCGTGGTCCTGCTGGGGGTCTTCTTCGCGGCCTTCTTCGCTGTCCTGGCGGCGGTTGCGCGACCGGGCGGCGCGGAGCCCGCGGACCTGGCGGCGCGCTTGCGGGTCGGTGCGGCGGTGGCGCCGGAGGCGCGTGCGGCCTGCGCCTTCTTCGCTGCCGGCCTGGACGGGGCGCCGCGCGCCGCTGCCGCGCCGGCGAGGTTCGCCTCGGTCGTCCCCGGCGCCAGCGCCGAGATGGCCTGCAATGCGCGCTCCAGGAGGTCGCCGCCCGGCTGCGTGTTGGCGGCGCCGCCGATCGCCCCGGCGGTCGCCTCCTGCCACTCGGCCAGCGCGTTCTGGAATCCGTTGGCAAAGGTCATCTGGTTGCCCACCGCGGTCTGCATCAGCGCCTGCAGGTCGCCCATCTGCTGCTCGGCGATCCGCCACAGCGCACTGCCCGGCAGCATCGACAGCGACTGCCAGCCCTCGGCCCGTTGCGCTTGCTCGGCCTCGGCGCCGGCCTCGAACAGGCTGTCGCGCACCTCGCGTGCCAGCAGCTGCATCCATTGTTCGCGGTTGTCCTGCAGCAGCTCGCCGAGGCGCAGCCAAAGGTCGAGGTTGGCCTTGTACAGGGCCAGCGGCAGGTTGGAGTCGGTCATCGGGGGGTCCTCGGGGGCTGGAGACGGCGGGGTGACGGGGCGGTGGAGGACGGGGTGGGCGCGAACGCGGGCAGCGGCACGGCTGCGGCCCCGCCAGTGTCGCGTAGCCTCGCGCGGCCGCCCCGACCGGGCATTGATCTGGATCACGGGATGCCCTCGACCCTGCCGGTAGTCTGCAGGTCCCGCGTTAACGGAGTGCATCGCCGCCAAGCCGCAGAAGCGACGGGAGTCGCGCTCCCAGCCGACTCCGGCAGCCGATGCAGCCGGTGGACCGTTGCGGTGCGCGCCTGCCGCCGCTCCCGCGGGAGCCTCGTCGGTCCGCCTCGCTCGCCATCGCGTTTTCCGCACAATGCCCAGCATGCCTGCCAAGCCTCCCCCAGCCTCTCCAGTCTCAGACGTTCCCTGGCATGCCTGCACTGCCGGCGACGCACTGGCGCGGTTGCAGGCCGACCGCGGGGGGCTGGATGCCGCGGAGGCGGCGCGCAGGCTGCAGCGGCACGGCCGCAACGAGCTGCCGGCGACCGGCGGCCGCCCGGGATGGCTGCGCTTCCTGTCGCAGTTCAACAACGCGCTGATCTATTTCCTGCTCGCCGCGGCCGGTGCCGCGGGGCTGCTCGGGCACGTGGTGGACGCGGCGGTGATCGCCGCGGTGGTGGTGGTCAACGCCATCGTCGGCTACGTGCAGGAAGGCAAGGCCGAACGCGCCCTGGATGCGATCCGGCGGATGATCTCGCCGCAGGCGACGGTGCTGCGCGGCGGCCAGCGCCACACCGCTGCCGTCGCCGACCTGGTGCCGGGCGACGTGGTCCTGCTCGATCCGGGCGACCGCGTGCCGGCGGACCTGCGCCTGCTGGCCGCGCGCTCGCTGTTGATCGACGAGGCGGTGCTCACCGGCGAGTCGGTGGCGGCCGGGAAGCACGAGGCGGCGGTGGACGCGGCGGCGGCCCTGGGCGACCGCAGCTGCATGGCCTGGTCCGGGACCCTGGTCGCGGCCGGCCAGGGCGTGGGCGTCGTGGTGGCCACCGGCAGTTCCACCGAGATCGGCAGGATCAGCACCCTGATCGGCGCGGTGCGGACGCTGACCACTCCGCTGCTGCGGCAGATCGACAGCTTCGGCAGGCGCTTCACCTGGGTGGCGCTGGCCGGCGCGGCGGCGCTGTTCGCGTTCGCAGTGCTGGTGCGCGGGTTCCGGTGGGACGAGGCGCTGATGGCGGTGGTGGCGCTGGCGGTCGGGGTGGTGCCCGAGGGGTTGCCGGCGGTGATCACCATCACCCTGGCCATCGGCGTGCAGCGCATGGCCGCGCGCAACGCGGTGATCCGCAGGCTGCCGGCGGTGGAGACGCTGGGCGCCACCTCGGTGATCTGCACCGACAAGACCGGCACCCTGACCCGCAACGAGATGACCGCGCGGCAGCTGCTGCTGCCGGGCCGGGTGCTGCGCGTGGAGGGCATCGGCTACGCCCCCGACGGGAGGATCGTCGCCGATGGCGACGATGCCGCGGCGGTGCTGGCGCAGGCCGCGCCGCTGCTGCGCGCCGGACTGCTGTGCAACGACGCCCGCCTGCGCCAGACCGACGGCACCTGGTCGGTGGAGGGCGATCCGATGGAGGGCGCACTGGTGGCGCTGGCGATGAAGGCCGGGCTGGCACCGGACGCGCTGCGCGTCGAGTGTCCGCGCGTCGATGCGATCCCGTTCGACGCGCAGCATCGCTTCATGGCGACCCTGCACCGGAACGCCGAAGGCGGTCGCGTGGTGTTCGTGAAGGGCGCGCCGGAGCGGCTGTTGGAGATGTGCAGCGCGCAGCGGGAGGATGCGGGCACGCGTCCGCTCGACCATGCCACCTGGCAGGCCGCCATCGCCGCCGCTGCGGCGGAGGGCGAGCGGGTGCTCGGATTCGCCTGCAAGCAGGTCGGCGACGAAGTCGAACGGCTGGACTTCGAAGGCCTCGGCGACGGCCTGCAACTGCTCGGCCTGGTCGGCTTCATCGACCCGCCGCGCGAGGAGGCGATGGCGGCGATCGCCGAATGCCGCAGCGCCAACATCGCGGTCAAGATGATCACCGGCGATCACGGCGCCACCGCCGCGGCGATCGCCCGCCAGCTGGGGCTGGCCGAGGATCCGGACGTGGTCACCGGCGCGCAGCTCGACGCGGTGGCCGACGCCGACCTGGGCGCGCTGGCGGGCGCGACGGAGGTCTTCGCGCGCACCAGCCCGGAGCACAAGCTGCGTATCGTGCGCGCGCTGCAGGCCGGCGGCGCGGTGGTGGCGATGACCGGCGACGGCGTCAACGACGCCCCGGCGCTCAAGCAGGCCGATGTCGGCGTGGCGATGGGCGGCAAGGGCACCGAGGCGGCCAAGGAAGCCTCGGAGATGGTCCTGCTCGACGACAACTTCGCCTCGATCGTCGCCGCGGTGCACGAGGGGCGTGTGGTCTACGACAACGTGCGCAAGGTGGTCGGCTGGACCCTGCCGACCAACGGCGGCGAGATGCTGGCGATCGCCACGGCGATCCTGTTCGGCTTCACCATGCCGGTCACCCCGGTGCAGATCCTCTGGATCAACCTGGTCACCGCGGTCACCCTCGGCCTGGTGCTGGCGTTCGAGCCGGCGGAGGACGGGGTGATGAAGCGCGCGCCGCGGCGCGCCTCGGCCTCGCTGCTCACACCGTTCCTGGTATGGCGGGTGGTCTTCGTGTCGCTGCTGTTCCTGGCCGGTGCGCTGGGCGTGTTCGCCTGGGCGCTGGGACGCGGCCACGAGGTCGAGTCCGCCCGCACCCTGGTGGTCAACACCATCGTTGCGATGGAGATCTTCTATCTGTTCAACGTGCGCTACCTGCACACCGCCTCGTTCACCTGGCGCGGTGCGATGGGCACGCCGGTGGTGCTGGGCGCGGTGGGCGCGGTGGTGCTGGCGCAGCTGGCGTTCACCTATCTGCCGGTGATGCAGGCGCTGTTCGCCACCCGCGCCGTGGGCGCGCTGGACGGCCTGGTGGTGGTGGGGATCGGCCTGGCGCTGATGCTGGCGCTGGAGGCCGAGAAGCTGGTGCTGCGCCGGCTGGGCGTGCTGGAGGCGGCGGCCTGAGCCGGCTCAGCGCCGCTGCGCCGCCACCACCAGCCAATTGTTGAACGGCGTACTGCCGTACAGCGGCGCGAAGCGGGACTCCAGCCCGGCCTGCTCGAGCGTCGTGCGCAGGCCGTCGGCGGTCGGGTAGCAGCGCGGCCGTTCCTGCATCCAGCCGATCAGGTTGGCGAGGCGGTCGGTGATGCGGGTGGTGCGGCCGCGGCGGCTGTCGTCGCCCAGACCGGTGCGGATCACCAGCCGCGCGCCGGGGGTGAGCATCGCCGCCATGGTCGAGAGCAGCTCGCGCTGGGCCTCGTGCGACAGGTACTGCAGCACGTCGAGGATCGCGACGCTGCCGCGGTGCGTCGGCGTGGTGCGCGCCAGGTCCACCACCTCGAAGCGCGTGCCGTCCAGGCCGCTGCGCGCGGCCACCCGCTGCGCGCGCGCGATCTTGGCGGCGTCGATGTCCACGCCCCGGTACGGCATCGCCTGGCCGTCGCGGCGCAGCGCGTGCACCAGCAGGCCCAAGCCGCAGCCCAGGTCCAGCAGCGGCGCCTCGCTGCCGCGCAGCGCCGCCAGCACGCCGGGATACAGCGGATCGCTGCGCAGCTTGAACAACGTGTAGTAGTAATCGTGGCGGTTGCCGAGCGCGCGCGCGGGCAGGAACGCGCGGGCGATGCTCCTGGCGTGGGCGCGGTCGAACGGGCGGACCGCGGTGGCCGCATCGGCCTGGGCGGTTTCGATGGTCGGGCTGTGCATGCGGGGGTCGGGCGGGCCGGCCGGGGGGATGCCGAACGCTAGCACGGCGCGCCGGCTAGCGCGGCTGCGTGTCGTGCGCGGCAAGCAGCCGCCGCGCCACCGGCAGCGCCAGCGCGGTCCACTGCGCGTACATCGCCGCGGACGGGTGCAGCCCGTCGTCGGCCAGCATCGCCGGTTCGGCGCCGCGCGCGCGACTCACCGGCGCGATGTCGACGAAGGCCACGCCGCGCGTCGCGCACAGTTCCGCGGCGGCGGCGTTGTAGGCGTCGAGATCGGCCGCGATGGCCCCGACGTCGCGGCCCGAGCCGGCAGCGAACGGGGTCACGCCCCAGTCCGGGATCGACAGCACCATCACCCGCCCGGGCCGCCCGCCGGCAAGATCGATCGCCCGCTCGAGCAACCCGGCGAACTGAGTGCGGTATTCGTCCAGCGGACGGCCGCGGTACTGGTTGTTGACGCCGATCAGCAGGCTGACGAACCCGTGGCCGGGGGACGGCGCGGCGGCGTCGATCGCCGCCTCCAGTTCGTCGGTGGTCCAGCCGGTCCTGGCGATGATGCGCGGGTCGCCCAGCGCGACCCCTTCGGCGCGCAGGGCGCGCGCGAGTTGTACCGGCCAGCGGCCGTCCGCGGCCACCGCCTCGCCGATGGTGTAGCTGTCGCCCAGGGCGAGGTAGGCGATGGCGGCCTCGCCCTCGCCCGCCGCAGAGGTGGCCGCCATGCCGGCGAGCACCATCGCCGCCAGCGCCTCAAGCCACCGCGGCATGGGCGTCGCCGCGGGCGCGCGCGGCGTCGGCGCGGCGCTGGAGCACCCGGTCGATGCGCCGGAACACCTCGCGCAGCTGGTCGGGTTCGGGCAGCAGGGTGACGCGGAAGTGGTTGCGGTAGGGCACGTTGAAGCTGGAGCCGGGCACGATCAGCACGTCCTCGGTTTCCAGCAGCTCCAGCGCGAAGGCGTGGTCGTCGAAGCCCTCGGCGGCGGCGCCGGTCACGCCGGGGAAGGCGTAGAGCGCGCCTGCCGGCGCCACCAGCTGGAGGTGCTCGCTTGCCGCGCAGCTCTCGATCACCGCGCGTCGGGCCTCGTACAGCCGGCCGCCCGGCGCGCACAGCGGACCGATGGTGTCGGTGCCGTCCAGCGCCGCCTGGATCGCGAACTGGCCGGGCACGTTGGCGCACAGGCGCAGCGCACCCAGCAGGTCCATGGCGTGGTGGAAGTCGCCGCAGGCGGTCGGATCGCCGGAGAGCATCGCCCAGCCCACCCGCCAGCCGCAGGCGCGGTGCACCTTGGACAGCCCGCCGAACGACAGGCAGGGCAGGTCGCCGGCCAGCGGCGCCAGCGGCTCGAAGCGCGCGCCGTCGTACAGCACGCCGTCGTAGATCTCGTCGACCATCAGCAGCAGCCGGTGCTTCGCCGCCACCGCGACGAGGCGCTCGAGCAGGGCGCGCGGATACACCGCGCCGGTCGGGTTGTTGGGGTTGATCAGCACCAGCGCGCGGGTGCGCGGCGATACCAGCGCCTCGATTTCGTCCGGGTCGGGCAGGAAGCCGTGTTCTGCCGCGCAGCGGTAGTACACCGGGCGGCCGTCGTTGAGGATCGTCGCCGCCGACCACAGCGGGTAGTCGGGCGAGGGCAGCAGCACCTCGTCGCCGTGGTTGAGCAGCGCCCGCAGCGAGATGTCGATCAGCTCGCTGACGCCGTTGCCGATGAACACCCGCTCCGGCGACGCGTTCGGGGTGCCGCGGTCGCGGTGGTGGGCGGCGATCGCCTCGCGCGCCTCCGGCAGGCCCTGCTGGTGGGTGTACGGGTCGGTGTCGTGGATGTGGTCGGCGATCGCGCGCTGCAGGTGTTCCGGGGCGCGGAAGCCGAACGCGCCCGGGTTGCCGATGTTGAGCTTGATCAGTTCGCGCCCCTGCGCCTCCAGCTCGCGCGCGCGCCGGGCCAGCTCCCCGCGGATCTCGTAGCGCACTTCGGACAGGCGTTCGCGGGTCTTGAGGGTCGGCATGGGCGGGCGGGGAAGCGCGGCGGAATTCCGCCCAGCCTACCCAAAGTCCGGCGCCGAAGCAGCCCTTTCGGCGCGCGCGCGCAGGGCAGCGCACCGCGAGGGCGGCGACTCGCGGCACCGGATCCTGCGCCTGCATGGAGCCGCGGGCCGAGCCCGTGGACGCGGTCGCCTTCATCTGCAGGGGCGCGATACCCGCGAGGGGCGGCACGTGCGAGCATACCGGGTCGCCGCCGACGTCCGCCCGAGCCACAGCGGCTTTCGCGGCCATGGGCCGCTCCTGCAGGGGGTCGCCGCCCTCCGGCAGGCTAGAATCCGCCCATGACGCCAACCCGGCCGCGCGCTTGAGTCCCGGACCGCCCGACGGCGGGAGCGCGCTGCGCGCGATCGGCTGGCCGTTCCCGGGCGCGCCCGCCGAGGCCGACGACCCGGCCTGGCGCCAGACGATGACGGCACACCCGCAGGCGCGCCCCGCGCGGGTGGTGGCGCAGCACCGCTCCGGCTACCTGGTGGCCGAGGGCCCTGTCGACGGCGTGGCGGTGGAATCGCTGCCGGAATGGCAGCGGCCGAAGTTCCCGCCCGAGCAGCGTCCCGCGGTCGGCGACTGGGTGCTGGTGGAGGAGGCGCGCATCGTCGCGCTGCTGCCGCGACGCAGCGCGATCAAGCGCGGCGCCGCCGGCGAGCACTACCGGCAGCAGGTGATCGCCGCCAACGTCGACGTGGTGCTGGTGGTCTGCGGCCTGGACGCCGACTTCAATCCCCGCCGCATCGAGCGCTACCTGCTGCTGGTGCACGGCGGCGGCGCGCAGCCGGTGGTGGTGCTGACCAAGGCGGACCACCCCGGCGCCGACGTGGACGCGGCGCTGGCCGCGCTCGCCGATGTCGCCGGCGCCGACGTGCCGGTACTCGCCGTCAACGCCCGGGATCGCGACAGCGTCGCCGCGCTCGCGACATGGCTGCAGCCGGGCGTGAGCGCGGTGCTGGTAGGCAGCTCCGGCGCCGGCAAGTCCACCCTCACCAACAGCCTGCTCGGCAGCGAGCGCATGAAGACCGGCGAGGTCCGCGTCAGCGACGAGCGCGGCCGCCACACCACCACCCACCGTGCGCTGATTCCGTTGCCGTCCGGGGCCTGCCTGATCGACACGCCCGGCATGCGCGAACTCAAGCCCACCGGCGAGGAGGACCTGGCCGAGGGCGGCTTCGCCGATGTCGAGGCGCTGACGGAGCAGTGCCGCTTCCGCGACTGCCGCCACGGCCAGGAGCCCGGCTGCGCGGTGCGCGCGGCGATCGAATCGGGCGCGCTCGCACCGGCGCGCTATGCCAGCTACCTCAAGCTGCGCGACGAGGTCGACGCCGCCGCCGGCCAGCTCGCCGGCCGGCGCGGCGGCAAGCGCGACGAGAAGGTGGCCGGCAAGACGCTGAACAAGCGGCTGGACGACAAGTACGGCAAGCGCTGAGCGGCGCTGCCGGGACCCGGCAGCGCCGGTGCGCGGATTCGTGCGCAGACCCGCCTGGAGCGCATGCGCGAACGCCCGCTATCCGCTCGCCGTCGCCGGGATCGGCGAGGCCCGCATCCCGCCCAGGGTATCGCCGAGCATGGCCACGAAGGCGTCGGCCGCCTTCGAGGGCGGGCGGTCCTCCAGATGGACGCATTCCACCTTGAACCGGATCGCCGGATCGAACGGCCGGAACGCGGTGGCGCCGTCCACGCTGGCGCGCGCGGTGAACTCGTCCACCACGGCCATGCCGGCGCCGCAGCGGGTGAGCGCGGCGGCGATATAGAAGGTCTGGTTCGACACCACCTCGCGGATCGAGACGTTGTGCCGCCGCACCTCGCCCGCGAACAGGTCGCCCACCGGTCCGCCGGTCGTCAACCCCACCATGTCCCGTCCGTCGAGCAGGTCCAGCGGCACGCTCGCGCCCACGCCGGGCAGGCTGTCGCGCTGGAACAGCAGCATCAGCTCGCCGGTGCCCAGTTCGCGCCGCTGCATTCGCGGGTGGGCCGGCGGATCGTAGGCCACGGCGATGTCGCAGGTTCGCTCGTAGAGGGCTTCGAACAGGTTGTCGTGGTGCAGGGTCTGCACGTCGAAGGTCACTTCCGGGTGCAGGCGCCGGAAGCGCGCGATCGCCATCGGCGCCACGTGCAGGCCGAGCGAGGGCACCACGGCCAGACGGATATGGCTGCCGCCGAGGTTCTTGATGTTGTCGACCGTCTTCTGCAGCGACGTGAGGCGCTTGAAGATCTCCGCCACCTCGATGAACAGCGCATGCGCTTCGTCGGTGGCGACCAGGCGGCCGCGCACCAGCGTGAACAGCGTCAGCCCCAGCTGCGCCTGGGTGTGGTGCAGCACCTTGCTGACCGAGGGCTGCGAGACATGCAGCGAGCGGGCGGCCGCGCTAATGGAGCCGGTGGTGTAGACGGCGTGGAAGACTTCGATCTGGCGAAAGCGCATCGATCGATCTTAGGGCGCCGCCCGCGCCCCGGCCAGCATCCCCGGCGCCGGCCCATGCAGCGGTGCCCGTGGCGCAACCCCCGTAGGAGCGGCCCATGGCCGCGAAGGCCGCGGGAGGCTCCGCCGGGTTGGCAGGATTCCGGGCGTGGCCAACCGCGCCGGCCTTCGCGTGCATGGGTCGCTCCTACGGGGCGACGCGCCGCCTCGGCCGCAGGAGCGGCCATGGCCGAGAGGTCTCGTCACCGCGGGGCCCGGCCTCAGTGCCAGAAGTTGATGAAGCCGGTGATGATCAGCGCATTGGTGAAGTCGATGAAGAACGCGCCCACCAGCGGCGCCACCAGGAACGCGCGCGGCGCGATGCCGTAGCGCTCCACCAGGGTACGCATCACCGCCATCGCGTTGGCGGTGGTGCCGAGCATGAAGCCGACGAAGCCGCCTCCCATCACCGCGGCGTCGTAGTCGCGGCCCATGAGGCGGAACACCACGCCGCAGAACAGCGCCACCAGCACCACCTGCAGCGCCAGGTTGACCAGCAGCGGGGTGGCCAGGCCGGCCAGTTCCCAGAGCCTGAGGTTCATCAGCGCCACCGCCAGGAACAGCGCCAGGCAGATGTTGCCGATCAGCTCCGTGGTCGGGACCGACAGCCCGATCCATCCGGTGCGATCGTCGAGGTTGCGGATCAGCGCGCCGACCAGCATCGCGCCGACATAGGCGGGCAAGGTGAGCCCGGTCGCCGAGATGCCGGCGCTGACCCACGAGCCCAGCCACATCGCCACCAGGATCACCACGATGCTCTTGAGCGCGCCGAATTCGCGCGCCGCATCGTCCGGGACCGGTTCGATGCCCGCGTTCGCGTCGCCGGCCGCGACGGCCGCCGCATCGCTCGGCGTCGAGCCCGGGATGCGCAGGCGGAACCGCCGGATCAGCACCGTCGCCAGCGGCCCGCCGATCAGGCCGCCGCAGACGATGCCGGCCATCGCCGAAGCCAGCGCCACCGATTCGGCGCCGGCCACGCCCGCTTCCTCGAACAGCGGCGCGAACGCCAGCCCCGTGGCCGGCCCGCCGGTCAGCGTGGCCGAACCGGCCAGTACGCCGAACAGCGGATGCAGGCCGAAGCCGGTGGCCACCAGGACGCCGAGCAGGTTCTGCACCACCGCGAAACCGCTCGCCAGGCCGAGGAACAGCAGCACCTGGCGGCCGCTGATCCGCAGCAGCGCCACGCTGGCGTTGAAGCCGATGGTGGTGAAGAACGCGATCATCAGCGGCGTCTGCAGGCTGGTATCCAGGGTGAACAGCGTGGTGCCCTGGCTGTGCGCCACCAGCACCGCCAGCGCCACCACCAGGCCGCCGATCACCGGCGCCGGCAGGTTGTAGCGCGAGAGCAGCGGAATCGCGCGGCACAGCGCGTAGCCGAGAAACAGGGTCAGGCCCGCCAGGGCCAGGGTCTGGACCGCGTCGAGTTCAAGCATGCGTCATGGTTCCGGAGCTCCGGGTTCGGGTTCGATCGGACAGGCGACCGCGGGTGGCCGGTGCCGCAGCGCGCGCGCCGAGGCTGCGCCGGTCAGGCGCCCGGCGGCGATCGCCCGCGTGCCGTTGATCAGCGCGTGCTCCACGCCCGCCGACAGCCGCCGCGGTCGCACGTAGTCGGCACGCGGGGCGAAACGTTCCGGATCGATCACCACCACGTCGGCATGGTAGCCGGCGCGCAGGTAGCCGCGCTCGCGCGGCCCCAGCATGTCCGCAGTCAGCCCGCTCGACCGGTGAATGAACCGGTCCAGGCACCCGCAGCGCGGCGTCGCGCGGGCCGCGTCCGAAGGCGCGCGCCTCATCCTGCGCCCCATGCCATCCGCGGTCGCGGCTCGCCCCAGAAGCCCGGGTCCGGCGGGGAAAGCACCCCGGCGCGCGCGCGCGCGCCACCGGCGTGGTCCCTTTCCAGCCACAGCGGGCCGTCCAGGTCCACGAACTCCGCCTCGCGCGCCACCTGCAGCGCCGGCGCGATGCCGAGCGAGCTGCAGATCATGCAGCCGACCATGATGCGGAATCCGTCCGCGCGTGCCGCCGCCAGCAGCCGCAGCGCTTCGGTCAGGCCGCCGGTCTTGTCGAGCTTGATGTTCACCGCCTGGTACAGGCCGCGCAGGCGCGGCAGGTCGGCGCTGACGTGGCAGGATTCATCGGCACACATCGGCACGGCCGGGCCCAGCCCCTCCAGTGCCGCATCGTCGGCGGCGGGCAGCGGCTGCTCCACCAGGTCCACGCGCGCCTCGACCAGCACCGGTTGCAGCGCACGCAGCAGGCCGATGTTCCAGCTCTCGTTCGGATCCACGATCAGGCGCGCATCGGGGCAGTGCCGGCGGACCGCCCGGATCTGCGTCTCCGGACGGTCCGCGTCCACTTTCACCTTGACCAGCGCCGCGCCGGCGAGCGACCGCGCCGCCTCGGCCATGCGTTCCGGCGTATCCAGGCCGACGGTCAGCGCGGTGATCAGCGGCCGGGGCGGACAATGGCCGAGCGTGGCGGAGACGGTCTGGCCGGTGGCGGCCGCTTCGAGGTCCCACAGCGCGGCATCGATCGCGCTGCGTGCGGCGCCGGGCGGCAGCGACCGTTCCAGGTTCTCGCGGGTCGCGCCCGCTTCCACCAGGCCGGCGACCGCGCGCACCTGCATCAGGACCGAATCGGTCGACTCGCCGTAGCGCGCGTAGGGCACGCCTTCGCCGCGCCCGATCGCGGCGCCCTGGCGGATGTCCACCGCCACCACCTCGGCGGAGTGCTTGACCCCGCGCGAGATGCGGAACGGGGCAGCCAGCGGCCAGCTCTGGTGGCGGACGCTCAGCCGGCGAAGCACGACAGAAGCCGGTCGACGATGCGATCCGTTCCCATGGCCACCGGGTCCTGCGCCGGCAGGCCCAGCAGGTCCTCGACTTCCCGGCAGGCGCGCTCGGCGGCCGCAGGCGACAGCCGGGAGGTGTTCAGCGCCACGCCGACGGCCCGCACGTCCGGGCTGGTCAGCCGCGCGGCGCGCAGGTTGGCCTCGAGGCACTCGCGCAGGTCGGGCAGGGGGAAGTGCGGCAGGGCGCGCATGTGCGGGCGGCCGGGCTGGTGGCACAGCACCAGCGCGTCGGGTTGGGCCCCGTGCAGCAGACCGAGCGACACCCCGGCATAGGACGGGTGGTACAGCGAACCCTGGCCTTCGATCAGGTCCCAGCCGTCGTCCAGCCGCGCGGGCGCGACCCACTCGATGCCGCCGGAGATGAAGTCGGCCACCACCGCGTCGATCGGCACTCCGCGCCCGGCGATGAAGATGCCGGTCTGGCCGGTGGCGCGAAAGTCGGCACACTTGCCGCGCCGTTTCAATTCGCGCTCCAGCGCCAGGGTGGTGTACATCTTGCCCACCGAGCAGTCGGTACCGACGGTGAGCAGGCGCCGGCCGGCGCGCGGCGCGCCGGTGCCCACGGGCGTCCTCGGCGGTTCGCGCGCGTCGAACAGCACGCGGCCGTTGCGCTGCGCCGCGACCGCGATCTCGGGGCGGGAGCCGAGCCGCTCGTGAAGGCCGGAGGCCACGTTCATGCCGGCGTCGAGCGCTGCGACCACGTGCGCGACCGTGCGCGGATCCATCCGGCCGCCGGCGTTGGCCACGCCGACGATCATGGTGTTGACACCGGCGGCGCGCGCCTGATCGAAATCCAGGTCGGCCAGGCCGAGCGAGGTCCGGCAGTCGGCGTCGCGAAACTGGCCCACGCACCACTCCGGGCGCCAGAACGCCAGGCCGCGCGCGGTCTTGGCGGCGAGATCGTCGTGGGCGTTGCCCAGGTACAGCAGGAACGGCGGCGGCCAGCCCGCGGCGGGGTCGAAATGGGCGCGGGCTTCGTCGGGTCGGGACATCGGGTCGCGCTTCCTCATCGGCGGTTTTCGGGGGCGGGACGGTGCTGTCGCCGGGAGCGCCAGCCCTGCGGCCACCATAGGCACCGCGCCGCGTGCGCACCATTGAAAAGATGCCCGTCGCGCATAACCCCAGGTTATGCGCCGGCGCCGGCGCCACGGCCCGGGGCGGGCGGCGAAAGCCGCTAGAATCGTGGCTCCGCAAGTGGTGGCGAGCCATATGTCCGAAAACAAGCCAAACAGCACCGAATCCGCCGAGGACTTCCGCAACGCCGCGCTCGAATACCACCGGCTCGCGCCGCACGGCAAGATCCGGGTCAACGCCACCAAGCCCATGCTCACCCAGCGCGACCTGGCGCTGGCGTACTCGCCCGGCGTGGCGCACGCCTGCGAGGAGATCGTCGCCGATCCCAACACCGCCAGCGAGCTGACCGCACGCGGCAACCTGGTGGCGGTGATCAGCAACGGCACCGCGGTGCTCGGCCTGGGCGACATCGGCCCGCTCGCCGGCA
Organism: Luteimonas salinisoli; assembly: GCF_013425525.1. Taxonomy (GTDB): domain Bacteria; phylum Pseudomonadota; class Gammaproteobacteria; order Xanthomonadales; family Xanthomonadaceae; genus Luteimonas; species Luteimonas salinisoli. The sequence continues at coordinate 87,466 of NZ_JACCKA010000073.1, read as the reverse complement.
AGCCGGTGATGGAAGGCAAGGGCGTGCTGTTCCAGAAGTTCGCCGGCATCGACGTGTTCGACATCGAGGTCGACGAGCGCGACCCCGATAGGCTGGTCGACATCATCGCCAGCCTCGAACCCACCTTCGGCGGCATCAACCTCGAGGACATCAAGGCGCCGGAGTGCTTCGTCGTCGAGCGCAAGCTGCGCGAGCGGCTCAACATCCCGGTGTTCCACGACGATCAGCACGGCACCGCGATCATCGTCGGCGCCGCGGTGATCAACGCGCTGGAGATCGCCGGCAAGAAGATCGGCGAGGTGAAGCTGGCCACCTCCGGTGCGGGCGCCGCCGGCATCGCCTGCCTGGACATGCTGGTGGCGCTGGGCCTGAAGCCGGAGAACATCCTGGCCGTGGATCGCGACGGGGCGCTCTACACCGGGCGGCCGAACCTGGACCCGGACAAGCAGCGCTACGCCCGCGACACCGACAAGCGCACCCTGGCCGACATCGTCGCCGGCGCCGACGTCTTCCTCGGCCTGTCGGCCGGCGGCGTGCTCAAGCCGGAGATGGTGGCGACCATGGCCGCGCGCCCGATCATCCTGGCGCTGGCCAACCCCTACCCGGAGATCCTGCCGGAGGCGGCGAAGCAGGTGCGTCCGGACTGCATCGTCGCCACCGGCCGCAGCGACTATCCGAACCAGGTCAACAACGCGCTGTGCTTTCCGTACATCTTCCGCGGCGCCCTCGACGTCGGCGCCACCGGCATCAACGAGGCGATGAAGCTCGCCTGCGTGCACGCCATCGCCGAGCTGGCGAAGGTGGAGGCGACCGACCTGGGCAGCGCCTACGGCGGCGACCTGCCCAGCTTCGGTCCCGACTACATCATCCCGCGGCCCTTCGACCAGCGCCTGCTGACCATGCTGGCGCCGGCGGTGGCCCAGGCGGCGATGGAGTCCGGCATCGCGCTGCGTCCCATCGAGGACCTGGACGTCTACCGGGAGAAGCTCGGCCAGTTCCTCTACCGCACCGGGCTGGTGATGAAGCCGGTCTACGATCGCGCCCGCAGCGACCGCCAGCGCGTGGTCTACGCCGAAGGCGAGGAGGAGCAGGTGCTGCGCGCGGTGCAGACCGTGGTGGACGAGAAGCTGGCGCAGCCGATCCTGATCGGCCGCCCGGACGTGATCGAGGCGCGCATCGAGCGCATGGGCCTGCGGCTGGAGGCGGGGCGAGATTTCGAGCTCACCAACATCAACGACGACCCGCGCTTCAACGAGTACTGGCAGCAGTATCACGCCATCACCGAGCGCCGCGGCGTGACCCCGGACTCGGCCAAGAACCTGCTGCGCTCGCGGCCGTCGCTGATCGCCGCGCTGATGGTCGAGCGCGGCGAGGCCGACGCGATGATCTGCGGGCTGGTCGGGCGCTTCCACAAGAAGCTCGGCTACATCCGCAGCGTGTTCCCGCTCGACCCGGGCGTGCAGAGCACTTCGGCGATGACCGGCGTGGTCAACGACCGCGGGCTGTGGTTCTTCCTCGACACCCACGTGCAGCTCGACCCCAGCGCCGAGCAGATCGCCGAGAGCACCCTGCAGGCCAGCTACCGGCTGAAGCTGTTCGGCATCGAGCCGAAGGTGGCGCTGCTGTCGCACTCCAACTTCGGCAGCCACGACAATCCCAGCGCCGCCAAGATGCGGCGGGTGCGCGAGATCCTGGCGCAGCGCAAGCCGGACCTGGAGATGGACGGCGAGATGATGGCCGACACCGCCTGGGACGAGCTGCTGCGTCGGCGCATCTTCCCCAACACCACGCTGTCGGGCCGGCCCAACCTGTTCGTGCTGCCGAATCTGGACGCGGCCAACATCACCTACAACATGGTGCGGGTGATGACCGACGGCGTGGCGCTGGGGCCGATCCTGATGGGCATCAGCCGCCCCGCGCACGTCATGACCTCCACCGCCACGCCGCGCCGGGTGGTCAACATGACCGCCATCGCCGCCGTGGAGGCGCAGATCCGCAAGGCCCAGCGCGGCGGTTGACGGCTCGGGGCCCAGGCCCGCGCCTGCAGGAAGTCGGCGGCCGCTCGCTATCGGCCCAGCAGGCGCCGCAGCAGGCCGGGCAGGCTGGGCAGGTCGTCCTTGAGCACCAGCGCGTCGGCGCCCGGCGGGGCCGGGTCCGGCACGTGCAGCGAGCCGGTCAGGAACACGAACGGCAGCGACGGGTCGTGTTCGCGCACCACCGCCTGGGCCTCGGTGCCGTCGAAGCCGGGGATGTTGACGTCGGACAGCACCACGTCCGGCGCGAACTCCACCAGTGCCGCGCGCAGCGCCTGCTCGGTGTAGACGCGGCGGCATTCCACCGCGACGCCGCCGTCGCGCAACGCCAGTTCGGCCAGCTCGGCGTCGTCCCTCGAATCGTCGACCAGCAGGACCCGCCAGGGCGGGCCGTGGCCCGCTCCGGATCGGCCGCCGTCGTCGTCGTCGGTCGTGCGCCCGGCGCCCCCCCTGTTCGCGGCCAAGCGGTCAGCCTCCCGCCGGCGGTTCGTTGAGCACCGCCCAGAACTTGCCCAGGGTCCGCACCGCCTCGAAGAACTGGTCCACGTCCACCGGCTTGACCACGTAGGCGTTCACGCCCAGGTCCCAGCTGCGCGCCAGGTCGCTCTCCTCGCGCGAGGACGACAGGATCACCACCGGCAGCTTCTTGAAGCCCCCGTCCTTGCGCAGCTCGTTAAGCACTTCCAACCCGTCCATCCGCGGCATCTTGATGTCCAGCAGCAGCACCGCCGGCTCGCCGTCGGTGCGGCCGGCGTACTTGCCGCGGCGCAGCAGGTAGTCCAGCGCCTCCACGCCGTCCTGGACGTGGACGATGGGATTGGCCAGGTGCGCCTCGCGCAGGGCGTCGATCGCCATCTCGGCGTCGTGCGGACTGTCTTCGGCCAGCAGGATGGTGCGCAACTCGGTCATGTCGGTTTCTCGTTGTTGGCGGGCAGGTCGCCCGCGGCAGGCAGGATGAAATGGAAGGTGGCGCCCTCGCCGGGCTCGGCCTCGGCCCAGACCCGGCCGCCGTGGCGGCCGATCACCCGGCGCACGCTGGCCAGGCCGATGCCGGTGCCCTGGAACTCGCTGGCCGCGTGCAGGCGCTGGAACACGCCGAACAGCTTGCCCGCGTACTTCATGTCGAAGCCGGCGCCGTTGTCGCGTACCCGGAAATGGTGCCCGCCGTCGTCGCTCGGCGTGCATTCGACCTCGATCTGCGCCGGCTCGCTGCCGCGGCTGTACTTGACCGCGTTGCCCAGCAGGTTCATCCACACCTGGCGCAGCATGTTCGCATCGCCCACCACCACCGGCAGGTCGGCGATCTTCCAGGCGATGCGGTGCTGCGGGGCGTCGGCGGCGCTGTTGGCGTCGAGCATCGAGCGGGTCTCGGCCACCAGCGACTGCATGTCCACCAGCTGCAGGCGCAGCGCGCTGCGGCCCAGGCGCGAGTACACCAGCAGGTCGTCGATCAGCGACGACATGCGCCTGGCCGAGTCGACGATCACGCCCAGGTAGTGGCTGCCCTTCTCGTCGATCGACCCGCCCAGGTGCCGCGACAGCTTGTCGCCGAAGCCGGCGATGTGCCGCAGCGGCGCGCGCAGGTCGTGCGAGACCGAGTAGCTGAACGCCTCGAGCTCGCGGTTGACATCGGAGATCTGCTCCACCTTGCCCTGCAGCTGGCGGTTGAGCTCGCGGATCTGGCGCTCGCTGGCCTTCTGCGCGCTGATGTCGCTGGCGGTGACCAGGGCCACCATGGCCTCGCTGTCGGGCAGCGGCATGCGCCGGGCGTTGATCAGCATGGTGCGGTCGATGCCGTCCGCGGTCTGCTGCACCTGCTCGTGGTCCCACAGCTCGCGGTTGCGGGCCAGCACGTCGCGCAGGCGGCGCAAGGTCTCCTCGTGGCGCCAGGCGCCGCCGCCGGTCTCGGCCAGCGGCCGACCGCTGCTGTCCTCCCCGACGCCGTACAGCTCGGCGAAGGCGGCGTTGTGCATCACCACGCGCAGCTCGGCGTCCACCAGCACGATCGGCTCGCGCACGGTGTCGAGCACCGCCGTGGCGCGGCCGCTGGCGCTGCGGGCGTCGCGCTCGGCGCTCAACCGGCTGGCGATCTGCCGCCCGGCCAGGAACAGCAGCGCGCCCAGCAGCACCAGCTGTCCGGCCATTGCCGCCCAGGCCGCCTGGGTGGCGCGCGCGCTGAGGCGCTCGGCGCGCGCCTGGCGTGCGTTGGCCTGAGCCTGCTCCTCGGCGACCAGCTCCTCGATGACGTCGTGGATCGGATAGCGGGCCACCGCCACCGCCATGTCCTCGTGCGCGGAGGCCGCGCCGGCGGCGAGGATCGCCTCCAGCCGCTCGGTGCGCAGGGCGATGGTGGACTGCAGCGCGCCGGCACGGATCTGCTGCTGCGGATTGTCGCGGGTGAGCAGTTGCAGCTGCCGCAGGTTCGCCGGGATGTTGACTCGCGCCAGGGCGATACGTTCGTGCACCACCGGGTCGTCGATGCCGGCGGCCATCGCCAGTGCCGTGGCCTCCAGGTTGCGCACCCCCGAGGACAGCGCATGCACGGTGGCCTCGACCTCGCGCGCGTGCATCACGTGCTCCCAGGCGGCGCGGCTGTCTTGGGTGGCCTTGCGCAGCAGCAGGAACGGCGCCACCACGATCACCACCACCGCCAGGCCCAGCAGCGCCAGCCGCCAGTGTGCGAGCGGGTTTTCGGAGAGTTCTGGATGCATCGCTGAACCGGGTTGCCTGTTCGACTAGGGCGTTGGCGCCCCTGCCGGCCCCGTCTTCCCCCTGGGGTGATCGTCGTCGAGCGCGATGGCCCGGCAATCGCCACCGGACGCGCCCGTCGTTGCGCACCGGCAGTCGCCGGTCGAGCTGGGCATGATCGTGCTCGCGCGTGAAAACCGTGCGAAGGCCGTGTTGGATGCTGCGGTCGACGCGTTCGCACCTCGCGGCGCCAGCGGCACCGACCCTTCAGGAGCGGCCCATGGTCGCGAAGGCCGCGGAAGACTCCGGCCGGGCGGGGCAGCGGCTCCGGCCGAACGGGCGGCGATTCCCGGCATCGGCGATCGCGCCGGGCTTCGCGTGCAGGACACGTTCCTGTGGCGCGCCCACGCCCCGGATCCCGCGCGTCCCGCGTCGCCGATCCCCTGCCGCCCGTGTCCCGGGACAGTCCCCCGGCCGCGGGGCCTGGCGGTGGCCCGCCTGCTAGAATCGAAGCTCTATTTTTCCCAAGACCATAGGCGGCCGGCGGGCCGCGGCGGAGCGCTCCCCCCACATGAACTGGCTCAACGACGTCCTGCAGAACGATCCCGATCCCACCGAGACCCGCGAGTGGGTCGAATCGCTGAAGGCCGTTCTCGACGCCGACGGCCCGGAGCGCGCCCACCAGCTGCTGCAGAACATGGTGGAGCTGACCCGCCGCAGCGGCGCCCACCTGCCGTTCGCGCCCACCACCGAGTACATCAACACCATCCCGACCCACCTCGAGCCGCGCATGCCCGGCGACTCGCAGCTGGAATGGCGGATCCGCTCGATCATCCGCTGGAACGCGATGGCGATGGTGGTGCGCGCCAACCGCAAGCCCGGCGACCTGGGCGGCCACATCGCCAGCTTCGCCAGCTCCGCCACCCTGTACGACGTCGGCTTCAACCACTTCTGGCGGGCGCCGAGCAAGGACCACCCCGGCGACCTGCTGTACGTGCAGGGCCACAGCTCCCCCGGCATCTACGCGCGCTCGTTCCTGGAGGGCCGCTTCAACGAATCCCAGCTCGACCACTTCCGCATGGAGGTGGACGGCCGCGGCATCAGCAGCTACCCGCACCCCTGGCTGATGCCCGACTACTGGCAGACCCCGACGGTCAGCATGGGCCTGGGCCCGATCGCCGCGATCTACCAGGCGCGCAACTGGAAGTACCTCGAAGCGCGCGGCCTGATCCCCAAGACCGACCGCAAGGTCTGGTGCTTCCTGGGCGACGGCGAGACCGACGAGCCGGAGAGCCTGGGCGCGATCAGCGTGGCCGGCCGCGAGGGCCTGGACAACCTGGTGTTCGTGATCAACTGCAACCTGCAGCGCCTGGACGGCCCGGTGCGCGGCAACGGCAAGATCATCCAGGAGCTGGAGGGCGGCTTCCGCGGCGCCGGCTGGAACGTGATCAAGCTGGTCTGGGGCAGCTACTGGGACCCGCTGCTGGCCAAGGACAAGGACGGCATGCTGCGCAAGCTGATGATGGAGACCGTCGACGGCGAGTACCAGAACTGCAAGGCCTTCGGCGGCGCCTACACCCGCGAGAACTTCTTCGGCAAATACCCCGAGACCGCCAACCTGGTGGCCAACCTGTCCGACGAGGACGTCTGGCGCCTGAACCGCGGCGGCCACGACCCGCACAAGGTGTTCGCCGCCTACGACCGCGCCATGAACACCAAGGGCCAGCCCACGGTGATCCTGGCCAAGACGGTGAAGGGCTACGGCATGGGCAGCGCCGGCGAGGCGCTCAACCCCACCCACCAGACCAAGAAGCTGGACGACGAGGCGGTGCGCGCGTTCCGCGACCGCTTCAAGATCCCGGTCTCCGACGACCAGCTGAAGGACGGCCAGGTGCCGTTCTACCACCCGGGCGACAAGTCCGACGAGGTGAACTACCTCAAGGAGCGCCGCAGCAAGCTCGGCGGCTACCTGCCGCAGCGCCGCCGCAAGGCCAGCGAAGCGCTCAAGGCGCCGAAGCTCGAGGTGTTCGACCGCCTGCTCAAGAGCAGCGGCGAGCGCACCATCAGCACCACCATGGCGTTCGTGCAGGCGCTGGGCATCGTGCTGCGCGACAAGCAGGTGGCGCCGCGGGTGGTGCCGATCGTGGCGGACGAGGCGCGCACCTTCGGCATGGAGGGCATGTTCCGCCAGCTCGGCATCTACGCCCCGCAGGGCCAGAAGTACAAGCCGGTCGACCGCGACCAGCTGATGTACTACCGCGAGGACGCCGCCGGGCAGGTGCTGGAGGAGGGCATCACCGAGGCCGGCGCCTTCGCCAGCTGGATGGCCGCGGCCACCAGCTACAGCACCAACGACCTGCAGATGCTGCCGTTCTACATCTACTACTCGATGTTCGGCTTCCAGCGCATCGGCGACGCCGCCTGGCAGGCGGCCGACATGCGCGCGCGCGGGTTCCTGCTGGGCGCCACCGCCGGCCGCACCACGCTCAACGGCGAAGGCTTGCAGCACGAGGACGGCCACAGCCACCTCTTGGCCGGCGCCATCCCCAACTGCCGCAGCTACGATCCCACCTTCGGCTTCGAGGTCACGGTGATCCTGCAGCACGGCATGCAGCGCATGCTCGAGGAGCAGATCGACGAGTACTACTACATCACCCTGATGAACGAGAACTACACCCACCCGGACATGCCCGAGGGCGCCGCGGAGGGGATCATCAAGGGCATGTACCTGCTCAAGGACGCCGGCAAGCCGAAGAAGGGCGAGCACCGCGTGCAGCTGCTGGGCAGCGGGACCATCCTGCGCGAGGCGATCGCCGCGGCCGAGCTGCTGGACAAGGACTTCGGCGTGACCGCGGACATCTGGTCCTGCCCGAGCTTCACCGAGCTGCGCCGCGACGGCCTGGACGCCGCCCGCCACAACCGCCTGAATCCGGAAGCCAAGCACAAGCGCAAGCCCTACATCACCGGGCTGCTGGAAGGCCGCCAGGGCCCGGCCATCGCCGCCACCGACTACGTGTACGCCTACGCCGATCAGGTCCGCGCCTTCGTGCCGATGGACTACACCGTGCTGGGCACAGACGGCTTCGGCCGCAGCGACACGCGCGCCAACCTGCGTCGCCACTTCGAGGTCGACCGCTTCTACATCGCCCACGCCGCCATCGACGCGCTGGCCAAGGCCGGCAAGATGACCGCCAAGGACGTGTCGCGGGCGATCAAGCTGTACAAGCTGGAGACGGACAAGCCCAACCCGGTCACCGTGTGATTCCCCGGCTGCCTCCTGCGTAGAGCGGAGCTTGCTCCGCTGCTTCCCGGCCCGAACCAAAGAGTGCAGCCGAGCAAGCTCGGCTCCACGCAGGCGCACTCGCGCAGGATCGCCCATGCCAGCGCGTCGAGCCGTTCGTCGTATTGCGGCTCGGCCGACCAGGCGCAAGCGCGGAAGATCATACGGCGGCGGGCATCCATTCGCCCTGGCGGCGAGCTTCGAGGCGGCCTTTCAGCCGGCGAACGCACGCTGCAAGCCGTCCACCCGGGGCTGTGGTGCGGAGCGTCTGGGTCAGGGCCTTCGTGGCGAAAAGGTTGGCTTGGCGGGTATATTTCACGACGGCCGCACCCATCCACGGAAGGACACGAATGAAGATTCTCGTTGTCATCAAGTATCTCTTCGCCGCGATCGGCGTCGGCATGCTGCTCGGCGCGCTGTTGCTGTTCTCGGGTACGCGGTCGTTCCTGGCCGAAGCCGTGCGCGCCGAGGGCGTGGTGGTGGACCTCGAGCGTTCGCGCTCGAGCGAGTCGACCACCTATCGGCCGGTGGTCCTGTTCACCGCGCAGGATGGCCAGGAAGCGACCTTCGTCTCCAGCTCCGGCAGCAATCCGCCCAGCCATCGGCGCGGCGAGCGGGTGCAGGTGCTGTATCCGCCAGGCAGGCCCGAGGAAGCGCGCATCGACGGTTTCTTCCCGCTGTGGGGTGCCGTGGTGATCCTGGGCGGCATCGGCAGCGCGTTCTTCCTGATCGGCGGCGGCATGGTGCTGTTCGGCGCGCTCAAAGGCCGCGACGCGCGCTACCTGCGGGCGAACGGGATGCGGATCGAGGCCGAGATCACCGGTGTGGAGCGCAACGAGGGCCTGTCCGTCAATGGCCGCAGTCCGTATTGCATCGTCGGGCAATGGCAGAACCCGACGACTTCGGAAGTGCATGTCTTCCGAAGCGACAACATCTGGTTCGATCCGACGGACTACCTGAGGACGGAACGGATGCCGGTGCTGATCGACCGGAACAAGCCGGGCCGATACCTGGTCGATCTGTCGTTCCTGCCCAAGCTGGCGAACTAGCCCGAACGTGCGCCCGATCCGGGCGGGCGGCATGCAGGCCTCGCATGCGCGTACGGCCGGCGCGGGTGCTTCACGGAATGCAAAGGCGCGCGCCGCCACGATGGGGGTCCGGGCTGCCGACGTCGTGAGGCCGCCGCAACGCACGAGGTCCTCCATGTTCGCCAAGAAGCCGATCGCTCTCGAACCCGGGGCCATCGCGAAGGCGCTCGCCATCGCCCTGCTTTCGGGCAGCTTGCTGGCCGCGTGCGCACCTGCCGAAGACGACACCGGGGTGGCCGCCGACCAGCCAGCGTCCGCGCCGGCGCCGGCGGCCACGGAGGACGCCGCGCGGGCAGGGGCCGCGCCTGAGCCAGCGGCCGCGGGCGGCACGGTTGGTGGCGACGGCTCGGAGATCCAGCTCGATCCGTTGACCGAACCCGATGTGGCCGACGCGGACCTGGCGGGCGAACTTGCGTGCAGCTTTTCCACCGGCGATGCACGGCCGATCCTGCACGCCACCGGGGTGGTCGCGTCCGACGATCCGGCGCAGGGCATCGTGAAGGTCTCGGGCTACGTCGAGCCGGTGCGCGCGCCCGGCGGCTTCGACGGCATGACCAAGGACCCCACGTTCACCGGGCAGGGCAAGACGATCCGCATCGTCGAAACCGGCGACGCGATCGGCGGGGGCGAGTCGCCGCCGCGCCCGGCGACACTGACCTACCAGCGTGCCGACGGCGCGAGCCGCACGTTCGAGGGGCGCTGGCAGTGCGGGCCCTGAGCCCGGGGCCGCCGCGTCCGTAGCCGTCGAACGGCGCCGCTGGACAGTGCGGCGCCGCTGTCGCTTTTGCTTGGAGGGCAGAGCACGGCGGCAGCCGCGACCCGGCGCGGCGACCGCGCCCGTCAGCCGTAGTGCGCGAGGAACATCGCGACGGCCGATTCGGCCACCGCCTTCCGCTGCGCCGCGGTCAACGGCGGCTGCCCCATCGCAATCTGCGGCCAGAACGCGGCGCCCTTGACCAGCGATTCGAGCTGTTGCGCGGCGAAGGCGGGATCGTGCGCCTTGAGGCGGCCGTCGGCGGCGGCGGCGCGCACCCAGGTGGTCATGGCGTGTTCGCGCTGGCCGAGCAGTGCCATCAGCTGGCGGGCCAGATCCGGCGAGTGCAGGCTGGCGACGATCGCCACGCGGGCCAGGTCGGCGAAATCGGGTTCGTGCAGCAGGTGCAGCTTGCGCTGCACCAGTTCCAGCAGCTGGTCGTGCAGCGGCGCGTCGGCGCGGTAGGGCGTGGCGTGCTCGTCGCTGCCGCGGGCCATCAGGTCGTCGACGATGTGGACGAACAGCGCTTCCTTGCTGGGGAAGTGGTTGTAGACGGTGCGCTTGGAGACCCCGGCGGTGGCGGCGATGCGGTCCATGCTGGTGGCCTCGAAGCCGGCGGCGCGGAACTCGGCCACTGCGGCATCGACGATCGCCGCGCGCTTGCGGTCGGTGAGGCGGGTAGGGGCGTCGGACCGGGCCATGGGCCAAGTTTACACCGGGGAGTTTACTTCCTGCGATCCTCTGACTACACTGCACCGTGTAGTTTCTGGACGCCCGTCATGACCACCCCTCCCCCGACGCGCCGCCGCACACGCGGACGCCGCCTGACCGCCCTGATCCTCGCCTTCGGAGTCCTTGCCGTGAGTGCCTGCACCCTGTCCCTGGTCCGCACCAATCGCCCCCTTGCCGAGTACCCGGCCTCGCCGCAGGCCGCCGAGGGCAAGTTCCGCAACGTCGCGCCGCGCCCGCCCCAGGGCGTCGGTTTCATGGCGCGACTGCTGTGGGACTTCGCCTTCCACAAGCCCGCCACCACGGTGCCGGACGCGCCGCCGGTGGTGCTGCCGCTGACCCGCGAGGCACTGGAAGCGGCGCCGGATCGCAGCCTGTTCCGGCTGGGGCATTCGACCTTGCTGATCAAGCTGCGCGGCGGGTTCTGGATCACCGACCCGGTGTTCGCCGAACGCGCGTCGCCGCTGCAGTGGATGGGGCCGAAGCGTTTCCATGCACCGCCGATCGCGCTGGAGGCATTGCCGCCGCTGCGCGGGGTGTTGCTCTCGCACGATCACTACGACCATCTCGACCGCGCCACGGTGGCGGCGCTCGCCGGCAAGACCGAGGTGTTCCTGGCGCCGCTGGGCGTCGGCGACCGGCTGGTCGCCTGGGGCGTGCCGGAGGCGAAGGTTCGGCAGTTCGACTGGTGGCAGGAGACCGAGCTGGACGGGCTGCGCATCATCGCCACGCCCGCGCAGCACTTTTCTGGGCGCGGGCTGTTCGACGGCGACCGCACGCTGTGGACTTCCTGGGTGGTCATCGATCCGCCCGCGGGCGAGGACGACCACGGGTTGCGGCTGTTCTTCAGCGGCGACACCGGCTACTTCGACGGGTTCCGGGAGATCGGCCGTCGCTTCGGCCCGTTCGACGTGGCCATGCTCGAGACCGGTGCCTACGACCTGCGCTGGACCTACGTGCACATGTTGCCGGAGCAGACCGTGCAGGCGCACGCCGACCTGCGCGCACGGGTGCTGCTGCCGATCCATAACGGCACCTTCGATCTGGCGATGCATGCCTGGAACGACCCGTTCGAGCGCATCGCCGCACTGGCTGCGGAGCGCGGCGCCGCGCTGGCCACGCCGCGCATGGGCGAGCGCTTCGACCTGGCCGCGCCGCAGCCGACGCCGGCCTGGTGGCGGGAATGAGGTAGCGAGGCACGCGGCCCGGCGAAGCCGATGAAACGCACCCATCCAGACCCTCCGCCGCCGCAGGACCCTCCAGCGAAAAGTGATCATCGTCGCGTTATGATGATGCCGCGCACCCGGCGGGGGAAGCCGCCCGCATGCGCAATGGAGGCCGAATCGGCATCGACAACTGGAAGTCGTCCAGGGGGACACATGATCAAGAAACTGCTGCTGGTGCTGGTGCTGGCGGTCGTGGCGCTGGTGGTCCACGACCAGGGCAGGCGCATTTCCGATGCGGACGTGCGCAAGTACTACCGCGAACAGATGGAGGCGCTGCAGGCGTACGATAGCGAGGCGATCTGCGCCGTCATGGCGGGCGACTTTCGCCTCGAAGATATCCAGCACGCGGCCGGGCAAACCCATCCGTCCACCATGGACCGGGCGGCGGCCTGCCGGCAGATGGAGGAGGCGGTCGCGCTGCTGCGCATGCTGTCCGAGCAGACCGGCGGAATGCTCGCGATCGAATTCGCCTACCAGATCACCCGGGTCGAGATATCGCCCGATGGGCGCCGGGCGCTGGTAGAGGCGACCAGTACCGCCAAGCTCGGTGGCCGGCTGCTATCGCGCAGCCGATCGAAGGAAAACCTGTCGCGGTCGCTGTGGCGAGTGACCAGCCACGGCGGCCAGTCCCAGACCTGGAACTACGGTGACTGAGCGGCCGCACCGCGGAACTGCGAGGGCGGGGGCGCGGCGATGCCTGGCGCTGTGCTGCGCCGGCCTCGTCGCGGCGGCGACCGCGGCGGAGCCGGAGCCGGATGCCGCGCCGGAGCCCAAGGCGATGGCGAGGGCCTGCCTGGTGGAAGGCATCTTCATGCGCGACGGCGAGGCGCAGCCGCTGGTGGATTGCCTGCAGGGCAACGGCGAGGCGCACGAGCGCCTGACCGGGGCCTGCGAGGGACCGGTGCGGATGGCGGAGGCGGTCGGCGCTCCGCAGCCCAAGGTGACCTGGCTGGCCGCCTGCCCGACCGCGGCCCAGGCGCGATGCGAGGGCATCGGCGGCACCCGCATCGCGGTCTACCACTATCGCCGTACCGCGGACCAGCTGGCGCAATCGCGCCCGGGCTGCGAGGGCGCGGGCGGCGAATGGGTGGAGGGCGGCGGCAAGGACTGACCGGCCGCGCCGAGCCGTGCGGCCGCCCGTTCCCGCCGAGGCGGCGGCTGCGGACGATCGGTGCGCTCAGGTTTCCCCGAACCCGCGGCTCGAATGCGCGGCCGGGCGCGGCGGCGGCGGCTCCTCGATCGCGGCGCCGGCGAGGACCGGGTCGCCGTGAGGCGAGGTGCGCTCGCCGGCGTCCTCCTGTGCCAGCGCCTCGTCGGTCCCGTTCCGGCGCCGTCGCCATGCCCGGTATGCGAGATAGCCGACCGCGCCCAAGGCGAACGTTCTCAGAATGCCCATGCGGGTTCTCCTTCGTGTCTGGACCGGGACCCAGGATGGAAGGCCGGTGGTGATCCCGTCGTGACTTCCGGCCGGCCGCCGCTCGGCCGCATGACGTCTGGCCTGCGACGTGCCGCCGTGCCGGGGGTAGGGTCCGGGCAGGCCTGCTTCCGGGACGACGGATATGCGCACCCTCCTGCTTGCGGCAACGCTGGTCCTGGTGTCCGTGACCGGCCCGGCACGCGCCGTCGACGACCGTCCCGCACCGATCGCCGAGGTGATGCTGGTGGGCATGTACCACATGCACAACCCCGGCGCGGACATGTTCAACATCGAGGTCGACGACGTGCTGTCGGAGACGCGGCAGGCCGAGATCGCGCGGCTCACCGAGCGGCTGGCGGAATGGCGGCCGGACCTGGTGATGGTGGAGTGGAGCCGCGGCGATGCGGCCGGCATGGCCGCACGCTACGCCGACTACCGCGCCGGCGGCGTGCGCGACAGCCGCAACGAGATCATGCAGCTCGGCTTCCGCCTCGCCGACCGGCTGGACCACCCGCGGCTGGCGGCGATCGACGTGCAGGTGCCGTTCGTCTCCGACCAGCAGCGGCTGATCGACGCCGCTCCCGATGCGCGCGCGCTGCGGCTGCGCGAGCAGATGCAGGCCTACGGCGAGGCCGTCGTCGCGGGCGAAGCCGCGCGGCTGCGCGCGCTCAGCATCGGCGATTACCTGGCGCACATGAACTCGCCGGAGTCGCTGACGCTCAACCACGACTTCTACCTGCGCCACCTGATCCGGCAGTGGCAGGACGAGAACCAGGGCGGCGCCCATACCGTCGCCAACTGGTACACGCGCAATCTGCTGATCTTCCAGAACCTGCTGCGCGAGGTGGAGGAGGGAGACGGAGCGGTGCGTCGGGTGGTGGTGTTCTACGGACAGGGCCACGTGCCCACGCTGGCGCGTTTCATCGAGGACACGCCCTGGCTCACGCTGGCCGATCCGCTGCCTCACCTGGCGGACTGATTGCGGCAGTCCGCATCGTGCGGCGTCGCCGCTCGTGCCCGGTTCCCCCGGCGGCCGCATCCCGGTAGGAGCGGCCCATGGCCGCGAGGGCCGCGAGGGCCGCGGGGGCGGACGGGTGGGCGGCGACTCCGGGGACGGCCGGCGGCGTCGGCTTTCGCGGCCATGGGCCGCTCCTACAGAATGCGTCCGCCACGACCGGTTGGCCGGAAGCAACGCCGGTCGTTCTAGGTCCGGTTGATCGACACTCCGCCATCGACCCGCATCGCGCTGCCGGTCACGAAGCTGGAGGCGTCCGAGGCGAGGAACAGCGCCGCCTCGGCGATCTCGGCCGGATCGGCGATGCGCTTGAGCGCGTGCATGCCTTCGACGAACGCGCGCGACTCCGGGTTCTCGGTGAAATCGCGCGCGCCCGGAGTGTCGGTGCCGCCGGGCAACAGTGCATTCACGCGGACGCCCCGCGGGCCGCCCTCGGCGGCGAGCACCTGGGTCAGGCCGATCACGCCGGCCTTGGCCGCGGCGTAGGCGGCCATGCCGGGCATGCCCACGGTGTGGCCGACGAAGCTCGAAGTGAAGACGATCGATCCGCGCCCGGCCTCGAGCATCGCCGCCATCTGCCGCCTTGCGCCGAGGAACATCGCGGTCAGGTTGGTATCGATGGTCTCGCGCCAGTCCGCCACCGCCATCTCGACGGCCGGACCCATCGCGCCGGTGCTCCCGGCGTTGTTGAACGCGATGTCGAGGCGGCCGAAGCGCGCCAGCGCGGTGTCGACCAGGGCGTCGTTGTGGGACGCCTCGCGCACGTCGCCGGGACAGGCGACCGCCACGCCCCCGGCGCGCTCGATCTCCTCGGCCAGCTCCGCAAGCGCATCCGCGCGGCGGGCGCCGACGACCAGTCGCGCGCCCTCGCGCGCGAACAGCAGCGCCGCCGCACGGCCGATGCCCGAACTCGCGCCGGTGATGATCGCCGTTCTTCCGGCCAGTGCCTGTCCTGTCATGCCTGCTTCTCCTGCGCTATGGATGCGGATAGCTTGGGGAACGGACAGGAACGATGCTCGCCGGAATCGGCCATGGCACCAATCGAGCGAGGCGCCGATGCCCCGGCGTTGAGGAGCGGGCCATGGATCCAGCAAGGCACGCGCGTGCGCAAGATGCCGCGAGAGAGGACAACTCGCCATGGTACGGTTGCCGCCAGCCGGATCCTCGGCCGCAGCCGGATGCGCAAGACCGGTGACGTGACTGGAGTAGGGTGTCCGTGAGGAAGATCGCTGCATGTGCACTGGCCGCGCTGCTGGCCGCTCCGTCCATGGGTGCGGCAGGGGAGCAGGAGTCGCCGCATGTCGAGGTTCTGGAAATCGGCGCCGGGCTGTATCGGCTCAATGGCAATGGCTACAGCACCAATATCGGCCTGCTGGTCGGCCCCGACGCCGCGGTTCTCATCGACCCATCGCCGGGGGAGGCCCAGCTGGAGGCGCTGGATGAAGCCGTGCGGGCCCTGACCGCCGACGCCACGGTGTGGATCGTGAACACGCATGACCATCCCGATCATGCCGGAGGCAACGACTACCTCGCCAGCAAGGGCATGCGCGTGGTGGCGGACGGGGAGCCGCTGCCGCTGGGCCTGACGCGCGTCGACGTGATTTCGCACAGCGCGCGCGACCGGCTGGTGTTCCTCCCGGATCACAACGTCGTATTCGTCGGCGACGTGTTCGACAACAGCTGGCATCCCACGTTCTATGCGGGGGGCGTGAATGGATTGACCGATGCGGTGGAAACGATCCTGGCGATGGGCGACGCGCAGACGTTGATCGTGCCGGGACATGGCGCGCCGGCCGACAAGACGACGCTTCGGGCGTTCCACCGCAACACCTTGAACTGGGTCGGGCGACTTCGCACCCTGCACGCGCAGGGATACTCGATCGACCGGATCATGATCGATCCCGGGGTTCTGGAAATCGTGGCGCGCTTCGATACCCAAAGCCGCGATCCGTTCCTGCCCGAAGCGGGCCTGAGGCGTTTCATTGAGAGAACCCTCGCACTCCGCGAACACGGCGGTATGCCGTGACGGAAGGATGACGTACCGCACGTAGCGACGGTTCCAGCGCCGCACGTTGTCCTGTCGGCGATCGGTCCGCATCGCGCGCGTCACTGCTGCCCCATCACCGCATCAGCAAGATCACGCCGCACGCCCCAGGCAGCGTTGAGCGGCAGGGCGCCGCCGATCGGCAGCGGGTCGAAGCCGCCCGCGACCGGCTGTCCCTGCAGCGGGAACCCCACGAACAGCGCAGCCGCGCTCGGCAGCAGCGCGCCCCAGGCCGCGGCCCCGCTCGAGGTGGGAGCACCAAGTCTGGCGCCGTGCGGACCCGGTCGACGCCAGCGGAAGCGATCCGGAACCCGTTCACGCTTTCCGGCAATGAATACGAATGCATCGCGCGCGTTCATCGCATTGTGCGGTTGCACACCGCCACAGAATGCTCGGAGCGCGACCGCCGGGTGCGCGCTTCGGCTTTCAGGAGGTGCTGCGATGCAAGTCCCGACACGCCCGTTCCGCGGCCTGGCCGCCCACCTGTTGCTCGCATGGCTGCTGCTGCCGATCTCGATGCCGGCGGCCTGGGCGGCGATCGACGCCAGCGCGCTGGGCGCGCGCTACGACGCCTCACAGGCGAACATCACCTTCCGGGTGTACTCCTCGCGCGCCACCCGCATCGAGGTGTGGGTCTACGGCACGCCCCAGGGCGCGCCGGAGGCGGCGCGCTACGTGCTGACCAAGGACGCCGCCAGCGACATCTGGTCGCGCACCGTGCCGGTGGCCGAACTGCGCGACAGCCACGGCGTTGCCGGCACCGTGTATTACGGGTACCGCGCCTGGGGCCCGAACTGGACGCACGCCGGCGCCTGGGCAGCGGGCAGCACCGCCGGCTTCGTCGCCGACGTCGATGCCGCCGGCAACCGCTTCAATCCCAACAAGCTGCTGATCGATCCGTACGCGCGCGAGATCAGCCACGACCCGCTCACGCCCGCCTGCACCGACGGCACCGTCTACGCCAGCGGCGCCGCACATCGCCACAAGGACAGCGGCCCCTGCGCCAGCAAGGGCATCGTGCTGGCGCCGGATCCCACCTCCACCGGCAGCAAGCCCACGCGCGCGCTGAAGGACGAGGTGATCTACGAGGTGCACGTGCGCGGCCTGACCATGCACGACACCGGCGTGCCCGCAGCGCTACGCGGCACCTATGCCGGCGCTGCGCTCAAGGCCGGGTACCTGGCCGGCCTCGGCATCACCGCGGTCGAGTTCCTGCCCGTGCAGGAAACCCAGAACGACACCAACGACGTCGACCCCACCTCCACCGCCGGCGACAACTACTGGGGCTACATGACCCTGAACTACTTCGCGCCGGACCGCCGCTACGCCGCGGACAAGTCATCCGGCGGGCCGACGCGGGAGTGGAAGACGATGGTCAAGGCCTTCCACGACGCCGGCATCAAGGTCTACGTCGACGTGGTCTACAACCACACCGGCGAGGGCGGCGCCTGGGGCGGCAGCGACGGGCTGACCGTCTACAACCTGCTGTCCTGGCGCGGACTGGACAACCCCACCTACTACTCGCTCACCGCCGACCTGCAGTACTCCTGGGACAACACTGGCGTCGGCGGCAACTACAACACCCTCAACCCGGTGGCGCAGGACTTGATCGTCGACTCGCTGGCGTACTGGCGCGATGAGCTGGGGGTGGACGGCTACCGTTTCGACCTGGCCTCGGTACTCGGCAACACCTGTCAGCACGGCTGCTTCCATTTCGACAGGACGGATGCGGGCAACGCGCTCAACCGCATCGCCGCCGAACTGCCGCCACGCCCGGGGGCGGGCGGCAACGGCGTCGACCTGATCGCCGAGCCGTGGGCGATCGGCGGCAATTCCTACCAGGTCGGCGGCTTTCCCGCCGGCTGGGCCGAGTGGAACGGCATCTACCGCGACACCCTGCGCAAGAAGCAGAACCAGCTGGGCGCGGCGGCGGTGACGCCCGGCGAGCTGGCGACCCGCTTCGCCGGCTCCTCCGACCTCTACGGCGACGACGGCCGCAAGCCCTGGCATTCGATCAACTTCATGGTCGCGCACGATGGGTTCACCCTGGCGGACCTGTACGCCTACGACACCAAGCAGAACGGCCAGCCCTGGCCCTATGGTCCGTCCGACGGCGGCGACGACCACAACCACAGCTGGGACCAGGACGGCATCGGCGCCCACCAGACCCGCGCCGCGCGTACCGGCCTGGCCTTCCTGATGCTGAGCGCTGGCGTTCCGATGATCGCCGGCGGCGACGAGGCCCTGCGTACCCAGTTCGGCAACAACAACACCTACAACCTCGATTCGCCCGCCAACTGGCTGCTCTGGACCCGCGATGCCACCGAGGCCGACCATGAAACCTTCACCCGGCGCCTGATCGCCTTTCGCAAGGCGCACCCGGCGCTGCGCCCGGCCGGTTTCTATTCCGGCGCGGATACCAACGGCAACGTGATGGAGCAGCTGCGCTGGTTCAAGCCCGACGGCGCCCAGGCCGATGCGGGCTACTTCGACAATCCGGACAATCACGCCATCGCCTGGCGCATCGACGGCAGCGAGTTCGGCGATCCGGCCAGCGCGATCTACGTCGCCTACAACGGCTGGTCCGGCGACGTCGATTTCAATCTGCCCTGGCCGGGCGCCGGGAAGCAGTGGTACCGGGTGACCGACACTGCCACCTGGAACGAAGGGCCGGATACCGTAGCCCTGCCCGGCTCGGAAGCGTTCATCGGCGGCGAGGGCACGGTGTACGGGTTGCAGGCCCGCTCGCTGCTGTTGCTGATCGCGAGGTAAAAAAATGCAGGCCACCCAACCACATCAGATCTACCAGCCGCCGTCCGCCGAGGAGGGGGATTCCCCGCGGTTCGCCGGAGATCGTGGAAATTGGGTCCGCAACCGGCAGCAGGCCAGGTCCAGTCGATCACGCCGATAGCTCGGCCCCGTTCGTCGCCCAATTCGCCCGCACACGACCGCGGGCGCTACCGTTGGTCGGCGATAACCGCAGTACAGCGGATAAGGCGCATCATGCGAACCATGATGCACGCGTTCCTCACCGCGAACCGGGCCGAGCTGATCGCCCGCTGCCGGGCGAAGGTCGCCCAGCGCGCGCCGCCCGGCGCGCCAGCAGAGGAGCTGGCCAATGGCGTCACCATCTTCCTGGACCAGCTGATCAAGACGCTGGTGGTGGAACAGACCGAAGCTCCCATGCAGAGCTACAAGGTGTCCGGGCCGTCCGGCGGCGGCAAGCCCGCGCTCTCCGAGATGAGCGAATCGGCCACCCGCCACGGCAAGGAACTGCAGGAGCACGGGTTCACCGTCGAGGAAGTGGTCCACGACTATGGTGACCTGTGCCAGTCGATTTCCGACCTGGCCTTCGAGACCAGCATGGAGATCCAGATCGAGGAGTTCCGCACGCTCAACCGCTGCCTGGACAATGCCATCGCCAGCGCCGTGACCGAATTCGGTTATCAGCGCGATTCGATCATCGCCGACAAGCAGGCCGTCGCGCTCAACGAGCGGCTTGGATTCTTCGCCCACGAACTGCGCAACCAGCTGTGCACCGCGACGCTGGCGCTGGCCGTCATCAAGCAGGGCAACGTGGGGCTGAACGGCGCCACCGGCGGCGTGCTGGACCGTGCGCTGGTGGGACTGGCCAACCTGATCGATCGTTCCCTGGCCGAAGTGCGCATCTCCGCTGGCCTGCAGGTGCAGCACCGCCTGTTCTCGCTCGCCGATTTCATCGCCGAGGTCAAGCTGTCGGCGACGCTGGAGGCGCAGGTCAAGGGATGCACGCTGACCGTGTCCCATGTCGATCCGCTGCTGGCGGTCGACGCGGACCGCGACCTGTTGCTGTCGGCGATCGGCAACCTGCTGCAGAACGCCTTCAAGTACACCCATCCGAACAGCGAAGTGACGCTTAATGCCTATGCGCAGGCAGACCGCATCCTCATCGACGTGCAGGATCACTGCGGCGGACTGCCGCCCGGCCTGGCGGAAGAGATGTTCACGCCCTTCACGCAGGGGGCGGAGAATCGCAGCGGCCTGGGCCTGGGCCTGTCGATCTCGCGCCGCAGCGTCGAGGCCAACAATGGCGTCCTGAGCGTACGCGACGTGCCCGGTTCGGGCTGCGTGTTCACCATCGACCTCCCACGCCACTTCATGACTGCCGCGGGATAGAAAACGGGGTCAAAAAATGGGGTCAGGTTCATTTATCGACGCGACAAATGAACCTGACCCATTTTTTCCCCATTTTTTCCCATTTTTGCCTGACTCCATTCTTGTCCTTCTTCTCATGGCGCAATCTGTCGGATACATGTCGTTTTCGACCTCGTTCCGATCGGCATCCTGTTGCCCATGCCCGAGCCATGCCGTCCCGCGAGTGACCGTTCCATCGGTGTAATCCCGTTCGACGGGACCACGCTGATGGACGCCGATCGTGCACAGCCCGGAGACCGACCGGCAGGGACTCCATCGACTGGCCCGCGGTAGATACTTCCACGCGCAGGCCGCGAGGGTCGCCGCCGGCAAGGAGGCCGTGTTCAACTGGACGCTGATCGTGGTGCCGGGCATCGGTCACGACCCGAAGGGAATGAGCGAAGCCGCGGCCTCGTACCTGTATGGAGAGCCGACGGAAAGCCGGAAGTCCGGCCCGGCCGAAGCGCCGGGCGAAGAAATCGACTGAGCGACCTCGTTTGCCTGGAGTGCGCAGGCACTACAATCACGCTCCGGACATGATTTCACCTGGACAACATCAGGCCCTGTGCCGGGCACGTCGGCGGCTGCAGGACACCGATCCCAACGCGGGGACGGTGGCGGACATCGCCGCCGAGGCCGGCCTTTCCCGGTACCAGTTCATCCGCCGCTTCGCAGCCGTCTTCGGGGAGACGCCGCACCAACTGCGGCAGCGGCACCGGCTGGAGCGTGCCCGGGAGATGCTGCTGCTCGGCGAGCTCCCGGTGACCGACGTCTGCCTGGCGGTCGGTTTCTCCAGCCTGGGCAGTTTCAGCAGCTTGTTCAGTCGGCGGTTCGGCATGTCGCCGTCGCGGTTCCGGAAGTTCGCATCCGGCGGCGATCCGGCGCGGCACCAGCCCGGCTGCCTGACGCTGATGGCGCAAGCATGGCGAATGCAATAGCAATTTCCGAGAAGCAGGGTGCATGCGCTCCTGAGACAATCGGCCGCAACTGCCCGCAGGGAGACACCCGATGAGAATCAAGTTGACCAGCGTGTTCGTGGACGACCAGGACAAGGCGTTGGATTTCTATACCAAGGTGCTCGGCTTCGTCCCGAGCCACGACATCCCGGCGGGACAGTATCGGTGGATCACGGTGCGATCGCAGGAGGGCGGGGATGCCGAGGTTGCCCTGGAGCCGAATGCCAACCCTGCCGCCAAGGCCTACCAGGAAGCGCTGTTCGAGCAGGGCATCCCGATCACGGCCTTCGAAGTGGACGACGTGCGCGCCGAGCACGACCGGCTGCGCCAGCGCGGCGTGCAGTTCACCACGCCGCCCACCGAAACCGGCCCGGTGACGCTCGCGGTGTTCGCGGACACCTGCGGCAATCTCATCCAGGTCTACCAGCCGCCGGCCGACCAGGCCGGGTGATCCCGTCGCGGATCCGCCGGGCGTTCCCGGCGACGACGTCGGCAGCGGAGCAAGCTCCGCTCTACGTCGATGAGCCGATCACGAAGTCGTCCGCCGGCCATCAGGCATCGACATCGCGACCGCTGTCTTCCATCGTTTTCAACCGCTCGGTCACCAGATCAATGAACGCCGAGACGGCCAGGGGCAGATGCCGCCCGCTCGGATAGAGCACGTGCAGGCCATGGCCGGTGCGCCGGTACTGCGGTAGCACCGGCACCAGCAGGCCCGCTTGCAGGTCTTGCCTGGCGATCGCATGGGGAAGCAGCGTGATGCCCAATCCCGCCACCGTTGCCTTGCGCAGCGCCTGCGCGGTGTTGCCGCTGAAGCGTGCAGCGACCTGTATCCTGTCGCTAGCGGCCGACCTGGCTGCCTACAGCCAGGCGCAGGGCCGGATCACGGTGGCCTGGGGGCGACAACACCGGCGAAAGCCGGCGTTGTCATTTCCAGGGACGTGCCGGCGGCAGAGGCGCTCCGCGAAGGACAGCGACCACTTGCGGCCATGTATCCAATCGGATACGATTCCGCAATGGTCGACGTGAAGCAAACGGAAGTGTTCACCGACTGGCTTGCCGCACTGGCAGACCGCAAGGCCGCGGGTATCATCGCGGCGCGAATCATCCGCGTTCGTCTCGGCCTCAAGGGGGACGTGAAGTCGGTCGGCGGCAAGGTCAGCGAACTGCGCGTCGATTTTGGCCCGGGCTATCGCGTGTACTTCACGCAAAAGGGAGCCGAATTGATCATCCTGCTTTGCGGTGGCGACAAGTCCTCCCAGGCCGGTGACATCAAGCGGGCACAGGAAATGGTGGCCAGCCTCCAATAGTCGGAACGACCCGACCCAGACACTCGACAACCCGACAACTCGTTCATTCGATAACCCGACAACTCCAGGTGCCGGTCAGCCGGCAAAATTCTCGATGAAGAAGCTCACTCTGACGCCGTTCGACGCGGCTGAAGTTCTCGATACCGACGATGCGATCGCGGCATTCCTCGAAGACGCCATGGACTCCGGCAACAGCGCCGTGTTCCAGGAAGCGTTGGGCACCGCCGCTCGGGCTCGCGGAATGGCGGAAGTCGCAAAAGCGGCGGGACTTGGCCGCGAAAGCCTCTACAAAGCGCTCCGGCCCGATGCGCATCCGCGCTTCGACACGGTGCAGCGGGTCACAAGCGCGCTCGGCGTGAGAATCGCGTTTACAGCGTCAGGCGCGAAGCACAAGAATCGCCCGCCCGCCCGCGAGCGCAAGCCCGCGCGTCGTCGCACAGGCAAGCCGCAACCGACGTCGGCGCCGGCCTGAAGCCGGCCGCCGGCGTGCTCGCTCCACGATGCCGCGCTGCGCGCGGGTATCATCGCCCACCATGCGAGATGCGGAGGGCGGCTCGCATGAAATCCGGTCCCGGCGCCATCGTTGCGGTCGCGCTGTGCATGGCAGTTCCAGCGTGTAGCCAGGTTCCCGCGCGCACGACCTGGCAGACCGCTATCGCGTGGAGCCGTGGATCCAGCCGGCCGGGGACGTCTCGTGCTCGATCCGCGATGTGCTGGTGTACGGCCAGGCGCACATCCGGTGCGAAGACGGCGCGCAAACGCTGCTCGCGCAGGCCAACTGGCACAAACTGCACGACGCGCCCACAGGGTCCTACGCGCTGGGCTGGAACGTCCACCCGTGAGGATTCGCCCGCCTGCGTTCGGCGGAAACGTTCGTCGCCAGCCTGGTGATCTCGCCCGAGCAGCTGCGAGCGAACCCTGCATCGATGCGCGGCGAGAGAGTGCGCCCATTCGTACTCGCTGCGCGGATGCCGCACGCACCAGGTCGACGATGCGATAGCCCCCCTCATAGATGAGCAGCGGAAGCAGCCAGCTCAGCCAGAGCAATGTCGTAATCGTTGCCGGCGACGGCATCGGTTCCATCGCGATCTGCGCCTGAAGCAATATCCGGAAGGTGATCGGAGAGAGCGTCACGAAATAGTTACGGATCATCCAGCGCCGGTGCGGCCACACCCGGCCGCGACGGATCGCGATCAGCGCGACCAGTCGTGGCGCCGTCGGCGATGGACTCGATGTAGTCGATGATCGCTTGGGCCTTGCCCGCCCGGACCAGCGCATCCGGTGTCTGGTAGTCGAAGTCCGGCAGTGGCTCGTTCATGAACCAGAAGATCGCCCGGGTGCGGTCGCCGCCGGCCGCATCCTCGGCCGCGGCCAGCACGCGCAGCACCTCGCGGAGATAGTGCTGCAGGCTCTCGTTCTGCGGCCGGGCCGCAGGCGTGTTGCGGCTGACGCGGGCGCGCTCCGCCAGGCTCTCGATCTGAAGACCCAGGGCCTCGCCGATCCGGTGCGGCGACAGGTAGGGTCGGCCGGGCTCCCGGAAGGCTTCGGCAAGACTGCCCTGGGGGGCCATGACGGCGTTCAAGTGCTCGGTTCCGGTGGAGCAGTGTACGATTGGGCACGAAAACAATAGCTCGCTGGTGGCCAATTCTTTACTCGGGTGGAGGCCGCCCGCCGTCGGACATCGCGCTACGGCTTCCAACCGCGCTGTCGCGGCAGAACGCCGCCTCGCCAGGTCCGCTCAAGGCAGGACCGCGACATTAAGCCCCGGCACTCGCCGGAACGCGGCGTCCCCGGTCAACAGCAGATGGTCGGGCCCCAGCTGCAGGCAACTGGCGGCCTGCAGGGCGTCCGGTGTGCGAAGCCCATGGCGCGCGCGGATGACGGCAGCCAATTCCACGACGTCACGGTTCAATTCCACCCATACGAGATCCGGCCGGGCGAAAAAGGCATCGAACGAGGCCAGCGCGGCCGCATCGTTGCGCTTCATCGGCCCCACGCGGCATTCCAGCCAGGAGAGGCGGCTGACGGCGGCATCGAGATCCGGATGCGCTTCCTCTACGCGAGCGAGCTGATCCCGCACCCGCCCTGCGAACGGCTCGCTGCCCTCGATGAGATAGATCAGGGCGTTCGCATCGAAGAACGCGATCACCAGTTGCGCTCATCTGCCAACGCCGCGTCGATGTCCGCCTTGTCGCGCGTGCCGGTGGCAGGCTGCGACAGCAGCCACTGCAACGCCGTAACGCCCGGGCGGGCCTGCGGCTGCTCCCCGGTCAGGCGCAGATACTCTTCCTCGGTCAGCACCACCGCCGCAGCCCGGTTGCGCTTGAGGATCCGCACCGGCCCGCGGCGAAGCCCTTCTTCGATCGCCGCCATGCCGCGGCGCTTGATCTCGGCGGCGGTGATGGTATTGCTCATGGCGGCACCTTCAGTACTGAATGTGGAGTAAAAGTACCGTTATTGGTACTAAACAGCAATACTGACGGCCTGGCCTGGCCTGGCCTGGCCTGGCCTGGCGTGGCAATCCTGCGCGAAAGCCGGTGATCGTCATTTCCAGGCTTCAGCGCGCCTCGATCCCGCTCTCGTAGGGCGCCAGCCTGGACAGGATCTCCGCGCGGTCCGCGTACTTCGCCCTGAGCGCATCGAGCCGTGCGTCGGTGCCCGTGCAGTGCCTGTCGATGGCGGAGATCACCTCATCCATTCTTTGGCGGTCTTCCGGGTCAGGAACCTCGCCCCGGAAGTGGTCGCAAAGATCTCTTTCGGCCACGAAGCTCCGCACGTCTTCCGGCAAAGTGGGGCTGGCGACAGGCGGCGCGCTGCATGCTCCAGTGACGAGCAAACACAGGATCGAGATCGCGTGCAGGAGCAGGCTGTTCATTCTTCCGGTGGAGCGGTGCACGAATCGTGCACGATATGAGCACGAAAACAATAGCCCGCCGGTGGGCCAGTTCCCTCGGGCGGAGGCCGCCCGCCGTCGGGCATCGAGTTACGGCTTCCAACCGCGCTGTCGCGGCAGAACGCCGCCTCGCCAGGTCCGCTCAAGCCAGGACCGCGACATTAAGCCCAGGCACTCGCCGGAACGCGGCATCCCCGGTCAACAGCAGATGGTCGGGCCCCAGCTGCAGGCAACTGGCGGCCTGCAGGGCGTCCGGAGTGCGAAGCCCATGGCGCGCGCGGATGACGGCAGCCAATTCCACGACGTCACGGTTCAATTCCACCCATACGAGATCCGGCCGGGCGAAAAAGGCATCGAACGAGGCCAGCGCGGCCGCATCGTTGCGCTTCATCGGTCCCACGCGGCATTCCAGCCAGGAGAGGCGGCTGACGGCGGCACCAAGATCGGGATGCGCTTCCGATAGGCGTGCGAGTTGGTCCCGCACCCGCCATGCGAACGACTCGCTGCCCTCGATGAGATAGATCAGGGCGTTCGCGTCGAAGAACGCGATCGCCAGTTGCGCTCATCGGCCAGCGCCGCGTCGATGTCCGCTTTGTCGCGCGTGCCAGTGGCAGGCTGCGACAGCAGCCACTGCAACGCCGTAACGCCCGGGCGGGCCTGCGGCTGCTCCCCGGTGAGGCGCAGGTACTCCTCTTCGGTCAGCACCACCGCGGCAGCCCGGTTGCGCTTGAGGATCCGCACAGGACCGCGGCGAAGCCCTTCTTCGATCGCCACCATGCCGCGGCGCTTGATCTCGGCGATCGTGATGGTGTTGTTCATGGGAGAACTCCCCTCAGTGCCAAGTGTGTCCACTAGGGACGCCGAGGACGCGGCGATTTCGAAACATCCGGCTGCGTTTCCGCGGGCGTAGACGGAACGAGTTGCGACCCGAGACGGCGCGCGACCCCAACAGGGCTCAATGACATTGCAGCCGGGGCAACGGTAGGGTATAGCAGGTCCAGGCACAGGGAGCAGGAGGCGTGTGTGGCCCAGAATTTCATTGTAGTGGGCGACCGTATAGACCATGGAGGTGCGGTCGTCAGCGGATCGCCGTTCACCGATATCGACGGCAAGCCCGTGGCGCGTGTCACGGATCGCGTGGTGTGCAGCCAGCATGGTGCGACATCGATCGTGACCGGGGACGCCACGATGATCATCGACGGACAGCCGGTCGCCCGCCACGGCGACAAGACCGCCTGCGGTGCCACGCTGTTCTCCAGCCAGTTCAGGGTATTCGCTGATATCGGGACGAGTGCCGGAACACCAGCTCGAGGGCCAATGACGGCAGCGATGGCCGCGGCCGCAGTGGCCGGGACCCAGGTCGAACCGCCGGAACTGGATCTTCAGCATTTGCAGGGCGCCAGCCCGCCCACCGAGCCGAACTGGAACGTCGCCCGCGATGTCATCGTCGACTCGCACGCTGCACTGATGGCAGCCGGTGCCTACCGCGAGTACGACACCGAAGCTGAGGCAGCAAGGGAGTGGCGGCAGCACGTGTTGCCGGTTGCGGATCGTCATGGCGTGGAGGTGGGCGCGCTGATCGCGCAAACAGCCAACGGAAAGTACCGCCTCGGCGCCCCCTGGAGCAGCGGCGAGCGGGCCACCATCGAGGACATCGTGAGTCTCGCTCCAAGGTCAGCAGGTCGACTGACCGCGGCGGTCCACACCCATCCTGCGCCACACGGGTGGGGCGGCGGCGATCGGGCGTTCTCCCGCTACGACCGGCCGGGTCCGGACGGCACCGGCGGCTACGGCGGTGAAGGTGACATCCAGGCCGGCGATTTCGTCTACGGCTACTATCACGAGATCAACGTCTACATCGCGGACTCCGAGGGTCTCCACGGCTGGATCTACGACGACTACGTGAAAATCCAGCTCCAGGACCGAACCCGCGCCGTACCGCTTCGCGAAGGCTATCGGAGCTTCTGATGAAGTCGATGCTACTGCTCGTCGCGCTCGCCATTGCCGGTTGTGGCGAACGCCCGGCGCCCGCCGCCGCTGCCGGCGGGGCGCCGCCGCAGGCCGCCGAGCAGCCCGCCGCCGCGTGGAAAGAAGCGCTGGTCCTGCCGGGCAAGGAGGTGCCCGAAGAGCCGCAGAAGTGTTTCCGGGTGGGAGGAATGAGCGAACGGCTGTGCCCCTTTCAGCTCGTTGAGTTGCCCGAGATCGAGAACCGCACGCCCGTGGCTATCGATAACGGTTTCCTCGTACGCAGCGGCGACGGGTTCGCCCTCGCCAGCGCCCGGGATGGTTCCGGCACGGCGGTCCCAGTTGGGGCACTGAACGACCAGGACCTGAGCGAGCGCGATGTCTTGGCGATGGTGGGCAGACCGGTCAGCGTCTTCGGCATCTACCATCCGGAGACGGGCAGCCTCGACATCCATTCGCTGCGCTGGATTCGCGAGCCCGGCGTACCGCCGCCGGACTGGCCGCAGGCAGCCCAGCCGTCGCAGTAGGACGATTCATCACCAACGTCCTGGGCACGTTGCGCGTTTACGCAACACGAGCCAGCGCACCCAGGACACCAGCCCGACCCGCGAAGGCCCGTAACGCTCACCGCGCCTCGACCCCACTTTCGTAGGGCGCCAGCCTGGACAGGATCTCCGCGCGGTCCGCGTACTTGGCCCTCAGCGCATCTAGCCGTGCGTCGGTGCCCGTGCAGTGCCGGTCGATGGCGGAGATCACCTCATCCATTCTCTGGCTGTCTTCCGGGTCCGGGATCTCGCCCCGGAAATGGTCGCAGAGATCTCTTTCGGCCATGAAGCTTTGCACGTCTTCCGGCGAAGCGGGGCTGGCCACAGGCGGCGCACTACATGCTCCGGCGGCGAGCAAGAGCAGGATCGAGATCGTACGCAGGAGCAGGCTGTTCATCCTCATCGCCCATCATTGGACCAGGGCGGCTGATCGCGGTTGCCACCATGGATCATGATGACACTGGAGGCGGCCGGGGAGGAGCGCATTGTCGTACCGACGGACTACCGCGCTAGCTACCTCAGCGCGCTCAAGGCGTTGTCCCGCACGGAGAATCCCGAGCCGCTGGTCCGCACCCTGGACTCGCCAAGAAGTGGGTCGCCGCCTCAGCTAGAGCACGCTGGAGGACACGCGCCCGGTCCTCGACCGCTGCCATGCGTCTATGGATGCGGAGGAGGCGGAGAGCCCGGGCATCCGATTGCGGCTTTCGCGGTCGCTCCCGGAATGAGGGGTAGCTGCGCCGGCTCAAGCCGACAACCCGGCTGCCATCTAGTTGGATTGACCCTGGTACTCTTGCCACCTCAGTTGCACGCCTCGGATTCAGTGCGGTGAGCAAGACCAAACGGAAGCTGCCCGCTGCCCAGACGAACTCTAAGCAGTCCCGGCGTGCCATATCCGGCGAGCTAGCATCTCGTCCCACGGTGGTGGGGTTGTTTGCCGGCGTCGGCGGTCTCGAAGCCGGCTTTCATGAGGCCGGCTTCGAAACGTCATTGCTGTGCGAAATCGACTCGACGGCGCGCCAGGTGCTTCAGACCCGCTTCCCCGGAGCCGCCATCGAGAGCGATGTCCGAGCACTCGCCCGCTTGCCAGCCTGCACGGTACTAACGGCGGGTTTTCCGTGTCAGGACCTCAGTCAGGTGGGCCGACGACAAGGGATCACCGGTCCGAATTCCGGGTTGATCGGGGTGCTGCTGGGCTTGCTCAAGGATCGAAAGGTCGGTCCGGAATGGGTCGTTATCGAAAACGTTCCCTTCATGCTCAATCTGCACGGCGGGCTGGCTATTCGATACATCACGTCGGCTCTCGAATCGATGGGATTCGCTTGGGCTTATCGCACCGTAGATGCGCGAGCGTTCGGCTTGCCGCAGCGCCGGCGACGCGTCCTCCTGGTCGCTTCACGCGTGCATGACCCACGCCCTTCGCTGCTGGCCCAAGACGTCGGTGCACCTGAGACGAGATCACGCGGATCGCACGCGTGTGGATTCTATTGGACTGAGGGCAATACCGGGCTCGGCTGGGCAGTCAACGCGGTTCCTCCTCTCAAGGGGGGATCGGCGCTGCATATTCCGTCCCCTCCTGCCATCTGGTTCCCTCGCAGCGGGCTGATCGCAATGCCGTCCATTGAGGATGCAGAACGACTGCAGGGTTTCGATGCCGATTGGACATCTGTCTTGCAAGACGGCTCTCGCGAATCGCGGGGAAAGCGATGGCGCATGGTTGGAAACGCAGTCAGCGTCCCCATGGCAACTTGGCTCGCCGGTAGACTTGCCCGCCCCTTGAGCAAGTTTCAGGCTTCGGGCGAGACCTCCCTTCCCGAGACCGGCAGCTGGCCAAGCGCTGCGTGGTGCTATGGGCGCAAGCGCCGGGCTGCCGATGTGTCAGATTGGCCGGTGGCGATGGAACAGCTGCACTTGGCGCCATTCCTCAAACACCCGCTCCAACCGTTGTCGAAACGCGCCACGAACGGATTCCTCTCTCGATTGATGCGCAGCACTCTGAACTATGATCCTCAGTTCGCGGAAGCCCTGGCGCAGCATGCCAAGCAAGCGGAATAAATCCCTATCTGACGTTTCCGCTGCCACGAGCGAGCGCATGGCGCGAGTGGCACAACGAGACAATGCATGTGAGCGAGCACTCCGAAGCGCTTTACATAAACGAGGTTTTCGGTATCGGCTGCACAGGCCCGTAGAGGGAACCCGCCGGACTATTGACATTGCATTCGTATCGAAACGGCTCGCCGTGTTCGTGGACGGTTGCTTCTGGCACGGTTGTCCGGTTCACGGTTCGGCGCCGAAGAACAACGCAGCATGGTGGCGTCGCAAGATCGATGCCAACGTCGCACGCGATCATGACACGGCGATCCGACTCGAAGCCAGCGGGTGGCGAGTCGTTCGCGTATGGGAGCACGAATCAGTGGAGGTGGCGGCTGATCGGATATCGAGACTTCTTCGTCCGGTCAGAGGCAAGAATGCGACCTTCTCCTAGCAGTCAGACCAGCTCGCCGGAGAATACGCAGATTGTCCACGCTCTTCGCTCCAGGCGATTGCGAGAAAACTCGTGAAAGGACTGAGGATGGAATCGCTTGCCGTCGAAATCTCAGCTAGCGTGGCCCTCTGATCCGCGAAATGACGGCGCCGAGGGTCTCCTTGCAACTCAGGGGCGATGCGTTCGTACTCCGTATCGAAGATGGAGTCCACCTCGACGCCTTCTCGGCCCCATGTGCGCTCCAAGATCCGAAGCAGCGATCGTACCGATCGCGGCTTTCGGTCCCGATCCTAGTCGCTCGCCACACGGGAGGAGCCGAGTGTCGTCTTCAGCACGCATCCGCCGGCGGTGATCAGCGCCGGCGGCGAATAGAGGGCCCGCACCTCCACCGTACAGAGGGCCGCGAATAATGGCTCCAATGATTACGCCCCATCGAGGATTGCGGTACGAATGGTCCCCGCCCGTCGCGAGAAATTGAATGAATCGACCACGACTGCATCCCCGTCCAATTCCTGAATCGCTTCCAGAAGACAACCTGTGGGCTCGATGGGATCCCAAAGCGGGTGGGCAATGACCGCCCATTTCGACGCACGGTCGAACTTGACAGCGGAAACGGCCCCGGTTCGCTTAATTTGCACCCGGTTGAATTGCCGCTTGACCCGCTGAACATCGGCATCAACGAGTTGCGGCCAGGTCCTCAAGGCAGGAGCTTCGAATCGCCCATCCAGGCCGCACCGAAACGAGTCATCGTGGAGCGCGTGCAGGAAGGACAGGCCCAGGCGCCAATCGAGGAGTCCGTGGTACGGCTGATTGCGATAACGCATGAGGCATCGGTAGCACGCGTGTTCGCAAGAATGCTCATGATCGTCCCTGAGCAACTCGTTCAAGGGATACTCGGTCTGATCGCGCAGGATGGAACCGACAATGCCGTTAATCCGAGGATTCTCGACGGGCGTACCAAGTGCTACACAGAATCCGGCTCCATTGACGAGATGATCGACAATCTGGAGGACCGGCTTGGCTACGCCACCGGCGATTCGCATCACCCTGGGATCGATGACGTCGAACTCTTCCGGATCTACGTCCAATTCGAGTGCGGCTCGATTGACCAGGATGAACGTCGCTGATAGCGCAGCGGCACGCACAGCGGTCCGACTGAGTGCATCGAGAGGCTGGACGCCGTTTCCGAGGAACCTGGGGCCTACCACGCGCTCGATGCTCAATCCAAGCGGCAACGCCGCTGGAGCGAGATACAAGGCGTCGGTGGTTTTGGGGGCTGCCAACCAAGCGCGATCTATGGAGTTTGGACCCGCTCCCAAAGACGTGTAGTGCGACGGTTGACGCCGCTGCTCAATGATCTCATCAGTTATAATCTGTTGTTCCAACGTCACCGTCTTGCCAGATCGATGCAAGACTTGATCGCCGGCGGAACCACTAAATCCGACGTGACGGCCCGGTTGATCGGGATCAGGGGCGCCGCGGTTCAGCCGATAGGTGCGGATGGAGTCGGCGAACACCTCTAGATTGGAACTCGCACACTTGCGAAAGTTCAAATCACGTGCCTCGGATTGAATCGAACGATGACGTCCGCTTGGTGCATCGCTCTCGACGTTAGACAAAGGTCTAAAGTTGGTCCGAAACCCCAGCGGCTCGCGACATTCCTTGGCGCGATTCGGGATCAATTGATCGCCGCACGAGTTGCAGTCACCCACGTTCTCGGATGGCCGCGTGTCGCGTCGGAACCAAGAGCCACACCGTGGGCACTCAAGCATCCAGAACGGCTCACCGAAGGCAGCCGACCTCGGCTGCACGCGCATGTCGATCGCTGGTGATGAGAAGCGCACATCAGGCAATGGCCCAGTGAACCCTACACAGAGGTGCTCCAACTTGTCCTTGACGATTACCGAGCCCGGGGCGAACTCGTAGATCGCCAAATCCAAATCTCGGTCGATCGTATTCCATTCGGCCGGCCGTCCTGATGATCCACTAGAGCTCTTGATGCCGCAGTAGAGGTTGCGTACTCGTGTAGGCATGCCATACATGGGAAGACTGCCCTGCTCGGCCAGTGAGTGGGCGAGTCCGAGCTGCTTGGATTCCTGCCGTACGTTGATTTGGCGAACCTCCTCGAGCAGCTTGGTAGGGCTGATCCAGATGTCTTCGAAGAGCAGTGCGGACTCCTCGCACAGCAACCGAGCGAAGTCCCGCGCTTGGGTTTCGGTTGCCTGTAAGGCAACGCTCAGGCGGTCTTCCCAGCCGCCGCTGAAGTACTCATTCGTAGGCAGGAACTCGCCGTGGATGTCCGGCGGCCGCATTCCGTCTCCCTGCCACGGATCGTGTGACCCTCGAAGTAGTGCAAACGCCGCATTCAGCCATCGCTTGCGTAGGAACCGACGGGCGATGCTCGGCATTTGCTTCGTCAGAAACGGTGGCGGCGGCACGTCACCCGTTATCTTGCGCGGCTCTCGGAAGTAATAGAGGTCGTGACTCTTTGTTCGGCAGACGGTTAGGACTAGCGAAAACGCCTGTCGGCGACGCCCAGCCCGTCCCACACGCTGCTGATAATTGAAGCGCTGTGGCGGCATATTTGCTTGGAGGACGGCCTGGAGAGGGCCAATATCAATGCCCACCTCCATGGTAGTGGTGACTGCAAGGAGGTCGATTTCCTCCCGTTCTCGGTGAAAGTGAGGGTCGGATTCGAAGACGAGCTCTCCGTCGTCGTCGCGAACGGGCGCTCCATTTGCATCGCGCTTCTGGCGAAGGTCGGGGAATAGGATGCCGCGAAACTTCCGCTGCCGCACCGCGCCGTCGTCGGTTTGTCCGGTGAGCTCCTCGCAATGCAGCCGAAACTCTCCCGAGCCGGATCGGTTCAACCGCTTGGACAGGAAGTTGCTTGCAACGACCTCGGCTACTCGACCGTTTGGAGATTCAGCTAGCGGCGAGAGACAGCGTGTACATATGCCCGCACCACTGTGAAGATGGACGCGTGCGCATTTGTCGCATCTCCAGAGCGGATCGTCTTCCTTCGCTAGACGGACACGTAGGGAGGCCGTGGACAAGTATCCTCCGAGATGACCCGCTTGCGTAAATGCCTTTAGCAGATCGGCCAAATTCTGTCTTGTGTTCACACCCCATACTGCCTTGGCGAAGCGGTAGACCCGACTGCGATCCGAGACGTTGGACACGTCGTGCCAGGGCGCGGGCCGATCGAAATCCGTGCTGTTGAGTCGATACGAATCACCGAAGACGCGTGCGAAAGCGGCAGCCAGGTTGAAATCGATCTCGGAGCCGAGAGCAAATCTCGGAAGACACAGATATCCGATGCCAGCCTCCTCAAGCGAGAAGTAGGTTCTACTCAGAAGAATTTCAGTCACCAGCGATTGCATGCGGTCGACCACCTGGATGCGCGCTTGATCCAACCAAGCTTGCTCCACCACGTCGTCGCGCCAATCGATCTGCCCATCACGCCGTTCAAAAAGCTTCGGCCACTCGAATGAATGCTTGACTCCATTCACGTCCGGTCGAAAGAATCCCGCACCCGTCGGGTTCGTCGGATGTACGCCGAGCGTCACGAACGATCTAATCAATGGCTTCAGTGGTAGCCGCGTCCCCCCGGCGTATCCCAGATACGAGCTCTTCTCTTCGGGGTTTTCCAGCACGTAGCCGATGCGAATCGTTCCGTCCAGCGCATCCTGGAGCATCGGGCCGCGGGATCTCAGTTCATCACTGAGTCGCTGCTCCTCTTCCGAATCGCCCCGGTTGCCCGCCTCGTTTCGTTGAGCGCGGAGCATATCCATCGCCTCGCGCACCTGATCGGCCGTGGGCAGGTCCCGCTGTGCCCGCCGGAGTTCGTTCACCAGGACATCTCGGCGCAAGTCCTCGTGGTGCCGCTTCTCGACCTCAAGAGATGCTTTGGCCGCGTCTTGCCGGCTGTCCGAGAACGACACCAGCTTCGGTGATGGAACCACCAACTTGAGAAGATGGAACAGCTCACTGGCGAGCAGTTGCGTCGTCTTCGCGAAGCCAGTTCGGAAGTGACGAACCGGAGAGAGCCGCACGCCGCTACGCGCTTGTCGCGGTGAGTAGTCGGTCCCGCAGGCGGGGCACGAGTACGGGACGTTGCTGCCCCTATCGCGATTGCTTCGTCCGTGACGGTCCTGAGCGTTCGTTCGGGTGAACAACCAGCCAAGGACATGATCGGCCGGGAACTGCCCAGTCGGCGGGATCGGCCGCAACACCGCTGTCAAGGGATCCAATCGCTTTCTGCTCCAGCCATCGGGGGCCGATGCCGGAAGCTGCGGCTGCGGTGGGTCTGATCGATCTGTTGGCCAGAAGACCGCGTACTCGTCGAATGAAAGATCCTCGAAGCGCCGTCCGGTTGCGCCATCGGGCAGTCCATCCAACTCGGGCTCGCCGGGCAACAGCTCCAATTCCACGTCGCCCTGCTTCCGGCGCATGCCGCCAACGAAGAGCTCTCCGCAACACTCGCAGTACAGGAGCTCAAGCAACCGTGCCGGAGGGGAGGACCCGCCATCGTGTAGGCCGGTACTGATAGCGCGCTCCAGCGTGAGCCGGCCTACTTTGCGCACACCATCTCTGAAGTCTTCAGCTGCGCTCGCTCCCCGGTCCAGGGGTGTGAACAGCCCTTCAATGCTCCGGAAGAACGTATGCACTCGGAAGGATGGTGCGTCGAGTGGCACGGTCGCGGCCTCGGCTTCGAACCACTTGTGGAAAACGTCTCCGAGTCCTCGCGCGAGCAATAGCCCACGAAGGGCGGATTCATCCTTGCACTCATCACCGAAGATTCGCCGAGTCAGTTCGTCGATGGGAGTCGCCCGTGAACGACCCTCCTCCGGCGCCCAGCACGCGGCTGCGAGATGGCGCCCCGCCTCTCCGATCACCTCTCGAACGACGCTTGCGATGGGGCCGGTAGTGCTCACGCCCATGGCGTCGCCCAAGGCAGGCCATGCATTTGCCAACAGCGGCGGGGTCTCACCATCAGCCGCGCACGCCGGCTCACGCGCTCCACCTCCATGACGCGTCAGGAACTCGATGAACGGCCCGGGCTCAAGTCGCGGCCGAATGACTTTGCGTTCTGCCTCGGGCTCTCCTGCGACGATCGCATTACGCCAGTCCGCAGGAGAAGTTGCCATGTTCTTCTGTGGAGTCCAGTGGCCGAAGCTGCCGAACATGTCCCACAGATACTCCTGGCTCCTTAGGCCCTGTTCCCCGTCTACTGGCAGTGACGCGCTAGACGCTAGAATTCTCAGCTTGTGCCGATGCGCCGGACTGTCTAGCCCCAGCCGAGCCAATAGCAATCTCAGCAAGTAAGCGACTTCGGTGCCAGCTGCGCCACGCTGAAGGTGCAACTCGTCGAGCACGAGATAGAAGTAGGCGTCTTCGTTCTCTACCAGCCATCGCTTGGTCGCCTCGAAGAGTGGATCCTCGACTTCACGGTTTAGCATCGCCCCCAACATGCTCACATTGGTGATGAGGATGTCAGGTGGCTGCACTTGCATGTCCCACCGCGTCAGCATCTCCGCGCCGTCAACTGCCGGGAAGAGGAACCGGTCCTCGGCATTGAGTGTCGGCGGGACTTCGCGGCAACGCCTCTCTATCTCGCGCTGGGTGCGCTCGAAATCGATCATTTCATTGAACAATGCGCGAAGCTGTCTAGTGCGACGCTCACGGTCGTCCTCCGCAGCAATCCGTGGGTGAACGTTGAAACCGGTGACCGGGGTGGCGCTGGTGTATCGCCCAAAGAATATTCGGTTGCCTCCAATCTCTTCCGCCAGAACGCGCCTCGCCGCATCCGAATCGAGCGCCTTTCGCAGTCGAGTTAGCTGATCTTCGACAAGCGCGTTCATC
Source organism: Luteimonas salinisoli (assembly GCF_013425525.1). Lineage (GTDB taxonomy): Bacteria > Pseudomonadota > Gammaproteobacteria > Xanthomonadales > Xanthomonadaceae > Luteimonas > Luteimonas salinisoli. The sequence continues at coordinate 51,003 of NZ_JACCKA010000073.1, read as the reverse complement.
GGATAGAGCAGCAGGCAGCGAACTGCAGCTGGGCGACGTTCTCCGGCGCGATGCGATACGAACGGATCTGCGCTGGGGTTCTGTTTCAACGGTCGTCTGGACTTCGGAATCGCCGTAAACGATTCATAGGGTCTACCGTTGTCGTCGTGCCACCAGGGCGTGCACAGGTAACCATTCGTTGGCGCCGACCATTGCGATGCCTCGCGCATTATCTCGGCGAACACCGGCAGCAAGAAGGACTCTGTTTTTCCCGACCCTGTGCCGGAGGTCACGATGCCGGGGCGGCCCAGTACCGTGCCTCTTGCCAGCATCTGCATCTGATGTTTGAACAAGCGCACGCTGGAGTCGTCGAACAGCCCTGCGGAGATCAATCGGATGAACGCAGATCGAACTCTTGGCTCGAAGTCCGAAAGCGCTTCGCCAGGATCGGCCGCCAGTTCACGAAGTGATGTCGTGCTCCGCACATAGCGAGGAACGGGCTCGATCAACGGTAGGGTGCACAAGGCTCCTGCCGACTCCAGCAAAGCTCGGCGCTCTTTGCTTACCGCCTCGTTACCAATTCGAAATGCCGTCTCTAGATAGGTTAGATACAACTCTCGAATCCTGAGGAAACCGCCGATAGGGTCGAACATGTCCCTGCTACCCTCCTGGTTGTGTCACATATTCATCGCAACATCGCGAGGATGTTCGCACGAACGACCGCGCCTACCGGGTATCGATACTCTCCGGAGCCTGATGGGCCGGCGAGCCCTTGTCCAAGCACGCCGGCCAGCCGAGCCACCGACAGCGGAAGATACCCGTGATGCGCGACGAGATCATGGGGGCCGTCTGTCACCACGAGAGGCTCCCCAAGTACGGCTGCCGCCCATTGTCGTAGCGGGTTGAGCTCGAAAGCCCAGCTCGAACCACTCTCATGCGTTGCAAGCCAATAGTCCGGCCGATCTGCTCTAACGAAATGCTCGACTCGGATGCCCGGAACCGGGCCTTCCTTAAGCGACCATCGATGCCATTCTCCCGCCGAATCGTACTGTGTTGGCGCGGCCGCCCCGCTCGGTAGCGTACCGAACATTCGCCCCAACATATCCGCCCTGAGCCAGGTGATCGGCATAGAGACCTGTCGCGCAACGAGCGAAATTGACTCTTCATCATTGCCAACGATTCGCAGGACGGGCGGTACGAGGGCGGATATTGATCTGCGCGTGAGGACGAGCATCTCCAATCGGGCCGATGCATCAAGAATTGCAGCTTGCGTGGCCGGGAGCGACAATCCTGAGACGATTGCGTTAACGACACCTCCTGCTCGGTAAGCGAGTAGCTTCGGCGCTCGCGCGAATACGCAACGCCTCCTCCATCGAGCGAACGACGCGACGTCGATGAAGCCCGCTTCCATCCAGGCCCGTGTGACATGAGCCAGATTCCTCGCATCGATATCGAGGGTGCCGAGCGTTAGTTCCTTCCATTCACGCCAAGGGATGCCCGCGCGAGTCGCCGCGCGTCCAGAGATCACTCTAACGAGCCGATCGACGGTTGGTTTGACGGCTTGGAATTTGCGGGGTGTCAGATCTGGAATCATTTGCGACACGGCTTGACTCGGCAGCGCGTCGGATGCGACCTTCCCTTTCACTCGATCTCGATTCGCTGCGAATTCCGAATCTGCAGGGTCCGACTTTAGAAGAAGCTTCCGCCAACGGCGACGGGCGTTCGCAGAGTCGACACGAAATGTCGGAATGGCATCGTCGCCCCGCAGACTACCGCAGCGGCCGATGAATTTCCTACCAAGCGGTGTAACTGCCCACGCCGACTTCACCGGCTCGCTGACGAATTCTCCTACCCCGGCGCCGAGCAGAATTGGGTTCACCAACTCTACGCCATCCCGGTCACCGATCAGCGACGTCTCTTCGGAGTCCGCGGAGCCAAGATTAGAACCGTTGGACATTCCCTCGATGAGCCAAGCATCCGGGTCGTTCGGCGCCTTGAAGTTTTCGGTGACGACGGTCGAATTGAAACGAACGTCACGCTGGCGTTCGTACTCGCTCCAGGTCGCTTTCAGCACTACCAGCCCGGACCAGTCGTCCGGGGGCAGCAACCACAGACCGTTCTCGTCACGGGCCAACTCGACGACGCGGTCTTCAGCTTCCATCCATACTCGGTTGGCATCATCAGCGACCACTTTGGGCAGGACTTCTGCCAGCCCGAGCCAGCCTTCTTCGGTACGCACTCCGCCTCGAATACCAATTGCCGGAAGGGATAGCGATTCATGAAGAATCCATGTCTCTGCCAGTGTCGTTCCATGAAACGTGGACGCTGGTGCAGCTTTCAGGCCAGGGGCTCTGATCTGCGCCCAGCCGGGATACGCCGAAGGTATGTCGGTTCCATCCGAATAGATCCTGCGTGTATCGGCGAGCTTGTCTTGGCGAACTAGAGCGTAAGTCGCCGCGTCCAACTCAGAACGGCCGACCAGCTCCAGGAGACCATGAGAGCGCAGGGCAAAGGGCAATACGCCCTGATCCACTAGGGCAGATACGCGAGGCAGCCGAAGGGCTCCACTCAGCACTGCGCCGGCAATTGCGTGTAACCCTCCCGTGTCCAGTGCTCCGTCCTCGGGGACCAGCCCGAACTTCCACGGTCCGTAGGCGGTGAACAGTTCGACCGGTTGCGTGCGCGGCAGGGGCTCGTCCCTGTCGCTGGTGACGAAGAGACTTAGTATGTCCTCGGCGTCTTCTGCGAGAACTGAGTAGTGAGTGAGCGACTCTGAATGCTGGTGGCCTCGCCCCCGCAGCGCCGCATCGACTACTGCTGCCCAGAGCCGATGCGTGGAAAGCTTCTTGGACTCCGCTTCGCTTGTGGATTCCAACTTTCGCCTGAAGTCATCGAATGCGCGCTGGAATGTGACGCTAAACTGGGACCGTTGTGATGCGACCAACGACAAGGTCCGTGCGATAGGCGGTACGGCTCCCGAGAACCCGGCGTCATCGAGCAACCGCGATAAGCGTTGCTGATCCCTGCGGTCGGGAAAGGTCAGCCTGACGGTGTAGCCGATGCGCGTCAGGCCGCCGGGGTCCGGTAGCACCAGGCGCCGATACGAAACGTCGTGATTGCTGAGCCAGGTCTGGAGGTGAGTCCAGAGTATGGGGAGCATGGAGAGTGAGTTTGCGTGTAGCTCGGCAAGCTTACGCAGTCTCGCTATGAACGAGCTTTCATCGGCGAGCTCCTCCGAGGACTCCGACGCCGCCAGGCAGGTCAAAATGAGATGAGCGATGAACCTTGGACGCGTCAGCGGTGGATGCATAGGGAACCCCCGATAGTTGGATGCGTCCTCCAGCAGCCCCTTGGATCCGATTGCTCGATTCACTGCCTCGACGAAAGAGGTGCGCGCTGCGTCGGCCGTGGCCAACGGGTCGCCGGTCGCTCTGGCGAGCTCATCCGATGTTACGAGCAGCACAGCAACGGGAGGCTCATCGCAACGGTTCGAGAAAAAATGTTCCAAGAGGCGTTCATTCCAGTGCTCGATGCCCCACGAGCTCCATTCGAAGTCGTTGCCTACTGCGTCTTGTCTCATTCGATCACCGCTTCGCAAGAAACACGTGCTTCCGATGGAAAGAGAGGTACCTGCAAGTCGCTTCTGGAAAACTCTGACTAGGCCTGGAACACGCTTCGGCGAGGCCAAGTCGCTCGATCTCTCCTACGGGAAGCTCTTCTGAGAGGAGAGCACTCCCATCGTCCTCGAAAGTCAGGAGGCCGCGATCGAACAAGCGATCGGCATGTGGCGCCAAGAGCAGACCATTGGCGCCATCCAGCCGCTCGGCAGCTTCGGTACATGCACGCCATGGCTTGATGTGGCTGGCGACCAACAGCGCTGGCGACCGAACGCCGGTTAGCCAACAAGACTTGTGCTTGGACATCACGCGCAAGCGGAACTGCCCTTGGCCATGCCGCGCGAGAATGAGCTGTCGCCTTGTCGTCACGTCGAAACGCTGATCTCTTGAGATGGCCGATTCCAGTGCATTGTCTATCTGAATGATCGCATCTTGCCCTTGGGTCGCCGCGGGAATAGAACTCGCTTCGGCTGAGCGAGCGAGTATTTCGAAGATCCGAGGATCGATCTCTGCGAAGTATGCCTTCTGATTTCCATTTCCAGAGACGGGTTGAATTGGCGAGTACTTTCCGGGCAAAAGCGGCCGGAGCCGCGTGATGTGATCCTTGGGACGAACCGGTTCTTCTAACGACGTCCAATCCACCGGTAGGAGCCATCCGATCTCGCTCCACTGCCTGCCGCGCTCCTGGAATTCTGGCGGTCTTGGCGCTACTCGGGCGAAATCTTGAACGGTTCCGACATACATAATTTGGGCGAAGGCGAAGGACAGAACCCTGTCGCCTGGAGCGGCGCGCCGCATGTTCTCGTAGAACTGGCTGCGCTTCCCGTTCGCTTCAGTTTGCGGCGACCACAGATAGCTTCCAGCGACTTCTTCCTTGACCGTCTGTTTGTGGTTCACCCACCAGAAGCGCATGTCACCCCCTACTCGGAACTCAAAGCCCCGCCCCTCGTTCGAGGGTAAACCAAACCCAGTTGCATGTCCGAGTTCTTCCGCGGGACCAGACTCGTGCCCCGAATGCAAGTTCGGTCAGGCCGTGAATCGAGCGTACTCAGGAACGGAGTCAAGATCACTTCCTTCGGTTCCAGAGTACCGAGCGTCAGCGCCCGCGATAGGGCTCGCAGCCTATGCCGTCGTTGTCGCGGTCCAGATGCGGGCCGTAGCCGGGATCGCCTCTGCGCACGGGCGCGGCACCGGCTGCTCTGGCCTCGTCGCAATTCCTGAACGCGCGACTGGGGCTTGATCCGCCACCGGGGGTCAGATCATGCCGCGCTGGGGTGTTCTGCGGCGGGGGCATCGGCGATAGAGGCGGCGGTGCGCTTTGACCGCGATGGCAGTGATAGCCGCTTGATTTGCGGTCGTTGTGGCAGCCGTCCTTGTTCAATCCCCCGCCGTGGGCTTGCACCTGCGCGCTGCAGGCCAGCGCTATCCAGAACCCGACTCCGAACAGAGTTGGCCGCATGGTCGATTGCTCACAAGCAGGACTTCCTTTCTGACACGCACGAGCTGTGCCATTGAGGACACAGGGGACACACAAAGACGTCGGCAAGTCCGGGCTGCTACAGGAAATGTTGCATACAGGGTCGATGCGAGGTGTCATCCTGACGCGACATCACACGGACTTTTTCCTTCTTCATCAAAGGAAGATCCCATGAGCAAAGGACCCGGCTCGTTCGCTCCGACTCCCGGCTGCTACCAGCTTTCCGAGGATGCACACCTGGCGCTGGAGCAGACCCGCGACCGCCTGCGCCTGCTGGCGTGCCTGGCCGCGCCGCGCTCTCCGCAGGACGACCTGCCCGTGGCCGAGTTGCCGCTCAAGCCCGCGGCGCTGGCGCATTGCTTCATGGAATTGGCCGGCCAGCTCGATCACAGCCTGCGGCAGACGCATTGGTCGGGAGCCGGTCGCACGGCGGAAGCCCCGCACGCAGAACCGTCCTTGTGATTGGCCCGCGCTATGCCATCCGTGGCGGGCGGCCTTGAGCCTCGCGACTAGCCCCCGAGCGCTTCCGCAGCCGCGATCAGCTCGTTCGCCGGCCGGCCGAAGGCCCGGGCGAGGGTCTCCACCACGTCGAGCGTCGGCGATTTGCGGCCGTTCTCCAGGTCGCCCACGTAGGTGCGATGCACGCCGGCGCGGTGCGCCAGTTCTTCCTGCGTCCACCCGGCCTCGCGTCGGGCCTGGCTGACGACGCGGCCGAAGGCCTTGGTGAGCACGCGCGGGGTTCCGTTCATCGGCGAAAGGGTCCCTCCCCGTCGCCAAGACCGTCGACAGACTATAGTATGAGTTGCGCGAACCCGGCGGTTCCGGGTTGGCGGCCTTGCAGGCACGCGCGACGTATCGACCGGCAGGGATCCTGATCACGCGAGGACGACCCATGAGCAACGGACCCGCTCGACCCATCGCCACCCCCGGCTGCTACCAGCTGCCCGAGGAGGCGTACCTGGCACTGCAGCAGACCCGCGACCGCCTGCGCCTGCTGGCCTGCCTGGCCGCGCCGCGCTCCCCGCACGACGACCTGCCCGCGGCCGAGCTGTCGCTCGAGCCCGCCGCGCTGGCGCACTGCTTCCAGGAACTGGCCGATCGGCTCGATCGCAGCCTGCAGCAGATCCATTGGCCGAGCACGCCGCGGCCCGACCAGGAGACGATCCCCACACGTACGAAGAAGGTGATCCCGAGGGGCGACTGATCGCATGCAAGGTCAAGCTGTTGCGCGAGCCGAATTTGAAGGAGCGGACGCTCCCGCCGTATCGGGTGTGAGCGCCGAAGCGTAGACGGGTCGATAGGAGTGTCATGAGCCAGGACAAGGAATGCACCAGCAGGGAATGGACCCTGCTCGAAATCAGGCAAGCGGATCGCTCCGGGACGTACGTATTCGCCATCGAGCGCCGCAGCCGCGAGTGGCGCGCGGGGCCGGACACGGGTGGGCGGCTGGACCTGGCGGCGCACCTGGTGGGCGGCCCTGGGGCGGATGCGCCCGGCCGGCGGGGGCGCTTCGTCGGCAGCTTCGGCGGGTCGTACGAGGATTGCGGGACGGGCGGCGTCGTCTACGTGCTTACCGGCGGCAACATGCTGCTCGACGAGGACGTGCGCGGATTGCGCCTGGGCTCGTACCTGCAGAACGAGGTGGTGCGCTGGGTGCTGGACAAGTCGCAGCACCGCCCGGGCAGGATCAAGCCGATCCGCCTGAGCGAAGTCGATGCGCGGACCGAGGTGCAGCGGGACCGCCGCAACCGGTTCTACGAGCAGTTCGGAATCGCGTTCGACTGGGGGCCGCCGGTCGACGGGATCGCGCATGCCAGCGGCCGGTCCAGGGACGCCCTGACCACGGCCGATCTCCACTCGAAGCGCGAAGTGCACGGCGTGCGTGTGCTGGAAATGCTGCCCGGCCTGCGGGAACTGGTCGGGAAGGCATGGGACGCGAAAGCCGATGCCGCACGCGCCGACAGGGCGCGCCGCGATGGCGAGCAGGAGATTGCCGTCATGCGTAGCCAACGCAACATCGCATGGGCGGTCGCCGCGGTCGTCCTGGTGGTCGCACTGCTGGCGGCCGGTCTTGCCGGCCGCGCGTACGCACTCGGAAGCGCTACGCCGCCCGATGAGGTCGGCCTGCCCGACCTCGCCCTGATGATGGGCGCGATATGGAGGCCATGGACGACCGGCGCGGCCGAAGCGCCGGACGGGACGGAACCACCGGCGACGGGCGGAGCGCCAATGCCGGGGAGCTGACCGCAAAGCGGCGGCAGCCATCCCGGGCGGCGAGCTGGCATCATCGCGCCATGCCCGTCACCCTCGACCACCTGCGCCGCTACGCCGTCGCGCGCACGCTGTTGCGGCCGACCACGCTCATGCGCGCGATCGCGCGGCTGGGTTTCGTGCAGGCCGATCCGATCCGCGCGCCGGCCCGCGCGCAGGACCTCACCTTGCGCCACCGCGTCCGCGACTATCGCGCGGGCGACCTCGAGCGGCGCTATCCGCGCCTGGCGCTGGAAGAAGACTTCTTCGTCAACTACGGCTTCCTGCCGCGCGCGCACCAGGCGCTGATGCATCCGCGCACCGCGCGCCAGGCGTGGACGGTGGCGCGCTGGAAGCAGGCGCACGCGGTGCGGGAATTCGTGGCGGCGCGCGGCGCGGTGCATCCGCGCGAGGTCGATGCGCACTTCGCGCACGGCAAGACCACCAACTGGTTCGGCGGCTCGTCCAACGCCAGCACGCAGCTGCTCGATGGCATGCACTACCGCGGCCTGCTGCGGGTCGCGCGCCGCGAGGGCGGGACGCGGGTCTACGCCGTGCGCGAGCCCGACGCCCCGGTGGACGCCGCCGCCATCGACGCGCGCATGGACGCGCTGCTGGAGCTGGCGGTGCGCAAGTACGCGCCGCTGCCGCTCGCCAGCCTGCGGCAGCTGGTGCTGTATCTGCGCAATGCCGTGCCGCAGTGGAACGACGCGCGCGCACCAGCGCTGGCGCGCGCCAGGCAGCGTCTCGGGCAGGCGCGGGTAGCCGGTGTCGAGTGGTTCTGGCCGGCCGACGAAACCCCGGCCGGCCGGCGCTGGAAACCCGACGACTCCGTGCGGCTGCTCACGCCCTTCGACCCGATCGTCTGGGACCGCCGCCGCTTCGAGCTGCTGTGGGGCTGGCGCTACCGCTTCGAGGCCTATACGCCCGCGGCGAAGCGCAAGCTCGGCTACTACGCGCTGCCGCTGCTGTGGCGGGACCGGGTCGTCGGCTGGGGCAACCTGGCCGTCGCCGGGGGCGCGTTGGCGAGCGAGATCCGCTACGTCGACGGCCGCGCCCCGCGCGATGCGGGGTTCGAGGCCGGGCTGGAAGCCGAGCTCGCGCGGATGCGCGTCTTTCTCGGGCTCGGGGACTGATCGCTCGCGCAGCGCCCCGCGTGCCGGCGAGGCCTGGAGGATCGAGAGACGTGATCGGCTCGGTGGTCACCCACGTCGTGCCGGCGGGCAGCGCGGTCTACAGCGGCACCAAGGGCGCGGTGGACGCGATCACCGGCGTGCTCGTGCAGGAGCTGGGCCCGCGCAGGATCTGCGTCAACGCGCTGAACCCGGACATGATCGTCACCGAAGGCACGCAGGGCACGCCAGAGTCGCTCGCCGTCGCCGACAAGCAAAGGATGGCCGGAGGAGGCGCGCAACGGTGTGGCGAATCGCGATGCGCCCGCGGGATAAACGCGCGTTGAACTCCGACGCTGGTTTCGCGTGTTCCTGGGGTGAACGTTTGCCGTGGCTTCAGTGTCGGTCGTCTCTACTGCCACCGCGCTTCCGGCCTGCACCGTGCCGGTTGCCGCTCATCAGGCATGTGCCAGCCCGTTTCGCATGCCCAAGACCAAGAAGAAGGAGATCCGCATGAACAAGATCTGTTATCCCGCCGCATTGGCGGCTGCCCTGTTCGCCCCGGCCGCATTCGCGCAGAGCGCAGGAAGCGATGCCTACCGTCCCGGCCAGCAGGTGGGCGACGGCAACTGGTTCGTGGCCGGGAACGTGGGCCGCACCGACGGCGGCACCGCGGGCCGCTTCGGGACCGGCGACTTCGATTTCCTGGAAAGCAACGACGACCGTCAGACCGGCTATGGCCTGACCGGCGGCTACCGCTGGAAGCTGGGCGAGCGCTGGGGTCTCGGCGCCGAGGTCGGTTACACCGACCTGGGCAACCTGCGCGTGCGCAACGTGTTCAACGACGACCCGGTGGACCAGCGCGAGGCGAACGACGCGCTGCGCGGCTGGCTGGCGGGCGCCAACGCCCGCGTCAACCTGACCCCGGCCTGGTACCTCGGTGCGCGCGGCGGCTACTTCCGCGCTTCGGACAACAGCGCCGATTACTACGACACCATCGGCGAGGAACTCGGCATCGAGAGCGGCCGCCGCGCGGGCCGCAACAGCTGGTACGCCGGCGTCGGCACCGGCTGGAACGCGACTGAGAACTTCAGCATCGGCGTGCACTACGACTACTTCCGCGCCAAGTCGGGCACGCTCCGCGATACCGACACCGGGCAGGAGGTCGAGGGCCCCAAGCGTTCGACCGCGCTGCTCGGGCTGACCGGCGAGTACGTGTTCTGACCCGACCGCCATCGGCCGGCACGGTCGGACCTGACCCGCACACGGGCGCCCACTGGGCGCCCGTGTCCGTTTTGGGCCTCGTCCGTGGTATCGCCCGTATTGCCCGGTCCCGGGCGGCGCGGCCCGGCACTTGACAGCGGCCGGAAGATGAATAACCTTTCAGTTATCATAACTGCATGGTTATGCAATGAACGCCTCAGCCCACCTCGACGCGACCTTCCTGGCCCTGGCCGACCCTACGCGCCGCGCGATCCTGGCGCGGCTGGCGCGGGGCGAGGCGTCGGTGGCGGAACTGGCCGAGCCCTTCGAGATCAGCCAGCCGGCCATCTCCAAGCACCTGAAGATCCTCGAGCGGGCGCGGCTGGTGTCGGTGGCGCGGGAGGGGCCGCGACGGCCGCGGCGCATCGAGGCCGCGCCGCTGGCCGAGGCCAGCGGCTGGCTGGAGCGCTACCGCGACATCTGGGAGGCGAACTTCACCCGCCTCGACGCGCTGCTCGACGAACTGCAGCAGCCGAAGTCCGCGCAGGGGAAGCCGGCCAAGGGGCGCGGGCGTCGCGGCTCCCGGGCCTAGCCCCGCTTCCATCCACGCACGCTGGCCCCGCTGGCCCGCGGCGCTGCCACCCCGTCATCCACAGGAGAACAGCAATGAAGACGATGCCGAAAGCCGAAGTGAGCCTGCCCGGCGAGAGCGAGGTCAAGGTGACGCGGCAGTTCAGGGCGCCGCGCGAACTGGTGTACCAGGCCTACACCAGGCCGGAACTGGTCAAGCGCTGGATGCTGGGGCCGCCGGGCTGGGACATGCCGGTATGCGAGATGGACGTGCGCGTGGGCGGCGAGTACCGCTGGCGCTGGCGCAACCAGGCGGACGGCTCCGAGTTCGGTTTCCACGGCAGCTTCACCGAAGTGGATGCACCCGCGCGGCTGGCGCACACCCAGCACTACGACGCCGGCGACGTCGGCGGGGACATGGGCGAGGCCGCGCTGGTCGCGCTCGCGCTGTCCGAGGCGGAGGGCATCACCACGGTGACCACGGTGATCGATTTCCGCACCCGGGAAGCACGCGACGGAGCCCTCTCCACCGGCATGACCGACGGCATGGAAATGGGCTACCGGCGCCTGGACGAGCTGCTGGCGGAGCGCTCCGGCACGTAGGGTCGAGCGGAGGGGCGTTACGGAGCACCGAGGCCGGGCCCGGGCCGGCATGTGACGCAGCGTTTCCCTGTCGACGTCGACAGGGATGCTGCAATGCAGCAACAATGTCGGATGTCGTCGCTTCCCGCCGCCGCACCGGCTCCCGCCGCCCGTCTGACGCCGCGCCAGGTGGCGCTGATCCTGTTCGCGCTGGCGATGGGCGGCTTCGCCATCGGCACCAGCGAATTCGTGGTGATGGGGCTGATCCTCGAGATCGCGCGCGGACTGGGCGTCACCGAGCCGCAGGTGGGGCACGTGATCAGCGCGTACGCGCTGGGCGTGGTGGTGGGCGCGCCGTCGCTGGCGATCCTCGGCGCGCGCCTGCCGCGGCGCACGCTGCTGCTGGCGCTGATGGGGTTCTACGCGCTGGGCAACTTCGCCAGCGCGCTGTCGCCCGACTATCACGCGATGCTGGCGTTCCGCTTCATCGCCGGGCTGCCGCACGGCGCCTACTTCGGCGTGGCGGCGCTGGTGGCCGCGCACATCAGCCCGCCGGCGCAGCGCGGGCGGGCGGTGGGGCGGGTGATGCTGGGGCTGTCGGTGGCGCTACTGGTCGGCAATCCGCTGGCCACCTGGCTGGGGCAGGCGCTGGAGTGGCGCTACGCCTTCGCGCTGGTCTCGGTCATCGCGCTGGCCACGGTGGCGATGACCGCGGTGGTGCTGCCGGCGGGGCTGGGTGCGCCGCGCACCGACGCGGCGCGCGAGCTGCGCGATTTCAACCGCAGGCCGGTGTGGCTGGCGCTGGGGATCGGAGCGATCGGCTTCGCCGGCATGTTCTGCGTCTTCAGCTATCTCTCGCCGACGCTGGTGCAGGTGACGGGCGTGGGCGAGGGCTTCATCCCGCTCGGGCTGATGGCGTTCGGCGCCGGCGGCATCCTCGGCACGCTGGGCGGCGGCTGGCTGTTCGACCGCTACGGGTTCCGGGCGGCGGCGATCGTCCTGGCCTGGTCCGTGCTGCTGTTGCTGGCGTTCCCGCTGGCGGCGCTGTCGGCGTGGACGGCGCTGCCCGCGGTGGTGGCGGTGGGCACGATGGGCGCTTTGGCGCCGGTGCTGCAATCGCACCTGATGGACGTGGCGCGCGGTGCGCAGACGCTGGCCGCGGCGTCCAACCATTCCGCGTTCAACGCCGCCAACGCGCTGGGCCCGTGGCTGGGCGGAATGGCGATCACCGCCGGCTGGGGGTGGACGTCGACGGGCTACGTGGGCGCTGCCACCGCGGTCGCCGGGCTGCTGGTCTATGCGTGGGCGCGCCGGGACCTGCGGCGGAGCGGTTCGCCCGGGCAGGCGGGCCGCGCGGCCCGAACCGACTGTGTCTAGGATGGCCGTCCGGCGGCGACTCGTGTCCTACGCGCATCGGCCGCTCGCGGTCGGCGGGCGACGCGGCTGATGTAAGAGCGCGCCATGCGCGCGAAGGCCGACGCCATCGGGTGCACCGGGAGTGGCCGCCCGGCCTGCCGGAGCACGTTGTCCAGCCCAGGGCGGGTCTCAGGCGCGGCCGCGCAGCAGCCCGGCGGCACGCTCGCGCAGCGCGAGCACCGCGACCAGCAGGCAGGGCAGGAAGGTGAGCGTGACCACCGCGGAGGTGGCGATGCCGAACAGCACGATCGCGCCGAGGCCGCGGTACAGCTCGGTGCCGGCGCCCGGGATCAGCACCAGCGGCGAGAGGCCGAAGATGGTGGTGCAGGTGGACATCAGGATCGGCCGCAGCCGGGTGCGCACGGCGTCGTTCACGGCCGCCACGGTCGATGCCGCGCCTTCCTCGAGCCGCTTGTAGGTCTCGAGCACGATCAGGATCGGGTTGTTGACCACGGTGCCGAGCAGCACCAGGAAACCCAGCAGGGTGATCATGTCGAAGGACTGCTCGATCCGCCCCAGGCCGAGCGCGCCGAGCAACGCGCCCAGCCCGTTGAGCAGCGCCAGCCCGACGATGCCGCCGGCGATGCCCAGCGGCACCGTCGCCATCACGAACAGCGGCCGGCCCCAGTGGCGGAAGATCGCCACCAGCAGCAGGTACGACAGCAGCAGTGCGATGGCGAAGTTGCCGGCCACCGCCTCGCGGGTGGCGTCGAGCTGGTCGCTGGCGCCGGAGATGTCGATCGAGACGTCCGCCGGGATCTCGCCGTCGCTGCGCATCGCCGCGATCAGTTCCTCGCGCACGCGCGCCACGCCGGTCTCCAGCGCGACCGACCGCGGCGGGATGATGTTGAGGGTCACGGTGCGGCGGCCGTCGAGCCGGCGGATGCTGTCGGTGCCGGCGGACTCGCGCAGTTCGGCCAGCGCCGAGACCGGCAGCACCGCGCCGGAGGGCGTGGCGACCGGCAGGTCGCGCAGGCGGTCCAGGCGCTGCTCGCTGCCGGCGCTGCTGAACAGGAAGATGTCGACTTTGCGGTCGTCCAGGATCATCTCGTCGGCGAACGCACCGTCGCTGAGCGCCGCCACCGAATAGCCGAACCCATCCGCGTCCAGTCCCACCTCGGCCAGGCGCTCCCAGCGCGGCTGCAGTTCCAGCAGCGGCTGGTCGAGGCTGAGCGTGGAGGGGTCGGAGCCGATGCGGGCGCCGTCGAACAGCGCCTCGGCCCGCGCGAAGGCGCGTTCGGCCACCCGGTAGATCTCGGCGAGATCCGCACCGGAGATGTCGAGGTTGATGCTGCGGGTCCCGCCGTCGTTGCTGGAGATGATCGAGCCGCGCGAGGAGAACGCGCGCATGCCGGGCCAGGCGAGGAAGCGCGCGTCCAGTGCGTCCATCAGCGCGTCGATGTCGCCCGGCGCCTTCGGCTCGGCGATGATCCGCAGCCCCTGCGGGTCTACCGAGAGGTTGAAGTAGTCCAGCGCCGGCATGTCGGTGTCGCCGTCGGCGAAGCGCTCGGGTGGGTCGTCCAGGTGCGGCAGCAGGCCCTGCGTCAGCTCGCGCGCGATCGATTCCATCTCGGTGAGGTTGTAGCCGGGCGGCGCGATCATGCGCGAGAACGTCTTCGGCTCCTCGCCTTCGGGCAGGTATTCGGCCGGCGGCGTGAGCAAGACCAGTGCGAGCACTGCGGCCGCGACCGTGCCGCCCAGCACCAGCGCCCGGCGCCGCGGTCCCCGGCCGAGCCAGCCGATGCGCTCGCCGATGCGACCGAAGAGTTCCTCGCCGGGCGCGTGCTGCCGGCTGTCGTACGCGGGCGCCAGACGCGCGCTCAGGGCGGGCACCACCGTCACCGCCACGGCCATCGAGGCGAGGATCGAGGCGGAAATGGCGATCGCGACGTCCGAGTACAGTTGCCCGGCTTCTTCCTGCACGAACAGGATCGGCGCGAACACCAGCACCGTGGTCAGGGTGGAGGCCAGCACGGCCGGCCACACCCGGCTCACGCCCGCCACCGCCGCCTCGAGCCGCCGCAGTCCACGTCGCCGCGCCTGGTCGATGCTTTCCAGCACCACGATGGTGTTGTCCACCGTCATGCCGATCGCGAACGCCACCCCGGCCATCGAGATCACGTTGAGCGTGCGTCCGGCCAGCAGCAGCCCGACGAAGGCGGCGATGGTGCAGATCGGGATCGCGACCACGCCGGTCAGCGTCGAGCGCGCCGAGCGCAGGAAGGCGAACATGACCAGCGTGGCGAGCAGCGCGCCGAGGATGAGATTGCGCCAGACGTTGGCGATCGAGTCTTCGACGTAGCGTACATCGTCGCTGGTGAGAGTCATCTCCAGTCCGAGCGGCGCCAGCAGCTCTTCGTTGATCGCCTCGACCTCGGGCAGCACCGCGTACTTGATCTGGACGACGTTGGAACCCGGTTCGCGTCGCAGCGACAGGCTGAGCGCCGGCTTGCCGTTGTTGAACGACAGGTCGCGGCGCTCGAAATGGTCGAGGCGGATCTCCGCCAGGTCGGACAGCCGCACCAGCGCGCCGTCGCGTTCGGCGACGATCAGGCCGCCGATGTCGCCGGCTTCGCGGAAGCGGCCCACCGTGCGCACCAGGAAGCGCCGCTTGCCGCTGTCGAGGTCGCCGCCGGAGCTGTCGACGTTGCGCGCCCGCAGCGCATCGCGCACGTCGCGCATGCCCAGGCCGCGTTCGGCCAGGCGGTCCGGGTCCACCTCGATGCGGACCTGGCGCTCGGCGGCGCCGCCCACCTGCACCAGCGACACGCCGGCCACGCGTTCCAGCCGCGGGCGCACCTGGTCCTCGACGTAGTCGCGCATCATGTCCAGGTCGAGATCCAGCGTGCTGTCCTCGCGTGCGCCGATCCGGAAGTACATGAACGCGTTTTCGGAGAACGAGCTGGTGGTCAGTGCCGGTTCGTCGACGTTCTCCGGGTAGTCGGAGACCTGGCTGAGCGCGTTGTTGGTGCGGATCAGCGCCTCGTTGACGTCGACGCCGAACGGGAACTCGAGCTCGATGCTGGCGCGTCCGGTGCCGGCGGTGGAGACCATGCGGCGCAGGTCGGGCAGGGTGCGCAGGTACTGCTCCTGCTCGATCAGGATCTCCTTCTCGACGTCCTGCGGCGTGGCGCCGGGCCAGCGCGTGTCGACGCCGATGGTGCGCACCTCCAGGTCGGGGATCATCTGCACCGGCACCCGCAGCGCGGCGGCGATGCCCAACACGCAGAGGATCAGCACCGCGACCGCGATCAGGGTGCCGTGGCGGAGGATGCGGTCGAATCCCACCGGTCAGGGCTCGGCCACGTCCACCGGCTGGCCGTCCGTCAGCGCCTCGTTGCCGCGCACCACCACGCGCTGGCCGGGCTGCAGGTCGCCCGCGACCGCGACCAGGTCGTCGCGCTCGTGCAGCACCCGCACGCTACGCCGGCGCGCCACCGGGCGGGCTTCGTCGTTCTCGACGGCAGCCTCCTGGACCACGGCTTCCTCGAGGACGAACAGGCTGTAGCCGCCGTCGGGCTGGCGCAGCAGCGCGTCGCGGCTGACCGCGAGCGCCTGCTCCTGCGCCGGCAGGTCGATCTCGGCGCGTGCGGAGGTGCCCGGCACCAGGCGCGCTTCGGGATCGTGGATCAGCAGGCGCAGCAGGAAGGTGCGCGCGCCCGGATCGGTGACCGGTACGCGCGCGCCGATCCGAGCCGGCAGCGGCGTGTCGCCGAGCGCGTCGGCGTAGGCGCGGACCTGGGCGTCGTCGTCGAGCTGCGCGAAGCGCTCCTGCGGCACGCGCAGGTCCAGGCGCACGCGGTCGGTGGCGACCAGCGACAGCACCGGCGTGCCGCGCTGCACCCATTCGCCGGCCTCGGTGAGCTTTTCGGCCACCACGCCGTCGAACGGCGCCGGCAGCGCGTGGCGCTCGACCAGCTCGGCCTGCTCGCGCGCGCTGGCGTGGGCCGACTCCAGTGCGGCCTGCGCCAGGCGCAGTTCCGACTCGCGCGCCTCGATCTGGCTGGCGGCGATGTACTGGTCTTCGCCCAGGCGCCGCGCCTCGGCGAACAGGCGCTCGGATTCGCGCACCGCGGCTTCCGCTTCCGCCATCTGCGCGCGCACGCGCGCGAGCGCCTGCCGGCCCACGGCGGGATCGAGCTCGACCAGCACCTGGCCGGCCTCGACGCGGTCGCCGGCGTCCACGTGCACGCGCGCCACCAGGCCGTCGACGCGCGGCGACAGCTGCGCATGGCGTTCGGCCGTCAGCGTGCCGGTCAGGGAGAAGCGCTCGCCGAACGTCGCCTCCTCCGCCACGGCCACGGCGACCCGCACCGCTTCGGCATCGCCGCCGTCCTCCTCCGGTGCTCCACAGGCGGCGAGCAGCAGCAGGGCGGGGAAGAAGAATCGGGTCCTGGCGATCATGTCGTCCGGTCGTCGTCCCATTGCGGTGAAACTAGCATGGCGCGCCGCGCGCGAAAGCCGACGCCGGTGGATGCACCGGGAATCACCTCCATGCGCGCGATGGGAATGCCGGGCACCGCCTAGACGATGCCGCCGTTGGCGTACACCACCTCGCCGTTGATCCAGTCGCCGTCGGGGCCGCACAGCGCCGAAACGACATTGGCGATGTCCTCCGGCTCGCCCAGCCGCCGGTGCGGGGTGCGCTGCACGAAGCCCTCGATCTGCTGCGGCGTCTTGCCGTCGGTGAACAGCGGAGTGTCCACCACGCCGGGCGCCACCGCGTTCACCGAGATCATCCGTCCCGCCAGTTCCTTGGCCAGCACGCTGGCGTAAATGTCCTGCGCGGCCTTGGTGGCCGCGTACGGGCCGTAGGTGGCGGTGCGCAGCCGGGTGATGCTGGACGAGAGAGTGACGATGCGGCCGCCGTCGCGCACGCGGCGCGCGGCCTCGCGCAGGGTGTTGAAGCTACCCTGCATGTTGACGCCGATCATGTGCTGGAAATCGCCGTCGGCCATCTCGCCGAACGGGGCCAGGCGCATGACCCCGGCGTTGGCGACCACCACGTCGACGCCGCCGAAGGCCGCCTCGCCGACGTCGAACAGGCGCCGCACGGCGTCGGCATCGCTCACGTCCGCCTGCACGGCGATCGCCTGCCCGCCGCCGGTCTCGATCTCGCGCACGACCTCTTCGGCCCGAGCCTGGCTGCGCACGTAGTTGACGGTGACGCGGAAGCCGTCGCGCGCCAGGCGCCTGGCGATGGCGGCGCCGATGCCGCGCGAGGATCCGGTCACCAGCGCCGCCTTGCCGTCGGCGTGGCGGTCGACGGCGAGCGGCGCCGCCCCGGTACCGGCGGACTGGGCGAGCGCGCCGCCGGCGACGACTGCGGGCACGATGGAGGCCGCGGCCACGAGCAGATCGCGGCGCGCGAGGCGTGGGGGATGGTGGTCCTGGTTGCTGGACATGGCGGGGCCTCTGGTGTCGGCGCAAAGGGATCGAAGGTGGATATCCGCCCGGTGCCGCATACCGCGCGGCAGGCTGATGCCGGCTCCGGCTCCGGCTCCGGCTCCGGTGGCGAGGTTGGCGTCGCCGGTCGGTTCCAGGCGGGGCTTGGCGGCCGGGGACCTTCAGTAGACGCGAGCCGGCGCGCGCGGACTTGTCCATTCCGACCGCAACCTTGCCCGAACCGACCGGTTTCGCCCGAGGCGTGCGGCTCGGCGCTTAGACTGCGCGGCGACAGGAGGCCCGATATGGAAGCGCTCAAGCAGGCCGTGTTCCGCCACGCCGATGCGCACGCGGACGCCGACGGCATCGTGCGCACGCCCGTCCCGGGGTTGCGGATGATGTGCGCCCGTGCGCCGCGTGGCCCCATGAGGTCGCTGTACCGGCCACTGGTGTGCCTGATCCTGCAGGGTGCCAAGCAGATGACGGTCGGCGGCGAGCGGCGGCTGTTCCGGGCGGGGCAGACCGCCATCGTCGGCGTCGACGCGCCGGTGATCGGCTACATCGTCGAGGCCCGCCGCGACGCGCCGTATCTCGCCGTCGCGATCGAGCTCGACATGGCGATCCTGCACGACCTGGCGTTGCGCACCGCTGCCGGCCCGCCGCCGGGGCAGGCGGGGATCGCGCGCGTGTTCGCCGACGACCTGGACGACACGATGGTCAGCTGCGCCTCGCGGCTGGTCCGCCTGCTCGACCATCCCGCCGCCGATTCGGTCGTGCGTCCCGCGATCCTGCAGGAGCTGCACTACTGGCTGCTCGCCAGCCGCCACGGGCCCGAGCTGCGCCGGCTGTCGCTGCCGGGCGGGGGCGCCCGGCGGATCGCGACCGCCATCGAGCTCATCCGCCAGGAGTTCCGGCAACCACTCCCGGTGGAGCGGCTTTCGGACGTCGCCAACATGAGCCCCTCGGCGTTCCGCCGTCATTTCAAGGCCACCACGTCGCTGTCGCCGCTGCAGTTCCAGAAGCAGCTGCGCCTGATCGAGGCGCGCCGGCTGATGCTGGCCATGGGCTGCACCGCCAGCAGGGCCGCGGCCGAGGTCGGCTACGCCAGCGTCCCGCAATTCACCCGCGAGTACGGCCGCATGTTCGGCGCCCCGCCCCGCCGCGACGCCGCCGCGGCGGCGTACTGACGCGCCGCCAGAAGCCCGCCGCCGGAGAATCGCCTGGCCGCACGCCGCCGCCCCACCCAGGGAGGACGCTTGCGACTGCACCACAGTGGTGTAAGATGGTGCACGTCGGGCAGCCGATTCGGAGGCGTCATGCCAGCAAAGCGCAGCGAGGGGCCGGACAAGGCCGCGCCGGAACCCAGGACCACCCGGGCGTCCATCAGCTTTCCGCAGGAGATCTACGCGACGGTCGAGCAGATCGCCAGGGGCAAGAAGGTGTCCGTGGCCTGGGTCGTCCGCGAGGCGACCGAGCAGTACATCAAGGAGCAGTGGCCGCTGCTGTCGGCGGTGGACAAGCCAGGACCATGACGGCACCCGGCCTGTCGGGCGCTCGCAGCGATCCGCTGCACGAGGCCGGACCGGCACCCCGGGACGGCACCGCGCCGCAGGTGCCCGCGACGCATCGGCGTGGCGACGCTCCCGATACGCAGAGGAAGACAGCATGAGCAAAGGAACCGCTCGCCCCGACGCAGCCTCGGGCTGCTACCAGCTCCCCGAGGAGGCGCACCTGGCGCTCGCGCAGACCCGCGACCGCCTGCACCTGCTGGCGCGCTTGGCCGCGCCGCGCTCCACGCAGGACGACCTGCCCGGCGCCGAACTGCCGCTCAAGCCCGCGGCATTGGCGCATTGCTTCCAGGAGCTGGCCGAGCGCCTCGATCACAGCCTGGCGGAAGCCCGCTGGCCGGAACCGCCGAAGACCTGAGCCCCGGAGTGTCCGCTGCGCGCGGCTCGGTCGCCCGCACCGCCGCTCCCGCGCGGTCGCCGGGCAGAACGAGCGATGGTTCCCGGTGCGCGGCGGCGGGCATCCATGTTGCCGCTCCCCGCGCGGGCGCCGACCCGCGGACATCCGGGGCCTTCTCGGACCAGGTCCGGGGCAACCGCTTTCCGGCGAGCGATGAAGGGCCCTTCCGCCCGGACGGACGCCGGGGCGCTCAGGGCCTGAGCAGATCCGTGACGTCGACGTCCAGCGCCACGGCAAGGCGCTCCAGGCCGTCGATGGTGATGTTGGTGACGCACCGCTCCAGCTGGGAGACGTAGGTGCGATGGAACGATGCCAGCTCGGCCAGCTTCTCCTGGCTGAGGCCGCGCTCGGCGCGATGGCGCTTCACGTTGGCTGCGATCCGGCGCCGGGCGGGACCCGGAGGCGGCGGCGCTGGCGACGGCTTGGGCATGGCGCCCAGACTCGGACGCCACTGCTTGACAATCTACAGATTATCGATCTACCGTATATACATCTCATGAGGAAATGGCCCCGGGCTGGCCCGCGGGCTGCATGGGATGTCCGCGCCAGGGTGCGCGGACGGGGACTCCACGGACAGGGAGGCAGGCCATCGTGGCTGACAGCCGGAACGGATTTCCAACGCGGCGCCCGGAGGCTACCGGCGCCGTGCGCCGGCCGCGCCCGCTGACGCAGCCGCCGTGGCGCAACAGTTTTGCCGGGCGCGGGGCCATCGTGGCCGTCCAACCCGCGTGGTCAACGGACAAGACCCTCGCCGGCGCCTCGATCGGGCATCGCAAGCCTGGCCGCAAGGCCGCCTCGACCGCCCGCCGGGGCAACACCGCCGCAGGCCGTCCGGCCCCGCGGCTCCGTCCGCCGCAGCTGCGGCCCATCGACGACACCGCACCGGGGCGCGACGCCCCCGGCGTCCGCCGTGGGCGTCTGCCGTTGCGGTGGTCTTGCATGGAACCGGGAATGAATCCCGCAAAACAACTGAGGACAAGGACTATGCGTATCTTCATTTTGATGTTGATGTTCGGCCTGGCGGCATGGGCATCGCCAACGCCGGCACAGGCGACGGCAAGAGTGATCCAATGCGAGGACTGCACGGTGCCTCAGATGCGAAGCCGCGCGCTGTCTCAGGGACAGGGAGCAGGCTTGAGCGGAACCTACTACGTGTTCAGCCTGAAGAAGCAGCTGATGCTGGGCTTCTGGGTACAGTACGAACCTGACGTCCGGCGCTGGTCCGCTTCGTCCACGGAGGTCCAGGATGGCGTGGTGGACATGTTCGCGCATATGCTGAATGCCTACGAACTCAAGCCGAACGTCTTCGTTGGGCAGCAGGTGTTCCGCGGCAATATCGGCGACATCGGCGGTACCCATGATCCGGTGGGAATCTCGATCAGGGGCCCGAATGATGGTGCGTACGGGCGCTTCATGGACAATCTGCAGAGCTGCATGGCAGTGACTGCCTGCGTCCGCGGGATCAGCCCGGCCCTCGCACAATTGAACCTCGCTGAGAACAAGGCCAAATCGTTCACCTGGTCCCTGTTCCGTATCATCGGGGGAGGGTTCTCCTGGCAGAGTACGCCGCCAACGGTCACGCTGCGGCTGTGCAACCAGAACAACGACTGCGCCATCGTCAAGTACAAGAACGGCGAATGGGTGTTCGTGGAGACCCGCGCTGAGGGGGGCACGGGGATGAAATACCCGAAGAACCCGGAATACGCCGAATATGACTTCGCCAACTCCGGCGAGGCCGGGATTATCGAGCGCGGCCTGACAGAGGCAGGTGCTGCCGTCATCGGCAACTGGAACCTGAGATCGGTGCTGGCGTGCACTTCCACCGGCGTCACCACCCGTTGCGAATACCTCGTCGTGCCGCAATAGCGGTTCGGCTGCGGCAGGTTCTCGTCCGGGCCTTGGCGAAGGCCCGGACGAATCGAGGAGATCGGCGGCCGCGGCCGCGCACCCACCAGTGAGGGAAGTACGATGCGAACGATGTCTCTGCTGATTCTGCTCGGAGTCATGGCTGCAGCGCCCGCGGCCCTGGCCCAGTCGGTGCCGCGCATCCTCCAATGCGAGGAATGTACCCCCGGGCAACGGGAGGAACTCGCCATCGCGATCGGGCAGACGGCCGGCGGATCCTTCTACGTTTTCAGCCTGGGGCAAAAGGCCCTGGCGCGGTATTGGGTGGACTACGATCGTGCCGGCCAGCAGTGGATCGCCACGCCCGTCGCCTCGCAGGATGGTATCGCGCAAATGTTCGGCCACATGCTGGATGCGCACGCCAGCCGGCCCGGCGCGTTCGCCGGGTCGCAGGTGTTCGAGGCCCCCGTGGCCGCGATCGGCGGGACGCACGATCCGGTCGCAGTCGCGATCCGTGGCGAGCACGACAGTGCCTACGGCCGGTTCAACGACGCTGTGGGGCGGTGTTTTGAGGACGAGCCATGCGCCAATGCCATCGCTCCGGCGTTCGCGGCGATGCTGAGTGCGGAAGAGCGGGCGCTGACGCACGGATTCTCGCTGTTCCGCGGACCCTGGAGCGCGGTGGCCTGGGAGGGTCCGGCGCCACGGATCGAGGCCCGCCTGTGCAGCGACAACCGGGATTGTGCGGTGGTCAAGTATCGAGAACCTGGATGGACCTATACGGAGACGCGCTCCGAGGGTGGCCGGGGCCAGCGCTATCCCAGCTACGGGGAGCGTGCGGGCTACGGCTTCGACGACGCGGCGGCGGCCTCCAGGTTCGAGCGCAGCCTGCGCAACGCGGGCGCACAGGTCGAGGGTGCCTGGCAGGCCGGGTCCGAGCTGTCGTGCGAGACGGCGCATGCTACCGCGAGCTGCGTCTACCGGACGCCGCCCCTGCGGTGACTCCTTGCCGCTGACAAGCGTGTCAGCGCTGCGCGGTAGGCGTGCCAGCAATTCCCGCGGCGGCTTCGAGCCTCCGACCTTCCACACTTGCGCGCCCGCCGGCGAGAAGCGTCGGCGCGGGTATGTAGCGATCCTCCCTGGCGACTCCATGCGGACCCGAATCATGCGCTCGCGACGCCGGCTGCGGATGATCGGCTACCCTCCTACTACGGTCTCTGGACGCACAAAGGAGCAGTGCCTATCGCAGGTTCCGGGGTTCGGCCAGGGACTGCCTTTACAGCGATGACTGCCCTGTCGACATCGATCCGGCGTTGGCGGCGATGCTGCTTGCGCAGAAGGCTGCGGCAAGACACGGCTTTTCGCTGTGGGGCGGTCGCCAGACGACGATTGCTTGGCAGGGGCCCCCACCACGACTCGAACTCTGGCTGTGCAGTGCGGAGGACGACTGTGCCATCGTTGAATACGACGAGTCGGAGTGGACCTACGTCCAAACCCGCGCGGATGGCGGCCTGGGCAAGGCCTACCCCAGCTATGGCGAGGAACTGCACTACGGTTTCGACGACGCGGCAGCGGCCGCCAGGTTCGAACGCAGCCTGCGCAACGCCGGTGCCCGGATCAGTGGAACCTGGCAGGCGGGTGCGTCGTTCTCCTGCAGGACCGCGTACGCCACCGCGGACTGCGCCTATCGGGTGTCGCCACGCGAGTAGCGCCGGGGCCGCCGATCAGCGCCGCGATCCGGTTGGGGCGACCTCAGACGGGACCGTCTGCTCCAGATCGGGATACTGCGCGAACAGCTTCAGCACCACCCCGTTGGTCCAGCCGAACCCGTCCTGCAGGGGATATTCGCCACCGCCGCCGCCCTGCAGCGCGCCATCGGCGTCGTACTTTTCCACCAGCTTGCGCTCGCGGTCGAAAACGGTCTGCACGTTGAGCAGGAAGCGGCGGGCGATGTCGCGGGCCAGTGCTTCCTCGCCGTAGCGGTGCAGGCCGTCCACGGCGATCCACTGCAGCGGCGCCCACACGTTCGGCGCGTCCCACTGCTGGCCGGTGTCGACGGCGGTGGTGACCAGGCCGCCCGGCTGCAGCAGGTGGCTACGCATCGCAGCCGCTGTGCTGCGTGCGCGCGCCGGCGAGGCGATGGCGGCATGCAGCGGAAACAGCGCGGCAGCGGTGAGGGCGTCGCGGGGTCGGCCGCGCACGTGGTCGTAGTCGGTGTAGTACCCGTCCGGGTGCCACAAGTGCACGGCCATGGCCGCCGCGCGCCGCTCGGCCCGTTCGCGGTAGTCGCGTTCGCAGGCATCGTCCCCGGCGCGCGCGCAGCCGGTGGAGATGGTGGTCTCGAGGTGGTGCAGCAGGCTGTTGAGATCCACCGGAACGATCGCGGTGGTGCGGATGGTATGCAGGCGCATGCCGTCGTCCAGCCAGCGGCTGGAATAGTCCCAGCCGCTCTCGGCGCCGGCGCGCAAATCGCGGTAGACCTCGGCGGCGGGCCGCTCGGACTCGGCCGCGGTCTCGCGGTCCTGCATGAAGGACTCGGGGCGCGGGACCTCGCGGTCGTCCCAGTAGCGGTTGAGCAGGCTACCGTCGCGCAGGCGCACCGCGCGCCGTGCGGCCTGGCCGGGGGCGAGCTCGCCGGCGCCGTCCATCCAGAAGGCGTGCTCGCGCCGCAGTTGCGGCAGGTAGCGCACCAGCACCGCGGGATCGTCGCGCGCCTCCAGCGCCACCATGTGCGAAAAGAACGGTGGCTGCGAGCGGCTGAGGTAGTAGCTGCGGTTGCCGTTGGGCACGTGACCCCACGCATCGATGAGATGCGCGAAGTTGTCGAGCATCTGCCGCGACAGCGCGCGCTCGCCGCTCTCCACCAGCCCCAGCATGGTGAAGTACGAATCCCAGTAGTACACCTCGCGGAAGCGTCCGCCCGGCACCACGTACGGCTGCGGCAGCGGCAGCAGGCTGTCGTGCGCGTCCGGTTGCGCGCTGCGGCGGGTGAGCAGCGGCCACAGCGCATCGATGTGCGCGCGCAGGGTGTCGTGCCGTTCCACCGCGGTGGCCTCGACGGGCTGCGGCAGGATGAAGTGGGTGGCGACGAAGCGCGCGAGGTCGAAGCCCGGCTCCGCGCGCCGTGCGAGGTAGTCGGCCTCGATCGCCGCCGGCGCGCGCCGCGGCACCGCGTCGGCGAACAGCTTCTGGTCCTCGAACAGCCATGCCGATTGCACCGCGGCGAACAGTTCCGGATAGGCGGCATCCGGGGGCAGCGGCTTCGCCCGGGGATTGCGCTGCGCTGCGGCTGCGCCTTGTCCGGCAGTGGCCGTCTCGATTGCGGCCGGCGGCGGCGCGGGCCGCGCCCGCGGCGTGCAGGCGGTGGCCAGAAGCACCAGCGGCAGCAGCCATGCTGCGCGGTGGGCCAGGTGCGCACGCGGTTTCCTGCGCGCTTGGGGGCGAGGTTGCATCGGCCGGTCTCCTTCTGGCGGCGCGGGCGGACCTGCGGTTGTACCGCAGTTGGCGTCACGGCGGCGGCGGATGGAGCAGGCGGGGCCGTCGAGTGTGATCGCGGTCAACGCGGCGCCGCGCTGCGGCGGTGCTGTCGGCGATCCGCTGGTGCGACGGGTCGGGCCCCGGGAACGACCGGCGGCGCGATGCTAACGTGTCGGCATGCCGCTGTTTCGGCGGGCGATGCGGGGGATCCGGTGCAGGAATTGGACGTCGTGCTCCGCGTGGCCGCGGCCACGCTGCTGCTCACCGTGGCGATAGTGCTGGTGCGCGATGCCGGGCGCGAGAGAATCGCCTGGATGTTCCTGCCGCTGGCGCTGGGGCTGTGCGGGTTTCTGGCCGGCAATACGCCCGATGCCGCGCTGAAGCTCTCCGGCCCCGCCGCCATGGCGGCCAGCGTGCTCAGCGGTACGGCGGCGGTGCCGCTATGGTGGTTCTGCCTGGCCGTGTTCGACGACGATTTCCGCTTCGGGCCGCTCGAGTCCGGCGGCGGGGCCGCGTGGGTTCTGGTCGCGCTGCTCGACCGCGGCCTGCTGCTCCCCGGCCAGGTGGGGAACGGGTCGACCTGGGTTCTGGTGACGATGGGCATCGCGATGGTCGCGCACGTCGGCTTTCGCCTGTGGCGCGACCTGGACGGCGACCTGGTCGAGTCGCGCCGGCGCGCGCGGATGCGGCTGTCGGCGGCGTTCGCCCTGCTGTTGCTGGTCGATCTGGGCGTGGACGTGGTGCTCGGCTTCGACTGGAAGCCGCACTGGTTCACGCTGACGCAGAACGCCGCGATCCTGCTGCTGGCCGTGCAGTTGGCGCGGCGGCTGCTGCGCGGCGATGCCGGCGTACTGGCTTTCCGTGGCCCGGCAGTGCCGGAGCCGGCCGCGGAGACGGCACGGGAGCCGCCGTCCCTCGACGGCGGGGACGCCTCGGACGGCGGCCTGCTGGCGCGGCTGACGCAGCTGATGGAAATCGAGCGCATCCATCGCGATCCGCAACTCACCTTCGCGGCGTTCGCCGCGCGGATGGGCGCACCCGAGGCCGAGGTGCGGCGGCTGGTCAACCATCGGCTGGGCGCGCGCCATTTCCGCAGCTTTCTCAACGCCTGGCGCGTGGCCGACGCGCGCCA
This sequence comes from Luteimonas salinisoli, assembly GCF_013425525.1. Taxonomy (GTDB): domain Bacteria; phylum Pseudomonadota; class Gammaproteobacteria; order Xanthomonadales; family Xanthomonadaceae; genus Luteimonas; species Luteimonas salinisoli. Next base: position 24,993 of record NZ_JACCKA010000073.1, on the reverse strand, counting down.
GGCGCTGGCCGATCCGTCGCGCGCCGGCGAGAAGATGGTGGCGATCGCCTTCGATGCCGGGTTCGCCTCGCTGGCCTCGTTCAACCGCGCGTTCAAGCTGGCCGAGGGCGTCTCGCCGAGCGCATACCGCGCCGCCGCGCTGGCGCGCGTGGGCGGTGCGGGCAGGGAGGCGGTGCGGGACGGCGCCGGTGCGGCCGGCGCATCGCGCCTCGACCCCGGGTTCTGAGCAGCGATTCCACGGCTTTTGAGAGGCCGATGGGACGAGACGCCTGCAGAATGCCGGGCATGAGCGCATCGCCTGCACCGCTATCCGCCGTCCGCGTCGTGCTGCCATGGCGCGTGGCGCTGCTCGTCCTCGCCGCGTTCCTGTGGCTGGACACCTTCCATCTGGACCTGTTCCGCCAGGCAGCGGGAGACTGGCAGGGCTGGCCGCGCCTGGGCGCGCTGGCGGTGCTGGGCTACGGCGCCCAGTTGCTGGTGCCGCTGGGGCTGGCCGCGCTGCTGGCCGGGCCGCGGCGCGCGTTCGCCGCGCTGGGCCTGGACCGTTCGCCCCTGCCGGCGCTGGCGCTGGCGCTGGCCTGCACCGCGGTGCTGCCGCTGGGTTTCATGGCGATCGCGGAGTTCGCGCCGCCCGAGCGGCCGCTGCTGGCGGCGATGCGCGCCGCGCTGGTGCCGGGGATCGGCGAGGAGGTGCTGTACCGGGCGTTCCTGTTCGGGTTCCTGTTCCGTTTCGCCGGCTGGGGATTCCTGCCGGCGGCGCTGGCAGGGGCGGCGTTCTTCGGCGCGGCGCACTTCTCGCAGGGACACGGGCTGGGCGAAGCGGCGGCGATCTTCGCGCTCACCGCGTTCGGCGCGCTGTGGTTCGCCTGGCTGTACGTCGAATGGGGCTACGACCTGTGGGTGCCGGTGGCCTTCCATGTGCTGATGAACCTGTACTGGGAACTGTTCGCGGTCGCCGACAACGCCCTCGGGCCGCTGGCTGCGACGCTGCTGCGGCTGGGCGTGGTCGTGCTGTCGGTGGCCGTCACCGTGGCGGTCGCGCGCCGCCGCGGCGGTCTCGCCATCCGAGGTCGCGCCTGGTTCTGGCGCGGAGCGGACCGCCCGATTCGCGCCGGTCGAAGCGCCGTCCATCCTCCCTCGTAGAAGCGGCCCATTGGCCGAGAAGCCCGCGGGGGTCTCCGGCGGGACGGGCGGCGATTCCGGGCGCGCCCGACGGCGCCGGCTTTAGCGCGCGTGGCGCGCCCCTACGGGGGCGGCGGCGTGCCGGCCGCCGCCAGGGTCGTGGTGATTCCCCGGGCGTCGCCGTCGACGTGCAGCTCCAGTCCATGGCGCGCGCACAGCCGCCGAGCAATGGCCAGGCCGAGGCCGAAGCCCGCACTGCCCTCGCGCCGCGCGAAGGGCTGGTACAGCGAGTCGCGCAAGGCCGGTTCGATCGCATGGCCGGTGTTGAAGATGCGCAGGGTGCCGGCGTCCATGGCGATGCCCACCTCGCCGGCCGCGGTATGTGCGAAGGCATTGCCGACCAGGTTCGAGAGCAGCACGTGCAGTACCGCTTGCGGCACCGGCATCGACGCGTCCGGCGCCACCTGCACGTCCACGGAGACCGCCTTGTCCTCGAGCAGCGGCGCCTGCTCCACCACCACCCGTTCCAGCACCGGCAGCACGCGCGCCGGCGGGGCGGGTGCGGCGGGCTGCGCGTCGCCCTCCCGCGCGAGCGCCAGCAGCATGTCCACGGTCTGCTCGAGCTGTGCGGCCGACTGCCGGATGTGGTCGAGCTGGGTCCGGGCGGCGTCGCCGAGGCCGGGCTCGCGCGCCAGGCGCTCGCCGGCGCTGCGGATCACCGCCAGCGGCGTGCGCAGCTCGTGGCTGGCGTCGCGGGTGAACTCCTGTTCGCGGGCGATGAACTCGCGGATGCGGCCCACCAGGTCGTCGAGGCCGCGCGCCAGCACGGCGGTCTCTTCGTCGCCGAAGCCGCCCGGGACCGCCTCGGGCAGACGGTCGGGGCGCATGTCCGCGACCGCCGCGGCCAGCCGCGACAGCGGCGCGGTGGTGCGGCGCGCCAGGCGATGGCCGGCCAGCAGCGCGAGCAGCACGACGGCCGCAGCGCTCCAGCCCAGCAGCTGCAGGATCCGTCCGCGCATCGGTCGCACCACCAGCTGGCCGCTCACCTCGGCCACCAGCCAGGCGCGCGCGCCGCTGCGGTCGTCGAGCGCGTGCAGATGGTAGTGGCGGCCGTCGCGTCCCGGGAACTCGACTCGCCGCGGTTCGCGCTCCAGCACCGTCCGCACCTCGTCCGGCAGCTCGGCCGCGTCCTCGTGCAGCCGGACGTGCGCGCTGCGCGGGACGGCCCAGGCGCCGGTCGCGGCGCGCTGGCGCAGCTGCCAGGCGGCTTCGTCCTCCAGTTGCGCCTCGAAGAAACGGTCCTCGACCGCGTACATGAACGTGATCGCGTAGGCGCCGAACAGCGCCGCCACGCCGAGAGTGAAGCCGGTGAGCATGAGCATCACCCGCCGGTGCAGGCCGCGGCGCGGCGCGCTCATGCGTCTGCATCCAGCTTGAAGCCGACGCCGTGGACCGTCTTGAGCATCGGCGTGTCGAAGGGCCGGTCGAGCGCCTGGCGCAGCAGGTACAGATGCGAGCGCAGGGGGTCGGACGGCGGCACCTCGTCGCCCCACAGCCGCTGCACCAGTTCCGAGCGCGTCAGTGTGCGCGGCCAGGCCTCGGCCAGTGCGAGCAGAATCCGGTAGGGCGTCTGCTGCAGCTCCAGCGGTCGCCCGTCGCGATGGGCGGTGGCGCTGCGGCGGTCGATGGCGAGCGGACCCACGCGCAGCAGATGCGGCTCGCCGGCCCGATGCCGGCGCGACAGCGCCAGGCAGCGCGCCAGCAGTTCCTCGCCCGCGAACGGCTTGACCAGGTAGTCGTCGGCGCCGGCCTCGAACCCGCGCAGGCGGTCGTCGAGCGCATCGCGCGCGGTCAGCATCAGTACCGGCACGTGGCGGTCGGCGCGTTCGCGCAGCGCCGCGCACACGCGCAGGCCGTCCAGTCCCGGCAGCCCGAGGTCGAGCACCAGCACGTCCGGCGGATCGGCCAGGGCCAGTTCCAGGCCGCCACGGCCATCGGCGGCGAAGTCGGCACGATGGCCGTGGGCCTCGAGCAGCGCGCCGATCGAAGCGCGCAGCCCGTGGCTGTCCTCGATCACCAGGATCCGCAGCGGTTCCCGGGTCATCGCTCGCCGTCGATGCGCGCCAGCAGTTCGCTGGCTTCGGTCATCGCCGGATCGTCCGAGAGCACCCCGCGCAGCAGCTCCCGCGCCTGCCCGGCGCGCCCGAGCCGCCAGTGCCCCTCGGCGATGCCGACCATCAGGCGCGGGTCGCTGAAGTGCGGGACGGCCAGCTCCATCACCGTCAGCGCATCGCGGACCGCGGCCTGGTCCTGCGCCGACTGCAACTGGTAGAACCCCAGCAGCGCGATCAGCTCGACGTGGTGGCCGGCGGGGTCGGCCGCCAGTGCCGTGCGGGCGGCCTCGCCATCGCCTGCCAGCAGGCGTTCCACCAGCGCCATGCTGCGTTCGTCGCGCGATGGCGTGCGCGCTACCGGGACGCGGCCGGTGGCGCCGACGATCGCCTCGGCCACCGCGATGGTGGAGTAGGGGTTCTGCCCGGTGATCAGGCGGCCGTCGACGACCAGCTTCGGCATCATCAACGGCGCTTCCTGCCAGCGGGCGCCGCGCTCGCGCATGGCGTCCTCGAGCAGGAACGGGAACTCCGCGGCCCAGCGCTTGCCGAACACCGCTTCCTCCTCGTTGGTGAAGCCGGTGAGCGCGCGGCCGGCAACCAGCGGGCTGCCATCCGCCAGGCGCACGTCGATCAGCGCCGCCGGGCCATGGCAGACCGCCGCGACGACGCCGCCACGGTCGTGGATCGCGGCCACCAGCATGGCGAGCGACGGGTCGCGCGGCAGGTCGAACATCGCCCCCTTGCCGCCGACGATGTAGATCGCGGCGTAGTCTTCCGCGCGCGCGGCGGCCGTCGGAAGGGTGTCGGCCAGCCTCGCCTGGGCCGTCGCATCGGCCAGGAAGCGCGCGTTGAAGGCCTCGGCGGGGTCGAACCGGTCGGCTTCGACGGCGCCGCCGCGGGGACTGGCGATGTCCGCCTCCAGGCCGTTGTCGCGGAAGATCGCCCAGGCCTGCGAGAGCTCCTCCATCTCGAAACCGGGGCGGCTCCTGCCCTGGTCGCGGCCTTCCCCGCTGACGACGATGAGGACCCTGCCGTCGGCAGTGGCGTTGACGGGCGGGAGCGCGGCCAGGATCAGCATGGCGACCAGGACGAACGGTGATGCGAATCGGGCGAACGGCATCGGAGACTCCAGTGAAAGACCGGCGCCGAGTCTGCGCACGCGATGTGAAGCGGATTGCAAACGAGGACCGGGCGCCGCAGCGCCTCAGTCCTCGCCGATGTCCTCGTTCCACACCTCGGGGTGGGCGGCGATCCAGTCGCCGAGCATGCGGATGCAGGTTCCGTCGTCGAGGTCGACCACGTCGATCCCGTGCTCGCGCAGCCAGTCCGCCCCGCCCTGGAAGTTCACCGATTCGCCCATCACCACGGTGCCGATGCCGAATTGCCGGACCAGGCCGCTGCAGTACCAGCACGGCGCCAGGGTGGTCACCATGATGGTGTCGCGGTAGCTGCGCTGGCGGCCGGCCTTGCGGAAAGCGTCGGTCTCGCCGTGCACCGACGGGTCGCTCTCCTGCACGCGGCGGTTGCGGCCACGGCCGAGCAGGCGGCCGTCGCGATGGAACAGGGCGGCGCCGATCGGGATGCCGCCCTCGGCCAGGCCCTGGCGGGCCTCGGCGATGGCGACCTCGAGCATCGCGGCGTAGTCGGGCGCGTTCATGGACTCGATTCTCCACCGGCGCGGCGCATCATGTCGATGTGCGCGATGCCGTCTTCCAGATACGGTTCGGAATCCGCCACGAAGCCGTGGCGGCCGTAATAGTCGCCCAGGTGCGCCTGCGCGCCGATCCGCACGTCCGTGCCCGGCCAGCGGCGTTCGATTTCGCGCAGGGCCTCGCGCAGCAGCGGGTCGCCCAGGCCGCGGCCGCGATGGCCGGGCGCGGTGACCACCCGGCCGATGCTGGGCTCGGGGTACGACACGCCCGCCGGCAGGATGCGCAGATAGGCCGCCAGGGCGCCGTCGGCCGCCAGTCCCAGCAGATGCAGGGCGTCGGGATGGCGGTCCTTGCCGTCGGGGTCGAGATAGGCGCAGCGCTGCTCGACCACGAACACCTCGGCGCGCAGGCGCAGCACGGCATACAGCGCATCGAGGTCGAGTTCGCGAAAGCGCCGGGTCTGCCAGCGCAGGGAGGGCGACGGGTCCATGCGCGCATGATGCCAGCCGCCGGCGGCTGGCGAGCGCTCCGTCTCGGCGCTGGACGCCGAGCGTCCGGCGCCGCGCGCCGGCGCGGCCGGACCCGTGATGCGATAATCCGCCCATGAGCGCATCCGACAAGACCGGCACCACCCATTTCGGCTACCGCGAGGTCCCCGCGGCCGAGAAGCAGAAGCTGGTGGGCGAAGTGTTCTCCTCGGTGGCCGGCAGCTACGACCTGATGAACGATCTGATGAGCCTGGGCATCCATCGGGTCTGGAAGCGCTACTTCGTCGCCACCGCGCAGGCCAAACGCGGCGACCGGGTGCTGGACCTGGCAGGCGGCACCGGCGACATCGCCGCGCTGCTGCGCGAGCGGGTCGGCGAGGACGGCGCGCTGGTGCTGGGCGACATCAACGGCGCCATGCTGCGCACCGGCCGCGACCGCATGACCGACCGCGGCCTGGTGCGCGGCTTCGACTACGTGCAGTGCAACGCCGAGACCCTGCCGTTCCCCGATGCCAGCTTCGACCTGGTCACGATCGCATTCGGCCTGCGCAACGTCACCGACAAGGACGCCGCGCTGCGCGAGATGCTGCGGGTGCTCAAGGTGGGCGGGCAGGCGCGAGTGCTGGAGTTCTCGCGGGTGCGGGCGGACTGGTTCCGGCCCGTCTACGACTTCCACTCCTTCCAGGTGCTGCCGCGGCTGGGCGCGCTGTTCGCCAGCGATGCCGACAGCTACCGCTACCTGGCCGAATCGATCCGCAGGCATCCGCCGCAGGACGAGCTGAAGTCGATGATGGAAGCGGCCGGGTTCGCCCGCTGCGGCTACCGCAACCTCACCGGCGGCATCGTCGCGATCCACGACGGCTACAAGGCCTGAGGGCCGAAACTCAGCCTTCGACCAGCCTGAGGCCGACGACGCCGAGCAGGATCAGCAGCAGGCAGGCGAGGCGCAGCGGCGAGGCGCTCTCGCCCAGCGCGAGGATGCCGACCGCCGCCACGCCGAGCGCGCCGATGCCCACCCAGATCGCGTAGGCGGTGCCGGCAGGCAGGTCCTTCAGTGCCAGGGTGAGCATGACGAAGCTGATCGCCGCGGTGACCAGCCCGAGCACGCTGGGCCAGAGCCGGGTGAATCCATCGCTTTGCTTGAGTGCGATCGCCCAGACGATCTCGAGCAACCCGGCGACGATCAACAGGATCCAGGCCAGCGTGGTGGTCGACGGCGTATGCATGGGTCGCTCGTTTCTATTGGGAGGGCAGTTGCCGAGTGCGGGCGCGACCACCCCAGTGTATTCGGGCGCCGGGCGGGTGCCGTGCAGATCGTGCGGTTTCATTCGACCCGCCGAAGGGCAGCAGGACGGCTACCGCGACCGCGCAGCACGCCAGTGCCGCCGCGGTGAGCCCGAGGGCGCCGATGCCGAATCGCGTGATCGTCCAGCCGCCGGCGATCGCGCCGGCGGCGATGCCAAGGTTGCACGCCGACAGGTTGAGCGCGCCGGCGAAGGCCGGCGCCGCCGGAGCCGCCAGCATCGTCCGCACCTGGCACAGCAACAGCACCGCGGCCTGCGTCATCCCCCAGGCGGCCAGGAGCGGCGCGAGCAGCCGGGGGTCGGGGCCCGCCAGCGTCAGGCCGGCGAGGATGGGCACGAGCAGCAGCGCCGCGCCGAGGCTGGCGGCGACCGGCCCGCGCTCGGCCAGGCGTCCTGCGATCCAGGTGCCGGGAACGCCCATCGCTCCGAATCCCATCAACGCGAGGGCGATGCCGGCGCTGCCGTAGCCGGCGACTACGTGCAGCCAGGCCGCGAGATAGGAGTAGGCCGAGAAGGTCGCGGCGGTCAGGCATGCGGACAGCAGCAGATGAAGCGCGAACCGGCTTTGCCGCAGGATCGCCGCCTGCGCCAGGATCGGGCCCGACGCGGAGGCCTGCAGCCGTGGGAACGCCGTAACCAGCCATGCCGCGGCCCCGGCCGCCGCCAGCGCCAGCGCGGCGAAGCTGCCGCGCCATCCGATGCAGTCGGCGAGTAGCACGCCTGCGGGAATCGCCAGCGCGATCGCCGCCGCCACGCCGAAGTAGAGGCCGGCCACCGCCCGGCCGGCCTGTCCCGCGGCGGCCAACCGCGCCGCCGCGGCGCTGCCCACGCTGATCAGTACCGGCAGGCCCGCCCCCTCGACCACGCGCACCGCGAGCACGAGTGGGTAGCCCGGCCAGATCGCGATCGCCAGGTTGCCGGCCGCGAAGCACAGCATCACCGTGGCCAGGACCCGATGCGGCGCCAGCCTGGCGCCCAGCAGGGTCAGCGGCGCGCCGAACAGCGCCGCGGCCAGCGCGAACCCCGAGACCAGCGTGCCGGCCGAAGCGATCGGCAGGCCGAGATCGCGCGCCATTTGCGGCAGCAGTCCCACCACGATGAATTCGGTGGTCACGGCCACCATGGCGGCGAACGCGAGCATCGCGACGACCGGAGTCCGCGATGCCGACGCGGCAACCGCGGATGTCGGCTGCGGCCGCGGCGTTCCATTCACGCAGCGAAGCCGCCATCCACCGCGATCGCCGCACCGGTAATGAAGCGTCCACCCTGGCCCGCCAGGTGCGCGACCGTCGCCGCGACGTCGTCGGCGTCCCCGAACCGGCCCAGCGGCAGACCTTGCCGCTGCAGGTCCGCGCCTTCCGCCTGCGCCGGGTTCATGTCGGTATCGGTCGGGCCGGGATGGACGACGTTGGCGGTGATCCCACGCGGCCCGAGATCCTGCGCCAGTCCCTTGCTCAACCCGGTCAGCGCCGCCTTGCTGGCTGCGTAGACGGTCATGTTGGGGCCGCCCGTGCGGTCGGCCAGGCAACTGCCGATATTGATGATCCGCCCGCCCGTGCCCATGTGTCGCGCTGCCGCCTGTGCGGCGACGAACGCGGCGCGCACGTGGATCGCCATGGTGCGGTCGAAGCTATCCAGGGTCACCGCCTCCAGCGGCTCGTACGGAAAGATGCCGGCGTTGTTGACCAGGATATCGATCCGCCCGAACTCGGCCACGGTGCGCTCGACCGCCGCCGCCACGGCCTGCGGATCGGCGCTGTCGGCGGCGATCGCCAGCGCCCTGCGGCCGTTGGCCTCGATCGCCGCGACGACTGCGCTGGCGCCCTTGGCCGAGCTGACGTAGGTCAGTGCGACATCCGCGCCTTCGCGCGCCAGCCGCTTGGCGATGGCCGCGCCGATGCCGCGGCTGCCGCCGGTCACCAGCGCGACCTTGCCGATCAAATCCGCCATGTTGTTTTCCTTTTATGTACCTTGTGGTAGGTAAATCATGCCCGCTTGATTCCGCGGGTCAAGGGAGTTATGTTCCAATCGGTATGAAAATGTGTGTTCCATGAATGTCAGGGGCCGCCCGCGCGGCTTCGATCGCGACGACGCACTGCGCGCGGCGATGCACGTGTTCTGGGAGCGCGGCTACGAGGGCGCCTCGATCGGCGAACTGACCCGGGCGATGAGCATCAACCGGCCAAGCCTGTACTCGGCCTTCGGCGACAAGGAGACGCTGTTCGCCGAGGCGGTGGCGCGCTACGAACGCGAGGAGAACGCCACCGCCCGGGCGCTGCGCGACCGGCCGACTGCGCGCGCCGCGGTCGAGGCGGTGCTGCGCGACAACGCCGATGCCTACTGCGACCCGGCCACGCCGCGCGGTTGCCTGGTGGTGACCGCCGCGGTCAACTGCGCCCCGGAGCACACTTCCGTACGCGCCCGCCTGGCCGCCAGCCAGCGCGCGGTGTCCGAAGCGCTGCTGCGGCGGATACGGCGCGCGGTGGCCGAGGGCGAACTCCCGGGCGAGACCGACGTCGGCGCCCTGGCCGGCTACTACGATGCGTTGCTGCAGGGGCTGTCGCTGCAGGCGCGTGCGGGCGTTTCGCGGCGGCGGCTGCAGCGGATCATCGACCACGCGATGCACGCCTGGGACGCCGTCGCGGGTCGATAGCGGGCACCAGCGGGTTCCGGGCACCCCGGGCGCCGCCCCGGAACGTTAGACTCGCAGGCCCGATCCGCCGAGGATTTGCCCTGACATGCGCGTTCCCCCGACCCGATCCGGCCGCCTGTTCCCCCTGGCGGTGCTGTCGCTGCTGGCCCTGCTCGCCGTCGGCTGCCAGCGCGAACCCACGCCCGAAACGTCCACTCCGATCGCCAGCCGGGAGGCCCCCGTGGCAGCAGAAGACCGCGACGAGCATTCCTACGCGGAACCCGACAAGGTGGTCATCGCCGATCTCGCCCTCGATCTCGATCTCGACTTTGAAACCAGGACCCTGGCCGGTACCGCCACCTACACCCTGGAGTGGAAGGACGACGGCGCCGGCGAACTGGTGCTGGATACCCGCGACCTCGCCATCGAGCGCGTCGAGGGCGAGACCGACGGCGCCTGGCAGCCGCTGCAGCACGCCCTCGATCCGGCGGACGAGCGTTTCGGCAGCCGCCTGGTGATCTCGACCCCGGAGCGCAATGCCAGGGTGCGCGTGGCCTATCGCACCTCGCCGAACGCCTCCGGCCTGCAGTGGCTGGAGCCGTCGATGACCGCGGGCGGCGAGCTGCCCTTCATGTTCAGCCAGTCGCAGGCGATCCATGCGCGCAGCTGGGTGCCGCTGCAGGACTCGCCGTCGGTGCGCTACACCTACGGCGCCACCGTGCGCTCGCGACCTGACGTGATGGTGCTGATGAGTGCCGACAACGACCCCGATGCGGTGCGCGACGGCGAGTACCGCTTCAGCATGCCGCAGAAGATCCCGTCCTATCTGATGGCGATCGCCGCGGGCGACCTGGTGTTCAAGCCGATCTCGACGCGCTCGGGCGTGTGGGCCGAGCCGGCCACCGTGGACGCCGCGGTGGAGGAGTTCGCCGACACCGAGGAGATGATCGTCACCGCCGAGCGGCTGTACGGCCCGTACCGCTGGGAGCGCTACGATCTGCTGATCCTGCCGCCCTCGTTCCCCTACGGCGGGATGGAGAACCCGCGGCTGTCGTTCATCACCCCGACGGTGATCGTCGGCGACAAGTCGCTGGTGTCGCTGATCGCCCACGAGCTGGCGCACAGCTGGTCGGGCAACCTGGTCACCAACGCCAGCTGGAAGGACATGTGGCTCAACGAGGGTTTCACCTCGTACGTGGAGAACCGCATCGTCGAGGCACTGTACGGCAGGGAGGTCGCCGACATGGAATACGTGATCGCGCGCGACGGCCTGCAGAAGGCCCTGGCCGACACGCCCGCGCAGCTGCAGGTGCTGGCGGTGCGGCCGGGCGACGCGCGCGACCCGGACGACACCTTCGGCGCCGTGGCCTACGACAAGGGCGCCTGGTTCCTGCAGTTCCTGGAGGAACGCTTCGGCCGCGACACCCTCGATGCCTTCCTGCGCGGCTACTTCGACGCATTCGCCTTCCAGAGCATCTCCACCGCCACCTTCGTCGAGCACCTGGAGGCGGAGCTGCTGCCGAAGAAGCCCGACGCGGTGACGAAGGCGGAGATCGAGGAATGGCTCTACGCGCCCGGCATCCCGGCCTCCGCGCCGATGGCGCTGTCGCCGCGGCTGGGACTGGTGGACTCGGCGCGGCTGGCCTGGCTGGGCAGCGCCCAGCTGCCGCCGCAGGCGATGACCGCCGACTGGACCACCCAGGAGTGGATCCACTTCCTCGAGGGCATGCCGGACACCCTGACCCTGGAGCAGATGTCGCAGCTCGACACCGCCTATGGGTTCACCGGCACGTCCAACGGCGAGCTGGCGATGCGCTGGTACCCGCTGGCGGTGCGCAGCGGCTATGCCATCGCCTTCGAGCCGATGAACGAGTTCCTGCAGCGGATCGGGCGGCGCAAGCTGATCATGCCGGTGTACGAGGCGCTGGCGACGACCGAGGAGGGCCTGGCGCTGGCGCGCAGCGCCCTGCGGCTGGCGCGGCCCGGCTACCACCCGATCACCACCGCTTCGGCGGAGAAGGCCCTGGACGAGGCGAGCCCGCCGCCCGGCTCGCGGGTGACGCCCGCCGCGCCCGCCGAGCCGGACATCCCGGAAACCGGTGCCGACGGCAGGACCGGCACCGACCCCGATGCGCCGCCGGCCGAAACGCCGACGCCGGCCGGTTGAGGCATGGGCACGGCGACGGTCGCGACCGCGGGGGCCGCCGCGGCGCTGGCCGCGGCCCTCGCCACGGCGATCGCGCTGTGGCGCGATCCCTGGCGGCTGGTACGCGCCGAGTACGCGCGTCAGCGCCGTGCGCTGGGCCTGCGCCGGCGGCGACGCACGATCGACGGCCTGCGCTGGACCTGGGCCGAGCGCGATGCCGCCCGGCCCGGTGCGCCTAGCCTGGTGATGCTGCACGGCTACACCGGCAGCAAGGAGAACTGGTACCGGCTGGCTGCGCGGCTGCGCGGCCGCTACCGGCTGCTGATCCCGGACCTGCCCGGCTGGGGCGACAGCCAGCGCCGCGGCGACGGCGACCACGGCTACGCCGCCGAGGCCGAGATGGCGGTCGGCTTCATCCGTGCGGTCGCCGGCGGGCCGGTGGTGCTGCTGGGCCACTCGATGGGAGGCGGCATCGCCGCGGTGGCGGCGGCGCGGTATCCGGAACTGGTCGAACGCCTGGTGCTGCTCAACGCCTCGGGCGTCGAGTTCGGCGAGAACCGTTTCGGGCTCGAGGTGCTCGACGGCGGCAATCCGTTCGGCGTCGAGGATGCCGATTCGCTGGAGCGCTATCTTTCGCTGCTGTTCCACCAGCGCGCGGCGCGGCCGCCGATCCCGTGGCCCGCGGCGCATGCGGTGATCGCCTTCCGCCGCCGCCAGGGCGGGTTCGAACAGTCGGTGCTCGACCGCATCGGCCGTGGCCCGGAGCGCTTCCTGCCCGGCGAAGAGGCGGCGCGGATCCGCCAGCCGACGCTGCTGGTCTGGGGCGCGCACGACCGGGTGATCGATCCCAGCGCCCTGGAGATGTTCGGCGCGCGCATTCCGCAGGCGCGCCGGCTGTTGCTCGAGGACAGCGGCCACATGACCCTGATGGAACAACCCGACGCCGTCGCCGCCGCGGTGACGGCCCTGATCGAGGAGGCACCCGCATGATTCCGCGTACCCTGGCCCTTGCACTGCTGCTGTCGACGCTGGCGCTGGGCGCCTGCAGCGATCCCGAAGCCGAGGCGCAGGCACGCGCCGAGGCCCAGGCCGCCGCCGCCGAGCGCGCCGCCGGCGAGGCCGCCGCCGGCTTCGATGCGGCGGTGGCCGAGGAGAACTGGGCACTGGCGAAGGCCCAGGCCGACGTGCTGCTGGCGCGCTGGCCGGACACCGAGGTCGCCGCGCGCGTGCGCGGCGAGTTCGACGCGGTGAAGGCGAAGGCCGACGCGATCCGCGAGGACGCACGCGCCGCCGCGCTGTGGCAGTACAACGTGCAGGAAGTGAAAGGCGGACAGCAGCGCTCGGCCGCGATCTTCGCCCGCGACGATGTCGACACCGACGGCAGCGGCGCGAAACAGGTGCGGCTGATCTTCCGCGACCACCCGTCCTGGGGCCGCAGCAGCTATCTGGTACTGCAGGCCGGCGACTTCGCCTGCGGCCGCGCCTGCCGCGTGCCGGTGAGCGTCGACGATGGCGAGCCCCGGCGCATGGCCGCCAACCGCCCGGTCACCGACGAGGCGATCGCCATGTTCATCGAGGACGAGGCGGCGCTATGGCGGATGACCGAGGGCGCGAAGACGCTGTCGATCGAGTTCCCGGTCAAGGCCGGTGGCACCCGCACCGCGGTGTTCGAGGTCGCCGGCCTGGACCGCGCCCGGATGCCCGGCTGGGATTGATGCCGGGATCGCGACAGCGACGGCCGCGCCAGCGGCCGGCCGCCGTGACGTGGAGCCTCGGCGCATGGCCGGAAACGCGCCGGAAGCCCGGGCGTTGGCACGGCGACGGCGCGGAGGCGCACGGACCGGCGGTCGGTCCCGATGGCCCGCCGGCGGGCGCAGCGTGACCGATTCCGGACGCTGGTGCGTCTTACAGGGGGAGTCCAGGGAGTGCCCGTGTCCGGCACGAGTCCGCGAACCGAATCCGAGCAGGCGTTCGAACAGCTGAACCGGCGCTTCCGGCCCGGCCTGATGGCGTTCTTCCTGCGTCGCCTGGGCAACCACGCCGAGGCCGAGGACCTGACCCAGGAGGTGTTCATCCGGTTGGCCGGCGTGGATGCGGCGCGGGTGCAGTCGGCGGAGGCCTACATCTTCCAGATGGCCGCCAATCTGCTGCGCGATCGCAGCCGCCGCGAGAAGGTGCGGTTCGACTACCGGGCCGAGGCGATGGTGGCCGCGGATGCCGGTGTCGATCTGCTCGACCCGCTCCGGGTCGCCGCCGACCGCGAATCGCTGGCGGGGCTGGCGGCGGCGCTGGGCGAACTGCCCGGCCGTGCCCGGACGATCTTCATCCTCTATCGGCTCGAGAACGTGGACAAGCGCGACATCGCCCAGGCCTTCGAGATCTCGCTCAGCACCGTGGAGCGCGAACTGACCCGCGTCATGGCGCACCTGACCCGCCGCGTGAGGGGAAGCGGATGAGCCCCCCGTCGACGCTCCCGCCCGGTGCCGATCGCGTCGAGCAGGCCAGCGCCTGGTGCCTGCGCCTGGCCGAGGGCAGCCTGTCGCCCGAGGTGCGCGCGCGGTTCGATGCCTGGCTGGCGGCCGATCCGGCCAATGCGCGGGCGTTCGACGACGTCGCGTGCACGTGGCAGTCGCTGGAGCAGACCCACCAGTCGCCCGCGCTGATCGCCATGCGGCGCAGCGCACTGGATGCCTTCCGCCGCGGCCACGCGGCGCAGTGGAGTCGCGGCGCCTCGCGCAGCCGGCGAACGCTGGCGGCCGTCGCCGCCGTTCTGGCGCTCTTGGCGATCGGAACGGGGGCGTGGCTCCGGTTGGTGCCGAGCGCCTACCAGACCGGGCTGGGCGAACGGCAGGTCGTCGTCCTGGCGGACGGTTCCAGACTGTCGCTCGATGCCCAGAGCCGCGTCGACGTGCGCTATACCGGCGATCGCCGGGTATTGCGGCTCAGGCGCGGCCGCGCCAAGTTCCAGGTGGCCCGGGATCCGCTGCGGCCCTTCAGCGTCGGCGTGGCGGACAAGACGGTGGTGGCGACCGGCACCGAGTTCAGCGTGGAATTGCTGGCCACCCAGGTGCACGTGATCCTGTACGAGGGGAGCGTTGAAGTGCTGGGCGGGGAGCGGGGCGGTGCGCTGCGGCCGGTGTCATTGACGCCGGAGCCGGAAACGCCGGCCGGCGCGGCGGCCGGCGCGCTCACGCCCGGGACCGAGCTCGTCGCCGGGATCGCCGCCGATCGGGCGCTGGTGAAAGCCGCCGACCCCGTACGTTCGCTGGCGTGGGAAGCCGGGCAGCTCGCCTTCAACGACGAGCCCTTGTCGTCGGCGGTGGAGCGGATGAACCGCTACGCCGAGGTCCCGCTCGCCATCGGCGATCCCGGTGCCGGGCGGATCCGCGTCAGCGGCGCGTTCGTGGCGGGCGATACCGCCGCGTTCGTCGAGGGCGTCACCGGCATCTTCCCGGTGCGCGTGATCGAGAGCGACGGCAGGTTGACCTTCGTCAGCGCCCGCTGACCAGGCGCGGCCGACGTACGGATCGAGGCCTGTCGGCGTCCGTAGAGCGACGGCCAGCGCCCGCCGCATCGCACGCACGAAGGGGCGCGGACGCGGGCACCGGGCGCGTGCGGCTGACGGACTTTTCTTCCTGGTGCGTCTTACCCATCGTTCCGGATCATCGAGTGGTCATCGCAATGACGAGAGAGCGCCATCGCCAATGTCCAGGGAAAGGCCGCACGATCGCCGGACCGTCCGGCCGGTTCGCGCCCGGCGCGCTTGCCGCCGTCGTGCTGGTCGCGCTCGGATCGGCGGGCGCGGCGAATGCGCAGGTGGCGGAGGACCTAGCGGCGCCCCGGGCGGAAGAAGTCGCCTACCGGTTTGACATCCCCGCCCAGCCGCTGGGCGATGCCCTGCAGGCCTTCGCGCGCGCCTCGCGGCAACAGGTGTCCTTCGACGGCGCCGCATTGGCGGGGAAGACCAGCAGCGGGCTGTCCGGCGACTATCTCCCGGAGGAGGCGCTGCGGCGGCTGCTGGAAGGCTCCGGCGCCGTCTTCACTCGTGGTGTCCGCGGGGTGTGGATGGTGGGGCCGGCGCAGCCGCCGCCGGCGGCCTCCGGCCGGGTTGCGCAGTGGGAGACCATCGTGGTGACGGGGACCAACATCCACGACGTGGCCCCCGCCGGCGCCCCGGTGCTGATCCTGGACGCCGAGGACATCCGCGCGAGCGGCTATTCCAGCACCGAGCAGCTGATGCAGTCCTTGCCGCAGAACTTCCGCGGCGGGGAGGCGGGCGCATCGGCCGACGTCAACATGAGCGTCGGCTCGCAGCGCGGCTTCAACGCCACGGCCGGCTCCGGCGTCAACCTGCGCGGCCTGGGGTCGAGGGCGACGCTGCTGCTGATCAACGGCCGGCGCGTCGCGGCGTCGTCGGCCGGCACCTTCACCGATATCTCGATGATCCCGATCGACGCCATCGAGCGCATCGAAGTCCTCACCGACGGCGCCTCGGCCATCTATGGCGCCGATGCGGTCGCCGGGGTGGTGAACGTGATCCTGAAGTCGGACTACGACGGCGCGGAGACGCGGGCGAGCTATGGGTTCACCACCGAAGGCGGGCGCGACGAATATCGCCTCTCGCACAATCACGGCTGGCAGTGGAGCGGCGGCAGCATGATGCTGGGCGCGGAATACCTGCACCAGGGCCATCTGCTCGCGAGCGAGCGCGGCTTCACCGCCAACGTGCCCCCGCCGACCTCGATATTTCCTTCCAACAGGCTGACCAGCCTCGTGTTCTCGGGCCGCCAGCGCATCGGCGAGGCGCTGTCGCTGCAGGCCGACATCCAGTATTCCGAGGCCGAGCGCTATTCGGTGTCCACCGGCGTCGCCCGCAGCGAGAGTTTCATCAGGCCCACGCGCAGGAACGCGGCCCTGGGGCTCGAGTACCGGGCATTCGGCGACTGGACGTTCTCGGTGGACGCTTTCGCCAGCGACGAGGACGCCAGGAACCGCCTGTTCGCCTATACGCCGGATGGGGCGCCGAATTTCGACTATGCCCAGCTGCGGACCCAGGACCAGTGGGGCGCCGAGCTGCGGGCCACCGGTTCCGTGTTCGACCTTCCGGCCGGGCCGGCCAAGCTCGCCCTGGGTGTCTCGTACAAGGAGGAGAAGTACTCCCGGCGGATCGATTTCTACGATCTGTACCAGGCGCTGGGCCGCGACAGCGTCGCCGGGTTCGCCGAGCTCCACCTGCCGCTGGTGGGCAGCGACAACGCGATCCCCGGCATCCGCCGCCTGGACCTGTCCATCGCCGGGCGCTACGACGACTATTCCGACTTCGGCAGCACCCGCAACCCGCGGATCGGGCTGTCGTGGTCGCCCATCTCCGGGCTGACCCTGCGCTCGAGCTACAGCACCTCGTTCCGGGCGCCTTCGATCGGCGAGGAGGCCCGCTTCGGCGAGCAGGGACTCTTCGGGATCGAGATCCTGCCGTTCTACGCGGCCGACGGAACCGACCTGGTGCCCGTGGTGATGTGGCTGGGTTCGGAGGACCTGCGCCCCGAGGAGTCGGACAACTGGACCTTCGGACTCGACTGGAAACCGCCGTCCGCACCGGGCCTCGCGGTCGCGCTGACCTACTACGACATCGCCTACTCCGACCGCATCATCCTTCCCCCGTTCGACCGGGGCGCGCTGAGCAATCCAGAACTGCAGTCCTTCGTGCGCTTCTACGATTCGCCTGCGGAGTTGCGCGCGCTGGTCGAGGAACGCGTCGCCCGCGGGGTCTTCCTGGTGGACGCCACTTCGGGGTTGTTCGGGCCGGATCCGCTGAGCCAGGCCACCGCCGCGTACAGCTACCTGTGGACCAACGCCGACCGCGTCGATGTCAGCGGCTTCGACCTGGGCATCGACTACCCGTTCCGCCGCGGCGACAACCGGTTCGAAGTCGGGTTGAACGCCAACTACATCCGCCGAATGCTCAACCGCGTCTCGCCCTCCGCGCTCCCCTACGACCTGGCGGGAACGTTCGCGAACCCGCCGAAGCTGCGCGCCAGGGGGCTGTTGTCCTGGTCGCGCGACGGCCTTTCGAGCGATGTGCACGTCAACTACACCCATTCCTACACCGACACCTCGGGGCTGGTTGACCGTCCCGTCGATGCCTATGTCACGGTCGATCTCGTCGCCCGCTACACGTTCGACGCGGACGCGAGAGGGCTGACGGACGGCCTGTCCCTGTCGTTCACCGCGACCAACCTGCTCGACGAACAGCCGCCCTACGTCGAGTTCGGAGGCGGAGGATCCAACTATGACGCTGCCAACGCGAGCCCTCTGGGCCGCATGGTCTCCCTGCAGGTCGCCAAGCGCTGGTAGGCGGGCGATGGACGCGAGGAGCCTGTGGTACGCGCTGGGCCTGGCCGCATGCCTGGCACTGTCCGGCTGGGCGCCGCCCGCGGCCGCCGCGGCGGCCGCGCCGACCTTCGTCGTCGGCGACAGCCCGCCGGCGCTGGCGCCGATGGCCGCCTGGATCAAGGGCGGGCCGGTCGTCGAATTCAGGCCCGGGCACGTCTACGTGGTCAAGTTCTTCGCGACCTGGTGCGGGGCCTCCCGGGAATCGATGGCGCAGTTGAGCGAGCTGGCCCGCAGGCACGCGGGCAGGCTGACGGTGGTCGGCGTCAACGTCCGCGAGGCCGAGCACGGCGAGGCCGATGCAGGGGCGGTGGCGGACCTCGTGGAGCGCCGGGGCGACCAGATGGACTACATCGTGGCGATGGACGATCCGGAGCGGAAAACCATGTTCGAGGCCTGGATGTCCGCCGCGGGCACCTACGCCATTCCCACCGCCTTCATCATCGGCCGGGACGGGAGGCTGGCCTACGTCGGTTTCCCGCTCGACCAGCAGGCCTCCTACACCTTCGAGCAGGCGCTCGAAGATGCGCTCGCGGGGACCAGCGACCTCGCAGCGGCGCGGAGCGTGCAGGCGCAGGTGAACGAGCAGACCCGGTGGTACCTGAAGGACCGGGCCTTGCTGGCGCCGTTGCACCAGGCGCGCGACCGGGGAGATCATCGCGGGGTACTGGCCGAGGCGGACAGGATCGTGGCGCACGATTCGCGGTACGAAGCCAGGCTCTTCGCGGAACGGCTGGCGGCCATGCTGCATGTCGACGAGGGCGAGGCCCTGGCGTTCGCCGATCGCCATGTGCGGCAGGCAAGGGCCGGCGAAATCGCCGACGCCGCTCCCGCGCCCCGGGCCTCGGGGACGGTCGGCCGGACGATCGCGCGGGAGCAGGGCCTGTCCGGCCAGGCATACGAGCGTGCGGTCGACTACCTGCAGGCGTCGCTGGCCGGCGATCCGGACGGCATGCTGGACTGGCTCGCGCTCGCGCAGGCGCGATACCGGCTCGGCGACCTCGACCGGGCGATCGCAGCGCAGGAGCGCGCGATCGAGCTGGGACGCGAAATCGGCGAGATGCCGGCCGAGACGGCCGAGGAGCTGGAACGGACGCTGGCCCACTACAGGCGCGAAGGCCGGGAAAGGTGAAGCTGATTGCGGCGCCCCACGCGAGCGGACCATGCACCCGTGGTGCATGGCTGGCCGTGGTGGCTTCCGGCTCCTACAGCGCGTAGCCGAACTGCTGGCGGAACTGGCCGGCGAAGTCGTCGTAGTCGAAGCGCTGGTTCTGGGTGCCGGGGTGCTCCACCTTCAGCGCCCCCATCAGGTTGCCGATGCGGCCGGTGGTCATCCAGTCGTAGCCGCCGGTGATGCCGAAGATCAGCCCGGCGCGGAAGGCATCGCCGCAGCCGGTGGGGTCGGTGACCCGGCGCTCGTGCGCGGGCGGGATGTCGTAGACCTTGTCGCCGGCGCGGATGATCGCGCCCTTGGGGCCGCGGGTGGCGATGTAGGCCTTCACCTTGCCGGCGATCTGTTCCTCGCTCCAGCCGGTGCGCTCCTGCAGCAGGTTGGACTCGTAGTCGTTGACGGTGACGTAGTCGGCCTTGTCGATGAACGCACGCAGCTCGTCGCCGTTGAACAGCGGCATGGCCTGGCCGGGGTCGAAGATGAAGGGGATGCCGGCCTCGGCGAATTCCTCGGCGTTCTGCAGCATGCCCTCGCGCCCGTCCGGGCTGACGATGCCGAACTTCACGCCCTCCACCTGCTTCACGTGGTTTTCGTAGCTGCGCATCATCGCCCCGGGATGGAAGGCGGTGATCTGGTTGTTGTCGTGGTCGGTGGTGATGAACGCCTGCGGGGTGAACAGCTCTTCGATCACCTTCACCTGGTCCAGGCGGATCTCCATCTCCTCGAACCATTCCCGGTAGGGGCCGAAATCCTGGCCGACGGTAGCCATCGGGATGGGCTCGCCGCCGAGCAGCTTGAGGTTATAGGCGATATTGCCGGCGCAGCCCCCGAACTCGCGACGCATCCGCGGCACCAGGAACGAGACGTTGAGAATATGGACCTTGTCCGGGAGGATGTGGTTCTTGAACTGGTCGGGGAACACCATGATGGTGTCGTAGGCCAGGGAACCGCAGATCAGGACGGACATCGGCTAGGGCTCGGGCTGCACAAAAGATCGCTAGGGTAGCGGCCGGAGGCGGCCGAGGCCAGACGATCCGCGGGCGGATCGTGGCGCGCTTGCCGGCGGCCGCACCAGGTAGCCCTGGAATGGGGGCGGGGGGGGCGCCCGCGCCGGTCGCTGTGGAGGGCGACGGAGTCGCGATTTCCGCCGAGCCGGGCGCCGCGACTTCCGCCGCTTCCACGGGATCTCTCCCGCCCGGGCGTGGAGGTCGGAGCCGCCCCCCGCCGCGCGGGCCATGACCCGGGTCGCCGCCCGGCCCGCCTGCGGCCGAGCCCCGTGCCCCTGCTGCTGCATCCGCCACCACGCCCAGTGCCTTTTTGCTAGGCTTGTCGCCCCTTTACCCCTTGCATGGCGCGCTCGGCGCCGGCCCCTGACGGACCCCGATCCCAGATGTTCAAGAAGTTCCGCGGCCTGTTCTCCAACGACCTGTCCATCGACCTGGGCACGGCCAATACCCTCATCTTCGTCCGCGGGCAGGGAATCGTGCTCAACGAGCCTTCGGTGGTGGCGGTGCGCCAGGACCGCGCCGGCGGCCACAAGGCGGTGGCCGCGGTCGGCAGCGAGGCCAAGCAGATGCTCGGCCGCACCCCCGGCAACATCACCACCCACCGGCCGATGAAGGACGGGGTGATCGCCGACTTCACCTACACCGAGGAGATGCTCAAGCACTTCATCCGCAAGGTCCACAAGTCGCGGTTCCTGCGGCCCAGCCCGCGGGTGCTGATCTGCGTGCCCTGCGGCTCGACCCAGGTGGAGAAGCGCGCGATCAAGGACTCGGCGATGGAGGCCGGCGCCCGCGACGTCTCGCTGATCGAGGAGCCGATGGCGGCGGCGATCGGCGCCGGCATGCCGGTCACTGAGGCGCGAGGCTCGATGGTGGTGGATATCGGCGGCGGCACCACCGAGGTCGCGGTGATCGCGCTCAACGGCATCGTCTACTCGCAGTCGGTGCGGATCGGCGGCGACCGCTTCGACGAGTCGATCATCAACTACGTGCGCCGCAACCACGGCATGCTGATCGGCGAATCCACCGCCGAGCGGATCAAGCTGGAGATCGGTTGCGCGTATCCCCAGGAGCGCAACGTCGAGATGGAGGTCTCGGGCCGGCACTTGGCCGAGGGCGTGCCGAAGATGATCAAGATCGGCTCCACCGAGGTGCTGGACGCATTGCGCGAGCCGCTGGCCGGCATCGTCGAGGCGATCAAGCAGGCGCTTGAGCAGACCCCGCCGGAGCTGTGCGCCGACGTCGCCGAGCGCGGCATCGTGCTGACCGGCGGCGGCGCGCTGCTGCGCGATCTCGACCGCCTGATCAGCGAGGAGACCGGCCTGCACGTGCAGGTCGCCGAGGACCCGCTGACCTGCGTGGCCCGCGGCGGCGGCCGCGCGCTGGAGCTGCTGGACATGCACGGCAACGAGTTCTTTACCGCCGAGTAGCCGGGATTGGTGATTCGTGATTGGTGATGGTGATTCGTAGTTCGTGATTCGTGATTCGTGATTCGCAAAGCCCTATGCTTGAGCTGAGTTCGCCGTGAGCCGCCGCGCGGACGGCTGCTCCTGACGAATACCAATCACGAATCACCAATCACGGCCCTCAATGCCCTCCTACGCCAGTCCTGCCGCGTCCCGCCCCGGCGATGTCGCTGGAACCCTGCGGCTGCTGGCCTACCTGGCGATCGCCATCGCCCTGATCGTCGCCGACCACCGCGGCGACTGGCTCGACCGCGTGCGCGGCTACGCCTCGGTGGCGATGCAGCCGGTCTGGTGGCTGGCGGGCCTGCCGTCGCGACTGGGCCGCAACGTGCGCGAGGACGCCGTGACCCGCGCCCTGCTGGCCGATGACAACCGCCGCCTGCGCAACGAGCTGCTGGTCAGCCGCGCCCGCCTGGCGCGGCTGCAGGTGGCCGCCACCGAGAACGCGCGCCTGCGCGGCCTGCTCGGCTCGGCCGAGCGCGGCGGCCTCGATGTGCGCCTGGCGCCGATCCTCGACGTCGACCTCGATCCCACCCGCCAGCGGGTGATGCTCAGCGCCGGCGCGCGCCAGGGCGTCACCATCGGCCAGTGCGTGATCGACGCCGGAGGCGTGGTCGGGCAGATCATCGAGACCACCCCCACCACCGCCACGGTGCTGCTGCTGACCGACCCCGACCACGCGGTCCCGGTGGTGGTGGCGCGCACCGGGGTGCGGCTGGTGGTCTACGGCCAGGGGCGCAGCGACCGGCTGCGGGTGCCGAACGTACCGCTGTCGAGCGACGTCGAGGTCGGCGACGAGCTGGTCACGTCTGGACTGGGCGGGCGCTTCCCGCCCGGCTTCCCGGTCGGCCGGATCGCCGCGCTCGCGCCCGACGACAGCCGCGCCTTCCTGGTCGGCGACGTGGTGCCGGCCGCGCGGCTGGACCGCGGCCGCGATGTGCTGCTGCTGCAGGAGGGCGCGGATCCGGCGATCGGCAACCGGGGGGCGGGGGGGCCGGCGGGCGATGCGGAAGCGGACGCCGGCGCGGAGCCCGCCGCTGGCGGTGCGCTGCCCGAGCCGCCGGCAGCCCCGGAGGGTCGGCCATGAAGCGGCCAGCCCGCGCCTGGCTGCTGCCGCTGAGCGTGCTGGTCGCGCTGCTGCTCGGGCTGCTGCCGCTGCCGCCGGGGCTGCAGCCGTTCCGCCCCTACTGGCTGGCCCTGGTGGTGGCGTACTGGGTGATCGAGGACCACGACCGCGCCGGCCTCGGCCTGGCGTTCGCCGTGGGGCTGATCGGCGACCTCGCCTTCGGCGGCCTGCTCGGCGAGCAGGCGCTGCGGCTGACGGTGATGGCCTTCATCCTGCAGCGTTTCCGCAACCAGCTGCGCTTCTTCCCGATCGCCCAGCAGGCGCTGGCGATCGGCGGCCTGCTGCTCAACGACCGGGTGGTGGCCGCGGCGATCCACGTCGCCCTGGGCGAGCCGCAACTGCCGTGGATGTACTGGCTCGCGCCGGTGCTGGGCATGCTGCTGTGGGCGCCGCTGTACGTGCTGCTCGACGCGATCGGGCGTTCCCGACGGGCCCGCTGAGGTGATCCGCCACGCCCGCAGGCTGCGCAACCCGAAGGCCGAGGCGGCGCAGTTCCGCGTGCGCGCGCTGCTCGGCTTCATCGCGGTGGTGCTGGCCCTGGGCGGGCTGGCGGCCTGGTATTTCCGGCTGCAGGTGCTGCAGTACAGCGACTACGCGCGCCAGTCCGAGGCCAACCGCATCAAGCTGCGGCCGGTGGTGCCCGGGCGCGGACTGATCTACGACCGCCAGGGCCGGATCGTCGCCGACAACGTGCCGGCCTACCGGCTCGAGGTCACCCCGGAGGATGCCGGTGATACCGAAACCCTGATCGACGGGCTGTCGCGGATCTTCGCGCTGGCCCCTGCGGACATCGCCAGGTTCCGCGAGCAGCGCCGGGTCAACCGCGGGTTCCGCCCGATCACCCTGAAGCTGCGGGTCGAGGAACACGAGGCGGCGCGCTTCGCGGTGGACCGCTGGCGCTTCCCCGGCGTCGAGGTGGTGCCCTATCTCAACCGCCGTTACCCCTACGGGCAGCTGTTCGCGCACGTGGTCGGCTACGTCGGCCGCACCGACGAGGACGACGTGGCCCGCTACGGCCGCGACCACGTGCTGTTCCCGCATACCGGCCGCACCGGCCTGGAGCGCTCCTACGAGGACGTGCTGCGCGGCGCGATCGGCTACGAGCAGGTCGAGACCAACGTCGAAGGCCGCGAACTGGACACCGTCGGCCGGCAGCCGGCGACCGCCGGCACCGACTTGCGCCTGAGCATCGACGTGCACCTGCAGCAGGCGATGGTGCGCGCCTTCGCCGGCCTGCACGGCTCTGCCGTGGCGGTGGACCCGGCCAGCGGCGAGGTGCTGGGCATGGTCAGCCTGCCCAGCTTCGATGCCAACCTGTTCGTCAACGGCATCTCCCACGCCGACTACCGGCGGCTGATGGACGACCCGGCCAAGCCGCTGTTCAACCGCAACGTGCTCGGCGGCGGCCCGCCGGGGTCGACGATCAAGCCGTTCGTGGCGCTGGCGGGCGTCGACAGCGGCATGCGCCGGCCCGAGGACACGGTGTTCTCGACCGGCGAGTTCTTCATCCCCGGCCAGAGCCGCGGCTACCGCGACGCCGCGGGCGGCGCCGGCCGGGTGGACATGCGCGACTCGATCTCGCGCTCGATCAACTTCTACTACTACAAGCTCGCCTACGAGATGGGGATCGCGCGCTTCGCCGAGTACATGGGGCGGTACGGCTTCGGGCAGCCGACCGGCATCGACCTGGTCGGCGAGAACGCCGGCGTGGTGCCCTCGCCGCAGTGGAAGGCCGGGCGCAGCCCCGAGCCCTGGTATCCGGGCGAGACCGTGATCGCCGGCATCGGCCAGGGCTACTGGATCGCCACGGCGCTGCAGCTGGCGCGCGGCACCGCGGCGATCGCCAACGGCGGCGAGCTGCACCCGTTGCGGCTGGTTTCCGGGATGCGCGAGGGCTACGACCAGCCGTGGCGCGCCGCCGACACGGGCAGCCCGCCGCGCATCACCGACAGCCCCGACCATCTGCGTGCGGTGCAGGAGGGCATGGTCGCCACCATCCACGGTCGCGGCACCGCCACCGCCCTGGCGCGCGGCGCCGAATACACCATGGCCGGCAAGACCGGCACCGCGCAGCGGGTCGGCCGCCGCGGCAACGCCCGTACCGATCCGCGCTCGCTGCCCTACCATCTGCGCCACCAGGCGCTGTTCGTCGGCTACGCGCCGGCGGACGCGCCGACCATCGCGGTGGCGGTGGTGGTGGAACACGGCGGCTACGGCGGCGTCACCGCCGCGCCGATCGCGCGCCGGATCTTCGACGCCTGGATCCTCGGCACCATGCCGGAGCTCGAGGAGGGCGAGACCGAAGCGGTGGCCGCACGCCCGCATGGCGACCCGGTGGCGCGCGCGCGGGATGCTGCGCAGGCCGGGCACGCGGGCGC
>NZ_JACCKA010000072.1 GCF_013425525.1 Luteimonas salinisoli | reverse complement strand
CGGGCGGGCCGGGCGCGTCCGGGCGCCCGCCGCCGCCGCCTCGCAGGCGCCGGCCACGGCGACCCGTGTCCCGATTCGGACGGGCGCGTTCGGACGGGCGTGCGGCTCGCCCGCTACGATGCGGGTTCGCCATCCGGAAATCGCATCATGCCCCGGCGGATCCTGTCTGCTTCCGGTCGTCCGGACCCCGATTTCGGCGGCATGGGATGAAGCCCTGGCCGACCCCGATCCTCGACGGCGTCTCCGCCAGCCGCCTGCAGCTGCCGCCCGGCAGCTGGGCGACCGTGCTCGATGCGCTGTGCGACCGCTTCCCGGCGATCGACCGCGCAACCTGGCTGGACCGCTTCGCCCGCGGCAGGGTGCTGGATGCGCAGGGGCGTCCGCTGGACCCCGCGGCGCCGCATCGGACCGGCATGGAGATCCGCTACTTCCGCGAGGTCGCCGACGAGCCGCGGATCCCTTTCGCGGAGGCGGTGCTGTACGCGGATGCGCATCTCGTCGTGGCCGACAAGCCGCACTTCCTGCCGGTCGCGCCCACCGGGGCGTTCGTGCGAGAGACCCTGCTGGGGCGGCTGGTGCGCCGGCTCGGCAACCCCGACCTGGTGCCGTTGCACCGCATCGACCGGGCCACCGCAGGATTGGTGCTGTTCTCCGCCGACCGGGCCAGCCGCGCGCGCTATCAGGCGCTGTTCCGCGAGCGCCGCATCGCCAAGGAGTATCTGGCGCTGGCGCCGCCGCTGCCGGCGCTGGCGTTTCCGCACGTGCGCCGCAGCCGGCTGGTGCGCGGCGAGCCGTTCTTCCGGATGCGCGAGGTGCCGGGGGAGCCCAACAGCGAGACCCGGCTCGACGTGGCGTCGCGCGATGGAGATGCCTGGTGCTACCGGCTGCAGCCGGTCACCGGGCGCAAGCACCAGCTGCGCGTGCACATGGCGGCGCTGGGCGCGCCGATCCTCGGCGACCGCTGCTATCCCGAGTTGCGCGAGCGCGACGCGGACGATCCGTCGCGCCCGCTGCGGCTGCTCGCGCACGCACTGGAGTTCGACGATCCGCTCGACGGGCGGCGGCGCCGGTTCGTCAGCGGATTCGATGCGTCCGGGACCGGCGGAGCCTAGCGCGGGCCGCTGCGTCCGTCGCTGCGCTCCGCGCGACGCAGAAGCGCCGCCCGGAGGGCATTGCCGACGGGGCCGAGCGGCGTGTCGATGCGGTGGACGAGGTAGCTCTGCTCGAAGTCCTGGCCTTGGGGGCCGAGCGCGGGCACGTCGAGACGAACCAGCCTGCGGGCGGCCAGATCGTCCCCGACCAGCCACAGCGGCAGGATCCCCCAGCCCAGTCCTGCCCGGATCAGGTCGTGCTTGAGCGGCTGGCTGTCGACGCGCCAGGTTCCCGGCGACAGCACGCCGAAGTCGCGGCCGCTGGACAGCGACGTGGGATCCGTCTGCACGATCTGGAGATGGTCCGCCAGGTCGGACTGTCGCAGTCGTTCCCGTTCGTCGGCATGGCGCGCCAACGGATGGGTGCCGGCGACCACGGCGACGAGCGCCTGCCAGTCCAGCGCCTCGAACACCAGCCGCGGGCCGCGGAACTGGTCTCCGACGAGGATGCCGAGCGTGGCATTGCCGGAGGCGACGGCGTCGGGCGGTCCGCCCAGCGCCGAATGCGCCAGCCGGATCGCCACCTGCGCGAAGGCCTGCCTGACTTCGGCCAGCACCGCTGCGACGGTCGCGGCCGGGTAGAGCGTGTCGACGACGATCGACAGCTCAATCTCGACGCCGGCGCGCAAGCCCTGCGCGCGAGCGCGGACCGCATCGGTCTTGAGCAGCACGGCGCGCGCATCGGCAAGCAAGGTGCGGCCTTCCGTGGTCAATTCCGGCCGATGACCCGAGCGGTCGAAAAGCGACACGCCCAACTGGCCTTCGAGATTCGCGATGGCGTGGCTGACCGCGGACTGCACGCGCCTGAGCCGGGCCGCGCCCTGGCGGAAGCTGCCCGCTTCCGCCACCGCTACGAAGGCACGCAACTGGTCCAGCGTCATTCCGCCGAGCATGATCTGTTTTATCGATCGATTCGATCGGCTTTTTAGCAATTATGCAGAACGTGCGCAATCGCTATCGTCGTCGTCCAGAGGGCAGGCGGCGGCGCCCTCGATTACCTCATCTCTCCCAGGGACATCCCATGACCCGAGTCCTCGTCCTCTACTATTCGTCGTACGGCCACGTCGCGGCCATGGCGCAGGCGGTAGCGGAGGGCGTTCGGGAGGCGGGCGCCGGCGCGGACCTTCGCCGCGTTCCCGAACTGGTGCCCGAGGCCGTGCGCAAGACCTCCGGCTACCACGAGGACGCCACCCCGGTCGCCTCGGTCGCCGAGCTCGGGGACTACGACGCCATCTTGTTCGGCACGCCGACGCGGTTCGGCAACATGGCCGCGCAGATGAAGAACTTCCTCGACCGCTGCGGCGCGCTGTGGGCCGGGGACCGGCTCGTCGGTCGCATCGGTTCGGTCTTCACCTCGACCGGCACCCAGCACGGCGGGCAGGAGAGCACGATCCTGTCCACACATATCGTGCTGATGCACCTGGGGATGGTGGTGGTCGGGTTGCCCTATTCCTTCAAGGGGCAGAACCGGACGGACGAGATCACCGGCGGCTCGCCCTACGGTGCCGCGACGGTCGCCAGCGGCGAGGATGGGACGGACCGCCGGCCGAGCGCCAATGAACTCGCTGGCGCCAGGTTCCAGGGCCGCCATGTCGCGACCCTCGCCGGGGCGCTCGCCCGCGGGCGCCAGGCAGAATCGACGGAACCGGCGTGAGCGGCGACGACGGGCGCGCATCCCGCTCCCCGCCGGCCGTTCCGCCAGGTCCCATCGCAGCCGTCATGGCCGTCCCGAGTTCCGACATCCGCGAGACCGATCCGGAACACCCCTCCGCCCGCTGGGAGTCGGCGCCCCTCGACCTGGACGGCTACCTGGCCCGGATCGGTCACCATGGTCCGCTCGCCCCGAGCCTGGACACCCTGCGTACCCTCCAGGCGGCTCACCTGGACGCCATCCCCTTCGAGGGGCTGGACCCCTATCTCGGCCGCCCGGTCCCGCTGGACATCGAATCCCTCCAGGACAAGCTGGTGCGCCGCCGGCGCGGCGGCTACTGCCACGAACAGAACATCCTGTTCGCCACGGTGCTGGACCGGCTCGGCTTCCGCGTCACCGGACGCAGCGCCCGCATGCTGATGGGCGCGGACGAGCGCGAGATCACCGAGATCGGGCACACCCTGCTGTCGGTGGTGATCGACGGAACCGACTGGCACGTGGACGTGGGGATCGGCAGTGCCGGGCCGCGCGGCCCCATCCCCCTGGTCGAGGGCGGCGAGTTCGCGACCGGCTCCTGGAACTATCGGATCGAGCGCTCCCGGCTCGGACATTGGCTGCTGAGGCTGCGGCGCGCGGGCGGCTGGTTCAACCTCGTCCACTACACCGAGGAACGCTACTACCGGGCCGACTACGCCGACCAGAACTACGTCGTCGCCACCAGCCCCGCTTCGCCGTTCGTCCAACGGCTGATCGTCCAGCGCAACGGCGCGGACATGCGCATCGCACTGACGGACCTCGTGGTGACGACGCATCTGCCGAACGGCGACAAGCGGACCCGGGAGATCGCGCCCGGGCAGCTCCCCGAGACCCTGCGCTCGGTGTTCGGCCTCGACCTGCCCGGGGAGCTGGAGCGCGAACTCGTGGAGCGGGCCGGACGCCCGCGCAGTTCGGACTGGAGCGACGCCGCCTACGGGGTGTAACGGCCTGCCGCGGCTGCTTCAGGCCCGTGGGCTTCCGAGTCCAGGGAGGGTGTGCGCCGGCAGCCGCAGGTCGAACAGGCGCGTCGCCGCCTGCACCGCGAAGTAGAACGCGCCGAAGGCGATCACCGTCTGCGGCCGGGTGGACCACAAGCCGCTGCCCGACAGTCCCAGCTCCGCCACCACCGCCGGGGTCAACCCCAGCCGCGGCACCGGCAGCATGACCGTGGCGGCCACGCCGACCAGGTAGGTCATGACCGCCACCGCCCAGGCGGACTGCAGCCGGTGGCGCAGGTCGGGGCCCGGACGGCCCATGGCCAGGGCGGCCTTGGCGAGGAGCAACCAGGCGAACACCGCCAGCGGCCACCAGGAGCCGGCCTCGGCGACGAAGGCCGCGATGAACACCAGGTACAGCGCCGCCATGGCGCCCAGGCCCGTCAGCCTGGTGGCGCGTGGAACGCGCTCCGACAGCACGATGGCGCCGAGCATGGCGGAGGCGTGCACGAGTACGAACTCCACCAGCATCACCACCAGGCCGGTGCGCACCGCGGCCGGCCCGAAGGCCAGCGGCGAGATCCACAGCGCCACGAACCAGGCCGCGAGCGCGGCATCGGGAAGGCTGCCGAGAGCGCGGCCGACCAGTCCGCTGCGCGGTTTCGCATGGGATTCGTGGAAGCTCTCCACGCTAGCGGCGCCGCGCCCGGTCTTCCGGCGGCGCCACTTCGAACTCGCCGACCAGCACGGTCTGCGCCCGTTCCTCCAGGCGCAGGGTGACCTTGCGGTCCTGCTGGCGCGGCGTGCCGAAACCGGTGCTGAGCCACAGCTGCAGCGTGGTGGCGCCCGTGACCAGCTGCTGGCGGTCGCCGAAGAAGTTCGCTTCGACCCGATACGTGCCCGGCTTCGCGTCGCGCAAGGCGAACTCCTCGGGACCGTAGCCGCCGGTGAAGTCCCGCGACATGCGTCCGCCCTGGTGGGTCAGCCGGTTGCCGTAGTAGGCCTTCTCGCCGTTCGGGTCGGTGACCCACAGGTCCATGTCGCTGTTGTCGCTGTCCCAGCTCAGCACCGCGCGCAGGTCCAGGGGCAGGTTGCGCAGCAGGCGCGGATCGAACCTGCGCGTGTCGAGCGGCTCGGGCGAGGTCGCGACGATCGCGTTGATTTCGGCCAGCGCGGTCTGCTCGATGTCCGGGAAGCGTCCGTCCCATTCGCCCTGGACCACTTCGTACAGCGTGTCCACGGCCTTCTGCCGCTGCTCCGTGGCTGCGTAGGCCAGCGCCAGGTCGCGATGGCTCTGCGGTTCCTCCTCGCCCATCGCCAGCACGCGCTCGAGCACGGGCACGGCGAGGTCGGCGCGGCCGGCCTGCATCAGCCGATAGCCGAGCACCCGCAGCACGTGGCGGTTGTCGAGGTCCATCTCCGCCAGGTTGGACAGCACCCGCAACGCCAGCTCGGGCTGTTCGCGTTCGAACAGCAGGTCGGCGACGTCGAGGAGGAATGCGGTGCCCTGCGGCTGGCGCCCGCGCTCGTCCAGGTACAGCCGATACACGTCCTCGGGGCGTGCCTGGCGAAGGCGGCGGCCGTAGGGGGAGTCGGGTTGCCAGGGCTGCAGCGCGATGATGGCAGACGGGCCCGCGGGCGACGATTCGGGTTCGAAGGCGGCTTCCGCGATGTGCGAGCCGGTGACCTGGACCCGGTCGAGTACGGCCGACTCGGACGACGCCGCGGCGGGGGCGGGCGGCGGCGCGGGTTGCGGCGCCGTTGCGACTCGTTGCCGGGCGGACTCCTCTCGCATGTCAGCGCCGTCCGCGGCCTCCATGGCGACGACGGCGACCGCATCGTCGGCGAGACCCTTGGGCCGGTCCTTGGGGAACGGCTGCCGCCACCAGGCGACGCGCTCGGCCCAGGCGGCGGCGATGCCGTCCAGTCGCGATTGCCGGTCGCGCTGCCGGTCGGCCCGCGCGCGGGCCTGTAGGTCCGCGAACTCGGCGCGCAGCCCGGCGGGGGGCGGAATGTCGTAGCGCACGTAGTCGGCGACTTCCTCCAGCACCAGCAGCGACGTCTGCGGCGTGACGACCCCGAACCTGCTGCCGAGCCCCGCGATCGCGGCGCGGTTGCCCTCCGGATCCACCCGCAGCGCCGCGAGCGTGAACCGCGCCCACTGCATCGCCGCCAGGCCCCCATGCGGCGCCTCGCCGATCCGGATCTCGACCGGCTCGACGCGGCCGCCGCGGGCGACCCGCAGGTGCAGCCGCGCGGCCGGTTCGGTCAGGCGGCCGGCGATCCGGATGAAGCCGTCCTGCGCGAGGTGCGATTCCGCGACCAGGTCGGCGGCGCCGATGCCGCGCAGCGAGACCAGGCGCGGCGACTCCTGCAGCAGCGCCGCTTTCGCCGCGGCGAGGTCGCCGCTGTCGTCGAGCGCGATCGCGCTGCCCCGGTTGGCCGCCGCCAGCGCCGCCAGCCGGGCGCTGTCGCCGGCGCTGCCGGCACGAATGGCGAACAGGCGCTGCGAGGCGCCGAGGGCCGGGAACGGCTGCTGCCCGTAGTTGAACAGGCCGTCGCCGAACAGCAGGTACTCGCCGACGGCGGGGTCCGGCGTCCAGCCGCCCGGATTCGTCGCGCCGTCGTAGATGGTGGTCTCCAGGGCGCGGCGCAGGGCCTGCCAGTCGCCGCCCACGACCGTGAACCGTTCCGCGTCCTCGGCGCGGTCCCGCAGCCGGATCAGCTGCACCTCGGCGTTGCCCGCGGCCTCGAAATAGGCGTCCAGCAGCGCGAACTCGAGGTCGTGGGCGCGCCGCGCGCCCGACGCCGAGCTGTCCCACAGCAGCCCGATCCGGGGCGCGGGCACCCTGGCGACCGCTGCGCCGCCGACCGGGACTTCGGTCAGGAACCAGGTCTCGTCGTCGTGGACCTGCAGCTGCGTCGCCGGGGCGTCCACTGCCGGGAACCGCAGCGTCACGCCGCGCGCGGGCCGGAAGGCGCTACGGGCGAGCCGAACCCGGTGAACGCCATCGGCGCCGGTTTCCAGCGCCTGGCCGCGCATCGGCCCGTCCAGCTGCGGCGGATCGCGGCCGAGGATCGCCACCTCCACCGTATCCAGGCCGGCGGCGAACTGCAGCGGCAGCGTCGTCGAGCGACCGCGCGCGTCGCGCGCCAGGGGTTCCAGCAGGACCACCCGCACGCGACGGCTGCCGCCCGCGGGGAACGGATAGATGCGCAGCCGGAAGAAATCGCCTTCGGTCTGCTCGAGCAGACCGGGATCGATCCCGCGCCGTTCGATCTCCTCGAAGACCTGGCGTCCGCGCGCCTTCTCCACCGGCACGGCGTCGCGCATCTCCCCGTCGATGTCCAGCGCGAAGCCGACCACCTGCTGGCCTGGACGCAGCGGGAACTGCAGGTTGCCCTCGAGTACGCGGGCGTTCGGGTTGCGGAATTCCATGTCGATGGTGGTGCGCGCCACGCCCGCCCCCGGATCGACCACGATCGAGGCCGATTCGAGCCGCACCGGGGTTTCGTCCCGGGCGACCTGGATCAACGGCGGAGCGACGAGGTTCCCGGCGTCCTGGGCCGGCGTGGGCGCATGGACCAGCGCGAGACACAGCAGTACCGCTGCAACCAGATAGCGCATCGAAGCTCCCCGTTCCGGATTGGCGTCCCCGAAGCGAACGTACCCGAAACGCGGATGGGGTTGAAGCAGGCACGCTGTCGCTGGCGCCCGGGGGCGGCCCGAACTCGTCCCCCCGGAGAATCCGGCCCATGCCCGCGCCGCTCGGGCGATCCCCGTCGCGCCCATGGGCGCTCCTGCGAATCGAGGTCCGGATCGACGGCGCCCGTCACCGCGCCGGCAACACCCGAGGATTGCGCAGCACCAGTGCCGACACCAGCGAGACCAGCATGCCGACCGGGAAGATCTCGACGAAGGTCATCGGCATGCGCAGCAAGGGGTTGCGGTACATCGCCTCGAACTCCCGCGCCTTGCGCACGGCCTCGGCCAGGGCATCGCCTGCCAGGCCCTTGGCCTCGGCGCGCTCGATCATCTGCGCCGCGAACATCGCCGCGAAGTCGGTGTCGATCAACACCAGCGACAGCTCCCACGCCGCCACGTAGATCACGCTGGCGACCAGGCTGATCGCCAGCCCCAGTCCGAACGCGGGCCAGAACCGGATGACGCCGCCCCCCGCACTGTCGCGATGGCGCTTGATGCCGACGAACACCGCCGACAGCGCGACCAGCATCGAGGCGAATCCCGCCGCCATGCCCCAGTCGCGCGGCGGTTGGCCGTCGTAGGCGAGGCTGACCCCGACCAGCGCGGCGCCGACGATGAGACCGGCGATGACGCCGTACTTCAGGACGATGCGGAACATGGCGTGGACCTCCAGGTGCGGGGTTGGGGATCGCCATTCCGCGACCGCCGGGCCTTGGAGGCAATCGCCCAAAAAGGTGATTCTCGCAACGTCATGCTTCCGGAAGCGCTCAGGGCACCAAGCGCAGTTCCCGTGCGCGCCGCAACGCGTCCGTCCGCCGTCGCGCCCCCAGCTTTTCGAACAGCCGCGCAACGTGGGTCTTCACCGTGTTCGGCGACACATGCAGGCGCGCGGCGATCTCCTTGTTCGAATGGCCGGCCGCGATCTCGGCCAGCACCGCCAGCTCGCGGTCGCTGATCCCCAGTGTCGCCTGCGCCTGCGGATTGCCCTCGAACTCCGCCCGTGGTTGTCGCCGCGCAAGCAACCGCAAGCCCAGCCACATCCCCAGCGCCAGGAAACCCGCCGCCAGCAGGCCGTCATGGATCAATGCCGCATGGCTGCGGACGAGGCGCTGGTAGTCCAGCCACTGCAACGCGATCGTGCCCAGGGCCAGCAAGCCGCCGTAGAGCAGCACGGGCTTCCAGGGTATCCGGGGCGGAAGGGCGGCCATCCGCGGATCCTACCGGCAGGACGCCCGCGGGCCTATTCGCCCGGACGGTTCCGCATGACCTAGGGCGAAAGCGCAGCCGGACCGGCGCCCGTCAGGCCGAAGCGGCCTGGACCTCGGCGAACGCCCGGGCGATGCGCGGCGGCGCCGTCGGGCGCGCGTACATGCGCTCCATGTAGGCGCGCAGCTGCGGAAGGCCGTCGAGCAGGTCTTCCTCGCCGGCCCAGTCCATCAGGTAGGCGATCACGCAGTCGGCCGCGGAGAAGGTCTCGCCGACGATGCAGGTGCGCCCCTGCATGTGCCGATCGAGGATGGCCGCCATCTGCCGAAACTCCTCGCGGGCGAGGTCGACGTCGGCCGGCAGGCGCCTGGCTTCCGGATAGAGGAACGTGTGGCGGGCGATGCGCCAGAGCGGCTGCTCCAGCTCGGTCATCGCGAACATCACCCACTTGTAGATCTGGGCGCGCGTCCCGAGGTCGGACGGGAGCAGGCCGGATTCGGGATGCTTCTCGGCCAGGTAGAGGACGATGGCGGCCGATTCGGTCAGGACCAGGTCGCCGTCGACGAGCACCGGGAGTTTTCCGGCCGGGTTGAGGCGGAGGAACTCGGGCGTCTCCGCCTCGCCCGCGAGCAGGTCGACGGAGACGAATTCGAAGTCGATGCCGAGTTCCCGGAGCGCCCACATGGCGCGCAGCGAGCGGGTAGGGCCGAAGCCGTAGAGTTTCATCGTCCTCTCCAGATCTGCGGATGTCCTTGTGCGACGAACGGGCGGCACGGCAATCGACGCCTGGGCGAAAGCCAGCGGCATCGGCACAGCGCCGTGCCCGCACCGGGGCTTCAGCCCGCTCCGCCCATCAGCCGCAGACTCAACCCGTCGCGTTCCGAAAGCATCTCGCCGAGTACCGCTTCCATGTCCCCGGGCTCGATCCGTCCCGGATGGCCGGCGCGAATGGACTGCTGGGCGAGCCGTCGGGCGATTTCCTTGATGAAGGCGGCGCTCACGCCCTCGGTGCGGTCGACCAGGGTGGCCTGCAGGTCGGGAGCGATTTCGAGGGCGTCGCCGTAGAGCTGCAGCAGCAGGCGCCGGCAGGCGGCGTCCGGCACCGGTACTTCGATGGCGTGGTCGATGCGGCCGGGACGTTGGACCAGGGCGGTTTCCAGGGTCTCGGGGCGGTTGGTGGTCATGATCACGAAGATGTCGGCATCCCTGCGCAGGCCGTCCATCTCGTTGAGCAGGCGGTTGAGCAGCGCCTCCTCGCAGACGGAGTCCATGCTGCCGCGCTGGCGCGCGATCAGGTCGGCGTCCTCGATCACCAGGATGGAAGGGGCGAACAGGCGCGCCAGGCGGAAGTAGACGTCGATCAGGCCGGCCTGCTCGGCGGTGACCAGGAAGGTGGTGTGGTCGGCCAGGCGGTGGGCGAGATAGCGGATGGTGTGGGTCTTGCCGGTGCCGGGCGGGCCGTACAGCAACACGCCTTTGCGCGTGGGCTGGCCGAGCGCCTTGAGCGCCGGGCGGTCGGCGGCGAACTCGACGACGTGGCGCTCCAGCGCCTGCCGCACTTCCCTGGGCAGGATCAGCTCGTCCTCGGTCACCACGCTGCGGTCGTGGACGGTCAGCGCCTGCGCCGAGAGGCCGCGGTAGGTCTCGCTGGCCTCCAGCGAGAGGATCTTGCCGCGGTAGCTCTGGCCCTCGGCCACGGCGGACTCGACGGCTTCGAGGATGGCCGCGACGCGGCGCGCGGCGGCCTCGCCGGGCGGCGCCAGCAGCTCGATGCCGAGCTGTGGCATGTCGCCGGTGTCGGTGCGGTGGTTCATCCACAGCGCCAACGGTACTTCGACGTCCTCGATCAGGCTCAGGCAGTTGGTCGCCAGGCGCGCCGGCCGGTCTTCGCCGATGTCGACGTCTTCGAATTCCAGCGCGCCCACGAGCTTGGGGTTGTTCCGTTCCGACAGCAGGGCGGCAAGGTCCGAGGCCTCGTAGCGATTCCGGGAGTGGATGCCGACCCGACGTGCGGAACCGGTCAACGCCTCCACCGCGCGCTGCACGTCGACCCGCAGGTAGATCGGGAACTCGCGCTTGACGATCTGCAGGCTATCGCTGTCCCACTGGCCGAAGTGCGCGCCGAGCAGATGATGAGCCTTCTGCGAGGCCCGCCGGTGCGGCTCCTGCGCCTCCGCGGAGGCGTCCTCGAGCACGGGGCGCAGCCCGGCACAGCCGTACTGCGCCGAGAGCCGCAGCAACTCCCCGTGGATGGCGCGTGCGACCGGTGCGCTCCACGGCCCCAGCCTCGCCTGGCCGTTGCGGTGAAGGTGGCGGGCCCAGGCGACGGCACTGGCGCCGTCCAGGCCGAGGCAGCGGCGGAGCAGCGCGACGACCGTTTCGAAGGCGGTGTCGTCGTCGTCGTGCAGGGTGATGCTCAGGTCGCCTATCCATTCGGGCGCATTCTTCATCGGCGGGCATGTCCTTGTCTTTTTCGGGGAATCACGAGCGGCGGGTCGCGCAAGGCCATGGCGCTGCCCGCGAAGTTCTCCGGGTCTGGAGGATGGTAAGGGGTCCGCGTTCCGGGCAAGTGCGACAGGCCGGACCTTGGTGCCGGGGGTGCAGGGCGGACGTCTACAGCGGACGTATCTTCCGCGAATTGCGGGCCATCAGCGCCATCGCGCCGCGGTGCGGCAGGTGGCGGACGAGCGCGTGCAGCAGCCGGTAGCGCCATCCGGG
This sequence comes from Luteimonas salinisoli, assembly GCF_013425525.1. Taxonomy (GTDB): domain Bacteria; phylum Pseudomonadota; class Gammaproteobacteria; order Xanthomonadales; family Xanthomonadaceae; genus Luteimonas; species Luteimonas salinisoli. The sequence goes on along the minus strand of NZ_JACCKA010000072.1, from coordinate 78,266 downwards.
CACGACCAGCACCCGGCCGCGCTCGTTGCCGTCGATGCCGGCGCGGGCGACGTCGGCGGCCTCCAGCCACATGCGCGGCGGCACGCGCATCCTTGCGCGCGTTCCGGTGACGTCGTGGAACTCGGAGCGGGTGAAGCCCGGGCACAGTGCGGTCGCGTGCACGCCGCGGTCGGCGTTCTCCAGCGCCAGCGCCTCGCTGAACTTGAGCAGGAAGCTCTTGGCCGGCGCGTACAGGGTCTGGCCGTCGGCGGCCGGCATCAGCGCGGCGAAGGAGGCGACGTTGAGGATGCGGCCGTCGCCGGACTCGCGGATCGCGGGCAGCAGCCGCCAGGTCAGTTCGCAGACCGCCGTCGTCATCACCTGCAGGAACGTGGCGTGGGCGGCCCAGTCGCTGCCGTCGTAGCGCCCCGGTACGCCGTAGCCGGCGTTGTTGACGAGGATGCGCACGTGCAGGGCGCGCCGCTCGATCTCGGCGACCAGGCCGGCAGGCGCCTGCGGATCGGCGAGATCGGCGGCGGCGACCTGGACGTCGACCCGGCTGCGCAGTTCGTCCGCCAGCGCCTCCAGGCGCTCCTGCCGCCTGGCGGTGAGGATCAGCGGAACGTCCCGGCGTGCGTACTCGCGGGCGATGGCGGCGCCGATGCCGCTGGACGCGCCGGTGACCAGCGCGTAGCCGGGGCGAGGCGTGGACATGCAGGAATCCCCTTCGGTCGGATCAGCGGCGGCGCCATGAATCGCGCCTGTCGGGCGATCGTAGCGGGAAACCGCGATCGGGGCCGGCCGCGGCGGGCACGTGCCGACGCCGGCGCAGTCCAAGGAAGACGTGCCGCGATCGACGGGGGCGGATCCGCTGTCCGGCCTGCGGGCCGGGCGCCGCCTACTGCGACGGGCGGTGGCGCCTCCGACGCCTGGCCCCGGCGTGCGTCAGGGCGGTGACGGCGCCGCTTTCGACCTGGATCCGGTACGGACCGGATGCGGGCAGGTCCGGGACGGCGCGGCCTTCCGACAGGGCGGCGAGCAGGGGCAGCGGATCGACGTGGAAGTCGACGCGATGCGCGTCCCTGCCGAGGGCCGATCGGATGACGGCGCTCTCGAACGCGGCCACGTCCTCGAGGTAGCGGATGGCATGGGGCTGGCTGCGTGCGTGATCGAGGAAGGCCAGCGCCTCGGAACTGGCGAACTGCCGCGGCGGGTGGGAGGCGGCGTAGCCGGCGAACATCGCCTGGAACGCGTCGCCCCCGCCGTGCGCCAGCAGGACGCGGGTGGTGAGCCGTGCGGCGCTGGCGATCTGGCCCGCCCGCGCGTTGAGCGCCAGTTCGCGCAGGATGTCGACGCCCGGGTCGTCTTCGAGTGCGGGCAGCCTGCCACGCGCGTGCGGCAGGCCCGAGACGGACGCGCCCAGCGCCTGCTCCCACTCGGCGGAAGACGGCGCTCGCCCCTGGCGGGGAAGACCGGCTCCGGCATCGACCGCGACCGCGACCGCCTGGCGTGGGGGTCGCGGCGGTCCGGGCCTGCGCAGCGCCCACAGCCCGTGCAGCCGCTCGATCTGCCTGCGTACCTTCCCCATGCCGACCTGCGGCAGATAGGCGGGCAGCATCTCGAAGATGAGGGCGCGCAGGTTGGGCAGTGCGGGGATGGTTTCCGCGGCCAGGGCCATCACCTCGTCCGCGACCGGCCCCGAGTGCGCGTCCAGCCAGTAGCCGCGGTGCCGGGTGCCGCCGGCCAGGTGGACTTCCCAGACGCGCTCGAGCGGCAGCCGCTCGAGCGCCGCGCGCGCCGGCTGGCGGCCGTTCTGCTCGTTGACCCACAGGTTGTGCAGATCGAGCAGCAGCCCGCAGTCGGCGCGCTGCGCGACCTCGGCGAGGAAGTCGCCGTCGGTCAGCTCGCCGGGGCAGGGCCGCAGGTAGTTGACGTTGTTCTCGACCGCGACCGGAATGCGCAGCCCGTCGGCCATCGCGCGGATGTTGGCGGCCGCCTGTTCGGCGCCTTCCACGGTCTGCAGCGGCGGCAGCAGGAAGCCGGCGTCGACGCGCCCTTCCGGTGCCGGAACCGCGTTGAAGCTGAGGTGTTCGCTGGCCCACGGCGCCTGCAGCGTCGTCACCACCGCACGCATGAGGTCCATGCGCTGCGGATCCGGCGCGAGACCGCCACCCACCGGCGAGGCGACGCCGTGCACCAGCTTGCGTTGCGGCAGGTCGGCCAGTTGCCGCAGCACGCCGGTGTCCATCCGCATCGGCTCGAGCGGGTTGCCGGTCTCGAACCAGAAGAATTCGGGCTCGATCTCGATCACGTCGATGCCGCCGCCGTCGTCCGACAGCAGCGGCAGCAACGCGGGCCAGAGAACGAGCCCGACGCCCAGTTCGGGCAGTGGCGGTGTCACGCGGCGCCGGATTCAGAAGCCGACGTGCGGACTGAATCCTTCGATCCGCAGGTCGGGGTTGACCCGGAAGTCGCGCTCGATCAGGTAGCGGATGTCGAAGCCGGAATGACATCCCTCGCAGCCGAGCCGGCCGAGGATGCTCTTGGTGACCTCGTTCATCTTGCCGAGGTCGTTGGCCACGCTCGCCGGCACCGAAACGGTGACCGCGTGGGGGCTGCGCAGCGAAGCGGCGTTCATTGCCGTCGTGCTTTTCATGGTGGAACTCCTTGTCGTCGTGACGGATCGTCGGGCTGCGCAGGGGAAGGCGCGCGGAATGTCGCGAACCACACCGCCCGCCGGGCGCGGGGCGCAGTCCCGCCCCCATGATTGAAAACGTCGCCGGGCCCACGCACCGGACAGGGTGTCGGCCGGAGCGAAGCTTCGTTTTCATGAATGGCCGCTACCCTGGTCTGCTGGCGGTCGACGATCCAGACCCGGTGGCGTGACGGCGGATCGGCAGCGCCATCGCGCGCTGCTACAGTGTGCGGCCCGCCCGCGGCGCCACCGAAATACGAGCATGACGACGACGCTCCCTTCCTATCCGATCGGCACGCCAGGAGTGCCCTGGGGCCCTGCGGAAATCGGCGCCTGGCTGTCGCGACAGACGCGCCGGCGCAGCTACCGGGCGGACGTGCTGGACGCGATCGAGCGCCTGCGCCCGCGCCACGACGTGGTGGAGTACGGCCGCCTGGACTACCCGCCCGACGGCTATCCGCTGTACGCCCTCCGTAGCCGCGACTGGCGCGACGACCTGCCCGTGGCCCTGGTCACCGGCGGCGTGCACGGCTACGAGACCAGCGGCGTGCACGGGGCGCTGCAGTTCGCCGAGGACCATGCGGCCGACTACGCCGGCCGGATCAACCTGGTCGTCGCGCCGTGCGTGAGCCCATGGGCCTACGAGCGGATCCATCGGTGGAATCCGCAGGCGGTCGATCCCAACCGCTCGTTCCGCGAAGACAGTCCCGCGCCGGAGGCGGCCGCTCTCATGCGCCTGGTCGCGCCGCTGCGCGATCGCGTGCTGGTGCACGTGGACCTGCACGAGACCACCGACACCGACGAGTCCGAATTCCGCCCGGCGCTGGCCGCGCGCGATGGCGTCGAGTTCGTGCCCGACGGGGTGCCGGACGGCTTCTACCTGGTGGGCGACAGCGAGAACCCGCAGCTCGAGTTCCAGCAGGCGGTCCTCGCTGCGGTGGCGCGGGTCGCCCGCATCGCGCCGGCCGACGACGAGGGGCGACTCATCGGCTCGCCCATCGTCGTGCCGGGGCTCATCCAGTACCCGGTCAAGCGCTTGGGCCTGTGCGCCGGCCTCACCGGCGCGCGCTACGTGACGACCACCGAGGTCTATCCGGACAGCCCCAGCGCCACGCCGGAGCAGTGCAACGCCGCGCAGGTGGCGGCGATCCGCGCGGCACTGGATTTCGCGCTGGCCTGAACGGCCAGGCGCGCGCCGGGGCGAGTTTCGGCCGACCGTGCGCCGGTGCCGGCCCGTTCCGGCCGGTGACGACCGGCATGGTACGGCCGGCTCGCGCGGTGACCATACTCCGCTTCGGAGTTGCCACGCAGCGAGGGGAAGGCCATGCGCCGACGCACGAAGGTCCTGGGATCCGTCGTTGCGCTGCTGGTCGTGGCGCTGGGCGCGACGGCCGTGATGCTGAGCCGCGACGGGGCCTGCCCGCCCCCGGCCGGGTTGCCGGAAGGGGCGGTGCCGATGCAGGCGGTCCGGGCCCACTGCTACGGCTCGGTCGAGGTCCTGGCGCTCGAACGGGTTGCGCGCCCCGCGCCTGGCGACGACGAATTGCTGGTCCGGGTGCACGCTGCCGGCGTCAATCCGCTCGACTGGCACTACATGCAGGGCAAGCCTTATTTCATGCGGTTTTTTTCGGGCATCGGCCGGCCGGAGGATGCGCGGGCGGGGGTGGATTTCGCGGGCACCGTGGAAGCCGTCGGCCGTGACGTGCGACGGTTCAAGCCTGGCGACGCGGTGTTCGGTGGCCGCAGCGGCGCCTTCGCCGAGTACCTGGTGGTGAAGGAGGGCGGTACGGTGGCGCACAAGCCGGCCGGCATGAGTTTCGAAGAGGCGGCCGCGATTCCCGTCGCGGCCGTGACCGCGCTGCAGGCGGTGCGCGACGCGGGCCAGGTGCAGTCCGGCCAGCGGGTGCTCGTCAACGGCGCGTCCGGCGGCGTGGGCACGTATGCGGTGCAGATCGCCAAGGCGCTGGGCGCGGACGTGACCGGTGTCTCCAGTACGCGCAATCTCGAGCTGGTCCGCGCGCTGGGCGCCGACCAGGTGATCGACTACACGCAGGCCGATTTCACCGCGGGTGCGGAGCGCTACGACGTGATCATCGACAACGTCGGCAATCGCCCGCTGCGGGCGTATCGACGTGCGCTCGAGCCCGACGGGATCCTGGTCATGGTCACCGGGCCCAAGGCGGATCCCTGGCTTGGCCCCATCTCCCGGGTGCTGTGGGCGAAACTCTCCTCTCCGTTCGTCAGCCAGACCCAGGCCTCGCTGTTCGCGGACCTGAATCCGCAGGACCTGGAGGTGCTGCGCGGGATGGTGGAGGCCGGCTCGCTCCGGTCGGTGATCGACCAGCGCTATGCGCTCGCCCGGGTCCCCGAGGCCATCGCCTACCTGGAGCGGGGAAGGACGCGCGGGAAGAACGTCGTCGTCGTGTCCGCGGCCGGATCCTCCGAGCCGTAGCGGCAAGGAGGAGGCGCATCGACCCGGAAAGGGATCGGCAATGAATGGCCGGATCCATGCAAGGGCTGCGATGCGAGACCGCGGTGCGCCGCTTCCGGGAATGTCGGCCGGCATCGTGCGGCGGCGCGGGGTGGTGCCGGCGTGCGGATCCGGCGCGCCGCCGGGATTCTCGATTGCGATCGATATCACATCGAGCGATTTCGGGGCGCGCTAGGTTCTGGATGCCCGCCAATGGGCGAAACCAAGGAAGACCGATGACTTCGAGACTGAAGCTGCTCGCTGCCTGCGTGTTCACCGTGGGCATCGGCGCTGCTACTACCGCATTCGCCTGTACCGATGCGCAAAGGAGGTTCTGCAATCAGCAGCTGGCGGAATGTCAAGCGAGCGGCGGCACCGCGTGCTATCTCAAGCACACGCGTTGCCTGCAGAACTTTGGATGCGCTCCCCCCTGATCGCCTGAGCCGGTTCGGTGGGGCGCGTTCCGCCGCCACGTTCGCCGCCGTCGTCGCAAACGAGGGCGGCGTTTCATCGCGCAGGCCGGTGTCAGGCAAAGCAAAAAAACGGGGTCAGGGACAATCTCGACCGTCGGGCGCTGCGCATGCGCGAACGACGGCGACGCCAAGTGTCCCCGGCACGATGGTTCGGCAAGGCGAAATTGTCCCCGGCACGATTTTTCTGGCACCGTTCCGGGACCGTCGCTCCAGGAGGCCCGCATGACCAGCCCGCCGCGCAAGACCGCCAGCGATTTCGATCCCGAAGTGCTGCGCCTGTTCGACCAGTACGTGCATGGCGCCATCGATCGTCGCGGATTCCTCGCCGGCGCGGCGCGGTTCGCAGTGGGCGCGACCACCGCTGCGGGGTTGCTGGCGGCGCTGAGTCCGCGCTTCGCCCAGGCGCAGCAGGTCGCGCCGGGCGATCCGCGCCTGGCGGCCGAATCCCTGGAGTTCGATGCCCCGAAGGGCTACGGCCGCGGGCGCGGCTACCTGGTCCGGCCGGCGCAGGCCGATGGCCCGCTGCCCACGGTGCTGGTGGTGCACGAGAACCGCGGACTCAACCCGCACATCGAGGACGTGGCGCGGCGCATCGCGCTGGAGGGCTACATCGCCTTCGCGCCGGACGCGCTGTTCCCGCTGGGCGGCTATCCCGGCGACGAGGATGCGGCCCGCGCGCTGTTCCCGCAGCTCGACCAGGAGCGGACCCGCGAGGATTTCATCGCCGCGGCGACGCTGCTGCAGGGCATCGAGGGAAGCAACGGGCGCCTGGGCGTGGTCGGCTTCTGCTACGGCGGGGGCATGGCCAACTACCTGGCCACCCGGTTGCCCGGGCTGTCCGCCGCGGTGCCGTTCTACGGCAGCGCCGCGCCGCTGGAGGACGTGCCGAAGATCCGCGCCGAGCTGCTGGTGGTGCTGGCCGCCCACGACGAGCGCATCAACGCGGCCTGGCCGGCCTACCAGGAGGCGCTCGAGGCGGCGGGCGTGACCTGGTCGCTGTACCAGCCGGCCGATACCCAGCACGGGTTCAACAACGACACCACCCCGCGCTACGACGAAGCCGCCGCCGCCGAAGCATGGCGGCGGATGCTGGCGCTGTTCCGGCGGACGCTGCGGGATCCGGCCTAGTCGCCGCGGTGCAGCCGGGCGGCGGGTTCCGGCCGCGGCCCGAATGCCGGGTTCACGATCGGCAGATGGAGCCTGTTCCACCATGGGGCAGCGTCGCCGGGCCGACTCCGGCCGCGGCTGCCGACACGTCGAAGGAGGACAGCATGAACACGCATTCCACGAGCTTCCGCAACCGCTGGCACGCGTGCCTGTGCGTCATCGCGATCGCCGCCGTGGGCGCCACCGCTTCGGCGCACCACGGCTGGAACTGGGCGGTGGAGGCGCAGAGCACGCTCGAGGGGACCATCGAGTCGATTTCGATGGCGCCGCCGCACCCGTGGCTGCAGGTGAAGGCCGCCGACGGCAGCAGCTGGCGGGTCGACCTGGGCAATCCGTCGCAGACCGAGCGCTCCGGCTTTCGCGGCGACACCGCGCAGCCCGGCGACCGGATCACGGTGCTCGGCAACCGCTCCAGGGAGGCCGACCGGCGCCACATGAAGGCGGTTCGCATCACCCTGGCCGGCGAACACTACGACATGTATCCGGAGCGCCTGCAGACGCCGTGAGCGTGTCCGTCGCCGCGCTGCTCGGCTGGCTCGAAGCCTGGCCGGGCGCGCGCTGGCTGCAGGACTCCGGCACCGCCTACCTGTTCGTCAATGCCGCGCACCTGCTCGGCATCGCGCTGCTGCTCGGGAGCATCCTGCCGCTGGATCTGCGCCTGGTGTTCGCCGGCGCGAACGAGCGCCTGGCGATCCTGGCGCGATCGGCGGTCCGGGTGGCGGCGACAGGGCTCGCGCTGGCGATCGCCACCGGCGCATGGCTGTTCAGCGTCCAGCCGCTCGCCTACCTCGGCAACGCGGCATTTCGTTGGAAGCTGGTGCTGCTTGCACTGGCGCTGGCGAACATCGCCGCGCAGCACCGCCTGCTGCGCCGGCGCCCGTGGCCGCGGAACCCCGGCGATGTGCCGGCAGGCATGCGCATGCTGGCGGGCCTGTCGGCGCTGCTGTGGACGGCCACGCTGGTGGCCGGCCGCTGGATCGGCTTCGTCTGAGCCGGGGCCGGTGTCTCGCCCGGCCGGGTCTCCCCAACCCTTGGCACTGCCCGGTGCGATGGGATCTGCGGTAGAAAGCCCGGTCGTCCCACGGACCGGCGCCCGTTCATTCCGGAGATCCAGCCTTGAAGAAGACCATCCTTTGCGCCGCCACCGCGCTCGCGCTCGCCATGACCGCCGCCGCGTCCGCCGGCGACCGCTGCCTGGATACCGACTGCCAGGTGGTGATGCTGTTCGACGATGCGCCTGCCGCCGCGGGCGGCGCGGGCGAGGCGATCGCGTCGCCGCGCTTCGGCACCTGGGGCATCGACACCGGCGGCATGGATACCGGTGTCCGGCCGGGCGAGGACTTCTTCGCCTACGTCAGCGGCAACTGGGCCGCCAGCACCGAGATCCCGGCCGACCGCTCCATGTACGGCTCGTTCCTGGCGCTGCGCGACCTGTCCGAGGCGCGGGTGCGGCAGCTGGCCGATAGCTACGTGCCGGGCGACCCGGCCGCCGGCGACGACCGGGTCAAACTGGCCGCCCTCTACCGGGGCTTCCTGGACGCGGATGCCGTGGAGGCGCTGGGCGCCGCGCCGCTGCAGCCGCACCTGGACGCCATCCGGACGGCGGCGGACAGGGAGGACGTGGCGCGCCTGATGGGCGGGCGCAACGCCGGCTTCGGTGGCAGCCTCTTCGCCGTGGCGGTCTCCGACGACCAGCGCGACCCCGACCTCTACACCCTCTACATGAGCCAGTCGGGCCTCGGCCTGGGCGATCGCGAGATGTACCTGGACGAGAAGTTCGCGCCGCAGCGCGAACGCTACGTGCAATACATCGCTCAGATGCTGGAACTGGCCGGTTGGGACGATCCCGCCGGCGACGCCGACGCCGTCATGGCGATGGAGACCCGCATCGCCGAGGCGCACTGGACCCGCGCCGAGAGCCGCGACCGCGACAAGACCTACAACCCGGTGCTGCTGGCCGAGTTGGACGCGACGGCGCCCGGCTTTCCCTGGGGCGCGTTCCTGGAAGCGGCCGGCGTGGACTATGCCGAGCGCGGCGTGATCCGCCAGGACACCGCGTTCCCGAAGCTGGCGGCGATCTTCGCCGACACCGACCTCGCCACGCTCAAGGCCTGGCAGGCCTTCCACACCGCGGACAACGCCGCACCGCTGCTTTCGGGCGCGTTCGTGGACGCCGAGTTCGAGTTCCGCAGCAAGTTCCTCTCCGGCCAGCCCGAACAGCGTCCGCGCTGGAAGCGCGCGGTGGAGTACACCTCCTCGGCGATGGGCGAGGCGCTGGGCCGCGACTACGTGGCGCTGTACTTCCCGGCCGATGCCAAGGCCAAGATGGATGAGCTGGTGGCCAACGTGAAGGCGGCAATGGGCGCGCGCCTGGAGCAGCTCGACTGGATGAGCCCCGCCACCAAGGCCGAGGCCCGTTCCAAGCTCCAGGGCTTCGGCCTCAAGATCGGCCACCCGGACACCTGGCGCGACTACGGCGGCCTGCAGCTGGCCAACGGCGACGTGTTCGGCAACGCCGAGCGCGCCCGCGCCTTCGAGTGGGACTACCGCCGCGTGCGCATCGGCAAGCCGGTGGACAAGGGCGAGTGGGGCATGACCCCGCAGACCGTCAACGCCTACTACAACTCGGTCAAGAACGAGATCGTGTTCCCGGCCGCGATCCTGCAGCCGCCGTTCTTCGACCCGGACGCGGATCCGGCGGTGAACTACGGCGCCATCGGCGGTGTGATCGGCCACGAGATCATCCACGGCTTCGACGACCAGGGCCGCAAGTCGGACGGCGCCGGGCTGCTGCGCGACTGGTGGACCGCTGAGGACGCGGCCAAGTTCGAGGCGCAGGCGGCCAGGCTCGGCGCCCAGTACGAGGCCTACGAGTTCCCGCAACTGCCGGGCATGCGCATCAACAGCCGGGTGGCGATGGGCGAGAACATCGGCGACCTGGGCGGGCTGACCATCGCCCTGGAAGCCTACCGCCGCTCGCTCGACGGCGGCCAGGCCCCGGTGATCGACGGCTTCGCCGGCGAGCAGCGCCTGTTCATGGGCTGGGCGCAGGTGTGGCGCACGCTGTGGCGCGACGATGCGCTGCGCCAGCAGCTGGTCAACGGTACCCACTCGCCCGGCCACATCCGCGCCTTCGCGCCGCTGCGCAACATCGACGCCTGGTACGACGCCTTCGGCGTCGCCGAGGGCGACCCGCTGTGGATCGCGCCCGAGGAGCGGGTCCGCATCTGGTAGGCCCGGCCGAGGCGCTTGCGCGCGACCAATTATCGGACTAAAGTCAGGCAATGGATGCCGGCCAGGTTCAGCAGGTACGCAGCTTCAACCGTGCGGTGACGCGGCGGATCGGCGTGCTGAGCGACAGCTATCTCGGAGGCGGCCGTCCGCTCGCGGAGGCGAGGGTGCTGTTCGAGATCAGCCGCGACGGTGCCGACGTACGCGACCTGCGGGCGCGGTTGTCGCTCGATTCCGGTTATCTCAGCCGGCTGTTGCGCTCGCTGGAGGGGCAGGGCCTGGTGACCTCCGACCGCGCCCGCGACGACCGACGGGTGCGGCGTGCGAAGCTGACGCGCAGGGGGCTGAAGGAAGTGGCCGAGCTGGATCGCCGCTCGGAGGAGTTCGCCGGTTCGCTGCTGGCGCCGCTGGGCGATGCGCAGCGCGGGCGCCTGGTGGCTGCGATGGCGGAGCTGGAGCGGCTGCTGCGCGCCTCGGCGGTGACGGTCGCGCCGGCCGATCCGGCAGGAGCCGATGCGCGCGCCTGCCTCGAGGCGTATTTCCAGGAACTCGACCGGCGCTTCGAGACCGGGTTCGATCCCTCTCGCAGCGTTCCAGCCGACCCCGAAGAGCTCGTCCCTCCCCGTGGCCTGCTGTTGCTGGCGCATCTGGACGGCCAGCCGATCGGTTGCGGCGCGCTCAAGGCGGAGGGAGCCGGCGTCGGCGAGATCAAGCGCATGTGGGTGGCGCCCGAGGCCCGGGGGCTGGGAGTGGGCCAGCGCATCCTCGAGGCGCTGGAGGCGCATGCCGCCAGGACCGGCCTCGACGTGCTGCGGCTGGACACCAACCGCGGGCTCGCCGAGGCGCGGGCGATGTACGTGCGCAACGGCTACCGGGAGATTCCGCGGTACAACGACAATCCCTACGCGCACCATTGGTTCGAGAAAAGAGGGCTGCGGCAGCGGTGATCGGGCGCCTGCAGCGCTCGCCCGCTGCAGCGGTCCGGAGCGCTGCGCACTGCGCACTGCGCACGCCGGTGCCGGAAGGCGTGATCCGTCCCGCTCCCGGTCCCCGGCACCAGCCCGGAGCCGGGTGGCCGAGCGCAAGGCTTGACCTCAATCCGACTTCAGGTTGCACAGTGGCGCCCCCGATCGAAGAGGGTGCTTGCCCATGGTCTCGATGCTGCGCGACACCGTCACCTATCTGCAGCGCCTAGGCTACCGCCGGCCGCCGCCGCCCACGTTGGAAACCCTGCGCGACCTGCAGTTGCGCCATACCGCCGCCTTCCCGTTCGAGACGCTGGCCACGCTGCTGCGCGCGCCGGTACCGCTGGACCTGCCCGCGCTGGAGCGCAAGCTGCTCCATGACGGGCGCGGCGGCTACTGCTACGAACTCAACGGTCTGTTCCTGGCCCTGCTGCAGCATTTGGGCTATGACGCCCGGGCGCTCGCCGCGCGCGTGATCGAAGGCGATGTCCCCGGGGCCCGCACCCACCTGGCGCTGCTGGTGCCCATCGATGGCGTGCGGCATCTGGTCGACGTCGGTTTCGGCGGCATGGTGCCGACCGCGCCGCTGCTGCTGGACAGCCGCGAGGAACAGCCGACCCCGCACGAGACCTATCGGCTCGCCCGCCGCGATGGCGAATACGCCCTCGATGCGCGGGTGGCGGGCGAATGGCGCGCGCTGTACCGCTTCGACTTGCAGCCGCAGGCCGCCATCGACTGCGAGGTCGGCAACTGGTACGTGTCCACGCATCCCGACTCGCCCTTCCTGGGCCACCTGCGCGCGGCGCGCACCGGGCCGGGCATCCGCAAGGTGCTGCTGAACGGCCGCTACAGCGTCCACCGGGTCGGCGCCCGCAGCGAGCGCCGCGAACTCGCCGATGCCGACGCGGTCGTCGACGTGCTGCGCCGCGAGTTCGACCTGCGCGTGCCGCCAGGGCCGGGCCTGCGCGAAGCGATCGCGTTGCGGCTGCGGGAAAAGCGGACGGTGGCGAGCGCCGGATAGCAGGTGCCGACACCGGCATCGCGAGGCAGGCGGGACGGCTGCGGAACAATCGCGGCATGGGCTCGGCCGAGGCCCGGCGCCCTGCCGAGCGCCTGCAGGCCGTCGCCCAGTGGTTCGGTGATGGTCCGTCTGGGGGGCGGGCCCATCCGGGGCCGGTCGCACGCTTCAGGAGCGGCGTTGCGGCAGCGGCAGCCGGAACCGCATGACCCGCCCCACCAGCGACATCGCGCGCATCACCTTCGCCGTCTTCGCGTCGGCGGGGAAGAACGATTCGATCGCCAGTTCCGACAGGGTTACCTCCACCGGGGTGCCGAACACCGTGGTGGTGCTGAGGAAGGACAGCTCGCCGACCTCGCTGCGCAGGCGCATGGGCACGGCGATGGCGGCCGGATCCGGGGTCTCGTCGTGTTCCGGTGCGGGATAGCCGAGGAGTTCCTGCAGCAGCGCGTCGAGCACGTCGTCCCCGGAGGCCTCCACCTGCCTGCGCAGCCGATCGAGGAGGTGAGCGCGCCATTGGCCCAGGTTGACGATGCGCGGCGCCACCCCCTCGGGATGCAGGCTCAGGCGCAGGACGTTGACCGGCGGTACCAGCAGCTCCGGCGCCACGCCCCGGAGGAAGGGCGCCAGCGCGCGGTTGGCCGCCTGCATCTGCCAGTGGCGGTCGACCGCCAGCGCCGGATAGGGCTCGTGGCCGCGCAGCAGCCGGTCGATGGTACGCCGTGCCGCCTCCAGCCCGGAATCGTCGAGCGCACGCTCGCCATAGACCGGTGCGTAGCCGGCCGCGGTGAACAGGCGGTTGCGATCGCGCAGCGGCACGTCCAGGCGATCGGACAGGCGCAGCAGCATCGCGCGGCTGGGAACCGAACGCCCGGTCTCCATGAAGCTCAGGTGGCGCGACGAGATGCCGGCCAGGCCGGCGAGGTCTTCCTGGGAGAGCAGCCGGCGGCGGCGCCAGTGGCGCAGCTGCTCTCCCACCGGACGCTGTACGGAGGCGGGCGGAGTCATAGCTGCGACGATAGCGGATCGGCGCGTGCATGAGTCATTACTTCGCAGGTAATGGCGCACGGGACCGCGGCGGCGCAGCATCCTTCCAACCCCGACCAGAGGAGCCCAGCGATGTCCCTGCAGCGCATTTTCGCCGATCCGAAGTTCCCGCCCCGTCTGCTGCTCGTCGATGCTCTCGCCACCGGCGCGACCGCCTTGCTGCTGCTCGCCGCGGCCGATCTGCTGGCGCCGCTGCTGCAGCTGCCCGCGGGGCTGCAGCGCACCGCCGGCCTGATCTGCGTGCCGTTCGTGCTCTGGCTCCTCGCGCTGTCCCGACGCCCCACGGTGCCGCGCGGCGCCATGGCCGCGGTGGTGGCGATCAACCTGGCCTGGGTGGCCGGCAGCGCCTGGGTGGCGTTCGGCGGCACCTGGCAGCCTAGCCCGCTCGGCATCGCCTTCGTCTCCGCGCAGGCGCTGGTGGTGCTGGTCTTCGCCGAGCTGGGCTGGTTCGGCCTGCGCGCGACGCGCCCGGCGCCGCCGGTCCCGGCCTGAGGGCCAAAGCCGGCGCCCCAGACCCCCCCACTTTCGTCACGGGCCAGGAGCCGGCGGACATGCCCACAATCGATGGCTGGGACTTCCCGCCATCGAGGAATGCCGCAATGCCCACGACCCGCCGCGACCTGTTCAAGCTCGGCGCGCTCGCCGCCGCCGCCGCCGCGTTCCCCGCCGCCGCCGCTCGCGCCGCGACCCCAAGGGTGGAACGGGCGGCGCGGCCGCTGCGCATCCTGATCCTGGGCGGTACCGGCTTCACCGGGCCGTTCCAGGTCGACTACGCGCTGGCGCGCGGGCATCGGGTCACGCTGTTCAACCGCGGATCGCGGCCGTCGCCGGAATGGCCGGGCGAAGTGGAACAGCTGCACGGCGACCGGAACAAGGGCGAGCTGGGAGCGCTGGAAGGGCGCGAGTGGGACGTGTGCATCGACAACCCGACCAGTCTGCCGTTCTGGGTGCGCGACGCCGCCGACGTACTGCAGGGCAAGGTGGGCCAGTACCTCTTCATCTCGACGATCTCGGTCTATGCGGACGGCTCGCGCCCGGGTATCGACGAGGACGCCGCGCTGGCCGACTACCGCGGCGCCGATGCCATGGCCGAGACCATGGAAAGCCTGCGCGCCGACATGAGCCTCTACGGTCCGCTCAAGGCGCTGAGCGAGGCCGAGGCGCGCCGCCGGTTCGGCGAGCGCGCCACGATCGTGCGTCCCGGCTACATCGTCGGCCCGCGCGACGAGACCGACCGTTTCAGCTACTGGCCGCGGCGCATCGCCGCCGGCGGCGAGGTACTGGTGCCAGGCGACGGCAGCGACCCGGTGCAGATCATCGACGGACGCGACCTGGCCGAATGGATGATCCGACTGGCCGAGAACGGCACCACCGGCACCTTCAACGCGGTCGGCCCCGACTACCGCATGTCCACCGACGCGATGGTGCACGGCATCCACGCGGTGACCGGCGGCCCGGTACGCTTCACCCATGTGCCGGCCGAATTCCTCGCAGCACGCGAGGTCGGTTTCGGCGGCGAGTTGCCGGTCTGGTTCCCGGCCGCGCACGAATACGGCGGCTACGGCCAGGTCGACAACACGCGGGCGATCGCCGCCGGCCTCTCCTTCCGTCCGTTGGCGACCACCGTGGCCGACCTGCTCGCGTGGCTCGGCGGCCTGCCGGCCGAACGCCAGGCCGAACAGCGTGCCGGCATGAGCCGCGAGCGCGAGACCGAGTTGCTGCGGGCCTGGCAAGGCCATCGGCAGGCCGCCGGGTAGGCGCCGGCTGCCGTCCGCTCGCGGTTCGAACGGCGCAAGTCGCATGCGCCGCCGCGGATTGCGGAGCCATCGCGGTCGGGAACGGCGTTGGCATCGCCAGGCGCTCGCATCGAGAGCTGCCGGCCGCGGTTGCTGCGGCCTGACCTGGGGTTGACGCCGCGGCGTGCACACTGGCCGCCACGCCGTCGATCGGGCCAGCCATGCGCAAGCCACCGCAGAACCCCCACGACCTCAGCCGCCACGACCTGCCCGACATCCTGGGCACCATCGACGAGGAGGTGCGCCAGCGCTTCGGCGAGGGCGAGGTGGCGGACTACATCCCGGCGCTGGCCTGCGTGCCCAAGGAACGCTTCGGCATGGCGCTGGTCACCCTGGATGGGGAGGTGCACGCGGTGGGCGATGCCCGGGAACCATTCTCGATCCAGAGCATCTCCAAGGTGCATACCCTGACCCTGGGCCTGGAGGCGGTAGGCGACGACCTGTGGAAGCGCCTGGGCCGCGAGCCGTCGGGCGACCCGTTCAACTCGCTGATCCAGCTCGAGCACGAGAAGGGCATCCCGCGCAATCCGTTCATCAACGCCGGCGCGATGGTGGTGGCCGACGTCATCCTGTCCCACTACGACCAGCCCGAGGGCGCGCTGCTGCATTTCATGCGCGGGCGCTCGGGCAACCCCGAGGTCGGCCGCGACGATGAGATCTGGGAGTCCGAGCGGCGCAGCGGATATCGCAACGTGGCGCTGGCGAACTTCATCCGCAGCTTCGACAATATCGAGAACGACGTCGACGCGGTGCTCGATTTCTACTATCTGCAATGCGCGCTGCGCATGAACTGCGTCGACCTGGCGCGCAGCGCGCAGTTCCTGGCGGCGGACGGACGCTGCCAGGCTTCCGGCAAGCGGGTGACCAGCGAGGAGCAGGCGACGCGCATCAACGCCATCATGCTGACCTGCGGCACCTACGATGCCGCCGGGGATTTCGCCTTCCACGTCGGATTGCCGGCCAAGAGCGGGGTGGGCGGCGGCATCCTCGCGGTGGTACCCAGCGTGATGAGTCTGTGCGTGTGGTCGCCCGCGCTCGACGAGAAGGGGAACTCGCTGCTAGGCGGCTACGCGCTGCATCGCTTCACCCGAATGACCGGGTTGTCGGTGTTCTGATGCGCGGCGGGCGCGGGCAGGCGCTGCCGCGCACGCGGGTCCCGGGGCATGCCCGGCGCCGGCCGGCGCAGATGGTCCGCCGGATCCGTCGGGCGGCGCTGCCTATGCCGGCCGGCTTCTGGCAGGCTAGGCGCCTCCGATCACCACCGGGAGCAGCCATGGAAACCCAGGAAATCCACCGCGGCCGTCTGATCGACCACCTGCAGCTGATCGTGCGCGACCTGCCCGCCAGCCAGGCGTTCTACACAGCGGTGCTGGAGGCGCTGGACGTGCCGATGGGCGGCACCGGCCAGGGCTACTTCTGGGCCGACGAGCTGTTCGTGTCCACGGCCGACAGCGAGGCCGCGCGGGGCGAGCTCACCGGTCGCCATCATCTGGCCTTCCAGGCGCGCGATCGGGCAATGGTGGAGGCCTTCCACCGGGCCGCGCTCGCCAACGGCGGTTCCGACAACGGCGCCCCGGGCGAGCGCCCTTACCATCCGGGCTACTACGCCGCGTTCGTGCTCGATCCGGACGGCAACAACATCGAGGCGGTGTATCACGGCGAGGCCGAGCGCAGCGCCGCCTCGGTGAAGGTGACGTTCTAGGGCCGGATGCCGACGGCGCGCAGCGGCGCCAGATCTTCCTCGCCGCGCCTTTGATCGCAGCTGCAGTCTAGATGGCCGTTCTCCCCGAGGGAGGACCGCACCCCGACGCGTTCTTTTTCATGCGCGGGTTCGCCGATGCCGCCGCGCGCGAACGATTGAAGTCCTCGTTCTACGAAGGCGAAGCGTGGAAGCGGGAGCTGGAGCCCGTGCTCGTGCCGATGCTCGAAAAGCACGAAGTCGTCGTGGTGGAGGGTGCCGAGGGCCTGATCGCGTGGCCGGAGTCGTGAGCGGCAGGACCGGTTCGACCGTGCGCCCGGGCACCGCGCTGGCATGCGCGCTGGCGCTGGGGTTCCAGCCGGTGGAACTGGAGGTGGAAGGGCCCGCCGGGCGCCTGGAAGGCGTGGCGCTGCGGCTGTACCACCCGGCGGCACGGCAATGGAGCATGCACGACGGCAACCTAGCCGACGGGATCATGACCCGGCCGGTCGTCGGTGCGTTCAGCGACGGGATCGACGAGTTCTACGGCCAGGAGACGGTCGATGGGAGGGCGGTCCTGGTGCGGTTCGTGATCTCCGAAGTCACGCCGGACTCGGCCCGCTTCGAACAGGCGTTCTCCGTCGACGGCGGCAGGACGTGGGAGGTGAACTGGATCGCGCTCGATACCCGCTCCGGGGTGCCGGACAGGCCCTGGCGCGGTGTCCCGCGGGTTTTCTGCCGTCATGCCCGCGAAGACGGAGACCCCGCCACCTCGCCTTGCGCGGGCGAACCTCCATGGATGACCAGCGCTGCGCGCTGTCGTGAAGGGTCTTCGGCCCGCGTTCCGGAGCCGAGTTGGAGGTGGCGGGAGACGGCATCGCCCAGCAGGGCGACGCCGACGATGGCGAAGATCCACAGCGCCGCCTCGCGCGCGCCCCGTTGCAGGCGCTGGCGCCAGCGGGCGAAGCGCTCGTCGGTGCGGCTGCCGAGCAGCGCGTGCAGCGCCAGCAGCAGCAGCGGCGGCGCGACGAAGATGGCGTTGTAGGCGAGCAGCAGCGGCAGCCACTGCAGCGGGGCGAGATCGGCGGCCAGCATCAGCGCCACCGCGGCGAAATAGGGCAGTGCGGTGACCAGCTCGACCGCGGTCACGGTCATCCCCAGTGCCACGTAGCCGGCCAGGCGCCCTCCCGCGGGCGCATGCGGCTCCCGCGCCTGGTGCGCCGATTTCGGCGCGAAGATGCCGTAGGCCAGCAGCGCCGCGCCGAGCAGTCCCTGCACCAGCAGCGCGACCGGATGGTCGAGGGCGTCGCCGATCGCGTCGCGCAGGGCGCCGAAGCCGAGCATCATCGCGATGCCGAGCCCGAGGTAGGCCGCCAGGATGCCGGTCACGTAGGCGAGCAGCCGCGGCGCCGCCTGCGGCCGCGACAGCAGCCACAGTGCGACCACCAGCGCGGACGGGTTGAGGCTGTCCAGCAGTGCCAGCGCCAGCAGGGCGGGTAGCAGGGCGAAGTCCATGGTGGGGCCGGATCGGTGGGAGGAGCACGGATCATCGCCTGCCGGCGCCGGCAGGCGACAGGCCGAAAAGTACTTCTTCGCCGCTCAGCCGGCGACGCGGTTGCGGCCCGCATCCTTGGCGCGATACAGCGCACGGTCGGCGGCGTTGAACCAGTCGCGAAGCGACGACGCTCCTGCGCTCGAGCGGGCCAGGCCGACGCTGATGGTCGGGCGCAGGTCGGGATACTCGTCGAGGCGGAGCGCCTCGACCGCGCCGCGCAGGCGTTCGGCGATCGCCGCGCCCTGCGCCTCGGGCGTGGCGGGCAGCAGCACCACCAGTTCGTCGCCGCCGATGCGGCCGGCGCGGTCGCCGGGCCGCAGCAAGGCGCTCATCGTGGCGGCGATCGCCCGCAGCACCTCGTCGCCGGCGGCGTGGCCGTGGTGGTCGTTGACGCGCTTGAAGTCGTCGATGTCGATCAGCAGCAGGCAAGCCGGATCGTCGCCTGCAGCCCGCCCCTGCAGCAGGCGCTGGGCGTGCTGCTCCCAGTCGCTGCGACCCGACAGGCCGGTCAGGGTATCGGTGCGGTGGAGGCGGTCGAGCTCGCGGTTCTGCAGGCCCACCTTGCGGATCAGGCGGTAGCTACCGAGGCTGACGGAGATGGTGTGGATCAACAGCACCGGCAGGCAGGCGATGATCACCGGCATCGGCGTGTCCGGATCGAACGCACCGCCGGTGACCAGCGTCGTCGCTGCCATCGCGAGCAGCATTCCCGGCAGCGAGCGCAGCCACAGGCCGCGGATGCCGGTGCTGATCTTGTCGACCGTGGTCAGGGTGAGGATCAGGGTGCTGGGCAGCAGGTTGAAGTGCATCAGCGGCACCCAGCAGCCGGCCAGGGCCGAGTCGACCAGCAGATTGCGGGTCTCGGCGCGATACGGGTCAGCGCTGCGGCTGGCGGCCAGCCAAGCCAGTTGCGGCCACAACAGCGCGGTAGACACCAGGAACAGCCAGGTTCCGGCCGGCGCACCCTGCAGGTACAGCACCGTCGCCATCGGCACTCCGCCCAGCGCCATCCCCGCGACGCGGAACGGATAGATGCGGCGGTGCAGCGACGCGCGGGCGCCGGTCGCCCCGGGCCTCACCCCGCCGCCTCTCGTGCTTTGTGGGCGGTCTGTGTCATCCGTCGGCGCCCCCGTTCGCCGATCTCCCTGCCTGTCTGCCGGCAGCGAAGCCGGTCGCATCGGCCCCTCCGGAACCATGATGACGTCCTGGGGTCAGATCCGGAACCCCGGATCGACCAGGAACGTCCCTTGCGAACGCCGCTTTCCACGCCCGCCGTTCTCACCCATGCAGGTTTCGGGCCATGACCGACTGGTTCGCCAGCCTGAAGTCCATCGTCGGCCGCCATGAGCCTGGCGACGATACGCACGCGCTGCCCCGCGCCGCGGCGGCGCTGATGCTGGAACTGGCGGTGATCGACGAGGGTGGCGACCAGGCCGAACTGGACGTCGTGCACGACGCGATGCGGCGGACCTTCGGGCTCGATGCGGGCGAACTGCAGGAACTGCTGGGCCAGGCCCAGCAGGCGCAGCGGCAGTCGGTGTCGCTGCACGAGTTCACCCGCCAGCTGCGTACGGGCCTGGCCCCGGAGCAGCGTGCCGAGCTGCTGGAATGGATGTGGCGCGTGGCCTACGCCGACGCGCGACTGGAGCAGCAGGAAGAGCATCTGGTGCGTCGCGTGGCCGACCTGCTGGCGGTGCCGCACCAGGAGTTCATCCGGCGCAAGCTGGCGGCCCGGGGCGGTTGAGCGCAACGGACGGAGCCCGGGCGGCCGGGCCGCTCATCCCGCCGGCAACGACCAGCTGGAGCGGCTGCCGAGCGCGGCGCGGTTCGCCTCCAGCCATTGCCCGGCACGGTCCCGGCCCAGCGCGCACAGGGCGCGGAGCATGGCCGGGCGCGTGTCGAGTTTCGCCTTGCCGCCGGCATCCGCCAGCGACTCGCCGGGTTCCATCAGGTGCAGCCGCAGCGACTGCAGGCGCCGGCCCAGCGAGGTCAGCGCCAGCTTGCCGCGGATCAGCTGCTGGTTGGTGGCCAGTGCTTCGAGTTCGCGCAGGAAGGTGGTGGAGAAGGTCAGCTCCATCGCGCGGTCGGCGATCTCGCGGGCGCTGGACGGCAGGCGCGTGCGTTCCAGCGGCTGTACCAGGATGCACAGCAGGTCGCGCGCCCGCGCCTCGTAGACCAGCGGCGCCAGGGCCGGATTGCCGGCGTAGCCGCCGTCCCAGTAGGCGTCGCCGTCGATCTCCACCGCCTTGAACAGCTGCGGCAGGCAGGCCGAGGCCAGTACCGCCTCTCGCGTCACCCGCTCGCCGCCGAACAGCACCAGTGCGCCGTCGCGTACGCGCGTGGCCGCGAGGTGGAGGCGGAACGGCGGCGCCGCGCGCAGGCGTTCGAAGTCGATCGACTCGTCGAGAAGATCCGCCAGCGGGTTGAGGCCCAGCGGATTGAGCTGCGCGGGCGTCATGTGACGGGCGAACTCGGTCAGCCAGGCCACGCCCCCCGCGGCCGGCGGCAGGCCCCAGGAGGCGAGCGTGCCCTGCTCGCCGATGCGCTGCCAGATGCGGGCCAGATGGGCGCGCGCGCCGTCGCGCCCGTCCTCGATCCAGCCGTGCGCCATCGCCACGGCGTTGACCGCGCCGCTGCTGGTGGCGCTGACCGCCTCGATGCCGAAGGCGGACTCCTCGAGCAGGCGGTCCAGCACGCCCCAGGTGAAGGCGCCGTGGGCGCCGCCGCCCTGCAGCGCGAGCAGAAGGTCCAGCGATTGCGGTTGCGTCCATCGGCCGGGCATGCGCGTTCCCCGCGGCGAGCGTCGTACCGGGTATAGCACGCCGCTGCGACCGGCCATGGTGAGGCGAGGCGCCGTTCGCCGGAGTGGGCTTGTGGTCCCTCGGCTACGAATGTACTGCCCAGGTTGCCGGCGCCGACGCTCACCCATCTGGTGCTGGCCCGACGTAAGCTGGCGGCTGGCCCATCCGGTACCGCGCCATGACGATGCCTCGTTCCGCAGGGTTGCTTCCGCTGCTGCTGCTGGTCGCCTGCAGCGGCGCAATGGCGCCGGATCCCGGGCCGACGGACGCTGCCGCCGACCCCCTGGCGCAGGTCGGACGCTGGTCCCTGCAGGGCGCGACCGACGCGAGGGGCCAGCCGATCGCCGAGGTGCTGCCCGGCGGTCGCGCCCTGCACGCGCTGGCGTTCGGCGGCGGACGCGTGGCGATCGAACACGGCTGCAACCATATCGGCGGCAGCTATCGCATCGAAAGCGGCGGATGGCTGCGGGTCGGGGAGATGGAAAGCACGCTGATGGCCTGCGAGGACCAGGCGCTGATGGCGGCCGACGCTGCGGTCGCCGGGCTGCTGGAAGGCCGCGCGCAGTGGCGCATCGCCGAAAGCTACCCGGAACGGCTCGTGCTCGAGCACGACGACGGGCGCAGCAGTCGCTGGGTGGCCGACCGGCCGCCGCACTGATCGCCGCGCCTTCGCGGTGGCGTCGGAGCTCGGAAACCGCTGCCGGACGGGCGGGTCAGCCGCGCTCGGCGACCCAGGCGTCGACCTCGCGCTCCAGCAGCGTCAGCGGAACCACCCCGGTGAGCAGCACCCGGTTGTGGAACCCGCGCGGGTCGAAACGCTCGCCGAGGGCGTCGCGGGCCTTGTCGCGCAGGCGGATCATCTCCAGCTGGCCGACCTTGTACGAGGTGGCCTGGCCCGGCATCACCACGTAGCGGTCGACCTCCGAGGGCGGGATGCCGTAGTCGATCGCCTGCTGGCGGGTCCAGTGCATGGCGTGCAGGCCGGTATCGGCCACCAGGCGGCGGGCGCGGAACAGTTCCGCGTCCAGTTGCCCGAGCAGCCCTTCGGGATCGCCCTCGTACCAGCCTTCCTCCGCGGCCAGGCGCTCGGCGTACAGCGCCCAGCCCTCGCTGAAGGCGGAAATGCCGCCGAAGGCGCGGGTCTGGCGGAACTTCGGCAGGTCCCGGTTCTCCACCGACAACGCGATCTGGAAGTGATGCCCCGGCACGGTCTCGTGGTAGACCAGGGTGCGCAGGCCGAAATTGGTCAGCCTGTCCTTGCGCAGGGGCATCTGGTAGACGCCCGGGCGCGAGCCGTCCAGCGGCGGGGCGGTGTAGCTGGCGGCGGCGCTGGCCCAGCGGTACTCGGGGTAGGGCCGGGCGATCACCGGGGTCCGCGGGCGGATGTCGAACAGCGCGTCGGAACGCCGTTCGGCATCGGCGATCATGGTGTCGATGTCGGCCATGATCCGCGCACGGCCCTCGTCCGTCTCCGGATAGGCGAGATCGGTCTTCAAGCGGTCGACCCGTTCGCGTACGGTGCCCTCGCTGCGGCCGATCGAGCGCAGGATCGTGTCCATCTCCGCCTCGATCCGCGCCACTTCGCGCAGGCCGAGCTGATGGATCTGCTCTGCGCTCAGGTCGGTGGAGGTGAACTGGCGCAGTCGGTGCGCGTAGGCTTCGGCGCCGTCCTGGAAGCGCCACAGCCCGGCATCGTCGGTGGCGTCGGCGAGCTGCGACTCCAGGGTGGCGATGGCCTCCCGCCAGGCCGGGTACACCTCGCCGGCGACGATGGTCGTGGCTTCGTGCACCAGCGCCCGCCGCGCCGAGGCATCCAGCGCGTCCACGCCCTCGAGCCTTTCGGCGAACGTCGCGACCAGCGGGTTGCCGGCCGGGTCGGGCGAGACGAATTGCCGCATCTGTTCGATGGTGGCCTGGAGGATGAAGCGCGGCGGCAGGACGCCCTTCGCAGCCAGCTCGCGCGCGCGCTGCACCGCCTCGCCCATGCGCGTCTCGAACAGGCGCAGCCGCGCCAGGTAGTTGTCGGCATCGCCGGGGCTGCGCACCGGGTGCACCACGGTCATCAGGTTGGGCAGGCCGACGTTGGCGCCGCCGAACTGGTTGAGCGGGTACTGATAGTCGCTGTAGCGATCGCCCTCGACGTGATTGCGCAGCAGCCATTCCAGCAGCTCGGCCGAGACGCGCTCGTCGTCGCTCATGGCGGCGCGGTCGAACGCGGCCAGCCGAGTCAGGCCGTCGCGCGCCAGAGCCAGGGTTTCCTCGCGAAACTGCGAGGTCATCGGGGTGAGGTCGCGGTCCATGCGGTCCTGCAGTTCGCCCTCGAAGTAGCGGCTGCCGGTGGCGGCGGAGGGCTGCCGCAGCATCCATTCGTCGGTGTAGGCGTCGAAGAATGCGGCCACCGACTCGGCGGCGCGCGCGCTGTCCGCGGCGTGCGCCGCCGGCGAGGGCGACGGCCGGGGCGGCGATTGGGGCACGGATGCGCAGGCGGCGAGCATGGCCGCCGCCAGCGCCATGGCGAGGCGGAACGACAAGGATCGGGGGTCGCGATGCTGGGCCACGTCGTCCTCGCTGGTCGATGCTCGGGCCCTGGATTCTACGCACCGGGCTGCGGCGGGGTCGACACGCGGGGGGAACGATGCGCGCCAGCGCGTCAGATCGACGACAACCTGGCCTGGGCAGCTGCGTCGAGGCCGACGAACTCGCAGCCGAACTGGTGCAACAGCCTGCCGTGCTGGCGCAGGAGACGGACGTGCCGGACTCGCATCGCCACCTCGAGCGTTTCCGCTTCCGGCAACTCGATGGCGCATCTGGACAGTACGTCGCCGCAGACGAACGGCAGCGGCGTCTCCGAGGTGATCAGCGCCAGCCCGCCGCCGCCGATGTCGCGAATGGTGGTCCGCAGCGGGGCGTCGCGCCCCGCGCGGTCGCGGGAATGGATCCTGCAGACCAGGGGGTCGCACTGCGGCTCGCGCCGCGCGTCCCGGCGTCGCTGCACGTGCAGCAGGCGCGCGGGTAGGGGGATGCCGAGCGCCGGCGCACCGGCACGGGTGCCGGACACCGCCTCGCTGCCGAAACGCAGCAGCGCGCCGTCGAGCAGCCCCTGCAGCGAGACGTGTCCGGCGCCCAGCAGGCGCTGCAGCAGACCGCGATTGCGCGGCACGCCGAGCCACAGGGTATCGCCCTCGATCGCCAGCGGCGGCAGCGTCACCCCGGGCATGCCGGCGTCGGCCGTGGCGACTAGCGCACAGTGTCCATCGACGAGCCGCTGCAGCAGGTCGCGGATGATCCGCGGCTCGCGCAGCAGGCACTTGTCGTCCGTGGCGTCCGCCGTCAGCTGCCGCTCTGCGCTGGAAAGGGACCTCCCCATATACCCGATTACGGCAGCGGCACGCACAACTGTAGCGGTCGGAGCGACCGGTGCACGCGCGGACCGATCGGACGGCGCCGACCGCCGCAGTCGGCGATGCTACAGTGGCCAGCGCTCGGCGGCAGCGTCGCTCGCGCACACTGCGGACGGTTCCGGCGCCGGCGGGCTGGCGGCCGGTCCTCCGGCCGGGCTGCATGGCGACCGCGTCCGGCGGACGGCCGCGACTTTTCTCCCCGGGACCCAGGATCGGATATCGGTGACCCAATTTCGCTTTGCAGGCCGTTGCCACATCGTCTTCCTGGCCGCAGTGGTGCTCGCGCTCTCCGGCGGGACGCCCGCACGCTCGCAAGAGCGCCGCATCGCCCTCAGCTTCGACGACGCGCCGACTGTGGAGGGCGCGCTTTTCTCCGGCAGCCAGCGCACCGCGGCGCTGATCCGCGTGCTTGCCGGGGCCGGCGTGGAGCAGGCGGGATTCTTCGTCGTCACGCACGGCCTTTCCGGTGCCGCGGAGGAGCGCCGCCTGCGCGCCTATGCCGGGGCGGGCCACGTGCTCGCCAACCACTCGCACGGACACCGCTGGCTGTCGCGTACTCCGGCGGCGGACTACCTCGAGGACATCGACCGGGCATCCCGCGCGCTGGCGCCCTTCGAGGCTGTGCGGCCATGGTTCCGCTTTCCTTTTCTCGACGAGGGCGCCGACGCCGCGACGCGCGACACCATCCGCGCCGGGCTGGCCGAGCGCGGGCTGCACAACGGTTACGTCACCGTGGACAACTACGACTGGTACCTCGCCGCGAAGGTGGAGGAGGCGGTCGGCGCGGGCCGGGAGATCGACTTCGAGGCGCTGCGGAAGACCTATGTCGACATGCTGGTCGGTTGCGTCGAGTTCTACGATGCGATCGCGCGGCGGACGTTGGGCCGCTCTCCGGCGCACGTGCTGCTGTTGCACGAGAACGATCTGGCGGCGCTGTATGCGGGCGACCTGGTCCGCGCGCTGCGCGACGCGGGCTGGCGCATCATCGGCATCGACGAGGCGTACGCCGATCCGATCGCGCAGATGCAGCCGCGGACGCTGTTCAACGGGCAGGGGCGGGTGGCCGCGCTGGCGCATGCCGCCGGCACGCCCGCCCGGGGGCTGATCCACGTTTCGGAGGACGAGGCATGGATCGACGCGGCGGTCGAACGGGCGGAGGTCTTCGGCCCACGACCGGACAGCCACAGGTGACCGGTTCGGCCTGCCCGGGCGCCGGCCGGGCGGCGGGGCGCAGGCGAGGGGCCGTCGTTCGTGGCTGAGCCTTCCGCGCCCACCGGGGGCGAGAGCCGGCTGATCCTGCTGGATGCGCTGCGGGGCTTCGCCCTGTTCGGCGTTCTGCTGGTCAACCTCAAGAGCCTGTCGCTCTACGCCCTGCTGCCGAAGGCCGAGCGACAGGCGCTGCCGAGCGCCGCGTTCGACCGCGCGGCCGACATCGCGACCGCGATGCTGGTGGACGGCACCGCGATCACCCTGTTCTCGGTCCTGTTCGGGGTGGGCTTCGCCATGCAGATGCAGCGCGCTGCCGGCCAGCCCGGGCGTGTGCGGCGCTACGTACGCCGGCTGCTGGTGTTGCTGGCGATCGGTCTGGTCCACGCCTGGCTGCTGTGGTGGGGCGACATCCTCCGCTACTACGCGATCCTGGGTTTGGCGCTGTTGCCCTTCGCCCGGGTCGCGCCGCGGCTGCTCGCCGCGGCCGGGGTCGTGGTGGTGGTGGCGCTTCCGTTGGCGCTGCAGCCGGTGGTGCCGCAACTGCTGCCGCCGCAGATCGGCTCGGCCGAGTCGGCCGCGCAGTCGCTGGCCGCATTCGGCAGCGAGCGCTGGAGCGAGATGCTCGAGGGCAACTTCGCCCGCGATCTGCGCATGCGCGTCGCGGTGTGGATCCTCCCCGCCTACGTCTTCGGTCGGCTGCTCATCGGCGTGGCCCTCGGAGGGAGCGGGGTGCTGCAGGATCCGGCGAACCACCTGCGCTTCTGGAAGCGCTGCTGCCTGGCAACGCTGCCGGTCGCGGTCGCGATCGCGGCGCTGCTGTTCCTGCACGACCATCGCGACCTGGCCACCGCCATTCCCTGGCTGCGGGAAGAGCCAGGCAGGCTCGCCTTGCGCATGCTGCGCAACCTGGCGCCACTGAACCTCGCGCTGTTCTACCTGTCGGCATTCGTGCTGGCGTTCCAGCGGCCGGCATGGCGGACCGGGCTCGCCTGGCTCGCGCCGGTCGGACGCATGGCGCTCACCAACTACCTGGCCCAGACCGCGGTGGCCATCGCGTTGTTCTACGGCGTCGGGCTGGGGCTCGGCCCGCGCTTCGGCATGGCGGGCGTCTGCATCGCCGCGCTGGTGGTCTTTCCGCTGCAGGCGGTGGCCAGTGCGTGGTGGTTGCGGTGGTTTCGTTTCGGGCCGCTCGAATGGTTGTGGCGTACGCTCACCTACGGCCGGATGCAGCCGATGCGACGCGCGTGCCGGCGCCCGGGGACACAAGGTGATGGCCTCGAGGGGGTCGCCGCATGAGGGTGTTTCGCATCGGCACCGCGATCCTCATGTCGCTGCTCATCGCGACCGCGTGCCCCGCTTCCGGGTCGGAGCGGCCTGTCGCGGTCGTCGCGAACGATCCGGGCGGCGGCCCGGGCCACGTCGCCTTCGACCACCCCCTGGTGGCGCTGGTAGGGGTGCTGCTCGTCGACGGGACCGGCGGCGCGCCGGTTCCGAACCAGACGATCGTCGTCGCCGGAGACCGGATCGTCGCCATCGGCGATTCGGCGAGTACGCCGGTGCCGGACTCGGCGCACAGGCTCGATCTGCACGGGCACACGGTCATTCCCGGCATCGTCGGGATGCACAACCATCTCCACATGCCGGGCGTGCCGCTGATGAGGCATACCGCTCCGCGTCTGTATCTCGCCTCCGGGGTGACCACGATCGCCACTGCCGGCAGCGCCGACGCAGATGGCGAGATCGCGCTTGCCGCCGCAGTGGCCGAGGGCGAAGTCCCGGGCCCGAGGATCTTCCAGTCCGCACCCTATCTGACCGGGCCGGGCGGCAACGCGCCGATGTTCAAGCCGGGTTCGCCGGAGCAGGCGCGGGATTTCGTCCGCCAGTGGGCGGGTCGCGGAGCCGCGTGGATCAAGCTCTATCGCCACGTGCGGCCGGACGTCGCCGCCGCGGCGATCGACCAGGCGCATGCGCTGGGGCTGAGGGTCGCCGGCCACGTGTGCTCGCTCACCTTCGCCGAGGCCGCGCGGATGGGGATCGACAGCCTCGAGCACGGCCTGCTGGCCGCCACGGACTTCGTCGCGGGCAAACATGCCGGCGAGTGCGTCTCCAATCGCGCCTCGCTTTCGGAACTGGACATGGACGACGAGCGCGTCGCCGGGCTGGTCGCGCTTTTGGTTCGGGAGGGGGTGACCCTGACCTCGACGCTGGCCATCGGCGAGACCCATTTCCCGCATCGCCCACAGGCCGACGGCCGCGCGCTGGCGGCGATGTCGCCGGAGCTGCGCGAAGCCTACCGCGCACGCCAGAGGCGCCTGCGCGAGGACGACGCCGGGCCCTACCGGCCCGCGCTGTTCGGCAAGATGCTCGCGTTCGAGCGGATGTTCGTCGCCGCCGGCGGCAGGCTGGTGGCCGGTCCCGACACCGGGCGCCATGTGCTGCCCGGATTCGGCGACCAGAGAAACTTCGAGCTGCTGGTGGAGGCCGGCTTCGACGTCCCCGGCGCGATCAGGATCATGACCGCGAACGGCGCCGAGACGCTGGGGATCGCCGACCGCGTCGGGATCTTGCGCCAGGGCCTGCAGGCGGACCTGGTGGTGCTGGCGGGCGACCTCGTGCGCGAGCCCGGGGCCATCGCGCGGCCCGTGCTGGTGTTCAAGCAGGGTACGGCGTTCGATCCCGCCCCCTTGCTCGAGCAGGTCCGCGGACGGGTCGGCGGGCGCGCCCGCCCCTAGCGCTAGCGCCGGGACGCGGCGTAGATCCGCCTGCCCGATCTGGAATCGGCGTTGGCGACAGTCGCATCGTGCAGTGCTAACTATGCAGCCGGAAAGGTCGGCGGCATGCGGCTCCGTGCCGTCGTGCCGACGGGCGATCGGTGGGGCCGGGTCCAGGCCCCGGGGCGTGACGGCCGCCACCGCCGTCGTTTTTGCAGGGGGAAGGAATCGATGAACGAGACTGCCGCGGCGGCTGCCGCCCAGCCGGTGCTCGCACCGCAACTCACGCTCGCGCTCGCCCAGGCCTCGATGGCCGCGTATGCCGCCTTCGACGGCACCCGCATCGTGCCGCCGCCCGACTTCCGGCTGGTCGCTTCCTGGACCGGCTGGGACGCAGGATTGTTCGGCGGCGTCGAGGAGCCTTACGGACTGCTGTTCCAGTCCACGTACGATCCGGGGACCTGCATTTTCGCGTTCCGGGGCACCGATTCGGACATGGACGCGGTGGCCGAAGCCGATTTCATCACCACCGACTTCGTGCCGGCGTCCGGAGCGCTGAAGCCCGCGCCCCAGGTCTCCTCGGGCTTCTACGGGATCTACCACAACCGCGGCGGCGGCATGGCCGCGTCGATGCGTGGCCAGCTGTTCGCGCTGCTGGATCGGTTCGCGCCGGCTCGGATCTTCCTGACCGGACACAGCCTGGGGGCCGCGCTGAGCCAGTTGTTCTCGCTCGACCTCGCGGTCAGCCGGTCGCTGCAGGCGACCAACATCAACTTCGCCAGTCCGATGGTCGGCACGCTGAGCTGGCAGCAGGCCTGGGACGCCCGTGTCGGCGCCGCGAATGGCGTGCGCTGCTACAACTACTGGGACTACGTGCCCACCATGCCGCCGTCGCTGGCCGGCTACGTGCCGGTGGGGCAGGGCTTCCGCACCGCGTTCTACGTGCGCGATGCGTGGTTCGTGGACGAATTGCCGCGCCATTCCCTGGCCAACCTGCAGACCGTGCTGCAGCATGCGCTGTGGCTGCACCCGCAGGTGTGGAGCGGCGTCTTCCAGGACCACGTGGCGCCGCCGCGGCTGATGCAGAGCGACGTTCCGCCGCCGGGGGCCCAGGTCGCCTGGGCCGAGCGGGCGCGCGAGGCGCTGGCGTTCGAACGATCGCTGCGCTCGGCAGCGGCCCCGGGCTTCCCCGACCCTGCCGGCGCGGGCCTCGATTGATCGCGCGAGGGCGCCGGCGGCGCCCTCGCTATACCACCGGGATCGTCAGGGCTGGTAGCAGTCGCCCGCGGGATCGTGTTCGATCTGGATCAGCACGCCGCCGGCGCCGCCCCAGACGTTGCCGCCGGTAAAGATCAGGCAGCCGCTGTCCTTGTACAGCGCCTGCATCCGCCGCGCGTCGTCGCCGAAATAGAACGGGATCCAGCGCTTTCCGGACTCGTAGGTGTGGAAACGGTCCGGGGTGCCGCCCATGATCTCCTGGGTCTGCTGCATGTCCATGCCGATCTGGAGCCTGGCGAAGGCGCTGCCCTCGCGCGCGGTGCCGATGACCTCGCCGGTGAACGAACCGTCCTGGGACTGCACCGCACGTCCGCGCGTGGGCGTGGCGTCCTGCGGCCCGGAGGCGCAGGCGGCGAGCACGAGGGAGAGGGCGAAGATGGTGGCGATGCGTGTAATCGTCATGGATGTCTTCCTGGAATGGGTGGTGGCGATGGCCGGGCATCCGTGCAGTGGCGCCCGCCGCCATGGTCCATGGCCGGCCGGGGCCTGTCCAGCGGCCGGTTCGCCTTGCGGCGGCATCGCCGGCCGTGTCCGCAGGCGCGCCGCGCGGGCCGTGGCCCGCTGCCCTGGGATGGCGGCGGCTCAGGGCAACAGGTAGACGATCCGGCATTGCAGCGTGTCGAAATCGGCCGTGCCGTCCGGTGCGTCCTTGCGCTGGCCGCGCACCAGCACCCGCGCGGTGGGCGAGGTGCCCACCAGGCCTAGCACCTCGTCGTGTCCGTGCTGGTTGCCGATGTCCATGTCGAAGACGAACACGTGGTCGTCTCCCGCGGCGGAACGGACCGCGATGCCCATGTGCTCGGGGTGCTCCATGGCATGGACCAGCGCGCCGCGGACTTCGAAGGACGCGCCCGCGCCAGCAGGCGGCCGAGGGGCCGCTCCGCTGGTGTCCCCCGTTTCGGGGGCGAGCACGGCGACCAGCTGCGGCGCGTCGGGCAGGTCGATGTCCGCACGCCGCTCCTCCGGCTGCAGGAAGTGCAGGCCGGCCAGCCGCTGGCGCAGCGCCTGCTCGCGGCAATCCCGGTCCGCGCAGGCCGCGATCGTCCGGCGGAAGGCCTCGCCGTCCGACCGCCAGCACTCCGCCGCCGGCGCGTCCAGGTCCGCGTCCAGGCCCAGTTCGTACAGGAACAGCGTCTCTTCGAGCAGGTACATGGCTTCGTGGCAGGCGATGTCGTCGTCGTGGCAACCGGTGTCGGGGTCGACGGCGGCGGTAACCGGCGAACCGGGTGCTGCGCCGTCCGTCGCGGAGGCGGGGGCCGGCTGTCCGCCGCAGGCGACGATCAGCAGGGCGAGGCACAGCGCGGCGGGATTGCGGAACTGGGTCATCGGCTTCTCCGGTCGGGCGTGGGCCACCGGCATGCTGCGGGGCGGCGGGTGGCGTCGATCATGATCCGCGAAACGGCGTCCGCGGCGGCCACCGGCCGCAGGGGCGCATCGCGCGCAGGCGGCAGAGCATGCCGGCGTCCATCGGGAATCGCCGCACGGCGCCCGCACGGGCGCCGCCGCCGGCATCGCCCGATGCACGCCGCCGTGACGGGCGTTTTGGCGGCGCGGCCTTGATCCTGGTCATGTCCCGGCAGCGCGCGTCGCGCTAGCCTGCTCCGCGAGCCGTCACGGAGAGCCCCTTGGAGACAGACGTCGTCATCGTCGGTGCCGGCCCGGCCGGCCTCTGCCTGGCCCGCGCGCTGGCGGGGCTCGGGCTGCGCGTCGACATCGTCGAGCGCCAGCCGGCCGCGGCCATCGCCGCGCCGGCCTTCGACGGCCGCGAGATCGCCCTGACCCACGGCTCGATGCGGATCCTGCGCGAACTGGAGGTGTGGCCCCGCATCCCCGAGGCCGAGGTCGCGCCGCTGCGAACGGCGCGGGTGATGGACGGCAGCGGCGGCGCCGGCTTCCGGGTCCACGGCGGGCAGGCTGGCCAGTCGCAGCTCGGCAGCCTGGTCGCCAACCACCTGATCCGCGCCGCGGCCTGGGACGCGGCGGGCGACAGCGAATCCATCCGCACCCATGCCGGCGCGACGGTGGCCGCCGTGGAGACCGACGGCGACGGCGCCCGCGTGCGGCTCGGCGACGGACGCATGCTGCAGGGCCGGCTGCTGGTCGCCGCCGACAGCCGCTTCTCGGAGACCCGCCGGGCAATGGGCATCGCCGTGGACTCCCACGACTTCGGCCGCACCATGCTGGTCTGCCGCATGTCGCATGCCGAACCGCACCATGGTGCGGCCTGGGAATGGTTCGGCCGCGGCCAGACGCGTGCGCTGCTTCCGCTGCGCGAGGGGCGGGCATCGTCGGTGGTGCTCACCGTGACCGAGGCCGAGGCTGCACGGTTGCGCGCGCTGTCGGCCGAGGATTTCGCCCGGGAGGTGGAGGCGCGTTTCGAACGGCTTCTGGGCGCGATGGTCCTGGCCAGCAGTCTCCATGCCTATCCGCTCGTCGCGACCTGGGCGCGGCGCTTCGTGGGTCCCCGGTTCGCCCTGGTCGGCGATGCTGCGGTCGGGATGCACCCGGTCACCGCGCACGGTTTCAACCTCGGCCTGGCCAGCGTGGCGCGGCTGACGCAGGCGGTACGCGACTCGCTGGCGCGGCATGGCGACCCCGCCCACCCGGCGCTGCTGGCGCGCTACCAGCGCCGCCACCGCGCGGGCAGCCTGCCGCTGTACCTGGGCACCCGCGCCGTGGTGGGCCTCTACACCGACGACAGGGCGCAGGTGCAGCCGCTGCGCCGCGCGATCCTGCATGCCGGCGCCCGCCTGCCGCCGCTGCGGCGCGCGCTGGCCTCGGGACTGATGGACGAAGGGCCGGTCGATCCGCCCATCGCGCAGCGGCTGTGGAAGGGCGTGCGGCTATTCGCACGGTGACGCGGTCGAAGCCCTCATGTCTATGCTCCGTCCGGGCTTCGTGGCAGGATCGCCTCGGGGACAAGTCAAGGAACGACCATGCGATCGGCCCGATGGGTACGGATGCTTGCGACGCTCGCGACGATCATGCTGGTGGGATGCCTGCCGGGCGAGGAACCCGCTTCGGCTCGCCCTGTCGCAGCGGCGGAAGCGACGATCGATCGAGCCGGATGGGACGCGTATCTGGAGGCCGCCGCCGCGGCGGACGGGTTGGACGACTGGGTCGAGCGCTGTCTGGCCTATCCCGATCTGCCCGGAAACGACTGGACGGCGGGAGCGGCGCGAGCGCGCTGTCCATTGCTTGCCAGCGCATCGCCCTCGATCGAGGAGATCGCGGCGGTGCTCGCGTCGGCGGATGGCGCGGTCGTCCTCGATCGCCGCTACGCCGCGATGCTGGAGGCTCAGGGTTCCGACCCCGCCTCGGACGAACCGCTCTTTCGCGCCTACCACGCCTTCGGGTCCAGCGACGAAAGCCGACGCCTTGCCGCGCTATGGCTTTCCCAGGCGCCGGATAGTCCCTATGCCCGCGCGGCGATGGGCAGCCACCTGGCGGCGGCGGCCGGGCGCTCGCGCGGCAACAGGGCGATTCGCGATACCCCTGCGTCCGACCTCCGGGCCATGGAGCGCCTCATGCGCCCGGCGATACGGATGCTTCAGTCGGCGCTCGAGATCGAGCCCCGGCTGAGCCCGGCCTGCATGGACCTGATGGTCGCGGCCCGGCTGCTCGGAGACCGTGAACTCCGCGACTCCGCCACCGGGCACTGCCTGTCGGTGGCTCCGCTGTCATGGAACGTCCGCTTCCAGCAGCAGCAGGCGCTCGACCCGCGCTGGGGCGGTTCTTTTGCCGAGCTCGACGCCTCGGTGGCCGAACTGCGCCCGCTGGCGGAGCGGAATCCGGCGCTCGGCGGGATGCTCGCGCGGGCGGTGGGGCTGCGCGCATATCTCGCCTATCTGGGCAGGCGGGCGTCGATCGGAGATCTCGCCGCCGACTTCGAGGAAGCGGCGAGGATCGCCCCCGACCCGATCTTCATCGGCGAGGCCGGAATGGCCGCCAGGGCCAATGGGGACTACCGCAGGGCGCTCGGCTATCTCTCGCAGGCCCTGCGGCTCGCGCCGGCCAACGACCGCTTCCTTCGGGGCCGTGCCGATGTGCGCAGGAAGCTGGAAGATTACGCGGGCGCCGTGGCGGACGCGAAGGAAGCGATGGTCGCGGGCGCTCCGACCGGCCACAACTACGGAGTGCTCGGCCAGGCGCTGGGGAAGCTTGGGAGACGCGCGGAGGCGCGCAAGGCGTTCCACTCGGCGATGCAGTACCCGCCGCAGCGCAAGTGGGCCTTCATGCGCTGGTGCGAGACCTACATCATCGGCGGCATGGAGCGCGAAGCGGCGCTCGCTTGCTCGAAGGGGTTGGCCACCGAATATCCCGACGAGGCCGAGGCCCAGTTCATGCGCAGCGTGGTGCTCTACAAGGCAGGCGAATCCGATGAGGCTTCCATTGCCGCGGCGCGCTTCGGCAAGCTGGTTGACGAGCGCGATCCCCGGCAGCGCCAGATGGTGTCCGAACTGGCCAGGATCTCCTCCGGCCGCTAGGGTCCAATCTCCGTCGCCAGTGCCCTTCCGGTCCGGCACGATGTGCGCGACGAGCCAGCACATCCGATGCCAGGTACACCCTCACGCCGCCGCTTCGTCGAGGCCGGATTGCTCGCTCCCGCGCGGATGCTAGGAGCTGACCGGCGGGCATCCGGGCCGGGGCGGCGCCGCGAGCCTCCATCCGTCCGCGACGCGGCGGCGGCAGTGTCGGTCGGGACCGGCCGCCGTCAGGTCCTGCAGGAGGCGACGATGCGCTCGGCGGCGTGGTCCGCGGCGTCGCGGAACGGCCGGAAGATGTCGTCGGCGCCGACGTCGCGCAGGCGCGAGGCCTCGTCCTCGGAATGCGCGGTAGCGGCGACGCGGCCGGCGAAGCCCAGCTCGCGCAGGCTGCGCACCAGGCTCCGGTCGACCTCCGGATCGCGCAGGGTGCTGATCACCCAGCGCGCCGACGACAGCGGCAGATGGGCGACGAACTCCTTGTCCTCGACATCGCCGAAAAGCACCGGCAGCCGCTCGCCGCGCTGCGAGATGACCGTCGGATCGAAATCCACGCCCAGGACCGTGAGCCCCTCGTCCATCAGCCGTTCGCCGAGCCGGCGGCCGTAGCGGCCCACGCCCATCACCAGCACGTCGACCGCGGGCGGGACGTCCTCGGCGGCGCGCTCGCGGAACGGGTCGCGGCGTTCGAACACGCCGAGCCAGCGCTCGAACAGGCCGTACAGCTGCTGCGAGTAGAGGATCATGTAGGTGCTGGCGGTGATGGTGAGCAGGCCGACCAGGGTGACCAGGCCGAGCGCCGCCGGATCGACGTGGCCCACCGCCACGCCCATGGCGATGAAGATGATCGAGAATTCGCTGATCTGCGCCACGGTCAGGCCGGCGAGGAAGCCGGTGCGCTTGCGGTAGCCCATGAATCCCATGATCGCCATGACGATCAGGGGATTGCCGACCAGCACGAACGCCGACAGCGCCAGCGCCGCCGGCACCTCGGCGCCGAGCGCCGAGATGTCGAGCTGGGTGCCGAGGTGGACGAAGAAGAACAGCAGCAGGAAATCGCGCAGGCTGGCCAGGCGCGCGTTGATGGCCTCGCGGAACGGCAGCGACGCCAGCGAGAAGCCGGCCAAGAACGCGCCGACCTCCTTGGTGAATCCCAGCCATTCCCCGCCCGCCGCCAGCGAGGTGCCCCAGGCGATGGCGAAGACCAGCAGCAGCTCCTGCGAGGCCGCCATCCAGCGCAGCAGCCTGGGCAGCACGAAACGCATCAGCAGCCCCACCAGCAGCCCCATGCCGGCCACCTTGGCGAGCACCTCGCCCAGCTGCATCAGCCAGCTGCCCTGGTCCGCGCCGCCGCCGCCCTGGGTGCCGATGATCATCATCGCCACCACTACCGCGATGTCCTGCACGATCAGGAAGCCCATCGCGATGCGGCCGTGCAGCGAGTCGATCTCGCGCTTGTCCGAGAGCAGCTTGACGATGATGATGGTGCTCGAGAACGTCAGCGCCACCGCCACGTAGAGCGCACGCACCCAGCCCATGTCCATCAGCATGGCGATCGCGAAGCCGATGACGATGGTGAAGGCCAGCTGCCCCAGCCCGGTGGCCAGCGCGACCGCGCCGAGCTTGCGCACCAGGTTGAGATCCAGCTTCAGGCCCACCACGAACAGCAGGATCGTCACCCCGATCTCGGCCAGCAGCTCCATCGACTCGTGGCCGCTCACCCAGTCCAGCACCGAGGGTCCCGCGACGATGCCGATCAGGATGTACGCCACGATCACCGGCTGGCGCAGGCGCAGGGCGACCAGGCCGATGATCGAGGTGGCGAACAGCAGCAGCGCGACTTCGTTGTACACGGGGATCCGGCGTGGGATGGAGCGGTGCGGAAACGTTAGCATCCCCGCCGGCCGCACGTTCCTTAGCGCGCGCCTGCGCCGCCTCCGGCGCGCAGCGGTCCAGCGCCGCCCGTACGGCCGGGCCCGCCGGGCCTTCACCGCGGGGCAACGCCGGGTCGGGCGATCATTCCCTGCGACGGTGGAGCGATGCGGATCGCGATCGCGCCGCAGCAACGAGGTGGCCCCCATGCCGGAGCGGATCGAGGTTGGCTGCATGGTGTTCGTGGTCGACGGCGAACTGGGCGTCGGCGCGGTGCGCGAGGTGCGCAGCGCCAGCGCCGAGCTTGTGGTCAACATCGAGAACGCCGGCGATTTCGTCATTCCCCTGGATGCGGTGCGCGACGTCCACTCGGGCAAGGTGGTGCTCGACGTCGAACGTTTGCCGGCGCCGGTGCGCGAGGCGCTCGGCCACGCCCATGATGCCGAGGATCCGGACTATGCCGAGCCGGGCAGCGACGAAGACAGGGAGGCCCTGTAGGCGGGATAGGTTCGTATTCAGTCGTGGGACGTGCGTGGCGCTGGCCTGCGGGGCGGATACACGGGCTATATTCGGGACTGGGAACGGGTGGGGGCGGCGTGGAACGAGCGAAGGGCGCGGAGGTCGCGCTGATCGGCCGCATTCCGGCGGTCGAGAAGATCCTGGCGACGGTCTCGCACATCACCGGGATGGGTTTCGCGGCGGTGGCGCGGGTCACCGACAGCCGCTGGACGGCCTGTGCGGTGCGCGACGGCATCGACTTCGGCATCGAGCCCGGCGGCGAGCTCGCGCTGGAGACCACGATCTGCAACGAGATCCGCCAGCATCGCCAGCCGGTGGTCATCGGCCACGTCGGCAGCCACCCGGAGTTCCGCGAGCACCCCACGCCGAAACTGTACGGGTTCGAGAGCTACATCTCGGTGCCGATCTTCCGTCGCGACGGCGCGTTCTTCGGCACTCTGTGCGCGATCGATCCGCGGCCGGCCAGACTGGACGATCCCGGCATCGTCCAGGCCCTGGAGCTGTTCGCCGAGCTCATCGCCACGCACATGGACAGTCTCGAGCAGCACGAGCTCACAAGCGACGCGCTGCGCAGCGAACAGGACACCGCCAGGGTGCGCGAGGAGTTCATCGCCGTGCTCGGCCACGATCTGCGCAACCCGCTGCAGGTGCTGAGCACGAACACCTGGCTGCTGCGCGGCGAACTCGACGACACCTGGGAGCAACCGCTGGACGACATGCGCAACGCCTGCGCGCGCATGTCGGAACTGATCGACAACATCCTCGATTTCGCCCACGGGCGCCTGGGCGGCGGCATCCCGGTGACGCTGCGCGAGACCGAGGGCCTGGGCGGCATCCTGGAGCATGTCGTCTCCGAGGTGCGCGCCGCGCATCCCGGCAGGCCCGTCGAGGCGGATCTGGTGATCGGCGGCACGGTCCGCT
This sequence comes from Luteimonas salinisoli, assembly GCF_013425525.1. GTDB lineage: Bacteria > Pseudomonadota > Gammaproteobacteria > Xanthomonadales > Xanthomonadaceae > Luteimonas > Luteimonas salinisoli. The sequence continues at coordinate 40,996 of NZ_JACCKA010000072.1, read as the reverse complement.
GCGATCCCGACCGCATCGCGCAGCTGTTCGCCAACCTGCTGATCAACGCCGCGACCCATGGCGATCCCCGTGCGCCGGTGCGGGCCGCGGCGCGTGCGACCGGCGGCGAGCTGGTGCTGTCGGTCGCCAACGCCGGGCGTGCGATCCCCGAGGAACGGCGCCGCCGCCTGTTCGAGCCGTTCTCGCGCGGCGAGGAGGACGGCCGGGTGGACGGGCTGGGCCTCGGCCTCTATATCGCAGCGCAGATCGCGCGCGCCCATCGCGGTGCCCTGGAGGTCGAGTCCAGCGACCAGCGCGGCACCCGTTTCCGCTTCCGCATGCCGCTGCACGGCTGAGCCGCGCCGACGCCGTCGCGCGCCTCGAACCCGCGGACTTCACGATCGTGCCACGCGGTCGCGCCTATCGTGCGGATGCGCCGCCGGCGGCCCGATCCATGCGGGCGCTTGCGCATCCATCCACCATCGCCCCGCCGGGGCCGGAGGCATCAGACATGATCAAGTGGGCCATCATCTTCGCCGTCATCGGCCTGATCGCGGGCGCGCTGGGCTTCAGCGGCATGGCCGGGGCGGCGATGGGCATCGCGCAGTTCCTGTTCTGGACGGCGATCGTCATCGCGGTGGTGCTGTTCGTGCTCGGGGTGACGATCTACAAGAAGGTGACCTGAGACCGCCGCGCGGGACCGGTCCGCGGGAGTGCTCCCGTCTCAGCGATCGAAGCGGGGGGCCGCGTCGCCGGAATGCAGCACCTGCACGCAGTCCGGCCCGGGCAGGTCCGGAGCCGTGCCGGCCAGCAGCGCCAGGACGCCGGCCTCGTCCGGCGCCGGACCCGGTGCGAGCCCCACCCAGGCGTTCTTGCCGCCGCGCTTGGCCGCGTACAGGCAGCGGTCCGCCATGGCGACGCTGTCCTCCCATTCGCCCAGTGCCGGCCATTCGAGCGAGAACGGCCAGGGCGCGAAGCCGATCGAGCAGGTCAGTTCGAGCAGCACACCGGGCCGGGCGCGGATCGGCTGCCTGGCGATCGCGTCGCGGATGCGTTCCGCCAGGCGCATGGCGTCCTCGATGCGGGTGAAGCGGCTGATCAGCAGGAACTCCTCGCCGCCCCAGCGCACCAACAGGTCCTGTTCCCGGCACAGCAGGCGCAGGCGGTCGGCGAAGTGCACCAGGACCTCGTCGCCGGCCTGGTGGCCGTACACGTCGTTGACCTGCTTGAAGTCGTCGATGTCGATCATGAAGAAGGCCAGGCGCTCGTGGCCGTCCATCGCCTGCTCGAGCTGCACGCGCAGCGCCGAGGTCTCGCGGCCGAGCCACGCCTGCAGGTCGCGGCGGTTGGAGATGCGGGTCAGCGGGTCGCGGCGCGTGGCCACGTCGAGTTGCTCGTTGGTGCGGCGTAGCCGCTGGTTGGCGTCCTGCAGCTGGGCGGTGCGTTCGGCCACGGTGCGGTTGAGCAGCTCGATCTGGCGCCGTTCGCGGCGCACGGTCGCGCCGATCCGGGAACCCAGCCAGGCCAGCAGCAGCAGCCCGAGCAGCGCGTAGCCGGCATAGGCGAGGCCATGGCGCCACCACGGCGGCGCCATGTCGATCTCCAGGGTGCGTGGCGGGCCGAACAGGCCGTCGCGGCCAGCCGCCTGCACTTCGAGCGTGTACCTGCCCGGGGGAAGGTGGCTGACCGAGAACTGGGCATGGGCGGACTGCGGCTGCACCCATTCACGGTGCAGGCCGAGCATCCGGTAGCGCAGCCGCGCGGCATCCGGCGCGGTGAAGTCGATCGCGGTCATCTCGATCGAGAACACCCGTTCCCCGTGATCGAGCGCGATGCGTTCGGCGTAGACGATGTCGGACTGGCGGCGGAGCTCGTCGCCGCCGTTCTCGCGGGGCACCACGCGTAGCGCGGTCAGGACCGGATGCGCCGCCGGGCTGCGCGCCGGCAGGCCGCGCGGATCGATCACGTCCAGGCCGCGGGTGCCGCCGAAGTACAGCAGCCCTTCGGCGTCGCGCAGGGCAGCGCCGCTGTTGAATTCGCGGTTGCGCAAGCCGTCGCGCGGACGCAGGTTCTGAACGATGCCGGTGGGCGGGTCGAGGACGCTCAGTCCGTTGTTCGTGCTCAGCCAGAGGCGGCCGCCCGCATCCTCGAGGATGCGGTAGACGACGTTGTTGAACAGGCCGTCGCCGTCGGTATACGCGCGTACGCGGCCTGTTCCGGGCTCGACCCGGAACAGGCCGCCGGAGAAGCTGCCGACCCAGAGCGCATCGTCGCCCTCGTGCAGCGACCAGAGCGATTCGTGCAGCTCGCCGGCGCTCGGCCGGAACCGGCGCGGCATGCCGGCGTCGTCGAGACGCCACAGGCCGTCGGCGTTGCTGCCGACCCAGAGGGTGCCGCGACGATCGCGCAGCAGGCTGGTCAGCAGACGCCCGCGCAGCGGCACCAGCTTCGGATCGTCGACGGCACGGCCGCTCTCCAGGCGCGCCAGGCCGCCGCGCGTGGCCACCCAGACGATATCGCCCTCCACCAGCAGCGCTTCGATCCGCGGGTCGGGCAGTGCCGGCACCCGTTCCGCCAGGTCCGCGCCGTTCCAGTGCCACAGACCGCCATGGGTGCCGATCCACCAGCCGCCCTCCGCGGCCCTTGCGATCGCGCGTACGGTGTGGCCGGCGAAAGCCTTCACCGGCTGCCATGGTGCGGCGCCGTGGCGCTGCATCAGCCCGGCGTCGCTGCCGAGCAACCGGTGGGTGCCATCGCGCCAGATCGCGCGCAGGCTGCTGCTCGGCCATGCCGCAATGGCGTCCGCGTCGGCCAGGTCGTGGCGGATCGCGGCCGACAGCGGCCTGACCTGGTACAGCCCCGAGGTATAGGTGCCGATCCAGAGGGTTCCCGAGTCGTCCTCATGCAGCGACACGACGCCGCTGTCGGGCGCTCCGTCGAGCGGCAGGGGCCGCGTAGGGGCGGTGCCGGGGCCGAGCTGGACGATCGCGCCGGTGCCCAGGCCCACCAGCACCCGGCCATCGGCCAGACGCAGCAGCGCGCCGATCGAGCCCGGCGTACCCTGCAGCGCGTCCATCGGATAGTGGCGCAGCACCGCGCCATCGTCGGCGTCGACCAGGTACAGGCCGCGGCGTGCGGTGGCGAGCCAGGCGCCCTCGGGCCCGTGCTGCAGGCCCACGCAACTGGCGGCCCCCCCGGGGGCCGTCACCAACAGCTCGAGCGCATCGCGCGTGGCGCGCCACAGCCGGCAATCGCGATCCAGCGCGAGCGCGGTGCCTTCCCGGGGGCCTGCCACCAGCTGCACCACGTCGCCGCCGGCGCCCAGGCGCACGACGCGGTCGAGTGTCGCGTCGACGTGGTCGACGCCGGCACCGGTGCCGACCCAGGCGCCGCCGGCGGGGTCGGGCAGGATCTGCGACACGCGGCTGTGCGAAATCCCGTCTGCGGTGCCCAGGCGGGTCCTTTCCCAGCTGGGCAGGTGCACCACCTCGAGGCCGGAATCGTTGGTGCCCAGCCACAGCCGCTGTTGGCCGTGTTCGAACGCCAGCGCGTCGATGCTGCTGCTCAGCAGTCCGCCCTCGCGCACGGGCCCGCGGCGATAGACCTCGAATCGATGGCCGTCGAAGCGGTTCAGTCCTTCCTGGGTGGCGACCCAGAGAAAACCCTGGTCGTCGCCCTGCATGGCGTTGACGGTCGACTGCGACAGGCCCTGGTCGGGCCCGTAGGCTTCCAGGCTGAGGCGGCCGGCCTGGTCGGCGGCGCCCTCCAGCGCCGACGCATGCAGCGGCAGCCACAGCCACAGCGGCAGCGCCAACAGCGCGGCGACGCGCCACGCGCGGCTGGAGCAGCTGCTTCTCGCCATCGCGGTGGCCGCCCCCGTGTCGGCCGGATGCCGGCCCCGACGGGACCGGCCATGATCTGCATCCGTCACAGGATAACGGCAACCCATCACATTTCTTGAGTCCGGCGAGTCAGGATTCCGCATCCAGTGCAGCTCGCAACGGCAGTGCCGCCAGCCATGCCAAGCCGGCGAGTGCGACGGCGGCGGCCAGTCCGGCGGGCGCCAGCGGCTGCACCTCGAGCAGGGCGGAGAGCATCGGGACCTGGATCAGCGCGGCGCTCGCCAGGGCGGCCGCGGCGACCAGCCGCGGCATCCGCCCGCGCAGGCCGGTCAGCACGGCCAGAAACACCACGCTGCAGAGGATCAGCACGGCCAGCGCCAGCGACCGTGCCCCTGCCGCCGGGTCCGCGACATCCCCGGCAATGCCGCCAAGCCCGTGCCCGGCCAGCACCGCGCCCGTGGCGGCTGCGCCCGCAAGCAGCAGTGCCCGCCACGCGCGCGCGGAGAAGAAGCGCACCGGTCCGCGCGCGACCGGCTGCCCGCGCAGTTGCGCTTCGCTGCGCCGCTGGAACGCGAGCATGGACGTCGGGTGGATGATCAGCTCCAGCCAGACGATGTGGATCGGCAGATACAGCAGGGGGAACCCGGCCAGCGGCACCAGCGCCGCCGAGAGCACTAGCGGCAGATGCACCAGCAGCAGGTAGGCGAAACCGCGTTGCAGGTTGGCGAACAACTGCCGGCCCTCGGCGATGGCAGCGACCAGGGTGCGGAAGTTGTCGTCCAGCAGCACGATGGCCGCCGCCTCGCGGGCGCTGCGGGTGCCGCGTTCTCCCATCGCGATGCCGATATCGGCAGCCTGCAGCGCCGGCACGTCGTTGACGCCGTCGCCGGTGACCGCGACGATGTGCCCGCGCGCCTGCAACGCCTGCACCAGCTGCAGCTTCTGCGCCGGTGCGGCGCGCGCGATGACGTCGGCGCCGGCCAGGGCGTCGGTGTCGACCGGATCGCCGCCCGGGTCCCCGAGGCCGAGCACGCTCGGCGTGCCGCCGCCCAGGCCGATGTCGCGGGCGATGGCGCCGGCGGTGAGGGGGTGGTCGCCGGTGACCATGATCACCCGGATCCCGGCCGCCAGGCAGGCCTGGACCGATTCGCGTACGCCCTCGCGGACCGGATCGCCGAAGGCCAGCAGTCCGGCCAGCGCATAACCCGAATCCGGCTCGCGTTCCGGGTCGTGGCCGGTCGGCAACGCGCGGCGCGCACAAGCGATCACCTTGTACCCACGGGCGGCCAGGGCATCGAGCCGTTCGCGCCAGCAGGCCTGCGTCGGCGAGTCCGGTGCGCACATCGCCAGCACCGTCTCCGGTGCGCCCTTCACCACGGCCACGAGACCATCGCTGCCGCGAAACAGGGCCGTCTCGCGGCGACGCGCCTCGGTGAAGGGAAAGGTGGCCAGGCGCTCGCCGCCGCAGGCGGCCGACGGGGACGCGGCGCACAGCGCCTGATCCAGCGGGTCGTGTCCGGCGGCGTCGACGACGGAGGCCGCCAGCGCCAGCAGTGCCGGCCCGTCCAGGCCTTCGGTGGGCACGGCCTCGGCCAGCCGCAGCCGCCCTTCGGTGAGGGTGCCGGTCTTGTCGGAGCAGATCGCAGTGACCCGGCCGATGTTCTCCACCGCCACCGCACGCCGCACCAGCGCCTGGCGCTGCGCCAGGCGATATACCCCAACGCCCAGGAACAGGGTGAACACCACCGGAAATTCTTCCGGAAGCGCGGCGACCGCCAGCACCAGCGCGCTGATCAGCGCGTCCAGCGGCCCGTGTCCCTGCAATAGCCGCACCGCCGCCAGCAGCAGGCAGAACAGCAGCGCCGCGATCAGGATCCATCGCACCAGCCGCGCCACCGACTGCTGGAGCGGGGTGCGCGCCTGGCGGCTTGCGCGGGCGAGCCGCACGATCTCGCCGTACTGCGTCCTCGCGCCGGTGTGAACGATCCACAGTCTCGCGGTACCGCTCAGCAGGCGAGTGCCGGCGTGCGCCCAGTGGCTGGCGTCGGCATCGACGGGAAGAGCGCCGGACACGTCGAGCGCGCGCTTGCGCACGGGAAAGGATTCGCCGGTCAGCGAGGATTCGTCGAACTGCGGATCGCCGCCGGAGAGCAGCAGGCCGTCCGCAGGCACCCATCCCCCGGCGGCCACTTCCACCACGTCCCCCGGGACCAGGTCGCGGGCGGGGAGCAGCTGCCAGGCGCCGTCGCGCAGCACCCGCGCCGTGGCGGCGAGGCGGCTGGCCAGACCCTCGGTGGAGACCTGCGTCCGCCGGTGCAGCCAGGCGTCCATGCCCAGCAGCGGGACGATCGCCGCCAGCAGCACGACCGCCTCGGCGACGTCGCCGAGCGCCAGGAACAGCGCGCTGACGACCAGCAGGAACCACAGCATCGGATCCCGCGCGGAGGCGGCCGCCACCGTCCACCAGCGCCGCGGCGCTGCCTCCGCAACGTCGTTGCCGCCGAAACGCCGCCGCCGTTCCGCCACCTGGCCGCTGCGCAAGCCGGCACCCGGGTCGCTACCTTCGAGTGATTCGCGGGGGATCTGCCTGAGCGACATCGCGGCGTTCGTCGGCGGTTGCCGCCTACTCTAATCGCTTGGCCGAACGTCTCGACACGAGCTCCGCCATCGCACCGGCCCGGGGACGGCGAAAAAAAACGACGCCGCGTGCGCGGCGTCGTTCTGGTTTCATCGGAGAGGATCAGTTTTCCTCTTTTTCGTCCGGCATCGTCACGTCGACGTCGGGGACTTCGACTTCGCGCTCTTCGGTATGGACGTCCACGTCCGGGACCGTGATCGTCTCGGTCCGGGTGCCCACCTCGACATCGGCGGTCTCTACGTCGTACTCGGGAAGCTGTCCGGCCTTCGCATCCACTTCCACTTCGGGCATCTTGCCTTCCTCGGTCTGCTCGACCTGGCAGGCGCCCAGCGAGAGCGCCGCGCCGATGGCGGCAACCAGGGCAGCGGACTTGATCAGTGCTGGTTTCATGCAGGGTTCTCCTGTTGGCCCACGAACTGGACGACGGGGGCATCCTTGGCGATGGCCTGTTGAGGCGAGGTGATGGGCGCGGTGCGGTCCCACCTCCCGTTCAGCTTGCGCCCGTCCGCGCGGTGACGGCGCGGACGGCGCCTTCGGGAAACGATGGCTAGTCGGCGCGGATCCGCCATGCCTCGGCCAGCGAGATCGCCCCTGCGCGCGCCAGCTCCACTGCCGCCCGGGTGATCGGCACCATGCCTTCCTTTCGAGCAGGCGCGTCACGTAGGCAGGGTTCTTCGATCATCTCGGGCTCTTCGGGTGGACGGATGGTTATGCATCGGAACATCGGCCGTGACCTTGATCGCGATCGGCAGACATCGTCGGGATTAGGCTCCGTGGCCGGTTGAGAGCGGAGAGCGCCATGACCAGACTGAACAAGCCCCTGCGCCGGGAAGTGCTGGTGGGCGGGCGAAGCTACACGCTCACCATCGATCCGGAGGGCATGAAGCTGGCCCGGAAGGGCCGCCGCAAGGGCGTGCAGCTGGGCTGGCGGGAGATCGTCAGCGGCGATGCGGGGCTGGCACGGGCGCTGCAGGCTTCGCTCGAGGCCGCACGCTAGACGACGCGCCCGCACTAGGTGCACCGAATCGGCCAGGGGCGAGCAGTGGCATCGCATCGGTGATCGCCCGGGTGGCCTCGCGCCCGCCGTTCCGGTCAATCACCACGCGCCATTCGCCGCCGATCCCGTATTCCCGGAGCAGAGGATCGAATTTATCGCGGGCGCGTACCTGCGCGGCGGAGACGCCCGCCCGGAACCCGTCGAGCCGGTCGATCAGGCTGGCACCGACCGCGTGGCCGACGTGCGTCTCCAGCGCCAGCTGGCGAGCCACGAACGTGGCGATTAGGTGTGCCAAACAGGTGCAGAAGCTGGTGTGGGCCTGGCCGGCGATCAGGCCGGGTCCGACCCGACCGTCGCGATGCAGAGCAGCAGGAACGCCGCGACCGCGACCGCCGCCCGCACGGCGTGGGCGCATTCCCAGCGGTTGCGCAGTCCGCGCCAGTCGTCGCCGTCGGGCGATGCACGGCGCCTGCCCAGCGAAAAGAACCCGGCGCTCGTCCGCGGCAGTTTCTCGGCGGCCAGCCAGAAGCGGTTGACCGGGTGCACGGCCAGCCAGTACACGCCCTGCATGGCCAGCATCAGGACCAGGCTGGCGGCGACCATGCCGAAGCCGGGCCCGGTGGCGCCCGTGACCAGCAGCAGCCCGGCAAGCGCCAGGATCGCGAGCGGCTCGCTCGCCCCGCCGATGGTGAAGCCGGGATGGTAGATGGGCTGCACCGCCAGATAGGTTTCGCGGTCCAGCCGCAGCTTGCCGGGAAGTTCCGCGGCATGGGCCAGGGAAAAGGCCATTGCCAGGGCGACCAGCAGCAGGGCGGAGATCTGGAGCAGGTCGGTCATCGCTGCGGTCCCGTCTCGCGTGCCGCGCGAGGATAGCGCCGGCGCCGTGAGCTGCCCGTGGATGGTGGAGCCGGCCTCCCGCATGATGGGCGGCTAAAGAAAAGACGCCTGCGGCCGATCGAGTCAGCACCACGCGCCCACCCGACTGGAGTCGACCCTCATGACAGCCCGACCGACCGTACTGCTCTGCGACGATTCGCGCGCCCTGCGCATGCTGACCGCCAGGCAGCTGTCGGAGGCCGGCTTCGAGGTGGTGGCGGAGGCGGGCAACGGCGCCGAGGCGGTCGAGGGCTACCGCGAGCACCGCCCCACGGTGGTGCTGCTGGACCTGGTGATGCCGCAGATGGACGGCAAGCAGACCCTGCAGGCGCTGCTCGAGTACGATGCCGACGCCCGGGTGGTGATCCTCAGCTCGCTGGGCGCGAAGAAGGACATCGAGGACTGCCTGCGCATGGGCGCGGCGTCCTACCTGCAGAAGCCGATCGATCCAGAAGCGATGGTGCGCGTGCTCCGCGGCGTCGCCGGCTGAGCGGTCTGGTCCAATACAGGAGGCGACATCCCATGGCGGCAAAGTTTCTTGGCCAATACCTGCTCGAGGAAGGCCTGATCGACCGGCAGCAGCTGCTCGACGCGCTCGACGCGCAGCGCGCATCCAACCCGGTGCTCGGCGAGCTCGCGGTCGCGGCCGGCATGCTCGACGCCGGACAGGCCGAACGCATCAACGCGCGCCAGCGCAGCCAGGACCGGCGCTTCGGCGACCTGGCGCTCGAAATGGGCCTGCTCAGCCCCGCCCAGGTCGAAGACCTGCTGGAGCGGCAGCAGAAGGGGCGCAGGCTGTTCGGCGAGATCCTGGTGGAGCAGGGCGCGCTGACGGTCGCCCAGCTGGAGACGGCGCTGCGCAGCCACGAGCACGAGCGGGCCGATGCCGACAGGGCGCTGGAACTGGGCGTTGCCTCCCACCCCGCGGGCACCGTGCTGGCGGGTGCGATCAATACCTGTACGCGGCTGTTCCCGCGCCTGCTGCGCTCCCATTGCCGGTTTTCCAGCCTGGTGGAGGCGCCCGAAGACCTGCACGGCTGCACCCTGACCGCGCAGGTCCGGGTGGATGCGGAGCGGCCGCTGCGCGTCGCCGTCGCCTGCGACGGCGCCACCGCTGCGCGCATCGCCGGCGCGTTCCTGTCGATGCCCGAGGAGGAGTGCGACCAGGCGTTGGCCGAGGACGCGCTGGGCGAACTGGTGAACGTGCTGGTCGGCTACGTCACCCGCGACGCACTGCCCGAGGACGCCGACTACCGCGCCTCGCCTCCCGACCTCGGCGAGCCGGCAGGCGAACTGCTGCAGCGCGCCGATACGCTGGCGGTGTCGATGAATTCGCAGGTAGGCCGCTTCGTGCTGCTGGTCGCGGCCTGAACGCGGCGTAGACAACCCACCGGCGTAGGCTGGGCCGTCCCACGACGAGGATCGGCCATGGCTGATTGCGCAGCAGTTCGCCCGTCTTGCCGCCGGCCCCCGACAGGCCCGCGGCGATGAGCGCCGCGGGCGGCCTGACCGGCGAGGCCTCCGACCACAAGGTGGCGGCTGCCTTCGGCAGCGTGGCGGCGGCGCAGGCCGCCGCCACCGGTCTCCACGAACGCCTCGCGCTGGCCATCCCGCAGGTGCGGGTGGTGGAGCCGGGGCAGGCCGGCCTGGCTCGCGCCTTGGAACCCGAGGACCGCGGCATCTTCCGCACCATCCTGCGCAGCCATCTCTGGCTGGGAATCGCCGGGGCGGTGCTGGGCGGGGTCGTGTTTGCGATCCTCTGGGGCATCGGACTGCCGCTGATCACCCAGTCTCCGGCCATGGCCGCGGGGGCGATCGTCGGGTTCGGTGCGGTCGCCGGGCTGTTCGCGGGCGGGCTGGTGTCGCTGCGGCCGGACCACGATCCCTACGTGATCAAGGCGCGCGAGGCTCATGCCGCCGGCCTGACCGTGCTGCTGGTGCACGCGACCAGTGCGGAGCAGTGCGCGCAGGCGCAGGAGCTGCTGGAAGCCGCGGGTGGCGACACCATGCGCACGCTGTAGCGTCCGGCTGCTCCCACCGGCGGTCCGAATCCGTCGTATGCGCGGGATTGCCCGCCCGGACGCTGGTGTTCCGCCCTGCGGGTTTTCTGCCGCGGCATCGCCGCCCAGGTGGGATTCCCTGGATGTTGGGTTTCAACGTGCGAATGGGTCCGCAGGCTTCCTTTGGGGCCATCTGCCAGACACGGCTATTCATTGGCGCCGCCCCGTGGCGACGGTGATGGATCCTCGCAACGGATGGGACTGCCTGGCGCGGTTCGAGCGCACTTCTTGATCCAGGTCAGCGCGTCCCGACCGGTGAGGGCCGAGCATGGTCCCGCGGTCGCTACCCGGCCGCACGGCACCGGCGGCCGCCGGCGTCGTAGCCATCGTGGAGGTTGCAATGGAATTCCATGTCGCGGTCCAGGGCACCCCGCCTGATCTCGACGCCGTGGCGCGGGCGCTCGCCGCCCTCGATCCTGCCGCGCTGGTCGACCTGGATCGCGGTGGTGCCACGTTGCGGGTATCGACCTCGGTCGGCGCGGCGCAGCTTGCGGCCCTGCTCGGTCGCGTCGGCTGTCCGGTGGGCGAGGCCCAGGTGGTCCTGCAGCCTTCGGTCTGCTGCGGCGGTTGCAGCGGATAGCCGGCTTTCGCAGGCCGGGGCCACGCCCTTGCCGCACCGATGCGCGGCCAACGGCCGCGACGGGCGTGCCCCGGGGGCGTGACCCCGGCCTGCGGAACCGCGAGAAGTCGCAGGCGGCGCTCAGACCGCCGGGATGTCCGCGGCCAGACAGCCGGCCAGGAACTCCACCGTCGCACGCACGCCCGGCAGCAGCCCGCGACGGTGCGGCAGCAACAGCGTGGTGCTGATGGTTCCGGCGTGCCAGGCGGGCAGGACCCGGACCAGCCTGCCGGCGCGCAGCGCATCTGCGCACAACAGTGACGGCAGGCAGGCGATGCCGAGACCGGCATCCGCCGCGGCGAGCAGGGCGGTCGATTCGTTGGCCATCATGCGCGCACGCGGCCCCACCGCGGCCTCGCCGCCGTCCGGCCCGCTCAGCCGCCAGATCGTATTGTCGGCCGCGGTGAGCAGCCCGTCGTGTCCGGCCAGGTCCGCCGGAGCGGCTGGCGCACCATGACGCTGCAGATAGCCGGGCGACGCGACCAGGACGACCGGCTCGACCATGACCTGGCGCTGGATCAGGCCCGAATCGGGCAGGGGTGCGAAATGGCAGCGCACCGCGATGTCGTAGCCCTCCTGCACGATGTCGACGAAACGGTCGCTGACGTCGAGCTGCAGGCGCAGCCTGGGATGCTGCACCGCCAGCCGCGGCAGGTGCGGCGCGAGCAGCTGCTGCGCCACCGGCACCGAGCTGGTCATGCGCACCGTCCCGCTGGGCTCGGCCTGCCGCGAGCGCACCGCCGTCTCCGCAGCCTCGGCCTCGATCAGCGCCGCCGCGGCGCGTTCGTGGAAGTCGCGGCCGGATTCGGTAAGCACGAAGTTGCGCGAGGTGCGGTGGATCAGGCGCGCGCCGAGGGCGCGTTCCAGCTCCGCGACCCGCTTGCTCACCGTCGATTTCGGCACGCCCAGCAGGCGACCGGCCGCCGCGAAGCCGCCGCGGTCGACGGCGGCGACGAAAAACCGCATGTCGTTGAGATTGAGCAAGCAATGTCTACAGGCGTGGACTTTAAGTGGGATTTTTACCGTCTAGGCTCCGGAAGTCCACAAGCGTAGCTTTGCGGCTCCATCACCGCTTTGGAACCGCAATGTCTCCGATCCTCTTTTATGGCGTTCCCTCCGGCTGCTCGTTCGGCAGTATCGTTGCGCTCGAATGGTTCGGCGCCCCCTACCGACTGTGCCGCGTCCGGATGCCGGAAGACGTTTCCGGCGCGGCCTACTCGCGGCTCAACCCGGTCGCCGAGACGCCGACGCTGCTCACCGCCGAAGGCGCGGCGATCAGCGAAAGCATGGCGATCCTCAACCACATCGGCGCACGCGCCATCGACGCCGGCCTCGGGTTCGCGCAACACACGCCGGAGTTCGACCGCCTCAACCAGATGCTGGCCTTCCTCAACACCAGCTTCTTCGGCGCCTTCGCGCCGCTGTGGCATGCGCTCGAGCACGGCATCGAAGGCGAGGCCCGGCAGGCGCTGGCCGACTACGGGCGCGCGGCCGTGGCCAAGGCGCATGCCGACCTCGAACGCATGCTCGGCGCCGGCCCCTGGCTGCTGGGCGAGCGGCGCACGCTGGCAGATGCCTACTTCATCGGGATCGCGCGATGGACCCGCTATCACGACGTGATCGACCGCGGCGACTATCCGGGCTTGCAGCGCCTGTACGAGCGGCTCGAAGCGGACCCGGGCGTCGCGTTCGCCCACGCCGTGGAGGCGGGCCGGCCGGAGAACGGAAGCGCCGGCTTCGAGGGCGAGGTCGGGCTGGACGAGGCGGTGGCGCTGCTGTCGGGCAGCGGTGCCTGAGCGCCGCGCGCCGGACGACCAGGCGGGCCTGGGGCCGGCGCAAGGGCAGGATCGCTCCCGGCAGGCGGGCCGACTGTTGCGGCGGGGTTCGGACCCCGCCACCGCCGCAGCCTCCCCTCAGGCGGGATAGCCGAGCTGCGGGTACCGGTCGCGGTCGCGGCCTTCGGGGGGCAGGTCGAGGATCCCGGTGTCCGACGGCAGAAGGCCGTCAGCGCGGGCGGCGCTGCGCCCCGCTCATTCGCCGGCGGCGGGCGCCTGGTTTCCGGCGGCGGGCGCCGGTGCGGCGGCCTGCTTCGCCGCCTGCTTCTTCGCGCGCTTCTCTTCCTTCTGCTTCTGCTTGGCGATCTCGCGCTGACGCTTCTCGAACGAATAGTTTGGTTTTGCCATCGTTGGCGGCTCCGGGCATGGCGCTCCAGTGTAGGGCACCGCGCGTCGCGTCGCGTCCTGGGCACGCCATCCGGCCGGAATCAACGGGTTGCGCGGCTTGCACATGGGTTCTTCATGCCCCGGCGTGAAGAATCGGCGTCTTCGTGTCCATGAACGCCAGCCGATGCCCCCGCCGGAATCGCCGTCCATCGTCGTGCCGCCGCCGCGCACGCGGCTAAATTCCGCCTGCCGGCGGCCGATACCGTCGCAGGTGCGGATCGCTCCGCCTGCCGGATGCGCCTGCCCCGGCCGGCGTCCGGCGGTGCCGACGCTCCGCGCCCACGTTCTCCCGGTCGGTCGATGACCGGGAAGACGGGTCCCACGCGCGCCGCGCAGGCGTCTCGAACCGAAGGCGCCGCGGGCATGTCCGACCCCGCGACGGCAGGTGCGGCGGACCGGGCCGACCATCGACGGTATTCGCGTGCAGACCTGCCCGGGCAGGATGGGCGCCTGGAGAGCGGAATGCGCTGGTGGAGGGCGATTTTCGAGAAGCTGCGCGCCGACATCCGCCTGGCGATGATCTGCCTGCTGGGCGCGCTGGCCGCAATCACGATCCTGCCGTTCGCGGCGCTGCGCGCGGCCAATGGCCAATGGACGGCCGTGGTGATCGACGTGCTGGTGGTGGCGGTGATCGCCGGCAATGCGCTGTTCGCCTGGCGCACGGGCCGCACCCGCCTGGCCGGATCGACCGTGGTGGTGCTCGTCACCATCGGTTGCGTCGGCATCCAGGTGGCGCTGGGCCTGGAGGGGCTGCTCTGGGTCTACACGGTGATGATCGCCAACTTCATGCTCGGGCCGCGACTGCTGGCGATGGCGGCCAATCTCGCGCTGATGGCGTCGCCGTTCCTGCTGCCCGCGGGGTTCCCCGCGCCCGACGCGCAGGCCACCTTCCTGGCCACGGCCGCACTGGTCACCCTGTACGGCTTCATCTTCTCCTGGCTGGTGGCCTTCCACCACTCGCAGATGGAAGCCCTGGCCACCCGCGATGCGCTGACCGGCACGGCCAATCGCCGGGTGATGGAAACGGAGGTGCCCCAGGCGGTCGCCACCCACCATTCGCGCCGACTGCCCGCCGGCCTCGCGGTGCTGGATCTCGACCATTTCAAGCTGGTCAACGACCAGCACGGCCATGACGCCGGCGACCGCGTGCTGGTGGCCTTCGCCGAGATCCTGCGGCGCAACCTGCGCAAGTCGGACCGTCTGTACCGCTTCGGCGGCGAGGAGTTCGCGGTGCTGTTTCCCGCCACCGATCGCGATGGGGTGGAGGTCGTGCTGGAGAAGCTGCTGCAGCGGATCCGCGAGGAGCTTCGCGGCCCGTCCGGTCCGGTGCGCGCATCGATCGGCGCCGCCATGCTCACCGGCGACGACGACTGGTCGAGCTGGATGATGCGCGCCGACGGCGCGCTCTACCAGGCCAAGCGCACCGGCCGCGACCGCATCTGCATCGAGGGCGACCGGCGCTGTTCGCCGGAACGCTGCGCCGGATCGGCCTGAGGCGCCGCCGGACGCGGCTTCGGCCGCGCGACCGGCGCTCAATTCCCCGCGTCTGCGGCCGATAGCGGAGAGGTCCCTTTCCCGGAATCGCCCGATGGACATCGCCGAGCCTGCCCGCCGCGACGCCGACGCGCCCATGGCCGCGACCCGGCTGCCCGATGTCGACGTGCCGCTGCTGCGCATCGGCGGCAACGGCCGCATCCTGGCCGCCAACCGCAGCGCCGCCGACCTGCTGGGACTCGGCGAGGCGCCCGTCGCGGGCCCGCTGGAGCGGGTCTGGGGGCTGCGATTGGCCGACCTGGAAGGCGAGGAGGGGGTATGGAGCGCGCCCGGCGGCGATCCCGCCAGCCGCGTGCGCTACCGCCGCGACGGCGAGGCCGGCTGGTGGCTGAGCCTGCCCGACCCGGACACCGCCGCGGTGCTGCGCGATGCCGCCCGCCTGGCCGCCGGCGATGCCACGGCCCCGACCAGCGCCGCGTTCGCGCCCCTGGCCGCGCGCCTGGAAGCGGCTGCGGCCGAACGCGCGCTGCTGGAGGACACCGCCGGGCGGCTCGCGTCCTGCCGGCTCGACTACGTGCCGCCGGTGGAGCTCGACGAGCATCCCCTCGCGCGCCGGCTCGCCGCCGGATTCGGCAATCTTTCCGAAGCGATCCGCCAGGCCGTCGAGCTGTCGGTGGGCATCGCCGCCGACATGCCCGAGGTGCGCAGCGAGAACGAGGCGCTGGCCAGCCAGTCGGACGGCCAGGTGGCGGCGCTGGAGCGCGTGCGCGAGGTCGCCGCGGGGCTGATCGCCGGCCTGGAGGACACCCATCGCGAGGTCGCCGCGCTGCAGGCGCTGGCGCGCGACGCGGACGGCCGCGCGAAGCAGGGCAGCGACGCCGCGAGCACCCTGGCCACGGCGATGCGCCAGGTGGAGGAGCGCGCCGCGCGCGCCAACGGCATCATCGAGGTCATCGACCAGGTCGCCTTCCAGACCAACATTCTTTCGATCAACGCCAGCATCGAGGCCGCGCGCGCCGGCGAGGTGGGGCGCGGATTCGCCGTGGTGGCCAAGGAGATCCGGGCGCTGTCCGAGCGCACCGCCTCGGCCGCGCGCGACGTGCGCGGCATCATCGCCGAGACCACCGAGGCGCTCGCCCATGGCAGCCGCTCGGCCCAGGCCACCGGCGAGGTCATCGGCGGCCTCGGCGAGATGATGGCCAGGGCCGGCGGGGCGATGGCCGCGGTGGCCGGGCTGGTCGACGGCCATGCCGCCGAGATTCGCGCCGTGGACGGATCGCTGGCCGAGGTCGCGGAACTGGCGCACAGCAATCACCAGCACGCGCTCAGCGTGGTGGAGCGATCGGGCGCGGTGCTCGCCGGCACCGAGGTCCTGCAGGATTGCGTCGGACTGTTCGAACTGCCCGCCGATCCGATGCGCGAACCGCGCCATGCCCGCGTCCGCGCGCTGGCCCAGGCCGCCGCCGCGCGCGTCGGACGGGCGCTGGAGGCGGCCGCGGCGCAGGGCCGGATCGGCATGGACGCGCTGTTCTCGCGCGAGTACTCGCCGATCGCGGGCACCAGCCCGGAGAAGTTCGCCACCGCGTTCGACGGCCTCTGCGACGATGTGCTGCCGGCGGTGCAGGAGCGCGCAGCGGCCGCCGAGCCGTGGATCGTGTTCGCCATCTGCGCCAATCCCGACGGCTACGTGCCCACCCACAACCTGCGCTTCAGCCAGCCCCTCACCGGCGATCCGGCCCGCGACCTGGTCGGCAACCGCACCAAGCGCATCTTCACCGATCGCGTCGGCCGCAGCGTCGGCAGGCATACCGACGACCACCGGCTGCAGGTCTACCGCCGCGACACCGGCGAGATCATGTTCGACCTGTCGGTGCCGATATTCGTCGGCGGCCGCCACTGGGGCGGATTCCGGGTCGGCTACGCGCTGGGCTGAAGCTCCGTCGCGACTACGGATGACGGGTTTACGCGCCGCGCGCTGGACGATGTGGCGCGGCACGTGCCAGCATGCGCTCGGAGGCGACCCATGGGCGTGCCACGCGCAATCTCGATCCTGTCGCTGCTGTTGGCGGCGGGCGCATGCATCGCCGGCGACGGCGAGCGGCGGCTGTGCCCGGCGCCTGGCGCAACCGCGCCGGGTACTGCGACCGTGAGCACCACCCTGGCGGGCGTGCCGGCCATCCTGCGCGTCCCGCGCACGGTGGAACTGGCGCCGATCCTGCTCTGGCACGGGTTCGGCCCGCCGGCGAGCGAACGCGAGTTGATGGAGTTGTTGCCGCTGGACGGGGTGCCGGCGGTCAAGGTGTACCTGGGGCTGCCGCTGTTCGGCGCCCGCGCGCCCGCACCCGGCGAGCTGGCGCGACGCCAGACCGAGGATCTCGCCAGCGGCGTGTTCGAACCGGTGGTCATGGCGGCCGCGAAGGAGCTGCCGGCGATCGTGGCCGCGCTGCGTGCCGCAGGCTGCCTGGATCGCGATGCGGCCGTCGGCCTGTTCGGATTCTCGGCCGGTGGGGCGGCGGCATTCTACGCACTGGCCGAACGCGACGTGTCCGCGTCCGCCGCGGTGGTGCTCAACGCCTCGACCGGGCTTGGCGCATCGGTGGACGCCTGGGAGCGGGCGACCGGCGGTAGCTACGCCTGGACCGATCGCGCGCGCGCGCTGGCGGCACGCTCGGATGCGGGATCGCGCGCGGCCGACATCGCCGCCGGCGAGCCGCCCCCGGCGCTGCTGATCCTGCAGGGGGCGGACGACGCGATGGTCGACGGGGTCCATGCCGCCGCAGCGCTGGAGGCGCTGCAGCCGCACTACGGCGAAGTCCATGCCGGCCGTCTGCGCCTGCAGGCGATCGAGGGCATGGCGCACGCCCCCGCCGCGTCGGCGGCGCTGGAGGCGCTGCGCGCCGCGATCTCCGCCTGGTTCAGCCGACACCTCGACCGCGCCGACACCTGAACCCCGGCGGCGCGACCGTCTCAGGTGGGCTGGCTGCGCGCGCGCCGCCCCAGCCGCGGTTCATTCCCGCCGCCGCCACGAGGATGATCGCCGCACCCAGCAGTTGCGCCGGCTGCAGGCGGTGGCCGAAGGCCAGCGCGTCGACCGCGATCGCCGCGACCGGGTAGATGAAGGTGAGCGATCCGGTCAGCCGGGTGGGCAGCTTCTGGATCGCGCCGTAGAGCAGGATGTACATCAGCCCGGTGTGGATCACCCCCAGCGCCACCAGCGCCCCCCAGCTGCGGGCGCCGGCGGGCAGATCGGAGAAGTCCGCGAACGGCGCCAGCAGCACCACGCCGACCCCGACCTGGACCAGGGCGACGAGGTGCGGCGGGGTGCCGTCGAGCTTCTTGGCGACGATCGCCGCCAAGGCGTAGAGGAACGCCGCGCCCAGCGCCAGGAGGACCCCGGAGACGAATCCCGGACCGACGTACCCGGCATCCGGCCTGGCCTGCACGATCAGCACGACCCCGACGAAGGCCGCGCCCAGCCACGCCACGCCCGCCATCGTCAGGCGCTCGCCGAACAGCAGCGCGCCCAGCGCCACCAGCATGAACGGCTGGGTGTTGTAGACCGCCGTGGCGACCGAGATCGAGGCGCGCGGGAACGCCGCGAACAGCAGCAGCCAGTTCGCGACGATGGCCGCCCCGCCGAGCGCGGCAAGGCCCAGCGTGCGCCAGGGCAGCCCGCCGCGCAGCAACCCGCGTGCGGCGCAGACCACCAGCAGCGTGGCGGCCCCGAATACGCAGCGCCAGAACACCACGTCCTGGGGCGGCCGTCCGGAGACCACCACGAACCAGCCGATGGTCCCGAGAATGGCCATCGCCACGCTCATTTCGATCGTGCCCCGGGTGCGCTTTTCCAAGATTCGACTCCTCCGAGATGCGGGGCTTAGAATCCAGCAACGTGGTGGCAGATGACAGGGGTTTGATGCATGAAATTCGGGTATCGACCTTTATTTATTAACAAAAGTAAGGATTCTTCCTGATGTCCGGCGTCGACGACATCGACCGTCGCATCCTCGAGGTGCTCAGCACCGATGCGCGGATCTCGCTCAAGCGGCTGGCGGCGGAGGTCGGGCTGTCCTCGCCCGGCGTCGCGGAGCGGGTGCGGAGGCTGCAGGAGCGCGGGGTGATCCGCGGCTTCGGTGTCGACATCGATCCGCAGGCATTGGGCTACCCGCTGCAGGCGATCGTCCGCATTCGGCCGCTGCCCGGCAGGCTGCAGGCGGTACAGCAGTTGCTGGTCGGGATCCCGGAGTTCTGCGAGTGCGACAAGGTCACGGGCGACGACTGCTACATCGCCCGGCTGCACGTGCGCTCGATGGCGCAGCTCGACGAGATCCTCGACCGTATCGCCGAACAGGCCGAGACCAGCACCGCGATCGTCAAGACGCAGCCGGTCCGGCGCCGGCCGCCCCACCTGTGGGGCCGCGAGCCGGGGTAGCGCCTCAGCGCAGCTGCAGCCCGTCCTGCGCGCGATGCAGCTCGCGCAGCCTGGCGGAGATCAGTTCGGCATTCGCCTCGGTCTCCTCCAGTTCCGTCCGGCGCTGCGGCGGCAGCCAGTCGCGCGCTGCCGCGTGCAGCCGTTCGCGCTGTTGCTGGCGATCGCGGGCGCGATCCGCCCCCGCGCGCGCCAGCTCGTCCCGCTCGGCCCGCTGCGGCAGGCCGTATCCGCCATCGGGCAGCAATTGTGCCGGGCGGCTGAACAGTCCCTCCAGCTGCAGCAGCCCGGCCACCTCGCCGCGCCCCGTGTCGTTGCCGGACAGGCGCCGCTTGAGCGCATCGCGCGCCAGCAGCTCCTGGCGCCGCAGCGCCGCCTGCTCGAGCAGCAGCAGCGCGGCCGCCGTGCGCAGATCGGCCTCGCCCAGCCACGGCCGGCGCGCGGATGCCGACAGGTCCAGCCACTGCTCCACGCGCGTCTGCGGCAGCGCCAGGGATTGCCGCGCGACCTCGAACATCGCCTGGTAGCGGGCGCTGGCCGGTGCGAAGTAGTGGCCTTCGCGCTGCGCCCGGCCGAGATCGTCGAGCACGGCGCTGTCGGCGATGCCGGCGCGCTCCAGGCGCCGCAGCAGCGCGGTCGGGGTGATGCTGGCCAGGCGCGCCGCGGCCAGCCGCGGCACGCCGTCGTGCAGCAGCTTGAAGGTCTCGACCGCGCAGTTGTTGCCGAGGAAGGTGTAGCGGCCGTCGTAGCTCCAGTGCACCTGCGCCGCGCGCTCGAGCAGGGCGGCGACCTCGTCGCGGCGCAGCGCCAGCGGGATCGACTGCAGGCCGCGCAGCTCTACGCCGGTGTACTCGTCGATCACCTGCCCCAGCGGCAGGACGTACAGGCGCGACGGATAGGAGCCGGTGAGGCCGCGCCAGCTGGAGATCTGCACGTCGTCGACGAAGGCGCGGAACGACAGCACCAGATGGTGTTGCAGGTCGAGCCGGCAGTCCGGGCCGGGGGCGCGTCCCGGTGCGCAGACCACCAGGCGCAGCATGCCGTGCCCCCAGCGGCTCATGACCCGCGCGTTGCCCTCCGCCAGCAGGTAGTCCACCGCGTGCACGCGCGCCGGATCGAGCGGCAGCAGCGGGCTGCCGGCGCCGGCCTCGATCTCGGCCAGCAGCAGCGGCATCCCGGGCGCGCAGCCGGCCACGGGCGGTGCGTGCTCGAAATGGGCGGCGAAGTAGCGGTACAACGCCGGCCTGCGGCAGCCGTACTCGGGATCGAGCAGGAAGTACTCGAGGTTGACGGCCACGAACTCGGCGGGGCTCGCCAGTTCGTAGCGGTCCGGGCTGCGCTCGCCGAAGGCATTGCGGGTCCGCAGGCCCGCCCGGAACGGCCGCACCTGCCAGCCGGCGAGGTCGAGCAGGCGCGGATCGCGCGACAGGCCGCCGGCCGGCGAGCGGTCGTACAGGTGCGCCAGTTCATGGATCGCGGCGGCGAGCGCCGCGCGCACCGCCGGATCGTCGGCGCCGATCTCGGCCGGGCGCGCCATCCAGTCCTCGAGCAGGGCCGCGTCGAGCCGGATGCGGCGCCCCCTGGCATGGCCGTGAACGCCGCGCGGCAGATCGTCGCGCCATTCCACGACGCCGTCCGGCGGCAGCGATTCGCGCCACGTCCGGGGCAGGCGTTCCAGGGACCGCTCCAGCAGCCGCCGGGCAGCCCCATGCTGCGCCGGCGAGGCCGTACCCGTCACCTCCCACGCGAGTACGGCGGAGGGCGCCGTCCAGCCGAGCAGGAGCAGCAGCAGCGGCCAGCCCCGGCGGGGCGGCCGCCGGGGGCGGTTCACTGCGCCAGGATCGCCTGCGCCAGCTGCATGTCGCTGGCGCGGCGCGCTCGTTCGCTGCGTTCGCGCAGCAGACGCAACGCCGCCTCCAGGCGGGCGCCGCGGATGCGGCCGTCGCTGGCGACGAAGCCGGCGGCGTCGTCGCGGGCCTGGAGCACCACCTTGTCGTCGCCGGAGGTGCTGCCCGACGAGGCGGAGGATCCGGCGGAAGAGGCGCCGGCGGACGTGCCGGCGAAGCTGGCGGCCATGGCCGGCGCGGAAAGCGCGAGCAGGAGCAGGGCGAAGGCGGTACGGGGCATGCTCGGGTCCGTCTGTGGAGGTAGGCGCGCGGCGCGGAGCGGGACGGCGCCGCGACGGCGCAAGACTACCGGAAGCGGCTCGCCGCGGTCGCGCCCGCGACGCGGTACCGTGGCCATGCGTCGCCCTGTGTTCATGCAGCGGCCGGACGGTGCGCGGAACCGGACGCCGTTGCGGGGCAGGGATCGCCGGCTGCCCCGCTGGCGGCTGAAGCGCTCGGCGGTTTTCCCCTCCGCAAGCACTGAGATCGGCTCGCGGGGCGTAAGATGGTCCGGCTGCTCGTGGTTTCGCGCGTCCCGCGGCCGATCCGGTGCCGTTCCGCTCCCTGCCTCGTGCCTCCGTCCCCTTGCGGGACCCGGCCCAACGGGAGCCTCCGTGCCTGGTTATCACACCCACATCCGCGTCCACGCCTTCGGCGGCAGCGACTACCGCATCCGCGCCCTGGCCGACGTCCAGCAGTTCGCCGATCCGGACCTGCTGGCGCAGCGCGCCGGCATCTGTTCGGCGCAGTGGAGCCTGTTCGGCCAGGTCTGGCCGTCGGGCCGCGTGCTGGCCGATGCCATGGCCGGCCACGATGTCGCCGGCAAGCGGATCCTCGAACTCGGCTGCGGGCTGGGCCTGGCCAGCCTGGTGCTGCGCGCCCGCGGCGCCGACATCGTCGCCAGCGACCACCACCCGCTGGCCGAGGTGTTCCTGGCCTACAACGCCGCGCTCAATGGCCTGGACGCGGTGCCGTACCGGACCCTCAGCTGGGATGCGCCGGCCGCCTCGCTCGGCCGCTTCGATCTGATCATCGGCAGCGACGTGCTCTACGAGCGCCGCCATGTCGCCCAGCTGGCAGCGCTGGTGCAGCGCCATGCGCAGCCGGAGGCCGAGGTGCTGATCGCCGACCCGGGTCGCGGCAACGGCGGCGCCTTCACCCGGGCGATGGTGGCGCAGGGCTATTCGCCCTCCGAACAGCGCAGGGCGATGACCGAGGGCGACACGCCGCCGTTCCGGGGTCGCCTGCTGGGCTACCGCCGTGCCGCCGTCCTCACGGCGGAAGTGGCATGAAGGACGCGAAGGCCTGCGGACACGGCGACGGGACCGGCGACGAGGTCTCCTGCGGGCGCTGCGACGCGATCTGCTGCCGGCTCACCGTGGTGCTCGACCCCGACGACCGCGTGCCCGGCCACCTGACCGCCCGCACCGAGCGTGGCCTGCCGGTGATGGCGCGCGACGAGGAGGGCTGGTGCGTCGCCGTCGATCCGCTGCGGATGTGCTGCACGATCTACGACCAGCGCCCGGCGGTGTGCCGGAAGTTCGCGATGGGCGGCCCCTACTGCCGCGAAATCCGCACCACCCATCACGCGCAGCTGCGGCGCGGCATTCCCCTGACCATGTACTGAAGCTTCACAGGAAGCCATGTCCTCAAGACCGACCAAATCCAAAGCCAAGTCGCCGCACCCGCGGCAGACGCGCAGCGCCGCCGAGGGCGGCACCGACAAGCGCGTGACCAGCGAACGCATCTCCGAGGATCTCGCCGCCTTCCGCAAGTCCGGCGGCCGTATCGAAGTGCTCGGCGTGACCCGCGTGCTCACCCGGATAGACGGTTCCGGCGAGTAGAGCGGCGCGTTTCGCCGCTGCGCGATCCCGGCGCCGCGGCACGGGCGCTGTCGCGCGGCGTTCAGCGCGTTGCGGATATCCTTGCCGCGACCAGTGCGAACGCGATTGTGGAGGCGGACATGGCCACCGGCTGGGCCGGCGACGGCGCCGTGCAGGATCAGATCGACGCGACGGTGAAGGACGGCATCAGGCGCGTCCGCAGCCGGCTGCGCGCGGGCCCCGGGCTGTCGCGCTGCGAGGAATGCGACGAGCCGATTCCCGCGGCACGCCGCGAGGCGGTGCCCGGGGTGCGCCTGTGCGTGGCCTGCCAGGAGGCGCAGGACCGCGAGGCCGGCGCGGCCGGGGGATACAACCGCCGCGGCAGCAAGGACAGCCAGCTGCGCTGACGCGGCTGCGTCGTCGCTGCGGTGCGCCCGCCGCCACGGCGCAGAGCCGGTGTCCCCGACTCAGCCCTGCGCCAGGAACGCCTGGTAGTCCTCGATGGTGTCGACCACGCTCGCTTCGAACAGGCGTGTCCCGGCCTCGATGCTGGCCAGCGACGGGTCCGAGCCGATGCGCCCGTCGGGGAACTTCTGCCGGTAGTCGCGGGCATCGCCGAATTCGGCCTGCGGGGCGAGCCGCGGCGTCATCGTCATCGGCCGGGCGCGGTCCGGATGGGCGTGCCAGGTCAGCGAGATCTCCGAAGGCGTGGCGTGACTGCCCTCGCTGTCGGCGAACAGCTCGCGCGAGAGCCGCTGCACGCGCCCGCCCATGTACCAGTTGGCCAGCTTCAGGCGCAGCCCGCCCTCGCCGCCGGCGAAGCTGGCATCGGAATGGATCTCGGCGAACGCGGCATGCGCGGTGGCGACGTTGCCGCCGTGGCCGTTGAAGAAATACACGTGGCGGAAGCCGTGCACCGCGAGCGACTGCACCACGTCGCGGATCACCGCGATCAGCGTGGTCGGCCGCAGCGCCAGCGAGCCGGGGAACGCGAGGTGGTGCTGGGCCATGCCGATCGACAGCGTCGGCGCGACCAGGGCGCCGATGCGTTCGCCGACTTCCGCGGCCACGACCTCGGGGCAGATCGCGTCGGTGCCGATCAGGCCGTTGGGACCGTGCTGCTCGGTCGATCCGATCGGCACGATGATCCCGGTCGAACGGGCAAGGTAGGTCTCGATCTCGGGCCAGGTGCAGAGCTGGAGGCGCATGGGAGCTTCCGGTGCGGGTGGGCGCCAAGCATAGCTGCCGCCTACGCGGCGGCACGCGCGATCAGCCGGCGGCCGACGTCTTCAGGGGGAGGGCGCCGCCGCCTTGCATCGCGCGCCGCAGTGCTGCGCGCGCAAGCAGGCGGGTGGAGTCGAGCGTCGGCAGCGGCGAGTTGCCGTCGTCGACGACCAGCGGCAGCTCGGTGCAGCCGAGCACCACGGCATCGCAGCCGGCGTCGCGCAGGCGCGCGATGGCCTGCAGCAGCCGCTCGGTCGAGGCGGGATCGAACACGCCCTGGACCAGTTCGTCCATGATGATGCGGCCGATGGCGTCGCGGTCGGCCGCGGCGGGGCGCTGCCAGCCGATCCCGCGCGCCTCCAGCTTGTCCGGGTAGACCGGACCGTCGACCAGCCAGTGCGTGCCGGTGATGCCAATGCGCCGGTAGCCGCGCGCCGCGGCTTCGGCGGCCACCGCCTCGGCGATGTGCAGCCAGGGCAGCGGCGAGCGCGGCAGCACCTGCGGCAGCGCCTGGTGGATGGTGTTGTCGGGGCAGACCAGGAAGTCGGCGCCAGCGCGCGCCAGCTTCGCTGCCGAGGCGAGCATCAGCTCGGCGACGCCCTGCCAGTCGTCGCGCTCCAGGCAGGCCACGTACGCGGCCAGCGGCGGCGTGTGCATGGAGACTTCGGGGTGCGCGTACGCGCCCGGCAGCGGCATTCCCCCGCCACTGCAGATGGCGCGGTAGCACAGCGCTGCGCCCTCGGCGGAGCAGGCGACGATTCCGATGTGCTGCGGCATGGGGACGGTTCCTCCGGTCGGCTATTCGCGGGGCGCGTCGGGATCGAGCAGGTTGCCGGCGGTCGCGGCATGGTCGCGGTCGATCTGGCGGTCGATGTGATGCTCGGCGCGCAGGTCGGCGCTGGCCTCGGCCTCGGGCTCGGCGTGCGGGGCCGGCGGCGCAGGCCGGGCCGGCGGCGTCGCTCCGGTGGCCTCGGGCTCGGGTGCGGCCTGCCGCAGCTCGATGCGGTAGCCGGGATCGGGCATGTCGATGCCGTGCTCCTGGAACGCGCGCTTGACCAGCCGGATCGCTTCGCTGCGTGCGGCGGCGAAGCTGGTGTCGCCCTGGTCGATCCAGGCCGAGATCCGCAGGTTGGTGGTGGATTCGCCGAGCGCGGCCACCAGTACCGCCGGGGCCGGGTCGTCGAGGATGCCGTCGATGCGCGCCAGCGCCTCGCGGGCGACGCGCTGCGCGCGGGACACCGAGGCGTCGTTGGCGATTCCCGCCTCGAAGGCGAACTGTCGCCGGGGATTGCGCGAATAGTTGAGCATCACCCCCTTGAACACCAGCGCATTGGGCAGGCGCAGGTGGTTGCCGTCGAGCGTGACCAGGATGGTGGCGCGCGAGGTCAGCGCGGCTACCTTGCCCTCGTGACCGTCGATCACCACGTGGTCGTGGGGCGCGAACGGCTGGCGCAGGCTCAGCAGGATGCCGGCGATGTAGTTCTCGGCGACGTCGCGGAAGGCGAAGCCGACCGCGATGCCGACCACGCCGGCGGTGCCCAGCAGGGCGCCGACCAGCGCGCCGGCGTCGAGCAGGTCGAGCGCGAGCACCAGTCCCGCCAGCAGGGCGCCGATGCGGATCGCCTGGCGGGCCAGGTCGACGAGGAAGGGATTGCGGCGCATCCGCCGCTGCAGCCCGGGGCGCAGCGACAGCCAGCGCCCCAGCCACCACGCCGCGAGCACGATCGCGGCGGCGACCAGCAGCAGCGGCAGCGCGGCGACGAGGTTGCGCAGGCGCTCGGCCGCCGCGGCGAATACCGGCGCGCTGCGGGTGCGCACGTCGGTATCGAGCTCGAGGCGATTCTCCACCAGCACCACGTCCTGGGTCTGGCCGGCGATGGTGGCGGCGAGCTGGCGGCGCGCGTCGTCGGCCGCCAGCCCGCGCAGGGTGGCCACCCCGCCGCTCACTTCCACCCGCGCCTTCTCCAGCCCAGGGATCACCGCCAGGCGCGCGGCCAGGCGCTCCTGCACCGCGCGATCCGCATCGCGCAGCGCCGCCACCACGGCGGGATCTGGACCGGGAGGATCCGCGGCGTCCGCCTGCGCCTGCGCCGGCGTATGCACAGGCGCAGGCGCGGCGTCCGCAGGCGGCGCCGGCGCGAGGCAGGCCAGGCACAGCAACAGGGCGAGGCGTCGCGGCATCGGCACGATCACTGGGCGGGGGGACAGTGTCGCCCCTCGTGCCGGCCGTGGCAAAACCTTCGCGCCATGCACGGCGGCTGCACGGACGACGGCGGATGATCGCGGTCCCGTCGCAGGGAGCGGAAGCATGCGTTACGAGCTGTACTACTGGCCCGGCATTCCCGGCCGCGGCGAATTCGTGCGTCTGGCGCTGGAAGAGGGCGGCGCCGACTACATCGACGTCGGCAACGACGAGGAAGCCGGCGGCATGGCGGCGCTCGAGGCCGTGCTCGA
The DNA here is from genome assembly GCF_013425525.1 of Luteimonas salinisoli. Taxonomy (GTDB): domain Bacteria; phylum Pseudomonadota; class Gammaproteobacteria; order Xanthomonadales; family Xanthomonadaceae; genus Luteimonas; species Luteimonas salinisoli. The sequence continues at coordinate 14,453 of NZ_JACCKA010000072.1, read as the reverse complement.
GGGCGACGGCGCCCATCCGCCGTTCGCGCTTCCGGCGCTGAAGGCCGGCAGCGTGCTGGTGGCGCAGGTGGCGGCGATCCTGCAGTATCTCGGGCCGCGCCTGGGACTGGCCGCGCGCGATCCGCGCGCGGCGCTGTGGACTCACCAGCTGCAGCTGACCGTCGCCGATGCGGTGACCGAGGCGCACGACGTGCACCATCCACTCGGCGCCGGCTCCTGGTACCGCGAGCAGAAGCCCGAGGCCGCGCGCCGCGCGCGCGAGTTCCGCGAACAGCGGATCCCGAAGTTCCTGGGCTATTTCGAGCAGGTGCTGGCGCGCAACCCGAAGGGGCCGCGCTGGCTGGTCGGCGCGCGCGTCTCCTACGCCGACCTGTCGCTTTTCCAGTTGGTGGCCGGCCTGCGCTACGCGTTCCCGCGGACCATGGCCGGCGTCGAGGACGATCTGCCGCGGCTGCGCGACCTTGCGGCGCGGGTCGCGGAGCGGCCGCGAACCGCACGCTATCTCGCCTCGCCGAGGCGGCTGCCGTTCAACGAGAACGGCATCTTCCGGCACTACCCCGAACTCGACGGCTGAGCGCCGGCCCGCGGTTCACGGGCATTTGATCGCCGGCGCGCCACCCTGGGGCTGCGGATGCGCGCATTCGCCCGGCCGCTCCCGGGCGTCGGCCTCCCGGTCCCATCGCAAGCGGAGCATCGATCCTGGCCTCCTCCAGCCCCCAACGCGACGAGCGCCCCATCGTCCTGATCACCGGCGCCGCCGGCAGCGTCGGCAACTCGCTCTCGGGCGCCCTGGCCGGCGACTACCGGGTGGTGGGGATGGACGTGTCGGTCCCCGACGACGGCGGCGACTGGATCGAGATCGACCTGACTTCGGACGATTCGGTGGCCGGCGCCTTCGCGAAGTTCCGCGAGCGCTTCGGCGGGCGCATCGCCTCGGTGGTGCATCTGGCCGCCTATTTCGACTTCAGCGGCGAGTACAGGCCGCTCTACGACGAGGTCAACGTCGACGGCACCCGCCGCCTGCTGCGTGCGCTGCGCGCGCTGGACGTGGAACAGTTCGTGTACTCGGGGACGATGCTGGTGCACGAGGCCACGACCCCGGGCAGTCGCATCGACGAGGATGCGCCGATCCGCCCGCGCTGGGCCTATCCGCAGTCCAAGGCCGCCGCCGAGCGGGCGATCGCCGAGGAGCGCGGCGACATTCCCTGCGTACTGCTGCACCTGGCCGGTCTCTACGACGACGCGACCGCGGTGCCGACGCTGTCGCAGCAGATCGCGCGCATCTACGAGCGCGACCTGCAGGGCTTCCTCTACGCCGGCGACAAGGACGCCGGGCAGTCGATGATCCACCGCGAGGACATGATCGATGCGTTCCGCCGCGCGATCGACCGCCGCGGCGAGTTGCCGCCCGAGCTCACGGTGCTGGTGGGCGAGCCCGACGCGATCGGCTACGCGGAACTGCAGGACCTGATCGGCGGGCTGGTCCACGGCGAGGACTGGGCCACCATCGGCGTGCCGCCGCCGCTGGCCAAGGCCGGCGCCTGGCTGCAGGAGAAGGCCGAGCCGCTGGTGCCGGATGCGATCGACAAGGGCAAGGCGCCCTTCATCCGGCCGTTCATGATCGAGATCGCCAGCGACCATTACGCGCTCGACATCCGCCGCGCGCGCGAACTGCTGGGCTGGGAGCCGCGGCATTCGATCCGCGACACGCTGCCGGAGCTCGTGGCGGCGCTGAAGCGCGATCCACCGGCGTGGTACGAGGCCAACGGCATCACCATGCCGCCCTGGCTGGAAGCGGCAGCGGCGAAGGTCGAGCGGCCCGAAGCGCTGCGCGGCCAGGCCGAGGCGACATTTCGCGATGCGCACCGGCGCAACCTGTGGGGGCCGTTCCTCATCGCCGCACTCGGCGTCTGGCTGCTCGCATCGCCGCCGACCTTCGGCGACGTCGCCGGGGCGCTGGCGCTGAGCGACAGGGTCAGCGGCGCCGCATTGCTGGTTCTGGGCCTGCTGACCACCTCCTGGCGGCTGGCGCCGCTGCGCTGGGCATCCGCGGCCGTAGGGCTGTGGGTGATGTTCGCGCCACTGGTGTTCTGGACCGGCAGCGCCGCCGCATACCTCAACGGCACCCTGGTCGGTGCGCTGGTCACCGGCCTGGCGGCGGCGCTGCCGCCGATCCCCGGCATCTCGCCGGTGGCGTCGCGCACCGGCCCGGTGATCCCGCCGGGCTGGGACTACTCGCCCTCGGACTGGATCCAGCGCCTGCCGATCATCGCCCTGGCCCTGCTCGGGCTGATCGTCTCGCGCTACATGGCGGCCTACCAGCTTGGCCACGCCGATGGGGTCTGGGAACCGTTCTTCGACGTCGCGGGGCCCAAGAACGGCACCGAGGCCATCGTCACCTCGAGCGTGTCGGAGGCCTGGCCGGTCCCGGACGCCGGGCTCGGCGCGCTGGTGTACGTCCTGGAGATCGTGACCGGCCTGGTCGGCTCGCGGCAGCGCTGGCGCACCATGCCCTGGGTGGTGGTGGCGTTCGGCATTCTGATCGTGCCGCTGGGCGTGGTGTCGATCACCTTCATCATCATCCAGCCGATCGTGATCGGCACCTGGTGCACCCTGTGCCTGATCGGCGCGGCTGCGATGCTGCTGCAGATCCCCTATTCGCTGGACGAGCTGATCGCCACCGGCCAGTTCCTGCGCCGGCGCCGGCGTGCCGGCCGGAGCCTGCTGCAGGTGTTCTTCACCGGCGACACCGACGAGGGCGATGCCGCGACGGAGCGCTCCGCCGCGGAGGCCGGAGAGTTCGACAAGGGGCCGCTGCAGGTCCTGCGCGAGACCCTCGGCGGCAACGTCGCGCCGCGCTGGAACCTGCTGGCGTGCGCGGCGATCGGCGTGTGGCTGATGTGCACCCGGCTGACCGTCGGTGCCGAGGGGACCATGGCCGATGCGGACCACCTGATCGGCGCGCTGGCGATCACCGCCGCGGTGATCGCCTTCGCCGAGGTCGCGCGCCCGGTGCGGCTGTTCAACGTGCTGCTCGGCGCGGCGCTGCTGGTCGTGCCGTTCGTGGCCGACGCCGGCCCGGCATCGCTGTGGTCGAGCCTGGTCTGCGGCGTCGCGCTGATCGCGTTGAGCCTGCCGCGCGGCCCGGTGCGGCTTCGTTACGGCGACTGGAACCGGCTGCTGGTCTGAGCCAGCGGCCCGGTCGCGGCGCGCTCGCCCGCCGGCGGCACGAATCGCCGGATCGCGCCGGGATCCAGGCAATACCGCGACGCGGGTGCGTCCGCCCTGTACAGGCACAGCCTTGGATCGTCCGGCGACACCCGTGCCTCCAGGGTCCAGCCGCCGAGTTGGGTGACGCACCACCAGGCGCAGGCCAGCACGATCGCCGTCGGGGTCGCCTGCATGCTCGCTCCTTCGCTTCGCCTCGCCGCGGCCGTCGCGGCCGCTGCCCATGCCTGCTTGGATGCCCGCGGCGGCCGGAAGGTTTAGGCCCCCCACCCCAGTCCCGGGACTAAACCATTCGGCGGCGCTGCGCATCCAACTGGATATGCTCGGTATCGCGATGACACTCCCGGCCAACGAAAACGACCGCGCAGGCGTGCCGGACGATGCCACGCTGGCGCGCGAGGCGATGGCCGGCAGCGTACAGGCATACGAGCGGATCTACCGCCGCCATGCGCCGCGCCTGTACGCGGTGATCTGGCGCATCTGCGGCCGCCACGCGGCGCGCGCCGAGGACGTGCTGCAGGACACCTTCGTCAAGGCGTGGCGGGCGCTGCCGGGGTTCCGCTTCGACAGCGCGCTGGGCACCTGGCTGCAGCGGCTGGCGGTCAATACCGCGCTGATGGAGCTGCGCGCACGCGGGGCCATGGCGGACTGCGAAAGCGGCGACCACGACCTGGAGGCGCTTGCCGGCGCCGACGAGAGCGCACGCTGCGCCGGAACGGGGCTGGACCTGGAGCGTGCCGTGGCGACGCTTCCGCCGCGCGCCCGGGCCGTACTGGTGCTGCACGACATCGAGGGTTGGAAGCATCACGAGATCGCCGAGGAGCTCGGCATGGCAGTGGGCAGCTCGAAGGCGCAGCTGCACCGCGCGCGAGGCCTGCTGCGCAAGCGGCTTGGAGAATCCAGATGAACGAACACGACGAGCGCGACGAGGAGCTGGCACGACGCCTGCGCAGCCTGCCGCGGGAAATGGTGCCGCCGGCGCGCGCCTGGGCGCGGGTGGAGGTGCAGCTGTTGGCGCCTGCGCCGCAGCAGCCGCGGCCGCGGCGTGGGGGCGGCGGCCGCATCCGCGGACGCTGGCGGGCGCTGGCCGGCTTCGCGGCGGCCGCCTCGCTGGCCCTGCTGCTGGTCCCCTCGCTGCTGCCGAGGCAGGAGTCCCCGCCCGCGCCGGCACCCCGGGCGGCGCCGGCCACCGTGCAGCAGGCCGAACGCATGCGCGGCGAATACCGCCAGGCGTTGGCGGCGGTGCCGGCGGGAGAGATCCCCGACGAGCTGCGGCCGGCGCTGGTCGAGCTCGACCGCAGCGCCGCCAGTATCCTCGCCGCCATCCACGAGGCGCCCGGATCGCGTTATCTGCTCGACCAGCTGCAGCGCACCTACGCGCAGCGGCTGCAACTCACCCGCCGGGCGGCGTTCGCCGCTGCCGGCCTGCCGACCTGAAGGGAGAACCATCATGCGCAACCGTATTCGAGGAGTCCGCCGCCGCTGGATCGCCGGCGCGTTCGCCCTGCTCGCCCTGCTCGCACCGCTGGCGGCATCGGCGCAGACCGCGGTCGACGAGCGCCACCCGCTCGCCTCGGGCGGCCGCGTCGAGGTCGAGAACGTCGCCGGCGAGATCCGCGTACAGGGCTGGGACCGCGACGAGGTGACCGTGACCGGCACGCTGGGCGCGGGCCTGCGCCTGGAGGTGGACGCCAGCCGCAACCGCGTGCGGGTGCACGTGGTGTACCCGCGCAACGCCCGCAACAGCGGCGGCGCCAAGCTGGAACTGCGGGTGCCGAAGGGCGCCGAGCTCGAGGTCGACGCGGTCAGCGCCGATGTCGACATCGCCGGGGTCGACCTGCGCCGCCTGCAGGCGCGCACGGTCAGCGGCCGGTTGAATGCCGCCGGGCGGGCGGGGGAGGCCAGGCTGGGCAGCGTCAGCGGTTCGATCCGCTCCAACGTCGCGACCTCCAGATTCGCCGCCAATACCGTCAGCGGCCGCGTCGAGGCCGGCGGCGGTCTCGGCGGCGACGTCGCGGCGGAGTCCGTGTCCGGTACGGTCGAGCTCACCACGAGGCGGGTCGAGCAGCTGCGCGGCGAAACCGTCTCCGGCAGTGTGAGGATGCAGGTGGGAGCATTGGCGCCGGGCGGCCGCATCGCCGCGGAGTCGGTGAGCGGGCGGATCCGCCTGGAGCTGCCCGGCGACGCCTCGGCGCAACTGCGCGCGTCCAGCTTCAGCGGCGACATCCAGTCCGACGCCGGCCAGGTGCAGCGCCGCCGCTACGGCCCGGGCCGTAGCCTGGACGCCAAGCTGGGCGCCGGCGACGGCGACATCTCGCTGCAGTCGCATTCGGGAAGCGTGCGGGTGACGATCGGCGGGCGCTGAGCGCCGCGCCCGCTTCAGCGGCTGCGCCGTCGCGCCGCCGGCGCGGCGGTGTCGGCGGACGCGGTGTCGCAGGTTGTCGCGGCCTGCAGGCACTGCTAGGTTCGGGTTTCCGGAGGGCCGGTCCACGCGGACGGGAGCAGGATGGAGGCCGAGGGCGCTGCAGCGTTGCCCCGATCCGAGCGCATCACCGCGCTCGCCGGTGGCCTGCTGGGCCTGCTGCTCGGGGCCGCCCTGTCCTACGTGGTGCTGCAGGACCGGGCGGGGCGGCTGGATGCCGCCGGCCAGCAGGCGCAGGCGGTGGCTTCCGGCATCGAGCGGCTGCTCAGCTACGAGCTGCGCAACCTCGAACGCGCCATGCTCGGGATCGCCGGCGACGCGGAGCAACTGTTCGCCACGGTTCCCGACCAGGCGCCCGGGCTGCTTTCCAGCGCCGTGGCCGGCGTGGTGGAGCGGCATGGCGAACTCGAAAGCATCGTGCTGCTCGATCCGCGGGGCCGCGCGCTGACCGCCGGCCGCGGCGATCCGGGATTCGCCGGCTGGATCGACCAGGCCCGGCGCGGCACCGGCAGCGCGCTGCGCTTCGGCCTGATGGAGCGTGAGGGCGACGGCGAATGGCTGTTGCCGCTGGCGCTGCCGATGCGCGACGGGCGCTGGATCCTTTCCCGGCTGCGCAGCGCCGAACTGCACGAGGCGGTGGGCGGCGTGGAGACCGGCGAACAGGGCGTGGCGATGGTCCTCGACCGCGATGGCAGGATCCTCGCCCAGAACCGCGAGCCGCAGCGCCATGTCGGGACCTTCCTGGCGGGATTCGCCGGCGAGGATCTGCTCCGCGGCGCCGCGACGCTGCGCGGCGAGACCCGTCCCGACGGCGTCTCGCGCATCGTCGCCTGGCGCGTTTCCGACGATTATCCGCTGACGGTGGCGGTGGGCGTCGCGGAGCGCGAGGTGCTTGCGGCCTGGCGGCCGTTCGCGGGCTGGGCGCTCGCCTCCTACGCGGCCTACTGGCTGGGCCTGGCGCTGCTGCTGGGCACGGTGCGCCGGGCGGGGAGAACCCAGGCCGGACTGCTGCGCGAACTGCGCGAGGGGACCGGCCGCCTGCGCATGGCCCAGCGGCTGGGCGGCACCGGGAGCTGGGAGCTGGGACGCGGATCGCGGACGATCGTCTGGGACGAGCAGGTCGCCGAGATCGTCGGGCTGCCGGCGGATCGGCGCGAGATCGGGGTGGACGAGTTCCTCGCCATGATCCATCCCGACGACCGCGCGCGGCTGGCGGGGCTGTTCTCCGCCGCATGGGACGCGCCCGAGCCGGTGGCCGCCGACTATCGCGTCGTGCGTCCCGACGGGACGGTACGCTGGATCTCCAGTCATGGTGCGGTCGCCGCCGGGCCCGGCGGCGCGTCGCGGATGAACGGCACGGTCATCGACGTGACCGGGCGGATGCAGGCGCAACTGGCGCTGGCGGACGCCGAGCGGCAGTTCCGGCTGATGTTCGAGCGCAACCCGCTGCCGTTCTGGGTGCTCGACGCGGGCAGCCGGCGCTTCCTCGAGGTGAACGACGCGGCGATCGTTCACTACGGTTACGGTCGCGACGAGTTCCTGGCGATGTCGCTCGCCGACATCGAAGCGGCGGCGAGCGACGACGGGCCCGCGGCGGCGCTTCAGGACGCCTACGGCGATTCGCAGCAGCGCACCCATCGCAAGCGCGACGGCACCACGATCGAGGTCCACACCCACAGCGCGGCGATCGAGTTTCGCGGGCGCGAGGCGCTGCTGGTGCTGGCCGAGGACGTCAGCCAGCGCGTGGCCTGGGAGCAGGCGCTGGCGCATCGCGCCACCCACGACGACGCCACCGGCCTGCTGACGGTAACCGCGCTGGCCGAACGGCTGGACCGCGAACCGGATCGGGGCTACGAGATCTTCAACGTGCGCCTGCCGCGCCTGGACCTGATCCGCGACACCCTCGGCCGCGAGGCGTCCGAGGCGATCGTGCGCGCGGTGGCCGAGCGCCTCGACTGGATGGCGCGTCGCTTCGGCTTGGCCGCGCACCTGCCGCCGGCCACGTTCGTGCTGGCGGTCCGCGGCCCGGACGGCCAGGAGCGCGCGCTGAACGAACTCTGCGCCAGCCTGGCCGAGCCGGTGCGCGGCGGCGCGGCGCTCCACCACCTCGAGGCGCGGATCGGCGTGGCGCGCCATCCGGCCGACGGCGCCACCGCCGACAAGGTGATCGGGCACGCGGCGCTGGCCGCGCACCTGGTCGAACGCGGCGGCACCGAGGTCGCGCGCTACGTGCCGGCGATGTCCGAGGAGGTGAACCAGCGGCTGGCGATGACCGCCCGCGTGCGCCGCGCGCTCGAACGGCGCGAATTCCGGCTGCATTTCCAGCCCATCCGTCGCGTCGCGGACACTGCCGCCGTGGCGATCGAGTGCCTGCTGCGCTGGCCGCAGCCCGACGGCGGCTTCGTCCCGCCCCTCGCGTTCATCCCGCTGTGCGAGCGTTCCGGCCTGATCGGCGAACTCGGCCGCTGGGTGCTGCGCGAGGCCGCCACCACGGCGGCGCGGCTGGCGGCCGCCGGCAGGGACGACATCGCCGTGGCGGTCAACGTCTCGGCGGGCCAGTTCGCCGGCCGCGACCTGCCCGGCGAGATTCAGCGCCTGGCCGACGAGTTCGGCCTGCGCCGGGGCGCGTTGCACGTCGAACTGACCGAGAGCGTGCTGATGGACAGGCCCGACCACGCCATGGACACGCTACGCCGCCTGCAGCGCCAGGGCGTGCGGGTCGCGCTGGACGATTTCGGGACCGGCTACTCGAGCATGTCCTACCTCAGCGACCTGCCGGTGGACACGCTCAAGATCGACCGGATGTTCGTGGCGCGGGTCGATGCCGACGCCCGCAGCGCGGCGATCTGCCGGGCCCTGATCGCGCTCGGCCACAGCGTGGGCATGACCCTTGTCGCTGAGGGCGTCGAGCACGCGGGCCAGCACCGCTGGCTGAGCGAGAACGGCTGTGACCAGGTGCAGGGGTTCCTGTTCGATCGGCCGCAGCCGTTCGACGAGACCTTTGCGGCGTTGGGGGGGCAGCGCGGGCGCGAACTCGCCGGGGAGGCGCCCGCCGATCCGGCGCCCTGAGCCGTCGGCTCACATCATCGCCAGTTCGACGTTGCTCAGGGTGCGGTTGTACTGATCGCGCAGCCGCACCTTGCGCTCCAGGTCGGCGACCACGTGGCTGCTGAAGTCGACGCCCGTCAGTTCCTCGGCCATGTTGATGCCGCCGGGGGTGTCGACGTTGATCTCCATCAGCTTGTCGCCGACGATGTCCAGGCCGGCCAGGTACATGCCGTCGCGGATCAGCTTGGGGGCGACGATCTCGGCCAGGCGCAGCGCGTCCTCGTCCGGTGCCGCCATCTCGATCTTGCCGCCGGCCTTGATGTTGCTGCGCGCGTCGCCGCTGTCGTTGTAGCGGCGGAAGCAGGCGTACTGGCCGTCGACCTGCAGCGGGCGGCCGTTGAGGGTGAGCAGCCGCAGGTCGCCCTTGCTGGCGCCGGGCAGGTATTCCTGGACGATCGCGTAGCCGTCGCGGATCACCGCGTCGATCATCTGGTTCAGGTTGGCATCGCTCTCCGGCGTCACCACGAACACGCCCTGGCCGCCCGAACCCTGCAGCGGCTTGATCACCCCATGCCCGTCGTGTTCGGCGATGAAGGCCTTGATCTCGTCGGGGTCGCGGCTGATGCAGGTGACCGGCCGCACCTCCTCCGGGAAGTGCTGGAAGTAGGTCTTGTTCGATGCGTCGGTCAGGTGGGTCGGGTCGTTGAGGACGATCACGTGCTTTAGCGCCGCCAGCTGCGCGAACAGCAGCCCGCTGTTGGGCGCCCACGGCCGCTCGTTGACCTCGTCGGCGGGATCGCTGCGCAGCATCAGCACGTCCAGTTCGTCGACGCAGATGCGCTGCGCCTGCGCGTCCTCGCCCTGCAGCTCGGCCAGCAGAGCGTCGTCGTCCTGGTAGCTGTCGCTTCGCGGCACGTGGGCGTGGGCGCGCACCGATCCGTCGCTGTCGTAGATGAAGCCGGCCAGGCCGATCAGCGCTACGGAATGGCCGCGATTGGCGGCCACCCGCGCGAGGCGGATGGTGGTGTAGTCGTTGCGCTCGGTGGCGATGTCGTTGATGACGAAGCCGAGCTTGATCGGCGTGCCGCGGCGCGGATCGCTCATGTGGCGGGTTCCTTGTGGCAGAGCTCGCCGACCGCGAGGGTGCGGCAGGCGGAAAGGCGCTCCGGGAAGTCCGGCAGCGCGGTGTAGCGGGGAAGCAGGTCCGGCGGCGCCACCCAGCCCTCGTCCCGCAGCTGGTCGAGCACCTTGCGATGGGTGAGCGCGAACTTGCCGGCGAACAGCGGCTCGAACTCGCCGCCGGCCTGCAGGTATTCCAGCAGTTCGCACAGGCCGCCCAGATACACGGCGTCCTTGGTGAGCCCGCCGCCGCGCCGCGCCCGCACCGCGACGTCGAAGGCGTCGTCGGTGGGCAGCCCGTGGGTCTCGTGAAGCACGTCGAAGATCGCCGGTACGTCCTCGCCGTCGACCGCCATCTCGGTGGCCAGCACGCGCGCGGCCAGTACCCGCAGGCGCTCGCCCGGCAGGTAGCCGGCCAGGTACTCGGCGAGCACGCCCAGGCCCTCCTGCAGCGCGTCGTAGTGGGCCAGGCCCACCTCCAGCTGGGTGAGCGCCTGGCGGCGGCCGTTGTGGCGGGTGACCACGTGGGTGCCGACCTCGTGCTGGATCAGGGGCTGCACCCGCGCCGCCGGCAGACGCAGGTTGCCGTCGATGTAGAGGGTGCCGTGGGAAACCATCATCATCGAGTTCAGGTCGGTGTCGACCACCACGTCGGCGTGGAAGTCCGCAGTGCGCTCGCGGTACCAGTCCATCTCGGCGTTGACCGCCTCGAGGATTTCGTCGATCCCGACGTCGGCCTCCAGCGGTGCGCCCGGCGCCACGTCCTCGAGGATCCCGCGCGCCAGCTGCGAAAGTACCGGGGCGACGCCGCCGAACAGGTCGAGGCTGGCGTTGACGAAGCCGTCGGTGTCGCGCAGCCGCACCAGCTCGAGCATCCGGTCCAGTTCGCGCTGTTTCTCGGCCAGCAGGCCGGAGAGCAGCGGCGATTCGATCTCCTCGATCGGCAGCGCCAGCAGTTCACGCCGGGTTTCGTGCAGGTCGAGATCCAGGTCGATGTAGCTCAGCGGCGGGACCGCGGTACGGCCGCTGGCCTCGAAGCTCTCCCATAGCGCCACGTTTCCGATCGGCGAGAGCGCCAGCAGCCAGTCGATCCGGGCGTCGAGCTGGGCCAGCGCCGCGTCGACGCGCCCGGCGACCGGGGGCAGCTGGCGGGGGGCGCGGGTGGAGGGACTCACCGGCATGCCAGGAACTCCGGCCGCACCGCCGCCACCGCGCGCCGCCATCCGGCGCGCAGGTCGTCGACCACCGCCAGGTCGGCCCGTCCGGTCCACTCGTCCATGTAGATCTTCTTGAACTCCGGGGAAATCACGCACAACCGCTCGCCGAAATGCGCGTACAGCGATTCGGCGAAGTGTCCGCCGGTCGGGTAGCGGACGTTCTCGCGCACGTCCGGGACACGGCCGCCCACCGGGCTGCCGCGCAGCGTTTCGCCCAGGCGCGCGATCACGCCGCCCCAGCGGGCGCGGTCGGCCGTGGTCACGCCCAGCTCGATGTCCGGATTGCCCTGCTGCGGCGCCGGGGGCGCCCCGGCGCCGTCGCGGCGGTGGTTGTAGCTGTGGATGTCGAGCAGCAGCACGCAGCCCCACCGCGCCAGCAGCCGCTCCAGCAGCGCGTGGACCATCGCGTAGAAGGCATCGTGGATGGCGAGCGAGCGTTCCAGCTCTTCGCGCGGCAGCGGGCCGCGCCAGATCCGCAGGCCCCAGGTGTCGTCCGGATCCGTCGACAGCGACTTGTCGCGCGGACGGTTGAGGTCGACCTCGAAGCGCGAGGTCCGCACGCACAGGCGGCTGTCGCCGACGTCGGTGAACAGGCCCGTGAGCGGATCCTCGTCGCGGCGCAGCTGGGCGTCGTCGAACGCGAGATGCGGACGCAGCGATCCGCGCATGGCGTGGCCGTCGTGCAGGGCCACGGCGAGCACGGGCCCGTCCCCCAGGACGAGGTCCCAGTGCGGGCTGGGGGCCAGCTGGGTCAGGCGGGGAGCGAACGCGAAGTGGCTGCAGGCGGCGTCGTGCACGTCATCCATGCGCGAATGCTCCCATCGCCCGCATGAGACGGTCGTGAGCGCGCATGCGCGCGCTCAAGACGCATTCGGCTAGGTGACGGAAAGGTGAGGGCCGGGTGCGCGACGGGCGCCGGCCGCGCTCAGCGGGCCCGGCGCAGGATCTCGATCTTGGCCTGGTACAGGGCGCGGCTTTCGTCGTCGCCGAGCGCCCTGGCGCGGGCCAGGGCGCGGCCGGCCCGCCGCCGCTCGCCCATCAGCAGCCAGGTGCGGGCCAGCGCGAAATGGAAGCGGTGCTCGCTGCCGTGCAGGCGGATCGCGCGGCGGTAGTGCCCGGCTGCGCGCGCGTAGTCGCCGCGGCCCTCGTATTCGTTGCCGAGCAGGAACTGGTGGAACGGGTCCGCCAGCTGGGCCTGCTCGAGCTGGCGCTGGAAGCGTGTCGCATTGGCGTCGTCGCCGCCGCGGCGGAACAGGCCGACGATGTTGAACAACGCCGGAGCGTGGTCCGAATCGAGCGCCAGCGCTCTGCGGTACGCGGCTTCGGCGCCGGCGGCGTCGCCGCTGCGCATGCGCAGCACGCCGAAGTTGTTCCAGCTGGTGGCGTAGTCGGGATCCAGGGCGATCGCCTCCTCCATGTGGGCCCGTGCGATGGCCAATTCGCCCGCGGCCATCAGTTCGGCGCCGCGGTTGTTGTAGAAGTGCGCGAGGGCACGGTCGTCGGAGATCTGTTCGGGCTGGTGCCGCGCGATCACCGCGTTGCGGCTGACGTCGACGGTCTTGCGCCGCGTGCCGATCCGTATTCCGACGTTGACGTGGCTGGAGTTGTAGACGATGCCCTCGTGCTGATACCAGACCAGCACCTGGTCGATCTCCTGGACGAAGGCGTCCAGGCCGGTCTCCCGCGCCAGCGCCGTGAACAGCAGCGAGAACGACAGGCAGTTGACCTGGCGGGTGCGCCAGGCATCGGCCACGGTGTGGGTGGCGGCGTTGCCGTACTCGAGCGCCAGCCCGTCCTCGGCGAACACGAACTCGACCAGCCGCTCCAGCCGCCGCCCCGGCGAGCCGCCCGCTGCGGTCACCCGTTCGTGGAGCCGGGCGCGCAGTTCGGCCGGAACCTCGACCACCTGTTCGCGCGCCGGGGGCGCCATGTCCGGTGGCGGGAGGGGCAGGGCCAGCAGCGCTGCCAGAGCCAGGTCGATCATGCGACAACCTCCGCGCGGCGAGGACCGTCTTCCTGGTCAAGTTACGCCTTTTTTCCGCGGCGGCAAACGCGACCGTCGGCCGAATGCGGCCGTGCGTCGGCGCTGTCGCGAAAGCGCAGGACATGCACATCCTGACGCCGCTCGGCGCCTGCGCTACGCTTGCCCGCCGTTTCGGGGAGGCAGGGCGCGACGGGCATGGCGGACGGGACAGACGAGGGTTGGCGGGCGCGGCTCCGGGCACTGCTGCCGTGGTTCGGCGGCGCCGGCCACGACGTCGCCGGCAAGCGCCTCCGCAGGCCCTTCGTGCGCAGCTACGGCCGCTACACGTCGCTGCAGTTCACCCGCCGGCAGACCCAGAGCCGGATGCTGACCGACGCCCCCGACGTGCTGCTGATCGACTACACCCGCACCATGCTGGGGGCGCTGCTGCTGCGCCCGCGGCCGGCCACGATCGGCATGGTCGGCCTGGGCGGCGGCTCGCAGGCGAAGTTCTGCTACCGGCATCTGCCGCAGGCGCGGATCGAGGTCGTGGAGAACAACCCGCACGTGATCCGCCTGCGCCGCCGCTTCGGCATTCCCGACGACGACGACCGCCTGCGGGTCTTCCTCGACGACGGCGCTCGCTTCGTGAGCGCGCGCCGCGGCCGCTATGGGCTGCTGCTGGTCGACGGCTATGACGAGACCGGCATTCCGGCGCCGCTGGCCACCCAGCAGTTCTACGACGATTGTCGCGACGCGCTCGCCGACGGCGGCGTGGCCGCATTCAACCTGTTCTGCGCCGATGCCCTGGACCATGTCGCGCGCCTGCGCTGCAGCTTCGGCGCCGGACGGGTGTTGGTGGTAGGCGAGGCGAAAATGAGCAACCGCGTCGCCTTCGCCTGGACCGGGAGCACGCCCGCAGCGGACGCCCTGCAGCCGCAGCGCGCCCTCGACGCGCTGCCGGCCGCCGCGCGCGAAGAGTTGGCGCCGGTGTTCGCGCGCGTCGCGCAGGCATTCGGCGCCTGAGCGCCGAGCGACCGCGCCGCACAGCTACCGGAGCGGGTTCGACTGCCGCGAGGCGCGAAGGCCGGCGGCAGCAATGCGGCCAGGCAGAGCCTGACGGGCGGCCATGGAACCGTACGAAGGGGAACCCCGCCGCGGGTCGCGGCCGGTGCCGGAGAGAGCCCGCCGTCAGCGGCGCGGGCAGGCGGCATCCTCGCCGGCATGCTGCGCGCAGACGCGGCTGCGGCACTCGATCCCGGCGAGGGTATTGGCCTTGGGACAGGCGCGGAGCTTTTCCTGCACCAGCGGCGAGCGCGCGGGCTGCTCCGGCGCCTCGCGGCCGCCGCCCAGCGAGGCGAGCGCCTGCGACGTCTCGGCCTGATTGCGGTCGCTCTGGGCCTGGACCTGCGCCACCAGCGCGTCCATCGACTCGTGCTGGCTGCCGGCGGGCGGG
>NZ_JACCKA010000071.1 GCF_013425525.1 Luteimonas salinisoli | reverse complement strand
GAGGTGCCGGCGGGCGTGAACGGCCCGTTGAGCATCACCACCAGCGGCGGCAGCGGCGACGTGTCGCTGCACGTCAGCCTGGACGAGGAACCGGATGCCGGTGCCGGCGACTGGAACTCGACCCGTCCGGGCAACAGCGAGCTGGTCCGCATCAACGGTCCCGCAGCCGGCGTGTACTACGTCAAGCTGGTGGGCGTGCATGCGTTCAGCAACCTCACTCTGCAGGCCCGGCACGACTGATCTTCGCGATCGTTCGCGGAAACCGGGCGCCCCGGCTACGGCCGGGGTTTCCCGCGCCCATTCCCGTGCAGGCGGTGGTGACGTAGTCTGCGCGGGATGAAGCTCGCCATCCTCTCGCGCAACAGCAAGCTCTACTCGACCCGGCGCCTGGTCGAGGCGGCGCGCGCGCGCGGCCACAGCGTGCGCGTGCTCGACCCGCTGCGCTGCTACATGCGCATCGCCGCGGACGGCTTCTCGATGCACTACAAGGGCCGGCCGCTGTCCGGCTACGACGCGGTGATCCCGCGGATCGGCGCCTCCATCACCCGCTACGGCAACGCAGTGCTGCACCAGTTCGAGCTGATGGGCGTCTACACCCCCAATGCCTCGGCGGCGATCGCCCGGGCGCGCGACAAGCTGCGCTGCCACCAGCTGCTCGCGGCGCAGGGGATCGACCTGCCGGCCACCGTGTTCGGCGACAACCCCGACGACACCGCCGACCTGCTGTCGATGCTCGGTCCGCCGCCGCATGTGATCAAGCTCAACGAGGGCGCGCAGGGCGCGGGAGTGATGCTGACCGAGAAGCCCTCGGCCTCGCGCAGCGTGATCGAAGCGCTGCGCGGCCTGTACGCGAATTTCCTGGTGCAGGAATTCGTCGGCGAGGCCGAGGGTCGCGACCTGCGCTGCCTGGTGGTGGGCGACGTCGTAGTCGCGGCGATGCAGCGCGAGGCGCCGCCGGGCGATTTCCGCTCCAACCTGCACCGGGGCGGGAGCGGCCACGCCGCGCTGCCGTCGGCGGACGAGCAGGCGCTGGCCGTGCGTGCCGCGCGGGCGCTGGAGCTGGGCGTGGCCGGGGTCGATCTGATCCGATCGCGGCGCGGGCCGCTGGTGCTCGAGGTCAACGCCTCGCCGGGCCTGGAGGGCATCGAGGCGGTCGCCGGCGCGGACCTGGCCGGGCGCATCGTCGATTTCGTCGCCTCGGCGGCGGCCGCGCTTCCGCGCAAATCCCCGTCCCGCCGCCGAATTAATGAAAAAATAACATCCGGCTTAACCGGCGTTTAATCGTCCGCGGCGTAGCTTGCTGGTCCGCGATCCGCCGGCCTTCTGTTCCTTTGCAGCCAGCCGGCCGGCAGATTACGGGCAATCGGGGCAGTACTCATTGACCCAGGCGAGCCATCGCCTGGGTCTTTTGTATCGGCGCCCGCCGCGGCTGCGGGCCCGACGCGGGCTTCGCATGGCCGTGTGCCAGAATCCCCGCACTGCCGGGAAACCCCGCACCGGCATTGCGGTCGAACGAACTCCCGTCTCTCCCGACACCCCCAACGGAACCCACTGGCGATGCGCATACTCGTGATCGAAGACAACCAGGACATCGCCGCCAATCTCGGCGACTACCTGGAGGACCGCGGCCATACCGTCGACTTCGCCGCAGACGGGGTCACCGGGCTGCATCTGGCGGTGGTCCACGAGTTCGACGCGATCGTGCTCGACCTCAACCTGCCGGGCATCGACGGGCTCGAGGTCTGCCGCAAGCTGCGCAACGAGGCGCGCAAGCAGACCCCGGTGCTGATGCTGACCGCGCGCGACTCGCTGGAAAACAAGCTCTCGGGCTTCGATTCCGGCGCCGACGACTACCTGATCAAGCCGTTCGCGCTGCAGGAGGTCGAGGTGCGGCTCAACGCGCTTTCGCGGCGCGGCCGCGGCGTGCAGACCCGGGTGCTGGAGACCGCCGACCTCGAGTACAACCTCGACACCCTGGAAGTGCGGCGCCAGGGCAAGCTGCTGCAGCTCAACCCCACCGCGCTGAAGATCCTGCAGGCCTTGATGGAGGCGGCGCCGGCGGTGGTCACCCGACAGGAGCTGGAGACCCGCGTCTGGGGCGAGGAGCTGCCGGATTCGGATTCCCTGCGCGTCCACATCCACGGTCTGCGCGCGGTGGTCGACAAGCCCTTCGAGACGCCGCTGATCCAGACCCGCCACGGCATCGGCTACCGCATCGCCGCGCCCGAGGGCGGCAGCTAGTCCACGCCGGGGTTGGCGCCGCGCTTCCCGCACATGTCGACAGACCCCAAGCCCGCGGCATCCGCACGCCGGGCCAGGCGCTACCGGCGACGCCTGCGTAGCCGCATCATCCTGTCCTTCGTCCTGCTCGGATTCGGCCTCACCGCGCTGTTCGCGTTCCTGACCCAGGAGGCGCGCAACCGCGTCGAGAACGACCTGGTGGAGGACGTGATGAATCGGAACATCGACGAGTTCGCGCGGCGCTTCTACAGCGATCCCACCCGCAGCCCGGACCTGCCGCTGCAGCAGATGATCGGCCGGGTGGTCAAGCGCGAACGCTTCGAGATGCTCAAGGTCGAGCAGCCGGACTGGTACGAGCTGCCGGACGGGATCCACAACCTCGGCGGCGAGGACGAAGACGGCGAGCGGTTCTCCTACAAGCTGGCGGTGCGCAAGACCCCGGACGAGTGGTTCTTTCTCGCCTACGACATGACCCAGGCCGCGCGCGGAGAGGCGCAGTTCCAGCGGGCGATCCTGGGCTCGGTGCTGCTGGTCTCGATGTTGTCGCTGCTGGTCGGCTGGTGGGCGGCGTCGCGGGTGATGAGCCCGGTTTCCGAGCTGGCCCGGCGCCTGCAGGACTCGGGCAGCAGCGCGCGGCCCGAGGCGCTGGCGGCGCACTTCCCGGACGACGAGGTCGGCCAGCTGGCCGGCGCGCTGGACGACTATGCGGCGCGCCTGACCGAGGTGGTGCAGCGCGACCGCGAGTTCAACGCCGACGTCAGCCATGAGCTGCGCACGCCGCTGGCGGTGATCCGCGGCGCCGCCGAGCTGCTGCTGGCGCGGCCGGACCTGGACGCGAAGACGGAGGCGCGGCTGCTGCGGATCCAGCGCGCCGAGCAGCAGTGCACCGACCTGATCAGCGCGCTGCTGCTGCTCTCGCGCGCCGAGCGCGGCCACGGCGCCACCGACGTGGGGCGCGTGGCGGAGCAGCTGCTCGATGCCCACCGGACCCAGGTCGGCAACAAGCCGCTGGAGCTGCGGCTGGAGGGCGAGGACGGGATGGTGGTGGACGCGCCGGAGGCTGCGGTCTCGGTGGCGCTGGGCAACCTGGTCGGCAACGCCGTCAAGTACACCAACGCCGGCGAGGTGATCGTGCGCCTGTTGCCGGGCGCGGTGGAGGTGATCGATTCCGGCCCGGGCCTCAGCGCCGAGGACGCGGCCCGGCTGTTCGAGCGCGGCTATCGCGGGACCCATGCCGAGCATTCCCAGGGCGGCGGCATCGGGTTGTCGATCGTGCGCCGGCTGTGCGCGCTGTACGGCTGGAGCGTGCGCGTGGTGCCGGGCGAGCGCCAGGGCGTGGTGGCGACGCTGTCGTTCTCGCAGGAGTCCCCTGCCGGCGCCTAGTTCGCGGGCGGGGCTCGGCGGGAAGCGGGCACTGCCGCGGTGCCGGCGGCGTCGGCGTTGCCGCTGGAGAGGGTCCAGCCGACCATGTCGGCGGTCAGTGCCGCCAGCCCCCGTTCGAAGGCCGCGACGACGGCGCCGACATCGGTTCCGCCGGCAGGCACCGCCTGCAGGAAGGTGCGCGAGGCCGCCACGCGCTGGTCGCGGTTGTAAAGCAGCTTCGCGGCGACCTCGATGGTGGCGCTCGGCACTGCGGCGCCGGCATAGTCGGATTCGAAGCGGCGCAGGTCCAGGACCAGCTTGTAGTCGGAACGAATGCCGCTTTCGCTGCGCGCCACCGCGTCGATCCGGCCGGAGTCCTCGAACGCGCGCAGCAGGGTGTCCTCGAGCATGTCGGTGGCCGGCTGCGCCCAGGCCGCGCCGGCGTAGACCTCCAGCTCCGACGGCGTCGGTCGCACGTTGATGCGCGGGCTGTCGGTCACCCGCGAGGCCGCGGCGCTGCCGATCGCCAGCTGCCAGTCCACCCGCGGCCAGGAAGGGTCCGGCGCCACGCGCACGTCGGGTGCGTAGATGGTGGCGCGCTCGCGGCCGCCGCCGCCGCCGCCGAGCAGGCCGCAACCGGTCACGGACACGGCCAGCGCGGCCACCAGGGCGGCGCGGGCGAGGACGGCGATGCCGGGATGCGCCGCGGAGGCGGCGCGGAAGGCGGTGTTCATTCGGGTTCGAACTCCTTGGGAGCGTCACGGCCGAGCAGGTAGCGCGCGGGGTTGTTCTCGAGACGGTCGCTGATCCGGCGCAGGTCGCGGATCAGCGAGCGCAGCTCGCCGAGCGTCGGCCCGAGCTGGCCCAGGCCGTCGTTGGCGAAGCTGTTGATGGCGGCGCGGTTCTCGTTGAGGATCGCGTCGGCGCCGTCGGCGGCCGAATCCAGCCGGGTCAGGGTGCGGTCCAGCTTCTCGATCAGCTGCGGCAGTTCCTGCACGAAGCCGCGGTCGAAGTCGGTGATCGCGCTGTTGGCCGAGTCGAGGGTGCGCTCCAGGCGCTCGCTGGCGGCGCGCGCCGAGCGCAGCAGTCCGCCGATGTCCTCGCTGCCCTCGCCGAGCGCACCGGTCACCGCCTCGATATGGGTCAGGGTCCGGTCGACCTTGGCGATGTTGTCCTCGCTGAGCAGCTTGTCGAGGCGTTCGACCAGGCGGTTGGCCGTGTCGGCGATGTTCTGCAGCGCCGACGGCTCGGTGAGGATGATCGGCACCTCGCGGTCGCTCTGCGTCGCCAGCGGCGGCGCTTCCGGGCTGCCGCCGGTGAGCTGGATGATCGGCGGCCCGGTCAGGCTGGTCATCGACATCCGCGCGCGGGTATCCACCTTGATCGGCGTGCGCGCGTCGATGCGCAGCCGCGCCACTACCTGTCGCGGGTCGTCCGGCGACAGCTGCAGGCTCTCCACGGAACCCACCGCGATCCCGTTGTACTGCACGCTGCTGCCTTCCGAGAGCCCGGTCACGGGCTCGTTGAACACCACCGCGTACTCCTCCCAGCTGCGGTCCGAGGCGTACTTGGCGGCCCATAGCGCGAACAGCAGCCCGAACACGGACACCGCGATGGTGAAAGCGCCGATCAGCACGTAGTTGGCTTTGGTTTCCATGCGTCAGGCTTCCAGGGCAGTGCCGCGCGAAGGGTCGCCGTCGCGCGCGCGGCGTGCGGCGCGCGCGCGCGGACCGTGGAAATACTCCTGCACCCACGGGTGGTCGAGCCGCTCGATCTCCTCCAGGGGCGCTGTGGCCAGCACCCTGCGGTCGGCCAGCACGGCGACGCGGTCGCAGATCGCGTACAGGGTATCCAGATCGTGGGTGATGAGGAACACGGTGAGGCCGAGCGCCTGCTGCAGGGTGCGGATCAGCTGGTCGAAGGCGGCTGCGCCGATCGGGTCGAGCCCGGCGGTGGGCTCGTCCAGGAACAGCAGCGGCGGGTCGAGGGCGAGGGCGCGCGCCACCCCCGCGCGTTTGCGCATGCCCCCGGACAGCTGCGAGGGCAGCTTGTCGAGAGTGTCGGCGGGCAGCCCGGCCAGCTTGATCTTGAGCAGCGCCAGCTCGTAGCGCAGGGAGTCGGCCAGGTGCGGGTAGTGCTCCTTGAGCGGCACCTCCACGTTCTCGCCGACGGTCAGCGAGGAAAACAGCGCGCCGTCCTGGAACAGCACGCCGGTGTTGCGCTCGATGTGCAGCCGGGTGCCCGGATCGTCGCTGCGCGCGTCCACGCCCAGCACCTCGATCTGCCCGGCATCGGGGCGGCGCAGGCCGAGGATGGTGCGCATCAGTACCGACTTGCCGCTGCCGGAGCCGCCGACCACGCCGAGGATCTCGCCGCGGCGCGCTTCCAGATCCAGGTCCTCGTGCACGACCTGGCGGCCGAAACGGTTCGCGACGCCGCGGACGCGGACGACGGGTTCTGGGGATTCGGATTCAGCCATTGTCGGGACAGGATAGCGTCGGGCGGGTCGCGACCGGGTGTGCGGCGCCGGTCCGGTCGGGGATCGCATGGCTGCCCGTACCCATCCGGTCACCATCCCATGTGCATGAACCAGATCGCCGCAATCGCGTCGATCACGATCACCAGCGAGATCGCCTGCACCACGCTCGAAGTGGTCCGCTCGCCCACCGACTGGGCCGTGCCCTCGACCTGCAAGCCCTCCAGGCACCCAATCAGCCCGATCAGCAGCGCGAACAGCGGTGCCTTGGACAGTCCCACCAGCATGTGCCGCAGCTCGAAGGTGTCCTGCATCCGCGCCAGGTAGGCCTGCGGCGGGATCTCCAGGCTGAAGGCGCCCACCGAGACGCCGCCGGCCAGGCCGGCGA
Organism: Luteimonas salinisoli; assembly: GCF_013425525.1. Lineage (GTDB taxonomy): Bacteria > Pseudomonadota > Gammaproteobacteria > Xanthomonadales > Xanthomonadaceae > Luteimonas > Luteimonas salinisoli. The sequence continues at coordinate 25,144 of NZ_JACCKA010000071.1, read as the reverse complement.
TCATCGCCAGGAAGGTCAGCAGCGGCAGCATCACCAGCAGCGCGATGATGCGCGGCAGCACCAGCAGGTCCACCGGGTCGAGGCCGAGGGTGCGGATCGCATCCACCTCCTCGCGGCTGACCATGGCGCCGATCTGCGCCGTGAAGGCGCTGGCGGTGCGGCCGGCCAGGATGATCGCCGTCAGCAGCACCGCGAACTCGCGCAGGAAGGCGATGCTGACCAGTTCCACCACGAAGATCTGCGCGCCGAAGTCGGCGAGGATGGTGGAGCCGAGAAAGGCGATCACCGCGCCGACCAGGTACGAGAGCAGCATCACCAGCGGCACCGCGTCCAGGCCCACCTGCTCCATGTGGTGCACGGTGGAGGTCAGGCGGAAGCGCGAGGGCTCCTTGAACAGCCGCGCCAGCTTGGCGAGATTCTCGCCGAGGAAGCTCACCAGGGCGATGGCCTCGCGCCAGTTGTCCTGGACCGCGAAGCCGAGCCGCGCCAGCGCCGCCGCGAAGCCGTACTCGCGCCGGTGCGTGGGACGGTCGTCGGCGACGTCGCCGATCGCCTCCACCAGGGTGCGGTGGTCGTCGTGGAAGTGGAATCTGTCGAACGGCAGGTCGCGCCTGCGCGCGAACCGCAGCAGCTGCAGCACGCCCAGCGAGTCGATGCGCTCCACCGAACCGGCGTCGACCTCGCGCGCCTGCTCGGGCGCGTCGCGCAGGCAGGCGCCGATCTCGTCGGCGAAGCCCAGCGTCCACTGTCCGCCGAGGCGGAGCCGCGAGCCGTCTTCGGCGTCGATCTCGATGTTCGGCGGGGTGGCCGGCGCGGTCATGCGGGGCGAAGGTTCCTGGCGCGTTGCGGCGGCCGGTGACGGTGCCGGCCCTGCCATAGAGTACGCAATCGCGGCCGCCGGCGGTGAAGGCGGCCGCGAGCTGTCGGAGCGGCTGCGTGCATGCGATCCTTTGGCGATGACGCGCCCCTCGCCCCGCACCTACGCCTATGCCGCCCGCATCGCCTTCGTGGTCGAGCTGGCCGAGCACCTGCACGCCTACGGCACCACCGCGCAGCGGCTCGAGGCCACGGTGGTCGCGGTGACGCAGCAGCTCGACCTGGACTGCGAGCCCTGGGTGAACCCGACCGGCATGGTGCTCTCGTTCAACGACCCGCAGCGCCCCCCCGGCGACAGCGACACTACCCGGGTGATCCGCCTGGCGCCCGGCGAGGTGGACCTTTACAGCCTGTGCGCCGCCGACCGGATCGCCGAGCAGGTGGTCGCCGGCACCCTCGACCTGGCCGAGGGGCATGCGGCGCTGCGCGAACTCGACCTGCGACGGCCGGGCCGCGGGGGCAAGGCGCTGCAGGTCGCGGCGTTCGTGATGATCGCCGCCGGGGTGGCCGGGCTATGGCGGCTGCCCTGGCTGGACATCGCCACCGCCGCCGTCATCGGCCTGCTGCTGGGACTGCTCGACCTGCTCACGCGCGACGGCCAGCGCCTCAAGGAGGCGGGCGACGCGGTCGCGGGCATGATCGCGGGCTTCGTGGCGATCGCCGTCGCCAGCTTCGTGGCGCCGCTGAACCTCAATACCGTGGTGATCGCGTCGCTGATCGTCATGCTGCCCGGCATGGCGTTGACCAATGCCGTCAACGAACTCACCAGCCAGCATCTGGTCTCCGGCACGGCCCGCTTCGCCGGCGCGGTGACCACGGTGCTCAAGCTCACCGTGGGCACGGTGATCGCCCTGACCCTGGCGCAGCTGCTGGGGCTGGAACCCCAGGTGCGCGCGCTGCGTCCGCAGCCGGACTGGGTGGAATGGGCGGCGCTGGGCATCGCCGCGCTGTCGTTCGCGATCCTGTTTCGCGCCGACCGCCGCGACTACCCGCTGGTGATGCTGGCGGCGGCGAGCGGCTACCTGATCTCGCGCTACGCGGGCGGGCAGTGGGGATCGTCGATCGGCCTGTTCCTGTCCGGCCTGGTGCTCACCGCGGCCGGCAACGGCTACGCGCGCTGGGCCAACCGCCCGGGCGCGGTGATCCGGGTGCCGGGCATCATCATGCTGGTGCCCGGCAGCGCCAGCCTGCGCGGGCTGATGACGCTGATCCAGCAACAGGACGTCGCTGCAGGCCAGCAGGCGATGCTGGCGGTGCTCAACATCATCCTCGCACTGATCGCGGGCCTGATCTTCGGCAACCTGCTGCTGCCGGCGCGCAAGAGCCTGTAGCGGCGCTTGCGCGGGAGGGGCGGCCGACGGACATGAAGAACGCCGGCATCGCCGGCGTTCTTCGCGTCCTGCAGCGCATTACTTCCTGCAGCGCATTACTTCTTGATCAGGAAATCCTCGGGCTTCTTGCCCTTCTTGACCTGCGCGGCCAGCCAGCGCGGCTGCTTGCCGCGGCCGGTCCAGGTCTCGTTCTTGTTGGCCGGGTTACGGTACTTCGGCGCGACCTTGCCGAGCTTGCGTCCCTTGGCGGCCTTCTTCGCGGTCTTGCGGGCCTTCGGTGCGGCGGTGGCGCCGCGGGCGCCGAAGAGTTCGGCGACGGTGTAGCCCTCGGCCTGCGCCAGCGCTTCGAGCTTCCTGCGCACGGCGGCGACGGGTTTGCGCTTCTTGAGGGTGGTCTTGCGCTGCTTCGCCTGGTTGATCAGCGAGTCGAGTTCTCTGGCCGACAGGCCCTGCAGATCGATTGCCATCAATTACTCCGGATCATGGAAAGGGGATACAGCCGTCCCTGGCCATGGCCGGATGGTAATCAGAAACTTAATCATTGACAAATCGGCAGTTAATCGCGGCGCGCGCATGCGCGCGCTTCAGCGTTGGAATCGCGCGTATTTTCAGCGCCCGGCCGCGAGCCGCGCGAACAGGGCGCTGCGATCGAGATTCTCCGCGGCCGCTGCGCTGCGTGCGCGGTATTCGAAGGTACCCGTGGAGAGGCCGCGTTCGGATACCACCACGCGATGCGGAATGCCGATCAGTTCCATGTCGGCGAACATCGGGCCCGGACGCAGGCCGCGATCGTCGAGCGCGGTTTCGATTCCCGCGGCTTGCAGTTCGCGGTACAGCGCTTCGGCCGCCTCGATCACCGCCGGGTTCTGCTTGGGATTGATCACGCACACCGCGACCCGCCACGGCGCCATCGGCTCGGGCCAGACGATTCCTGCCTCGTCGTGGTTCTGCTCGATCGCCGCGGCGACCACGCGCGAGACGCCGATGCCGTAGCAGCCCATCGCCGGCACCGCCTCCCTGCCATTCTCGTCGAGCACCGTGCAGCGCATGGCGTCGGCGTATTTGCGGCCGAGCTGGAACACGTGTCCGACCTCGATGCCGCGCACGATGCGCAGTTGCCCGCCGTCCTCGGCCGGGTCGCCGTCGACCACGTTGCGGATGTCGGCGACGGCGTCGGGTTCGGGCAGGTCGCGGCCCCAGTTGACGCCCGCCAGATGCTCCCCCGGGCGGTTGGCGCCGACGATGAAGTCGGCCATCGCCGCGACCTCGCGGTCGGCGATCACCCGCGCCGGCGCGCGCATCCCGACCGGACCCAGGAACCCCGGCTCGCAGCCAAGATGCGCGGCGATCTCGGCTTCGGTGGCCATGCGGTAGCCGGCCATGCCTTCCACCTTGGCCAGCTTGATCTCGTTGACCTCGTGGTCGCCGCGCACCAGCGCGAGCACGAAGCCCTCGTCGGTCATCGCCGCGATCGACTTCGCGGTACGCGCCAGCGGCACCCCGAGCAGCGCGGCCACGTCCTCGCAGGTCTTCTGCACGGGCGTGGCGACGCTGCGCATGTCCTCGGCGGGCGTCGGCCGCGGCGCGGGCGCCGCGGCACGCGCGGTCTCGACGTTGGCGGCGTAGTCCGAGCCGGTGGAGAAGGCGATGGCGTCCTCGCCGGAATCGGCGAGCACGTGGAACTCCTGCGAGGCGTCGCCGCCGATCGCGCCCGAATCGGCCTGCACCGCGCGGAACTTCAGGCCCAGGCGGGTGAAGATGCGGGTGTAGGCAGCATGCATGTTGCGGTATTCGAGGTCGAGGCCGGCATCGTCGAGGTGGAACGAATAGGCGTCCTTCATCAGGAATTCGCGTGCGCGCATCACGCCGAAGCGCGGCCGGATCTCGTCGCGGAACTTGGTCTGGATCTGGTAGAAGGTCACCGGCAGCTGCTTGTAGCTGGCCAGCTCGTGGCGCGCCAGATCGGTGATCACTTCCTCATGGGTCGGCCCGACGCAGTACCAGGACTCCTTGCGGTCCTGCAGCTTGAGCAGCTGGCCGCCGAACTTGTCCCAGCGACCGGTCTCCTCCCACAGCTCGCGCGGCTGCACCGACGGCATCAGCAGTTCGATCGCCCCGGCGGCGTCCATCTCCTCGCGCACGATCGCCTCGACCTTGCGCAGCACCCGCAGGCCCAGCGGCGACCAGGTGTAGATGCCGGCGGCCAGCTTGCGGACCAGGCCCGCCCGCAGCATCAGCCGGTGACTGGCGATCTCGGCGTCGGCCGGAGTTTCCTTGGTGGTGCGGAGATGGAACTGCGACAGGCGCATCGGCGGGATTCGGCGGGAAAGGACCCGCGATTCTGCCAGCGTTGCGGCCCCGGTGCAGGGTCCTGGCGGCGGGCCGGTCGCCGTGCCGGGCGCGTCCCGAGGGCGTTCAGCGCCGCCGGCCGTCGATCTCGATCCCCTCGCGCGGGGACATGTCGACCTTTTCGTAGGCGCGCCCGGCAGGCGGCTGATCGGTCACCTGCAGGTTGCCGGCGGCGTCGCGCCAGCGATACAGCACCGGACGCGCCTCCTCGGCGTTGGCGGCTGCGGCCTGCTCCGCGCGCGCCTGGCGCGCCTCGATCACCTCCGGGGGATCGCGCGACAGCCACCAGGCCAGCGCGCCGCCCGCGGCCAGGCCCAGCGTCACGGCCCAGGCCAGGCGCATGGGTCAGTCGGCGGAAGCGCCGTCGGTGCAGTAGGCCCGCACCGCCGCCTGGGCCAGTTCCATCTGGTTGGCGCGCTCGTCTTCGCCGAGCTCGCTGCCGTCCTCCTGGGCGACCGGGCCCTCGCCCTGCAGCAGCGCGATGTTGTTGCGGGCCGTGGTGCACTGCGGGTTCTCGGCGACCGCGACCGGCGCCGCTGTGGGGTCGCTGCCGGCGCTGGCGCCGGAGTTGGTGATCCGCCGTTGCTGGTAGCTGCCGCTGGGCGGCGGCGACTCGGAATAGTGGGTCACCCCGTTGGCATCCTTCCACTGATAGACCTCCTGGGCGCCGGCGACGGGGGCCGTGGCGCCGGCGGCCAGGGCCAGGGCCAGGGTCGTGCCGAGGATCGGATGGCGCATGGAAAGCTCCTGCAGGGGGAATCGCGGCGATTGCAGCACCCCGGGGGCCGCGGCGCAAGTCGCGGCGGCCCGTGTCTTGACCGGCGTCGCGGCTTTCGTCGCCCCCCGGGCCCGGTAAACTCGCCGGATGGACCAGACCCCTCCACCGCCGGGACCGGCCCGCGGCCGCGGCATCTACCTGCTGCCGAACCTGTTCACCACCGGCGGCCTGTTCGCGGGCTTCTTCGCCATCATCGCCGCCTCGCAGGGGCGGTTCGGGGCCGCCTGCATCGCGATCTTCGTCGCCGCGATCCTCGACGGCATCGACGGCCGGGTGGCGCGCCTGACCAACACCCAGAGCGAGTTCGGGGTCCAGTACGACTCGCTGGCCGACCTGATCAGTTTCGGCATGGCCCCGGCCCTGGTGATGTACCACTGGGCGCTGATGTCGCTGAAGCTCGACGGGGTGACCATCGGCCGCATCGGCTGGCTGGCGGCGTTCCTGTACGCGGCCTGCGCGGCGCTGCGGCTGGCGCGCTTCAACAGCCAGGTGGCCAAGGTCGACAAGCGCTGGTTCGTCGGCCTGGCCAGCCCGGCCGCCGCCGGCCTGATGGCCAGCTTCGTCTGGACCAGCCACGACCTCGGCTGGGGGGGCGAGGAACTGCGCTACGCGGCGCTCGCGGTCACCGTGGTCGCGGCGCTGCTCATGGTCAGCCAGATCCGCTACAGCAGCTTCAAGGGCGGGGGCACCGGGCCGCGTTCCGACCGTGTGCCGTTCTTCTTCCTGCTGATCGCCCTGGCGGTGCTGATCGCGCTGTGGATCGACCCGCCCAAGACCCTGCTGGCCGCGGCCACGCTGTATGCGCTGTCCGGGCCGGCGCAGTGGTTGTGGCGGCGGCGTCCGGGCGCGGGCGCGGCGGGTGCGCCGTGAGCGGGACGGACTGGGACGAGGTCCAGCGCGAAACCCTGGAAGCGCTCGGCTTCGCGGTGTGGGAGCGGGTCGACCCGGCGCCGGCGCTGCCGGACGATCCGCTGCTGGACGCGCTGCTGCACGCGGCCGGCAGCCGCCGCGAGGATCCCGGCGCGGCGGCGCTGTATCGCGCCTGGCAACCGCTTTCGCGCCTGCGCGATCCCGCCGCGAAGCGGGCGCTGTGGCCGCAGCTGCGCGCGCTGCGGAGCCGGGCGGCGCGGTGAGCGCGCTGCCCGCCGGCGCCGTGGACACCGCCACGAGCCTGCGCCCGATGCGCGAGGACGACCTGGACACGGTGATGGAGATCGAACGGCGCGCCTATCCGTTCCCCTGGACGCCGGGCATCTTCCGCGACTGCCTGCGCGCCGGGTACCCGGCCTGGGTGTTGCGCGCCGGGGCCGACGTCGTCGGTTACGGCGTCGCCAGCATCGCCGCCGACGAGGCCCATGTGCTCAATCTCTGCATCGACCCGAAGCGCCAGGGTCGCGGGCACGGCCGCCGGCTGCTGCGGGCGCTGCTGCGCATCGTCCGCGCCGAGGGCGCGGCGCGGGTGTTCCTGGAGGTGCGGCCGTCCAATCCGCACGCGATCGCGCTCTACCACGACGAGGGCTTCAACGAGATCGGCCGGCGCCCGCGCTACTACCCGGCCGCGCACGGGCGCGAGGACGCCATCGTGATGGCGATCGAGCTGTTCGCCGACGTTTGAGCCCCGGCGCGTGACGTGGGGCCCCGGCCGGGGGCGACGACGGCGCCGCTGCGCTACAGCCGCGCCCGCTGGGCGGCGAGAGCGGCGTGCCGCGCGGCCCAGTCGGCCAGGCGCTGGCGTTCCTGGTCGACCACCGCCGGCGGCACCTTGTCGCTGAACTTCGCCAGCTTCGCCTCGCTCTTCTCCTTCTCTCCGGCCACGCGCGCGATTTCCTTGTCGAGACGGGCGCGTTCGGCGTCGAGGTCGACGAGGCCCTCGAGCGGCACGAACAGCTTCAGGGCGCCGACCATGCCGGCGGCAGCCGGCGGCGGATCGCCTGCGATGGTGTCGATGCGCTCGAGCCGCAGGAGGAAGGCGAGCTGCGAGGCGAAGCGCTCGACCCGCGCCGCGTCGTCGGCGCTGCCGCCCTGCAGCAACAGGGTGACCTGGCGCGCGGGGGAGACGCCCAGCTCGCTGCGGATACGGCGCAGCGCGGACACCATTGCCCGCAGCCATTCCACGTCGGCCGCGGCGCGCGCGTGGCCGGAGCCGTCGAAGTCCGCGGCGCGCGGGTAGGGCTGCAGCGAGATGGTCGCCGCGTCGATGCCGAGCCGCGGCGCGACCTGGCGCCACAGCGTCTCGGTGACGAACGGAACCAGCGGGTGCAGCAGGCGCAGCAGCGCTTCGAGCACCGTCAGCAGGGTGCGGCGGGTACTCGCGGCCGCTGCGGCGTCGCCGCCGTTGAGGGCGGGCTTGGCCAGCTCCACGAACCAGTCGCAGAACTCGTTCCAGGCGAACTCGTAGAGCGTCTGGGCGAGCAGGTCGAAACGATAGGCGGCGAAATGCGCCTCGGCCTCGGCGGCGGCCCTGGCCAGTCGCGACAGGATCCACTGCTCCGCGTCGGTGACCGGCGTGGGCGGGTCCGATTCCCGATTCCCGACTCCCGATTCCCACCCTTCGGTGTTCATCAGCACGAAGCGGGTGGCGTTCCACAGCTTGTTGCAGAAGTTCTTGTAGCCCTCGGCACGGCCGAGGTCGAACTTGATGTCGCGCCCCGGGCCGGCCAGCGCGACCATGGTGAAGCGCAGCGGGTCGGCGCCGTGGGCGGCGATGCCTTCCGGAAACTCCTTGCGCGTGGCCTTCTCGATCTTCGCCGCCATCTGCGGCTGCATCAGCCCGGTGGTGCGCTTTGCGACCAGCGCGTCCAGCGAGATGCCGTCGATGATGTCCAGCGGATCGAGGATGTTGCCCTTCGACTTCGACATCTTCTGGCCGTCCTTGTCGCGCACCAGGCCGGTGATGTAGGCGTCGCGGAACGGCACGCGGCCGGTGAGCGCGTCGGTCATCATGATCATCCGCGCCACCCAGAAGAAGATGATGTCGAAGCCGGTGACCAGCACGCTGCTGGGCAGGAAGTCGTCGAAGCCGCGCTCGCGCATCGCCGCCTGGTCCGGCCAGCCCAGGGTGCTGAAGGGCCACAGCCCCGAGGAGAACCAGGTCTCCAGCACGTCGCTGTCCTGGCGCAGGGCGACGTCGTCGCCGATCCCGCCGCGCGTGCGCGCATCGGCCTCGTCGCGGCCGACGTAGACGTTGCCGCCCTCGTCGAACCAGGCCGGGATGCGGTGGCCCCACCACAGCTGGCGGCTGATGGTCCAGTCCTGGAGGTTCTCCATCCAGTGGCGGTAGGTGTTGATCCAGTTCGGCGGCACGAACTTCACCGACCCGTCCTGGACCAGCTCCATCCCGCGCCGGCCCATCTGGTCCATCTTCACGAACCACTGGTCCGTCAGGTACGGCTCGATCACCGACCCGGAGCGGTCGCCGAACGGCTGCATGAGCGGCTTCGACTCGACCAGGGGCTCGCCGTCGGCATCGGTCACGGCCAGGCCTTCCTCCGTGATCGCCGCCACCACCCGCCTGCGCGCCTCGTACCGGTCGAGTCCGCGCAGTTCTTCGGGCACCAGGTTGATCGCAGCGACATCGCCCGCCGGTCGTTCGCCGCGGGCGATCTCTCCGGCGATCTGCGCGCTCTGTTCGTACGGCAGGCCGTCCTCGCGCATTCGCGCACGGCCGTCCATCAGCGCGTAGAGCGGAATCCCGTTGCGTGCGGCCACCGCGTAGTCGTTGAAATCGTGCGCCCCGGTGATCTTCACCGCGCCCGAGCCGAACGCCGGATCCGGGTACTCGTCGGCGATGATGGGAATCAGCCGGCGATGCCGCTTCGGGCCGACGGGTATCTCGCACAGCTTGCCGACGATCGGGGCGTAGCGGGGATCGCCGGGGTGGACCGCCACGGCGCCGTCGCCGAGCATGGTTTCCGGACGGGTGGTGGCGATGGCGATGTAGTCGCGCGTTTCCCGCAGCACGACGTTGCCGTCGGCGTCGCGCTCGACGTACTCGTAGGTCTCGCCGCCGGCCAGCGGATACTTGAAGTGCCACATGTGGCCGGGAACTTCGCGGTTCTCCACTTCCAGGTCGGAGATCGCGGTGTCGAGCACCGGATCCCAGTTCACCAGACGCTTGCCCCGGTAGATCAGCCCCTTCTCGTGCAGGCGCACGAAGGCCTCGATCACCGCCGTGGACGGCATGGCGTCCATGGTGAAGACCTTGCGGGTCCAGTCGCCGGAGGTGCCGAGGCGGCGCATCTGCCGCTCGATGGTGTCGCCGGACTGCGCCTTCCACTCCCAGACCTTGGCGATGAAGCCCTCGCGGCCCAGGGTGTCGCGGCTTTCGCCCTCGCCCTCGCGCTCCAGATTGCGGGTGACCACCATTTCGGTGGCGATGCCGGCATGGTCGCTGCCCATCTGCCACAGCGTGCGGTAGCCGCGCATGCGGTGGTAGCGCACCAGCGCGTCCTGCAGGGTGTGCTGGAAGGCGTGGCCCATGTGCAGGGTGCCGGTGACGTTCGGCGGCGGCAGCAGGATGGTGTAGGCGGGGCCATCGCCCCTTGGCGCGAAGATGCCGGACGACTCCCACTCGGCGTAGAGGCGGGATTCGAAGGTGCCGGGATCGTAGCTGGGGGCGAGGGTCATGGGAGCCGGGAATAGGGAATCGAGAATCGGGAATAGTGAAGAGCGGCGCTCAAAGGAGACCGGGACGCAAGGGAGAAGGCCGCTCTTGACGATTCTCCATTCCCGATTCCCGCCCAACCTACATATCGTATTTCTTGAGCTCCAGTCCGCGCGCCTGATACTGCTTCCAGCGTTCGCGCAGCGGACCGCGCGCGGATTCGTCGGCCGGGACCACTTCGAGCACGCGCTCGAAGCCGCCCTCGACCGCGGCGTCGCGCAGGTTGATCACCAGCGGGCGCATCGGCGGGTCCAGTTCCGGCGCTGCGATCAATACCGGCGCCTCGTCGTCCTCCTCCCCGCCGGCGATCTGGTGGGGGATGTAGACCTCGTCGCCCATGTCCCACAGCAGATCGTCGAGCGCCTCGGCCTGGTCGCGGTCGCGCGCCAGCACCAGGGTCGGCAGCCCGGCGTCGTGCGCCTTGCGCGCCAGTTCGCAGACCAGCCGTAGCGGCTCGGCGCGAAAGCGCGGCTTGGCGATCAGGTAGAAGTCGGCGCGCATGGAGGCCGGGAATCGGGAATCGGGAATCGGGAATGGAAAAGGCGGGCGACGGGGCCGTGGAAGCCCGCGCAGGTGATCCTGGGCGATGCGGCTCTCACGATTCCCGATTCCCTATTCCCGATTCCCATCGACCGCGGCGCGGTCGATCAGCCACTGCGAAAGCAGCCCCACCGGCCGTCCGGTGGCCATCCCCATCTTGCCGTCGCCGCTGGCGCTGCCGGCGATGTCGATGTGCGCCCAGCGCTGGCCTTCGGCGAAGCGCGAGAGGAAGCAGCCGGCGGTGATCGCGCCGCCCCAGCGGCCGCCGATGTTGTAGACGTCGGCGAAGGCGGAGTCGAGCATCGGCTGGTACTCGTCCCACAGCGGCAGGCGCCAGGCGCGGTCGAAGACCGTCTCGCCGGCATCCAGCAGCTCGTCGGCGAGATCGTCGTGCTTGCTCATCAGGCCGCTGGCCTGGCGGCCGAGCGCGATCATGCAGGCGCCGGTGAGGGTGGCGACGTCGACCAGCGCCTGCGGCTCGAAGCGCTGCGAATAGGTCAGCGCGTCGCACAGGATCAGCCGGCCCTCGGCGTCGGTATTGCCGACCTCGATGGTCTTGCCGGACATGCTGGTGATCACGTCCGACGGACGGTAGGCGTTGCCGTCGATGGCGTTCTCCACCGCCGGAACCACCACGCGCAGGTTGATCGGCAGGCCCAGGCCGACCGCGGAGACGAACGTTCCCATCACCGTGGCTGCGCCGCACATGTCGAACTTCATGTCCTCGATGCCGCCCTGGGTCTTGAGGTTGACCCCGCCGGTGTCGAAGGTGATGCCCTTGCCGACCAGCACGAAGGGCTTCGCCTCGCCGCCGTTGTTCCACTCCAGCACGATCAGCCGCGGGCGATTGGACGAGGCGCGCGCCACCGCCAGCAGCGCGCCCATGCCCAGTGCCTCCATCTCGGCCTCGTCCAGCACCCGGCAGGCCGCCTTGTCGAAGCGGGACGCGAACGCGGTCGCCTGCTCCGCCAGATAGGCGGGGTTGCAGACGTTGGCCGGCAGGTTGCCCAGTTCGCGCGCGAACTCGACGCCGGCGGCGATCGCCTTGCCCTGGGCCAGCGCCCGCTCGTCGTCGCCGGACACCGCCAGGCTGCGCAGACCGACGTGCTCGCGCTTCTTGCTGTTGGCGCCGAGGGTGGCGACGTAGCGGTAGGCGGCATGGTCGGCGGCCACCACGGCCTGGCGCACGGCCCAGGCGGCGTCGCGCCCTTCGACCTCGAGCCCTGTCAGGGTGAGCACGGCGTTGGACACCGCGCCGGTCTTCAGCGCGCGGACCGCGTCCCCCACCGCGCGCTGGTACTGCGCGGCGCCGAACTTGGCGCGCTCGCCCAGGCCCACCACCAGCACCCGCGGTGCCGCCACCCCGGCCAGGCCGTGCAGCATGGTGGTATTGCCGGGCTTTCCGCCGATGTCGCCCTGTTCGAGCAGCGCCTTCAGACGGCCCTGGGAGGCCTGGTCCAGCGCCTCGGCCGCGCCATCGAGGCGCTTGTCGGCATACGCGCCTACCACGACGCAGTCGGTGGCGGCGGTGGCGGGGGTGTCGCGATTCAGGGTGAATTCGAGGGTCATCAACCAGATTCCGTGTGCGGGTCCTTACAATCGGGCGTCCTGTCGCGACCGTGACGGCCGCTGGGCCATCCTGTCCCGGCGCCGCTGCGCCCGAAAACCAATCCCCAAGTCTAAAGCAACCCGTCTCTCGATGCCGAAGCTCGACAGCTACCTGTTCCGCGAATTCGCCCAGGCCACCTTCGCGGTGCTGGTGGTGCTGATGGTCGTCAGCCTCGGCGGCGTGTTCGCCGACGTGCTCGGCGACATCGCCCGCGGGCGGGTTCCGGCGGGGCTGATGCTGTCCCAGCTCGGGCTGCAGGTGCTCAACTACCTGCCGCTGATCCTGCCGCTGGGCCTGCTCCTGGGGCTGCTGCTGGGCGTGGGGCGGCTGTATCGGGATTCGGAGATGCCGGTGCTGACCGCCACCGGCGTGGGACCGCGGCGCCTGCTCCGGCCGGTGCTGATGCTGCTGCTGCCGATGGTGGCGTTCATCGGTTTTTGCTCGCTGTGGCTGGGCCCGTGGGCCCGCGACTACTCCAAGCGCATGATCGAACAGGGCAGCCGCAGCATGCTGGTCGCCGGGCTGGAGGCCGGGCGCTTCGTCGAGTTGCCGGGGGGGCGTGGCGTGGTCTACGTCGGCGGGATGTCCGGCGACGGTTCGCAGATGGCGCGAGTGTTCGTCTACCAGCAGGACGAGGAGCGCATGGACGTGACCACCGCCGCCACCGGACGATTGACGGTGGAGGACACGGGCGACCGCTATCTCACCCTGGACGACGGCTTCAGGGTGGAAGGCCCGCAGCGCGAGGGCCTGGATTTCCGCCTCATGCGCTTCGCCAGCAACGAGCTGCGCCTGCCCGACGCCGAGGGCAGGCGCGACGAGACCGATCCCGAACTGCAGCCGACCCTGGCGCTGCTCGGCGACGACCGCATCGAGGCCCGCGCCGAGCTGCACTTCCGCCTGGCCCCGCCATTGCTGGCGCTGGCGTTCGGCCTGCTCGCGGTGCCGCTGGCGCGCAGCCCCCCCCGCCAGACGCGCTACGGCCGCACCATGCTCGCATTCCTCGGCTATTTCGTCGGCGTCAACCTGATGCTGCTGGGCCAGGACTGGCTGGCCGAGGGCACCATCCCGGCCGCGCTGGGGCTGTGGTGGCTGGTGCTGCCGCTGCTGGCGCTTGGGACGTGGATGTACTTCGCCGACGGCAGGCTGGGCCGCCCGCGGAGGGCCGCGCGATGATGCCGTTCCCGCGCATCCACGACCTCTACGCCGCGCGCGTCGCGACGGTGACGGTGATGCTCACCTGGGCGGTGCTGACCGGCATGGACCTGGTGGTGAGCGGGCTGTTCTCCGAGATCGACGACATCGGCCAGGGCAATTACGGCTTCTTCCAGGCGCTGACCTACGTGCTCTACAGCGTGCCGCGGCGGGCCTACACCATGTTCCCCACCGCGGCGGTGATCGGCACCCTGATGGGGCTGGGCCAGCTGGCCGCCACCTCGGAACTGACCGCGCTGCGCGCGCTGGGCCTGTCGCGCAAGCGCCTGAGCCTGTCGGTGGCGGTGCCGTTGCTGCTGCTGACCGCGGTGATGATCCTCAACGGCGAGACCCTGGCGCCCTGGGCGCAGCGCAGTGCCGACGGCATGAAGGCGGCGTCCAAATCGCGCGACCTGATCGTGGCGCAGTACTCGGGCCTGTGGGCGCGCGAGGGCGACACCTTCCTCAACGCCCGCACCGGACAGGAGCGCAGCGACGGCGGCCGCCACTGGCTGGAGCTGAGCGACGTGCGCCTGTTCGAGTTCGACGACGACGGGCGCCTGGCCTCGGTGGCCAACGCCGCCACCGCCGAGCACGGCGGCGACGGCTGGCTGCTGCGCGACGTGCGCCGGGTGTGGTTCGAGGAACGCTCGGTCACCGAGACCTCGGTCGACCAGGAGCAGTGGGCCTCGCAGCTCGATTCGGCAGCGCTGGCCACGGCCGGCAACCTGTGGCGGCCGCGCTACCAGCGCGCCGCCGACCTGCGCAGCGGCATCGAGTACCGCAAGCGCAACGGCCTGGACGCCAGCGAGTACGAGGAGCACTACTGGGGCCGCTGGTACTACCCGGTCAACGTGCTGGCGCTGTGCCTGGCGGCGATCCCGTTCGCCTTCGGCAGCCTGCGCAGCGGCGGGCTCGGCCGGCGTCTGTTCATCGGCGTGGTGTTCGCGCTGGGATTCTGGCTGCTGCAGAACCAGTTCGTGCGCCTGGCGGGGGTCTACCAGTTCGACTTTCGCCTGGCCTATCTGGTCCCGCCGGTAGTGATGCTGACGGTGTCGTACCTGTTGTTCCGGCGCAGGAGCGGGTAGCGCCGTCGGCGTTTCGCAATGGCCGTCCGGGCGGCGCTCGCCGGGTCCCGCTAGCGCGTCCCGGGCTCGCGGATCGCCCGCGTGCCGCTGGCGCGGTCGTGCCAGGCGAGGCGGTCGCGGTCCACCCAGGCCCACCAGAAGCCCAGCCCGCCCGCCAGCAGCGACAGGGTGCCGACCAGGTAGCGCCGCCACAGCGCGCCCCAGGACGGCCGCCCGCCGCGGGCGTCGCGGACGCGAAGCCGCCACGGGCGCATGCCGAGCGTCTGCCCGCCGCGGCGCCAGCTGGCCGTCGCATAGACCCCGGTGACCAGCCAGCACGCGGCCCACAGCAGCCAGCCCAGGGCGGTGAACGGCGCGACGGACTCGCGCGCGTCGTGCCCGGCCAGCAGATAGCCCAGGTTGAAGAGGAACGACAGCGCGAACCACAGCGCCGCCGCGGGCCACAGGTCGTAGAACAGCGCGAGCAGACGCCAGCCGACGAGGGCGCGTGGCCTTGCGGCCGGAGGCGGGGAATCCATGCGCGCAGGATAAGGCGCGCACGGCCGATTTTCTTTTCTGTAAGCTCGCGGCATGACTTCCACGCCGGCCGACCGCCGCAGCCGGGCGATGCGGCAGCCGCCGCTGCCCGAGGCCGATGCGCGCGCGATCGATGCGTTCCTGGACGCGATCTGGGCCGAACGCGGGCTGTCGCGGCAGACCCTCGACAGCTACCGCCGCGACCTTTCCGGACTCGCGCGCTGGCGCCAGGACCGCGGCGGCGGCGTCGCCGGCGCCGACCGCGCCGCGCTGCTCGACTACCTGGCCTGGCGCACCGGCCTGGGCTACACCGCGCGCAGCAATGCGCGGCTGCTGTCGGCGCTGCGCGCGTTCTACGCCCATTGTCTGCGCCGCGGCGACCGCGACGACGATCCGACCGCGCTGCTGGAGGCGCCGCGCCAGGGACGGTCGCTGCCCAAGGCGCTGACCGAGAGCCAGATCGACGCCCTGCTGGCAGTGCCCGACAGCGCCACGGCGGCCGGGCTGCGCGACCGGGCGATGCTGGAACTGATGTACGCCTGCGGACTGCGGGTCAGCGAACTGGTCGGGCTGCCGGCCAACGGCGTCAATCTGCGCCAGGGCGTGCTGCGGGTCACCGGCAAGGGCGGCAAGCAGCGGCTGGTGCCGCTGGGCGAGGAGGCCCAGCATTGGCTGGAGCGCTACCTGCGCGAGGCGCGGCCGGCGCTCGCCGGCGGCCGGCCGGTCGCCGGCGCGGACGCGCCGCTGTTCCTGGTGCCGGGCGGCGGCGCGCCGAGCCGCCAGCAGTTCTGGGCCACTGTCAAGCGCCATGCCGCGGCCGCCGGGATCGACCCGGCGCGGGTGAGCCCGCACGGCTTGCGCCACAGCTTCGCGACCCATCTGCTCAACCACGGCGCCGACCTGCGTGCGCTGCAGATGCTGCTGGGGCACAGCTCGCTGTCGACCACCCAGATCTACACCCTGGTGGCGCGCGAGCAGCTCAAGCGGCTGCATGCCCGGCACCATCCCCGCGCCTGAGCGCTCAGCGGGCGGTAGGCCGGGCCGTGAGACAATCGCTGGCCCGTCTACCGACGCCCGCGATGGCCGCTCCCGCATGAAGCCCTTCCTGTTCCTCCTCCTCGGCGCCTTCAGCCTGTCGGCCTGCGCGCAGTCGCCAGCGCCCGGCGAAGGCGGAGAGACGCCCGGCCCTGCCGCGCCGGCCGCTGCCGCGCCGGTCGATCCGGGCACGCCGGAGGGCCGTGCCGTGGCCACGATCCGCAAGCTCAACCCGCGGGTCGAGGTGGACCGGGTGGCCGAGGCGCCGATCGAGGGTTTCCGCGAGGTGGTCGTCTCCGGCCAGGTCCTGTACGTGAGCGACGACGGCCGCTACCTGCTGCAGGGGTCGCTGTTCGACGTCGAGAAGGGCCGGGACGTCAGCCAGGACGGGTTGGCGCAGGTGCGCCGCGAACTGTTGGCCACCGTGCCGGCGGACGACCGCATCGTGTTCGCGCCGGAAGACCCCGACTACACGGTCACCGTGTTCACCGACACCGAGTGCGGCTACTGCCGCAAGCTCCACCAGGAGATCGACGAATACAACCGCCTCGGCATCGCCATCGAGTACCTGGCGTTCCCGCGCATGGGGCCGGCCAGCCCGGACTTCGCGGAAATGGTCTCGGTCTGGTGCGCGAGGGACCGGCGCCAGGCGCTGACCGACGCCAAGGACGGCAAGCGCGTCCCGAAGCGCGACTGCACCAACCCGGTCGCCATGCACTACGACCTGGGCCAGCGCATCGGCCTGACCGGCACGCCGATGATCGTCACCGAACAGGGCATCCAGATGCCCGGCTACATGCCGCCGGCGGCGCTGCGCGAGGCGCTCGACCAGATCGCGGCGGAAGGCTGAGCGGCGTCGCGCGCCGGCCGTCCGCTACAATGGCGCCCCCGCCCCACACTCCCTGCCGGACATGATCGTCCTCGAGGGCCAGCCGGCCCTGTCGCCGTTCCGCCTGGAACGGCTCGAATCCCGTCTGCGGGCGCTCGTGCCGGCGCTGCGCATCGCCGCCACCCGGTACGTCTACTGGATCGAGCCCGAGGCCGGGGCGGCTCCCGACGGCGAGGCGCTGCGGCGCATCCTGCAGGCGGACGCGGCGCCGGTCGCGCCGGAGCCCGGCGCCGCGATGCGTCTGGTGGCGCCGCGCCTGGGCACCATCTCGCCGTGGGCCAGCAAGGCCACGGAACTGCTGCGCGGGGCCGGACTGCGGCTGCGGCGCGTCGAGCGCGGCACGCGCTTCGACCTGGCGGGGTGGCCGGGTCCGGAAGCGGTCGACGTGCAGGCGCTCGAACGCCTGCTGCACGACCCGATGACCCAGTCGCTGCTCGTCTCCCACGACGAGGCCGCCGGCCTGTTCGCCGATCCCGTGCGCGGCGAACTCGAGCGCATCGCGCTCGACGACCTCGAATCGGCCAACGTGCGCCTCGGCCTGGCGCTCGCCGCCGACGAGATCGACTACCTGCGCGAGCGCTACGGCGAACTGGCGCGCGAGCCGTCGGACGTCGAGCTGATGATGTTCGCGCAGGCGAATTCGGAACACTGCCGCCACAAGATCTTCAACGCCGGCTGGACCGTCGACGGCGAGCGGCAGCCGCAGTCGCTGTTCCGGATGATCCGCCACACCCATGCGCAGACGCCGGAGCACACGCTCTCGGCCTACAGCGACAACGCCGCGGTGGTGGAGGGGTATCCGGCGCGGCGCTTCCGCCCGGATCCGCGCAGCGGCGAGTACCGCGCCGAAGCGGAGGCCGCCAGCGCCTTCTGCATCAAGGTCGAGACCCACAACCACCCGACCGCGATCTCGCCGTTCCCGGGCGCCGCCACCGGCGCCGGCGGCGAGATCCGCGACGAGGGCGCCACCGGCCGCGGCGGCCGGCCCAAGGCGGGACTGTGCGGGTTCTCGGTCTCGCACCTGCGCATTCCGTCGCTGCCGCAGCCATGGGAGCGGGCGCGCGGTCTCAACCCGCGGCTGGCCCCGGCGCTGGAGATCATGCTCGACGGCCCGATCGGCGCGGCGGCCTTCAACAACGAGTTCGGGCGCCCCAACCTGGTCGGCTATTTCCGCAGCTTCGAGCTGCCGCAGGACGCCGGTTTCGCCTGGGCCTACGACAAGCCGGTGATGCTGGCCGGCGGCCTCGGCGCGATCGATCGCCCGCTGGTGGACAAGCGCCGGCTCTCCCCCGGCGACGCGGTGATCGTGCTGGGCGGACCGGCGATGCTGATCGGCCTGGGCGGCGGCGCCGCCAGTTCGCTGGCCGGCGGCAGCAGCGCCGAGGCGCTCGATTTCGCCAGCGTGCAGCGCGACAACCCGGAGATGCAGCGCCGCTGCCAGGAGGTCATCGACCGCTGCGTCGCGCTGGGTGCCGACAACCCGATCCTGTCGATCCACGACGTCGGCGCCGGAGGCCTGTCCAACGCGATTCCCGAGCTGCTGCACGACTCGGGCGTGGGCGGGGTGCTCGACCTCGCCCGGGTCCCCAGCGACGACCCGTCGCTCTCGCCGATGCAACTGTGGTGCAACGAGTCGCAGGAGCGCTACGTGCTGGGCATCGCCGCCGCGCGGGTCGACGAGTTCGCCGCGCTGTGCGCGCGCGAGCGCTGCCCGTTTGCGGTGGTCGGCCACGCGACTGCGGAACAGCGCCTGGTGGCGGGCTACGGGCTGGACACGGCGCCGCAGGAGCCGGCCGGTTCCGGTGCCGGGCCGACCCCCGATCTGCCGATCGACATCCCGATGGATGTGCTCTTCGGCAAGGCGCCGAAGATGCATCGCGACGCCGTGCGTCCGGCGCCGGCGCGCTGGCCGGCCGTCAACGGCCTCGGGCTCGACCTGCACGAGGCCGGGTTGCGCGTGCTCGCCCATCCCACGGTGGCGGCCAAGGCCTTCCTGGTGACCATCGGCGACCGCAGCGTCGGCGGACTGACCGCGCGCGACCAGATGGTGGGCCCATGGCAGCTGCCGGTGGCCGACTGCGCGATCACCCTGTCGGACTACCAGGGCAATGCCGGCGAGGCAATGGCGCTCGGCGAGCGCACGCCGCTCGCGCTGCTCGACGCGGCGGCGGCGGCGCGCATGGCCGTGGGGGAGGCGATCACCAATCTCTGCGCCGCGCCGGTCGAGGCCCTGCACCGGGTCAAGCTGTCGGCCAACTGGATGGCGGCCGCCGGCCACGAGGGCGAGGACGCGAAGCTGTTCGATGCCGTGCGCGCCGTGGGCATGGAGCTGTGTCCGCAGCTGGACCTGAGCATCCCGGTGGGCAAGGACTCGCTGTCGATGCAGGTGCAGTGGCGGTTGCAAGCCGGGAATGGGGAATCGGGAATCGGGAATCGGGAAAAGCAGGAAGCCTCGATCATCGACAACGCCGGTTCTCCGATTCCCGATGCCCATTTCCCGAGTCTCGGCGAGATGCAGAAAAGCGTTTCGCCGGTGTCGTTGATCGTCAGCGCCTTCGCCCCGGTCGCGGATGTCGACGCCCAGCTCACGCCGCTGCTGTCAGGGCGGCGTGACACCGAGCTGTGGCTGATCGGCCTGGGCGCCGGCAAGCAGCGGCTGGGCGGCTCGATCCTGGCGCAGTGCCACGGCGCGTTCGGCGGCGCCAGCCCCGACCTCGACGATCCCGCGCGCCTGCGGGCGTTCTTCGAACTGATCCGCGACGCGCGCGCCGCCGGCCTGCTGCTGGCCTACCACGACCGCTCCGACGGCGGCGCCTTCGCGGCGCTGTGCGAGATGGCCTTCTGCGCCCATGCCGGCCTCGACATCGATCTCGACGGCTGGGGCGACGATCGCAGCGACGACGTGTTCCGTACCCTGTTCAACGAAGAGCTGGGGGCGCTGGTGGAGATCGCCGCGGAGGACCGCGTCGAGTTCGCCGATCTGGTCTCGCGCCACGGCCTGGTGGAATGCGCGCAGCGCATCGCCCGCCCGACCTCCGCCGCCGCGATCCGCGTGCTCGACGGCGAGGACGTGCTCGCCGAGTGGCGCTGGGAGGACCTCTTCGGCGCCTGGTGGTCGGTCAGCCATGCGATGCAGCGGTTGCGCGACAACCCGGACTGCGCCGACCAGGAGCGCGACGCCAGCGCCAGGTTCGACGCGCCCGGCCTCCAGCCGGTGCTGGCCTTCGATCCGGAAGAGGACGTGGCGGCCCCCTACGTCAACGCCGGTGCCAGGCCGCGCGTGGCGATCCTGCGCGAGCAGGGCGTCAACGGCCAGGTGGAGATGGCGGTCGCCTTCGACCGTGCCGGCTTCGCCGCCGTCGACGTGCACATGAGCGACCTGCTCGCCGGCCGCGCCACCCTGGATGGCTACGCGGGACTGGTCGCCTGCGGCGGCTTCAGCTACGGCGACGTGCTCGGCGCCGGCCGTGGCTGGGCCACCTCGATCCTCGAGCATGCCGACCTGCGCGAGGCCTTCGCCGCCTTCTTCGCCCGCGGGGACCGCTTCTCGCTGGGCGTGTGCAACGGCTGCCAGATGCTGGCGGAGCTGCGGGCGATCATTCCCGGCACCGCGCACTGGCCGCGCTTTCTGCGCAACCGCAGCGAACAGTTCGAATCGCGCCTCGGCCTGGTCGAGGTGGAGCGCTCGCCGTCGCTGTTCTTCCGTGGCATGGCCGGCTCGCGGATTCCGGTGGCGATCGCCCACGGCGAGGGCCGGGCCGACTTCTGCCCGGGCACGGACCCTGGCGCGGCGCAGGTCGCGCTGCGCTACGTGCGCGGCGACGGCGCGTCGGCGACGGCCTACCCGGACGATCCCAACGGTTCGGCCCGGGCGGTCGCCGGGCTGTGCAGCGACGACGGCCGCGCCACCATCCTCATGCCGCATCCCGAGCGCACTCTGCGCAGGGCCAACTTCAGCTGGGCGCCGGCCGCATGGCCGAACACCTCCCCCTGGCTGCGGCTGTTCCGCAACGCGCGGGCCTGGGTCGGCTGAGCCGCCGCGGCTCGCGCTGGAGCGGCCGATGGCCGAGGGCAGCGGGAATCTCGGCGGCATCGGCGGAGATCACAGGCCGGCCAGCGGCGCCCGCGACGCCGGGCCCGGCCCGCCTTTCGTAGAGCGGAGCTTGCTCCGCTGCCCTTGGCTCCGGAGCCCGCGCTGCCGAGCAAGCTCGGCTCTACGGGGGCTTCGGTGCCCGCGTCGCCGATCTGGCCCGCTTTCGTAGAGCGGAGCTTGCTCCGCTGCTTCCGGCTCCGGAGCCCGCGCAGCCGAGCAAGCTCGGCTCTACGGGGGCTTCGGTGCCCACGTCGCCGGTCTGGCCTGCCTTCGTAGAGCGGAGCTTGCTCCGCTGCCCTTGGCTCCGGAGCCCGCGCAGCCGAGCAAGCTCGGCTCTACGGGGCTTCGGTGGCCGCGTCGCCGGTCTGGCCCGCCTTTCGTAGAGCGGAGCTTGCTCCGCTGCCCTTGGCTCCGGAGCCCGCGCAGCCGAGCTCGCTCGGCTGCTCCCCGGCTTCGGCCCTGCGCACGCTTGCGGGAATGCCAGCACGGCCAATGGCTTGGCGCACCACCATCTGCGCTGTTCGAGGAATGGTCCGCAACCCGTCGCCGGAGCATGACATCGCGCTGCCGATGGCCGGTGCAAAGGACAGTTCGCGTCAGTGCGATCATGCCATTCGCGTCACTTGTCCAGGCCTTGACGTGCGAATCGTCACGATTTCGGAGGCGGTGCTGCGCGAATTGCGCATTCATCTGGCATTTCCGGTCATTGGGGTTGACGTAGTGCGTCACACGGGGCGAGTATCGGATCACACTTTGATCGTTCGGGGAGCGTTCAAGTTGTCCTTACCACCCATTCAGCGCGAACGCCCAGCGTCCGCGTCCAGGATCCCGCTCTCCGGGGCTGCTCAACACTGAATCCAACAGGGGCCGCACTGCGTTCGTCGCGCCGTGCGGCCCCTTTCGTTTTGTCAATCCATCGCAAAGAACTGAGGGAACGTCTCGATGAACCGCATCTACCGCAAGGTCTGGAACAAGTCGCTCGGCCAACTCGTCGTGGCCTCGGAACTGGCAACCGGCGACAGCGCAGGAACGCGATGTGGTGAAGACGGCTCCGGCCTGCGGCGCAGGATCCTGGTGACCGCGGTGAGCGTGCTGCTGTTCGGCATGGCTGCGCCGCTCGCATTGGCTCAGTCGGTCGAGGTCGGAGGCAATGCGGATTGCGAAGTCCTGCCTGGCGGCGTGCCCACGGCCGACAGCTGTGTGGTCGACGGCAGCGCCAGCGCCACCGGCAGCAACTCGGTCGCGGTTGGCGCGCTGTCGGTCGCCAGCGGCACCACCGCGGTGGCGTTGGGCTACTTCGCCGAGGCCACGGCCGGCTACGCCACCGCCCTGGGTGGTCTCTCGCTCGCTTCCGGCTTCAACAGCACCGCGGTGGGCAATGCCACCGCCGCCACCGGCAGCAACAGTCTCGCGGTGGGTTCGGACAGCCTCGCCTCGGGCGCGGCCAGCGTCGCCGTCGGCCAGGGTAGCCTCGCCACCGGCGTCAACAGCGTCGCGGTCGGCGGCACCGGTGCGTTCGCCACCGAGGCGTCCGGCGATTTCTCCACCGCGGTCGGTGGCGCGGCCTGGTCGCCCGGCTTCAACAGCACCGCGCTCGGCAACTTCGCCGAAGCGCTGGCCGACAACAGCGTCGCGCTCGGCGGCGATTCGGTGGCCGATCGCGAGGACACGGTCTCGGTCGGCAGTGCCGGCAGCGAGCGTCAGATCGTCAACGTCGCCGCGGGTACCGAGGACACCGATGCGGTGAACCTGGCGCAGCTCGAAGAAGCCACCGCCAGCACGCAGTACTTCCAGGCCACCGGCGCGGACGAGGCCTATGCTCTCGGCGAGGAGTCGACGGCGGCGGGCTCGGGCGCCTATGCCGAAGCGGACTATTCGACCGCGGTCGGCGCGGGCAGCTCGGCCTATGGCGTGGGCGCTTCGGCATTCGGCACCGGGTCGACGGCGGAAGGCCAGTTCGCCACGGCCTCGGGCTACGGCGCGGTGGCCGAGGGCGGCAGCAGCACCGCGGTGGGCGGTACCCTCTACTACGAGGATCCGGTGACCGGCGATGTGCTGCTCGACCAGACCACCACGGCGGCCGGGGACGGCGCCTCGGCGTTCGGCGCGGGAGCGCAGGCCACCGGTGCCTTCAGCTCCGCGAGCGGCGCCGCCGCGACGGCGGAGGGATTGCAGTCCACCGCCGCCGGCTACAGCAGCGCCGCGGGCGGCGACTACAGCACCGCCGCGGGCGGCTTCAGTTCCGCTGCGGGCTATGCCAGCTCGGCCCTGGGCTACGGCTCGGAAGCGGCCGACTACGCCACCGCGGTGGGCGTGCTGGCCAGCGCCTCCGGCGCAGGCAGCGTCGCGGTGGGCGAGTTCAGCGTCGCCTCCGGCGCGGAGAGCGTCGCCGTGGGCGGCACGGCATTCCTCGGCTTCATTCCCGCCGAGGCGACCGGCAGCAACGCCTCGGCCTTCGGCGCCGGTGCCGGCGCCACCGCGGACCGCGCCACCGCGCTCGGCTCGCTGGCCTGGTCGGCGGCCGCCGATTCGGTGGCAGTGGGCTACAACGCCTACGCCAGCACCGCGGGCAGCGTTGCGCTGGGCACCGACTCCCTGGCCGACCGCGCCGGGACCGTCTCGGTCGGCCGCGCCGGCGGCGAGCGCCAGATCGCCAACGTCGCCGCAGGGACCGAAGCCACCGATGCGGTGAACCTCGCCCAACTGGACGAAGTGGCGGCCGTCGCCGACGAGACCAGCCAGTACTTCCAGGGCAGCGGCGCGGGCTCGGCCAGCGCCGGCGGCAACGACGCGGTCGCGGCCGGCTCCAACGCCAACGCCTCGGGCAACGGCTCCACCGCGGTGGGTGCCGGCAGCCTGGCCAGCAATGCCGGCGCCAGCGCCATCGGTTCCGGCGCCCAGGCCACCGCGCTCAGCAGCACCGCGGCGGGCAACAACGCGCGCGCCCAGGCTGCCAACACCGCCGCCTTCGGCAGCGGCGCGCTGGCCACGCAGACGGCGAGCACCGCGCTCGGCTCCAACGCCCAGGCGATCAGCAACTGGAGCACCGCGGTCGGCATGCAGGCGCAGGGGCGCGCCGCCGGCGCCACCGCGGTGGGCCGCGCCGCGATCGTCCAGAACGGCGCCACCAATGCGGTGGCGATCGGCCATGGCTCGATCGCGAACCAGGCCGATACCGTCTCGATCGGCACCGGCGGGGCGGCAGGTCCGGCGGGCGCGCCGGCCGAGCGCCGCCTGGTGAACCTGGCCGACGGCGTCGACGACACCGATGCGGTCAACGTCGGCCAGCTCAACGAGGTGGCCGAGGTCGCCGAGGAAACCAGCAACTACTTCCAGGCCACCGGCGCCGGCAGCGCGCTGGTGGACGGCGACGAGTCGCTCGCAGCGGGTTCGGGCGCGACCGCGGAAGGCGACTACGCTACCGCGGTCGGCTCGGCCGCGATGGCGCTCGCCGAGGGCGCTTCGGCGTTCGGCAGCGGCGCCTTCGCCCTGGGCGAGTTCGGTACCGCGGTCGGCTACAACGCCAGTGCAGCGGGTCTGGGCACGGTCGCGCTGGGCGCCTACAGCACCGCGGCCGGCGAACTCGCCACGGCAGTCGGTGCCGAGAGCAGCGCCGACGGCGAGACCGCCGCGTCGCTCGGCTACGCCGCCGACGCCAGCGGCGACTACGCGACGGCGGTGGGCGGCTACGCGACGGCGTCGGGCTTCAACAGCACGGCGCTGGGCAACTTCAGCGAGGCCTCGGGTTCCAACAGCCTGGCGGTGGGTTCGGACAGCGTGGCCGGCGGCGACGACAGCGTGGCGGTGGGCCAGGGCGCGCAGGCGTCGGGCTTCAACAGCGTGGCGGTGGGCGGTTCGGGCTTCTTCGGGCTGCTGCCGACCGAGGCCGCGGGGGACTACTCGACGGCAGTGGGCGGCGCGGCCTATGCCGGCGGCTTCAACAGCACGGTGCTGGGTAACTTCGCCGAGGCCTACGGCGACGACACGGTGGTGCTGGGCTCGGATGCGGTGGCGACGGCGGACGGCTCGGTGGCGCTGGGCCAGGGTTCGGTCGCGGACCGCGAGAACAGCGTGTCGGTGGGCGGTGCGGGCGCCGAGCGCCAGATCGCCAACGTGGCGGCGGGCACCGAGGGCACCGATGCGGTGAACCTGGACCAGCTGGCGGAGGCGACGCAGTACAACC
>NZ_JACCKA010000070.1 GCF_013425525.1 Luteimonas salinisoli | reverse complement strand
CGTCGCCAGGTTCGCAGCCGGCGATCCGACCCGCCAGGGCATCGGTATCGCCGGCAGCGGCGGCCAGCCGGTGCGCGCCGCGGGCGACGGCGTGGTGGTGTATTCGGGGTCCGGGCTGGTGGGTTACGGCGAACTGATCATCGTCAAGCACGACGAGCAGTGGCTCTCGGCGTACGGCCACAACCGCGCGCGGCTGGTCAACGAGGGCGAACGCGTGCGCGCCGGCCAGCAGATCGCCGAGATGGGCCGCAGCGGCGCCGCCCGCGACATGCTGCACTTCGAGATCCGCCACAACGGCAGGCCGGTCGATCCGCTCGGATACCTGCCGCGGCGTTGAATGCCGCGCAAGACCGCGGTGGCTGGCGTTCCCGGCCAGGATCCGACGATCGCGCGATGACCGCGGCTTCCGTCGCGCAACAGCGGCATGCCCAGCGCCGCCGGTGCGCGGATGCCGCCGACCTCGCGACGATGTCCGTGCGGATCCGCCGATTCCCGACCATCCATGGCGAGAATGCGAGTGTTCATCCCGCCAGGATGAATCCCGCCACGACCCGTCGTCCCTCGCCGGCCAGCACCTGGTAGGTACGCGCCGCGGCGGCGTTGCTCATGCTTTCCAGGCCGATCCCGCGCGACAGGCAGGCGGCCGTTACCGCCGGCGGCGGGAAGACCTGACCCGCGCCGGTCCCGAGCAGCACCAGTTCCGGCGCCAGCGCCAGCAGCGGCTCCAGGTCGGCCGGGACCATGGCCGCCGCGTCGCGCACCGGCCAGTCCTCGACCAGCGCGTCGGGGGCGACGATGAAGCTCGTGCGCAGCTCGCGGTCGTTGACCACCGCCGAGCCGCCGGCGGCGGCGCGCAGGAAGAATTCGAAATCGGGGTTTTCGAGGGTGAGCTGCATGAACGGAGATTCCGGCGGCGCCCTGCCGGGCGCCCGACCTGGACATGGTAGCGCCGCGCAGGTGCGGTCCGCGGAGGCGGCGCCGACGGAAGGCGGGTGGGAGCGCGCGACCGCGTACGCGGCCTGCGGACTACGGCCGCGGCAGCACGATCTGGCGTTTGTCCTTCGATGGCCGGTAGAGCACCGCCACGTTGCCGATGCGCTGGACCAGCGCAGCGGCGCAGCGGGAGGCCAGGTCGGCGACCATCGCGTCGCGGGCCTCGCGGTCGCCGGCCATCACCTTCACCTTGATCAGCTCGTGGTGCTCCAGGGCGCCGTCCACTTCGGACACCACTGCGCCGGTCAGTCCCTTGCCGCCCACCTGCAGGATCGCCTTGAGCCCGTGGGCCTGACCGCGGAGAAATCTGGACTGTGCGGCGGTCAGGGCGATACTCATGCGGTGCGACGGGAACGTAGGGGCCTGCAGGGTATCATGGCGCCCCGAATGCCCCAGCGGCCGCCACCGCCCCTGCCGATGCCCCTTTGCCCCGATCCGCCGGTCCCCAGTCCCCTGCCGCGTGCCCCGCGCCGGGCGCGCGCCGGTGCCGGGACCGGTCCCCGGCCGGGACCGGGACGGGGCTGATCGTGGCATCGCGCAGCAAGAGCAGCCAGCGCTGGCTGAAGGAGCACTTCTCCGACCCGTACGTGAAGCGGGCACAGGCCGAGGGCTTGCGCTCGCGCGCCGCGTACAAGCTCGAGGAACTGGTCGCCCGCGACGGTCTGCTCAGGCCGGGAATGACCGTGGTCGACCTGGGCGCGGCGCCCGGAGGCTGGTCGCAGTGGGTGCGGCAGGCGATGGGCGAGCGGGGCCGGGTGGTCGCGCTGGACATCCTCGACATGCCCTCCCTGGCGGGGGTGGAGTTTCTTCATGGCGACTTCAGGGAAGATGCGGTCTTATCTTCCCTTGAGACGCTGCTCGGCGGTGACCCGGTCGACCTTGTGTTGTCGGACATGGCCCCCAACAAGAGTGGCATGGACGCGGTGGATCAGCCGCGGGCGATGCACCTGGCGGAACTGGCGATGGAGTTTTCCGACCGCCACCTGCGTCCGGGCGGCGCCTTCTTGATCAAGCTGTTCCAGGGCGTGGGGTTCGACGACTACGTCCGGGAACTGCGACGCCGTTACGACAGGGTGTCGATCCGCAAGCCCTCGGCGTCGCGCCAGCGTTCGCCGGAAGTCTATGCCCTGGCCCAGGGCAAGCGGGCACAGATGAAGTAGCATGGCGCCGAAGCGCCCGAGAAGGAATCCATGAACGATCTGGTCAAGAATCTGATGCTCTGGGTGATCGTCGCCGTCGTGCTGATGGTGGTGTTCCAGAGCTTCAGCCCGCGCACCGCAGGCACCGAGGAGGTGGTGTACTCGCAGTTCATGGAGGAGGTGCGGGCCGACCGCATCGGGAAGGTGGACATCGCCGAGGACGAGCGGACCATCACCTTCCAGCGCAAGGACGGCGCCACCGGCACGGTGATCGCGCCGCGCCGCGACGAACGCATGGTCGACGACCTGATCAACCACAACGTCGAGATCAAGCAGGAGCGGCCGTCCACCGGCCCGTCGCTCGTCTACATCCTGATCAACTTCCTGCCGGTCCTGCTGATCATCGGCTTCTTCTTCTTCATGATGCGGCAGATGCAGCAGGGCGGCGGCAAGGGCGCGATGTCCTTCGGACGCTCGCGCGCCAAGCTGCTCAGCGAAGACCAGTCGAAGATCACCTTCGCCGACGTCGCCGGCTGCGACGAGGCCAAGGAAGAGGTGGAGGAGCTGGTCGAGTTCCTGCGCGACCCGTCCAGGTTCCAGAAGCTGGGCGGCAAGATCCCGCGCGGCGTGCTGATGGTCGGTCCCCCCGGCACTGGCAAGACCCTGCTGGCCAAGGCCATCGCCGGCGAGGCCAAGGTGCCGTTCTTCTCGATTTCCGGCTCCGACTTCGTCGAGATGTTCGTCGGCGTCGGCGCCAGCCGCGTGCGCGACATGTTCGAGCAGGCCAAGAAGCACGCGCCGTGCATCATCTTCATCGACGAGATCGACGCCGTCGGCCGCCACCGCGGCGCCGGCCTGGGCGGCGGCCACGACGAGCGCGAACAGACCCTCAACCAGCTGCTGGTGGAGATGGACGGCTTCGAGGGCGGCGAGGGCGTGATCGTGATCGCCGCGACCAACCGTCCCGACGTGCTCGACCCGGCGCTGCTGCGCCCGGGCCGCTTCGACCGCCAGGTCGTGGTCGGGCTGCCCGACGTCAAGGGCCGCGAACAGATTCTCAAGGTGCACATGCGCAAGGTGCCCCTGGACGAGGACGTGAAGCCGCTGGTGGTGGCACGCGGCACCCCGGGCTTCTCCGGCGCGGACCTGGCCAATCTGGTCAACGAGGCGGCGCTGTTCGCCGCGCGCGAGAACGCCCGCGAAGTGCGCATGGAACATTTCGACCGCGCCCGCGACAAGATCCTGATGGGCGCCGAGCGCCGCTCGATGGCGATGAGCGAGGACGAGAAGACGCTGACCGCCTACCACGAGGCCGGCCACGCCATCGTCGGCCGCCTGGTGCCCGAGCACGACCCGGTCTACAAGGTCACGATCATTCCCCGCGGCAGGGCCCTGGGCGTGACCATGTACCTGCCCGAGGGCGACAAGTACAGCTTCAACCGCACCGCGATCGAGTCGCAGCTGTGTTCGCTGTACGGCGGCCGCGTCGCCGAGGAGCTGATCTTCGGCGAGGACAAGGTCACCACAGGCGCCTCCAACGACATCGAGCGCGCGACCAAGATGGCGCGCAACATGGTCACCAAGTGGGGCCTGTCGGACGAGATGGGGCCGATCGCCTACAGCGAGGACGAGGACGAGGTGTTCCTCGGCCGCTCGGTGACCCAGCACAAGTCCGTCTCCGACGACACCGCGCGCAGGATCGACGAGGTGGTGCGCGGGATCCTCGACAAGGCGTACGGCCGCACCACCAAGATCCTCACCGAGAATCTCGACAAGCTGCACGTGATGGCCAAGCTGCTGCTCGAGTACGAGACCATCGACGTGCCGCAGATCGATGCGGTCATGGAAGGCCGCGATCCGCCGCCGCCGATCGGCTGGAACCGCCCCGGCAGGGACGACGGCGACCAGGGCGGAAACCGCCCGCTGCCGCCGATCGGCGGTCCGGCGGAGCAGACCTGAGCAAGAGTCGAGCGGCGGGACGGGCGCAGCCCGCTGCACGGCGTGCAGGAGGGGACTCATGAGCGATCCCGGAAAGCCCGATGGATTCACCCGTTTTCCGCTCGGCCTCGGGCTCGGACTGGCGGTGGGCGTCGCCATCGGCGTGGCGCTGGACAACGTCGCCATGGGCATCGGCATCGGCCTGGCGATCGGCTTGGCCTTCGGTATCGCCCTGCACGGCGGCCGGTCGAAGCGGGACGGCGACTGAATGTTCGACGTCGTTCCGCAGCTCGACTGCGCCGGCCGCGTGCTGAAGCTGGACCGGGCGCGGGTGATGGGGATCGTCAACGTCACCCCGGACTCGTTCTCCGACGGCGGCGCGCATGCCGACGCCGCCGCCGCCGTCGCGCATGGGCTGCGGCTGGCGGAGGAGGGGGCGGACCTGCTCGACGTCGGCGGCGAGTCGACGCGGCCCGGCGCGGAGAACGTGCCGCTCGAGGAGGAACTGCGGCGTGTGGTGCCGGTGGTCCGGCGCCTCGCCGCCGAAACCGCGCTGCCGATCAGCATCGATACCTCCAAGCCGGAAGTGATGCGCGCCGCGGTCGACGCCGGCGCCGGGATGATCAACGACGTCTACGCGCTGCGCCGCGAGGGCGCGCTCGACGCCGCGGCTTCGCTGGGCGTGCCCGTGGTGCTGATGCACATGCTCGGCGTCCCGGGATCGATGCAGGACGCGCCCGCGTACGACGACGTCGTCGCCGAGGTGCACCGTTTCCTCGCCGAGCGCATCTTCGCGGCGGAGATGGCCGGGATTCCCCGGGCGAGGATCGTGGTCGATCCCGGTTTCGGCTTCGGCAAGGACGGCGGCCACAATCTGCTGCTGCTGGCGCAGCTGCGGCGCCTGTGCGAACTCGGGACGCCGCTGCTGGCGGGGCTCTCGCGCAAGCGCACCATCGGCGAGACGACGGGACGCGCGGAGCCGGCTGCGCGCGTGCACGGTTCGGTGGCCGCGCACCTGATCGCCGTACAGCGCGGCGCCAGGATGGTGCGCGTGCACGACGTCGCCGCCACGGTGGACGCGCTGCGGGTGTGGGAAGCGGTCGCGGCGCAGCCGGAGCCGCGGGCGTCCGCCGCCGCGCCGGCCTGGCCGGACGACGCCTGACGCGCTGGCGAGAATCTCGCCAGACCGGGCAGGGGGCGCGCCGCGCCGCCGCCGCCCGCACTTGTCCACAGCTTCGCCCGCGTACTTGTCCACAGTCGCTGTGGATGATTCGGGCTGAAGTCGGCGACGCGGTGCGTTAGGCTGGTCCATTCGCGCCGCGATCCGGACGCGCGCCCACGCCCACCAGAGGAGCCCTTCGCCCATGCTGGCAGCAAGCACGCCGCTCATCGTCATGTTCACCATCTACCTCGCGGCGATGGTGCTGATCGGCTTCGTCGCCTGGCGCTCGACCAAGAACTTCGACGACTACATCCTCGGCGGGCGACGCCTGGGACCGGGCGTGACGGCGTTGTCGGCCGGGGCCTCGGACATGAGCGGCTGGCTGCTGATGGGCCTGCCGGGCGCGATGTACCTGGGCGGCCTGTCCGAAGCCTGGATCGCCCTCGGCCTGGTGAGCGGCGCGTGGCTCAACTGGAAGTACGTCGCCGGCCCGCTGCGCGTCTACACCGAGCGCACCAGCAACGCGCTGACCCTGCCGGACTTCTTCACCAGCCGCTTCCAGGACCGCGGCCGCGCCCTGCGGGTGCTTTCGGCCACGGTGATCCTGGTCTTCTTCGCGGTCTATTGCGCATCCGGCGTGGTCGCCGGAGCGCGCCTGTTCGAGAGCGTGTTCGGCATGCCCTACGCGCAGGCGATCTGGTGGGGCGCCGCGGTGACCATCCTCTATACGCTGGTCGGCGGATTCCTCGCGGTCAGCTGGACCGACACCGCGCAGGGCACGCTGATGTTCTTCGCGCTGCTGCTCACGCCGGTGATCGTGCTGATGCACGTCGGCGGTTTCGAGGCCGGCATGGAGGCGATCGGCAACGTCGATCCGTCGCGGCTCGACTGGTTCCGCGGCGGCCAGCTCGGCTGGATCGGCGTCGTCTCGCTGCTGGCGTGGGGGCTGGGCTACTTCGGCCAGCCGCACATCCTGGCGCGCTTCATGGCCGCCGACAGCATCGCCACCATCCCGGTCGCGCGGCGGATCGGCATGGGCTGGATGACCCTGTGCCTGGCGGGGTCGCTGACCGTCGGCTTCCTCGGGATCGCCTACTACGCCGCCAACCCCGGCGCGGCCGGGCCGGTCGAGGCCAACGCCGAGCGCGTCTTCATTAGTCTGGTCGAGCAGCTGTTCAACCCCTGGGTGGCTGGCATCATCCTCTCGGCGATCCTGGCGGCGGTGATGAGTACGCTATCCAGCCAGCTGCTGGTCTGCTCGAGCGTGCTCTCCGAGGACTTCTATCGCGGCTTCCTGCGCAAGCAGGCGGGGCAGTACGAGCTGGTCTGGGTCGGCCGGGCCAGCGTGCTGCTGGTCGCACTGCTGGCGCTGTGGCTGGCGCGCGATCCGGACAGCCGGGTGCTGGGACTGGTGTCGTACGCCTGGGCCGGCTTCGGCGCCGCGTTCGGCCCGGTGGTGCTGTTCTCGCTGTTCTGGCAGCGCATGACCCGCAACGGCGCCCTCGCCGGAATGGTGGTCGGCGCCGCCACGGTGATCTTCTGGAAGCAGGTCGCGATCGGCCGTTTCGGCTTCGAACTGTACGAGATGGTGCCGGGCTTTGCGGCGGCCACGGTCGCGATCGTCGTGGCCAGCCTGCTCGATCGCGAGCCGCCGCGGGAGATCCAGGCGACCCACGAGCAGGTACGGCTGTCGCTGCGCGAGACCGGTTACTGAGCCCGGGGTCGCTTGTCGATGCGCCATGCTCCAGCGGCGTCGGCGGGCGCTAGAACCACTCCTGCAACGAGATGCCGAGACCGATGTAGGTGGCGCGGTGGTTGTAGTCGATCAGGCTCTCGCCGTAGCCGTCGAACAGCTGCACGTGGCCGCGGAACGCGCGGTGGATCGGGAAACCCCAGTCGAACTGCAGCGCCCCGTGCGAGCGGTCGCCGCCGCGCAGCGAGTGGCGCGCCATCAGCGAGAACTGGTGGCCGCCGCGTACGTGGACCAGGGTGAGGTCGCCGCGCCCCATGTAGTCCTCGATGTCGGGATTGTCGTCGTCGTTGCCGTCCGAGATGCGGACCCATGGCCGGACCATGAGCGCCCAGTCCTCGCGATCGAAGCCGAAATTGAACATCACCCGGTTCCAGCTGCGCGACAGCGGATCCTCGCGCCCGTTGGACTGGTGGTTGATGCCGACCGCCGACATCCGGCCGCGCCAGCCGCCCGGCAGGCGATAGCCGTTGCGGAAGACCAGCAGCACCTCGGGCTCGTAGTTGGTCTCGCGGAACGGACGCGAGGCATCGTTGTTGTAGACCTGCCAGCGCGAGCTCTGGGTATAGCCCATCCACAGGTCGCCGTTGTCGCCGATCAGGTTCTCCAGCGCCTTGGTCTTGAAGCTGATCTGGAACTTGGCCTCGAGGTTGTCGAGCGCGGCGGGGTCGGTGACGGTGTTGTCCGGATTGGGCGAGCGCGGCGCGGGATTGGCGTCGGTGGTCCAGAACGCCGGCAGCAGGTAGACCGGCTTGTAGGCGCGGAAGTTGAACAGTCCGAGCTTGGAGTCGCGCGCCAGCTCCCAGCGGGTGTCGAGCAGCGAGCCCTTGCCGACGTTGGCGATCGCGGCTCGGATCGGGTCGCCGTCGTCGTGGACGAAGAGTTCGGACAACCGACTGCCCGCCCGCCCGGGGGCTGCGTCGGGGAGCGCCGCTTCGTCCTCTCGGTCCGCAGACACGGTGGCCGCCTGGCGTTCCAGCTGCGCGCGTTCGGCGGCGGCATCGGCCGCGGCGGGGTCGAGAGCGGTCCGCTGCATGGCCTCGTCGTAGCAGGCCAGGCGCATCGAATCGTTTTCGATGCCGGCGCACGCCGCGAGCGCCGTGGCCGGCTCGGCGGCCCGGGCGATCCATGGCGCGAGGGCGAGGGCGAGGGCGGCGGCGGCGAGGTTGCGGGTCATCGGGAATCCTCAGGTGAACCAGGCCAGGGCGAAGATGCCGATCATGGCGCAGGCGAGCATGAGCTTGAGCGCCACCGCCACGACGATGCCGATCCAGGTGCCCGCGCCGACCCGCGTGGCGTGGCCGAAGCCGCGCGGATCGATCCGGCGCCGGTGCAGCAGCTCCCCGATCATCGCGCCAGCGAACGGCCCGACGAACACGCCGACGATGCCGAAGAACAGGCCCGCGAACGTCCCCACCACCGCGCCCACCAGCGCGGTGCGGCTGGCGCCGACCCGCTTGGCTCCCATCGCCGTGGCCCAGAAATCGACCAGCACCGAGAGCAGGGTCAGCACGCCCAGCGCCACCAGCGCCATCGGACCGACCTCGGCGAAGCCCCCGGCCCATGCGGCGAGCACCATGCCGGCGAACACCAGTGGGAGGCCGGGCAGGGCCGGGAGGACCGTGCCGGCAAGGCCGGCGAGCACCAGCACCAGCGCGATCGCGTACCAGATGGACTGCGGTTCCATGGCTCTCCAGGAGGGGACGGGCGGTCGCGGGATGCGGCCGGGAAGGGCCGTGGAGCGGGATTGCATTCTGGCAAATGCCGGGGTAATTTTCTCGCGCTGTGTTTGTCAAGGCCACCTGAAACGTGGCCTGGGCGCAGTCGATCCGCGCTTGCAGCGTCTCTGGTCCGCTACATCGTGGTTCCCGCATCCTCCTTGCAACCAGCCGCCGGCAACGGTGTCCGTCGATCCTACAGAGCAGCGATCAGTTCCAGGGAGTGATGCGCATGTCAGACCGCGAAATCGGTACCGTGAAATGGTTCAACGACGCCAAGGGCTTCGGCTTCATCAGTCGCGAGAGCGGCGAGGACGTCTTCGTGCACTTCCGTGCGATCCAGATGGAGGGCTTCAAGAGCCTGAAGGAAGGGCAGAAGGTGAGCTTCGTGGTGGTCCAGGGGCAGAAGGGCCTGCAGGCGGACGCGGTCGAATCGGCCTGATCCGGCATGCGCCGTCTCGTAAAAAAACCCGGCCTCGCGGCCGGGTTTTCTTGTGCTCTGGGGGACCGATCTCAGCGCGCGTAGGCCCGGCCGTTCTGGACCCTCACGTAGGTCCCCTCGCGGAGACCGCCGACCTCGGCCTGCGACAGCACCATCGTGCGGCCGTCGTCCATGCGCACGTGCACGTTGTACATGCCGCTGCCCTCGACGCGGTTCTGGATCGCATTGCCCGCCACCGCGCCGGCGATCGCGCCGCCGGCCGTCGCGACGTTGCGGCGGCCCTCGCTGTCGGTGTTGCGGCGCGCCAGTTCCTTGCCGGCCACTGCGCCGACCACGCCGCCGAGCAGCGGACCGGCGACGTTCGGCTTGCCGTCGGTGGTGCGGTCGATGCGGGTCACGGTGCCGCAGTCGTAGCAGGAGGTGCCGTAGCCGGATTGCGGGGCGCTGCCGTATCCGCTGCCGTACCCCGGGGAAGTGCTGGCACAACCGGCCATGGCAAGGGCGGCTGCGATCGCTGCGGTGCCGATCAGTCGGGTCTTCATCGCGTTGTTCTCCGGAATGGGATATCGGGGAGGGGGCCGGCGCTGGGCCGGTGCTCCACCATCGCGAGCGTAGAAGCGTCTTCGTGAACACGCCGACAATTCCGGCCCAGCCGGCGGCCGGGGGGCGGCGCGGTGCAGCCGGGGTTCAGCGCGGTGCCGCCGGGCCGCGGTCAGCCGCGGAAATCGCGGTGGCAGCCGCTGCAGGACTCGCCGATCTCCTTGGCCGTGGTGCCGAGCCCTGCACAGTTGAGCGGCGGCGAGGCCAGGGCGCCGTCGAGGGTGGCGCGCATGGCGCTGGCGTGCTGCGCGAAGCGGCGATCCTCGCGCAGCTTCGGGAACGCGGGCTCGAGATTGTCGCTCATGGTGCGCAGCGCGCGCAGGTGCGGAAGGATATCGGTGGCGCCACAGCGGTTCTCGTCGACGCGGCTGCGCAACTGGCCCAAGTGCCACTGCTGCACGTGCATCACGCTGTCGGGAAAGTGGTCGGCGCGGGCTTCGAGCGCGCGCACGATCATCACCGTGGCGACTACGCCGACCAGCAGGCCGAGCAGGAACAGGAACAGGTAGCGGCCGGCCGCGGACGGCCTGCGGGTGGTGTCGATGTCGTCGGACGGGTTCGACATGGCTGGCTCCGTGCGTTCGGCTTGCTGCCGCGAAGGCGAACATAGCATGCCGGTCGTTGGCCGGCCGCCGCTAGACTATGCGGATGGAACAGGACTGGGGCGACCGCTTCTCCGGCATCGACCGGCTCTACGGGCGCGGCACGGTGGCGCGGCTGGCGGGCGTGCGGGTGGCGGTCGTCGGGCTGGGCGGGGTGGGTTCGTGGCTGGCCGAGGCGCTCGCGCGCAGCGGCGTGGGCCACCTCACCCTGATCGACGCCGACGACCTGTGCCTGTCCAATACCAACCGGCAGCTCCCGGCGCTGCTCGGGCAATATGGCCGCGGCAAGGCGGAGGCGATGGCGGAGCGCTGCCTGGCGATCAGCCCGCGCATGCAGGCGGAGCCGGTGGCGGCCTTCCTCACCCCGTCGAACCTCGACGCGCTGCTGGACCGCAGCTTCGACCTCGTGGTCGACGCCTGCGACAGCTTTCGCACCAAGGTCGAGGCGATCGCCTGGTGCCGCCGCCGCAGGCGGCCGGTGATCACGGTCGGCTCCGCGGGCGGCAGGGTCGATCCCACCCTGGTGCGGGTGCGCGATCTGTCGCGCACCGAGCACGACGCGATGCTGGCGCTGGTGCGCAAGAAGCTGCGCGCCGAGTTCGGCTTTCCAAGAGGACCGAAACGCTACTTCGGCGTGCCGGCCGTCTATTCGCTGGAGAACGTGCGCTACCCGCAGGCGGACGGCAGTGTCGGCGGGCTGCGGCCGCGACTGGACCCGGATGCCGCGCTCAAGCTCGACTGCGGCGCAGGCCTGGGTGCGGCGACGCACCTCACCGGTGCGTTCGCCTTCGCCGCCGCGGGCCGGGCGCTCGAACTGTTGCTGCGACGAAAGGCCGCGGCCGCCGCGCCGGCCGGCGACGCCTGAGCGGGGCGGCGCCGCCCTACGCGGCCGCCTCGTCCAGCCCGAACAGCCGTTGCGCGTTCGCGCTGGTGGCGGCCGCCAACCGGTCCGGATCTTCGCCGCGCAGTTCCGCCACCGCGTCCAGCACCCGGGTCAGGCGCGCCGGTTCGTTGCGCTGTCCGCGGATCGATGCATCGGGCTGGTCCGGGGCGTCGGTCTCGAGCAGCAGCCGTTCGATCGGCATGGCGGCCACGATGCGATGCAGGCGCTTCGCCCGCGCGTAGGTCAGCGGCCCGCCGAGGCCGATCATGAAATCCATCTCCCACAACTGGCGCGCCTGCTCCTCGCTGCCGGCGAAGCTGTGCACCACACCGCGCAGCCCGCCGACGCGGCGGATCGCCACGATCACCGCTTCCACCGCGCGGCGGGCATGGAGGATCAGCGGCAGATCGAACTCGCGCGCCAGCCGCAGCTGGCCCTCGAAGAAGCGCTGCTGGGCATCGCGGTCCAGGCCCTCGACGTAGTAGTCCAGCCCGCACTCGCCCACGGCCACCGGCCGCTCGTGCGCCAGCCAGTCGCGCAGCGTGTCCAGGTGCTCGGGGCGATGGTGCTCGAGGAAGGTCGGGTGCAACCCGTAGGCGGGATGCAGGCCGGAATGCGCGGCGCAGACGTCGCGCAGCTTCGGCCAGGCCTCGGCGTGGGTGGCCGGAACGACCTGGCGGGCGACGCCGGCCGCCACGGCGCGCGCGACCACCGCGGCGCGATCGCGGTCGAACTCGCCGGCATCGAGATGGCAGTGGCTGTCGACGAGCGCGGAAGCCACGGGAACCTCAGCGGCGACGCGTGGCCTCGCCGTCGATCGGCGGGCGCCGCGGCTTGCCGTCGTCCGCGCCGGCGCCGCGATTCTTCCAGTTCGCCAGCAGCAGCGTGCCGAGCCCGAGCAGCAGTTCGTCGACCAGGGGGATCGGGTCCGGAACCAGCAGGGTCAGCACGAACAGCCCGGCGGTGACGCCGAACAGCCGCGGGTAGCTGAGCCGGCCGAACCAGCGCATCAGCGGGGCGAAGAGGAGGGAGCGCATTGCCGGTTTCCGTATTGGATGCGGATCACGCTATCACGGCCGCGGTGCCGGCAATGTTCACGGCCGACTCAGTTTGGCGGGGCGCAGGCGGCCCTCTGTTCAGGTTGGAAATGTTCGAATCGCATCGACGAATGGGGGGATCGCCCCGAGGAGCGCGACATGAAGAACAACACCCTGGCAATCGCACTTGCGTCTCTCCTGGTCGGCGGCGTCGCCGTGGCCGCGTTCCAGAACAACAGCCGCGATACCGGCGCCGAGGCGGATGCCGCGCTCTCCGGCGACGCGGCGATCGAGGATGCCATCGCCGAGGACGGCGCCGGCCGCCTCGAGTACGCCGAGGTGCTGGACGTCGCGGCGGTCACCGAGCGACAGGATCTCTACGCCACCGTGATCGGCAGCGAGCCTGTGCGCGAGACCACCACCAGCAGCTCGCCGCGGCAGGTCTGCGAGGACGTGGTGGTGCAGGAACGCCTGCCCGAGCGCGACGGCAACGTCGGCGGCACCGTGGCCGGCGCGGTGATCGGCGGCCTGGTCGGCAACCAGGTCGGCGGCGGCAACGGCCGCAAGCTGGCCACCGCGGCCGGCGCCACAGCCGGCGGCTTCATCGGCAACCGCGTCGACCGCAACCACGTCGGCGGCCGGGTGGTCGAGCGCGTCGACCGTCAGTGCCGCACGGTGCAGGACACCTCGCAGTCCTCGCGGGTGGTCGCGTACAACGTGACCTACCGCGATCCGGACGGCAGCACCGGCACCTTGCGTACCGACAGCAAGCCGGCGGAGAAGATCAAGCTCGGCACCGAGGACGTGCCGGTGGCGTGGGACGTGACCTACCGCTACGACGGCCGCGAGCGCACCGTGCGCATGGCCCAGGAGCCGGGCGAACGCCTGCCGGTGCTGGATGGCCAGGTGGTCACCCAGACCGCGGCGCTCGACGACGGGACCACGCGCCAGTAGGCAGGGCCGCGCGTCCGGCCTTGGCGCCGGGCGCCGGGACGCTACGCAGGGGCCGGAGCGATCCGGCCTCTGCCGCGTGCGGGGCGTCCCGCCGGCGGAGCGATACAATGGGGGTTTCCCCAACGACTCCGCGCCCATGGCCCTGCATCCCTACGATCTCTACGACGTCCGTTCCCTGCTCAGCGACGAGGAGCGCGCGGTCCAGGACAGCGTGGCGCGCCTGGTCGACGAGCGCGTGCTGCCGATCATCGGCGATTGCTTCGACCAGGGGCGATTCCCGAAGGAGCTGATTCCGGAACTCGCCGGCCTGGGCCTGCTTGGCGCCACCCTGCCGGAGGAATACGGCTGCGCCGGCCTCAACGCGGTGAGCTATGGGCTGATCTGCCAGGAGCTGGAGCGCGGGGATTCCGGCATCCGCAGCTTCGCCAGCGTGCAGTCCTCGCTGTGCATGTACCCGATCTTCGCCTACGGCAGCGAGGAGCAGCGCAAGCGCTGGCTGCCGGACATGGCCGCCGGCAAGGTGATCGGCTGCTTCGGCCTGACCGAGCCGCACGGCGGTTCCGATCCGGCCAACATGAAGACCCATGCGAAGCGGGATGGTGCGGACTGGGTGGTCAACGGCTCGAAGATGTGGATCACCAACGGCAATCTGGCCGACATCGCCATCGTCTGGGCGCAGACCGACGACGGCATCCAGGGCTTCGTGCTGGAGAAGGACTTCGCCGGATTCACCGCCCAGGAAATCAAGCACAAGATGAGCCTGCGCGCCTCGGTGACCAGCGCGCTGTACTTCGACAACGTGCGCGTGCCGGAGGCCAACCGACTGCCGAGCGCGAAGGGCCTCAAGGGGCCGCTCGGCTGCCTGAACCAGGCGCGCTACGGCATCACCTGGGGGCCGATCGGCGCCGCCATAGCCTGCCTGGACGAGGCGCTGCGCTATTCGAAGGAGCGCATTCTGTTCGACCGCCCGGTGGCCGCCACCCAGAGCGCGCAGCTGAAGCTGGCGGATTGGGCCCGGCGCATCACAGCCGCGCAGCTGCTGTCGCTGCAGCTGGGGCGGCTGAAGGACGCCGGGAAGATGCAGCCCACCCAGGTGTCGCTGGCCAAGTGGAACAACTGCCGCATGGCGATCGACATCGCCCGCGAGGCCCGGGACCTGCTCGGCGGCGCGGGCATTACCACCGAACACTGCCCGATCCGCCATGCGCTCAACATGGAGTCGGTGATCACCTACGAGGGCACCGAGACGGTGCACCAGCTGGTGGTCGGGCGCGAGCTGACCGGCATCAGTGCGTTCTGACGCCGGGAGCGGAAGCGGGGCACGGCCGGAAGCCGGACGGCTCGTTCGCTCCTCGTCTCCATTCCCAGCCTTCCGTTCCCTCGACCGCAAGCGAACAGGCAACGCCCGATGACCGACCTGCAGATCGAAACCGAGCGACTGGTGCTGCGCCTGCCGCGCATCGAGGATTTCGAAGGCTATGCCGAGCTGATGGGCGACGAAGTGGCGACGCGCTACATCGGCGGCCGCCTGCCGCGTCCCGCCGCGTGGCGCA
This sequence comes from Luteimonas salinisoli, assembly GCF_013425525.1. Lineage (GTDB taxonomy): Bacteria > Pseudomonadota > Gammaproteobacteria > Xanthomonadales > Xanthomonadaceae > Luteimonas > Luteimonas salinisoli. Next base: position 60,460 of record NZ_JACCKA010000070.1, on the reverse strand, counting down.
AGTTCCTGCAGATGCCGGGCGCGTGGGCGCTGCAGGGGTTCGCCATGTTCTCGATCGTCGACCGCGCCAGCGGCGAATGGCTGGGCCAGGCGGGGCCGTGGCGGCCGGAAGGCTGGCCCGGCAACGAGGTCGGCTGGTCGCTGCGGCGCGCTGCCTGGGGCCGCGGCTACGCGCACGAAGCCGCCGTCGCGGCGATCGACTGGGCGTTCGACCGGCTCGGCTGGGCGGAGGTCATCCACTGCATCGATCCGGACAATGCGGCTTCGCAAAAGCTCGCCGAACGACTGGGGTCGCGCAGACTGCGGGCCGGCCGGCTGCCGGCCCCGTTCGAGGAGGTGCCGGTCGACGTCTGGGGACAGACGCGCGAGCAATGGCGGGCGCAGCGGCCGTGAGCGGCGGCCGACGGCGGTCCGGACCAGCGACGCGGGCACCGGAGCCCCTGTAGAGCCGAGCTTGCTCGGCTGCGCGGTCCCCGAAGCCGATAGCAGCGGAGCAAGCTCCGCTCTACGCGAGCAGGACGCGGCGGTTGCGACGGACCCTGCGCCAAGGCAGCGGGTCTCGTCTTGCAACATGACCGCACTGGGGCCGGCTGCTAAGGTGCCGCACGTTCTTGGACGGGAGGCGCCGGCGTGCAGTCGAACGCGGTGGAGCAGGCATCGGGCTGGCACCGCCGTCTCGCGCGATGGGCCGGGCCGCCGCTGGGCCTGCTCGCGTTCCTGCTCATCCCGGAGGCGGGAGCCGGAGGCCTCGCCATCGAGGGCCGCATGACCGCCGCGGTCGCGGTGTGGATGGCGGTGTGGTGGCTGGGCGAGGCCTTGCCGCTGGCGGCGACGGCGCTGCTGCCGGTGGTGCTGTTCCCGCTGCTCGGCGTGCTGTCGCCGGCCGAGGCCGCGCGCCCGTACGCCAGCGACATCATCTTCCTGTTCATGGGCGGCTTCATGCTCGGCCTGGCGATGGAGCGCTGGGGCCTGCACCGGCGGATGGCGCTGCGCATCCTGCTGATGGTCGGCACGTCGCCGCGGCGGCTGGTCGCGGGGTTCATGCTCGCCACGGCCTTCCTCAGCATGTGGATCTCCAACACCGCGGCGACGATCATCCTGCTGCCGGTCGGCCTGTCGGTGGTTGCGATGCTGATGCGCGACGGGACCGAGGTGCCCGGGCACGAGGGCCGGGCGTTCGCCACCGGCCTGATGCTGGCGATCGCCTACGCGGCCTCGATCGGCGGTTCGGCCACGCTGATCGGATCGCCGCCGAACCTGGTGGTGGCCAGCTACGCGCGCGAACGGCTGGACTGCGACATCACCATGCTGTCGTGGATGCGCTTCGGGGTGCCGGTGATGCTGGCGTTCCTGCTGCTGGCGTGGCTGTACCTGACGCGGATGGCCTTCCCGGTGCGGATCCGCAGGCTGCCGCAGGGCGGGGAGGAGATCCGGGAGATGCTCGGCGGGCTCGGGCCGATGGGCCGCGGCGAAAGAGTCGTGCTGACGGTGTTCGCGCTCACCGCCGCGGCGTGGATCTTGCGGCCGCAGCTGGCGGCCTGGTCCGGCCTGCCCGGGTTGACCGACGCGGTGATCGCGATGGCCGGGGCGCTGTCGCTGTTCCTGATCCCGGCGGGCGGGGGCCGGGCGACTCTGGACTGGGAGACGGCGGTGCGCCTGCCGTGGGGGGTGCTGGTGCTGTTCGGGGGCGGGCTGGCGCTGGCGGCGGCGATCGGCGCGCACGGTGTTGACGGGTTCATCGCCAGCGGGCTGTACGGGCTGGCCGGCGCGCCGATGCTGCTGGTGGTGTTCGCGGTGGCCGTGCTGGTGATCTTCGCCACGGAGCTGACCAGCAACACCGCGATGGCCACCGCCTTCACTCCGGTGCTGGCGGCGGTGGCGCTGGGGCTGGGGGTGCCGGTGATGCCGCTGCTGGTGGCGATCGGGCTGGGGGCGAGCTACGCCTTCATGCTGCCGGTGGCCACGCCGCCGAACGCGATCGTGTTCGGCTCGGGGCACGTGGGCATCGGCCAGATGGCGCGCACCGGCATCGTGCTCAACATCGTCGCGGTGGTGCTGGTGACGCTGGCGGCGGGCTGGGCGGGCACGGGGCTTTGCGCGGGCTGAGAGGGTGTCGGGGGCCGCGTGCGAGTGGCCCGGCGGGCCTGATCGGTTCCCGGGGGGCGGCAGTCCGGNATTTCGAGTCGCTCCCCGATACTCGCTTGGTCGAAATCCCGCCGGACTGCCGCTGGACACGGCGCAGGGTGGTGGCCCACCGAAGCGTCGGCGGTCCGAGGAGGGCGCGCAGGATACGAACCGTTGTAGGAGCGGCCCGTGGCCGCGAAGGCAGCGGGTGGCTCCGGTCGGGTCGGCGGAGATTCCCGATGCACCCGGGCGCGCCGGCTTTCGCGTGCATGGCACGCTCCTACGGCGACGCCCCGGCATAGCCGGGCGCTGGCGGCCGCCCGTGCTCCGGGTGTAGGACAATAGCCAGCTTCGACCGCCGCCTACGCACACGATGACCTTCCGCCCCGTGCCCGATCCGATCCCCGCGCGCATGCGCGGCCTCAACCGCGCCGAGATCTGCGACGTCAACTTCAGCGAGTTCGTGCGCGACTGGCAGCGCCCGGTGGCTGCGGCCCCTGCGGGCGATGCCCCGGTGCTTCCCGGCAGCGCGCTGGATGCGCGGGGCCTCGTCGAACTGCTCGAGTCGCAGCTCATCAGCCGCCACCTCGACCTGATGGCGCGCGTGCTGCGGGTGCAGAACAAGGTCTTCTACACCATCGGCTCGAGCGGCCACGAAGGCAATGCCATGGTCGCGCGCCTCACCCGCCATACCGATCCGGCGTTCCTGCACTATCGCAGCGGCGGTTTCATGGCCGAGCGCTTCCGCAAGCTGCCGGGCATGGACCCGGTGATGGATTCTGCGCTGTCGTTCGCCGCCAGCAGGGACGATCCGGCCAGCGGCGGGCGCCACAAGGTGTGGGGCAGCAAGCCGCTGTGGGTGCTGCCGCAGACCTCGACCATCGCCTCGCACCTGCCCAAGGCGCTGGGCACCGCGATCGCCATCGAGCAGGGCCGGCGCATCGGTCATGCGCTGCCGGTCCCGGACGACAGCATCGTGGTGTGCTCCTTCGGCGACGCCAGCGCCAACCACGCCACCGCGCAGACCGCGTTCAACGCCGCCGCCTGGACCGCCTACCAGCGCCTGCCGGCGCCGGTGCTGTTCGTCTGCGAGGACAACGGCATCGGCATTTCGGTGAAGACGCCGGACGGCTGGATCGCGCGCAGCTTCGCCGGCCGTCGCGACCTCGACTATTTCGCGGCGGACGGGCTGGATCTCGCCGCGGGCTACGGCCAGGTCCGGCAGGCGGTGGAACACTGCCGACGGACCCGGCGCCCGACTTTCCTGCACCTGCGCACCACCCGGCTGATGGGCCATGCCGGCACCGATTTCGAGATCGAGTGGCGCGCGATCGCCGAGCTGTGCGCGGTCGAGGCCGCCGATCCGCTGCTGCGTTCGGCGACCATCGCCCTGGAGTCGGGGCTGCTGTCGAAGGAGGCGCTGCTGGCGCTGTACGAGGACACCCGCCGGCGCTGTTTCGCCGCCGTCGAGGAGGCCGACCGCCGTCCGCGGCTGACGACGCTGGAGGATGTGGTCGCGCCGCTCGCGCCGTACACGCCGGACCAGGTGCAGGGGGAAGCGGAGCGCTTCGACCACGCGGCGGCGCGCGCGGCCGTGTTCGGGGGCGAGGACAAGCTGCCGGAAAAGCTGGCGCCGCGGCATCTGGCGATCCAGATCAACAACGCCCTCCACGACCTGTTCGCCAAGTATCCGGAGGCGCTGCTGTTCGGCGAGGACGTGGCGCAGAAGGGCGGGGTGTACACCGTGACCAAGGGCCTGCAGAAGGCCTTCGGCGCGCGCCGCGTGTTCAACACCCTGCTCGACGAGACCACCATCCTCGGGCTGGCCCAGGGCTGCGCCAACATGGGCATGCTGCCGTTCCCGGAGATCCAGTACCTGGCCTACTTCCACAACGCCTGCGACCAGATCCGCGGCGAGGCCGCCAGCCTGCAGTTCTTCAGCAACGGCCAGTACCGCAACCCGATGGTGATGCGGATCGCCTCGCTCGGCTACCAGCGCGGTTTCGGCGGGCATTTCCACAACGACAACTCGGTCACCGCGCTGCGCGACATCCCCGGACTGGTGATGGGTTGCCCGTCGCGCGGTGACGACGCGGCGATGATGCTGCGCACCCTGGCGGCGATGGCGAAGGTGGACGGGCGCGTCTGCGCGTTCCTCGAACCGATCGCGCTGTACATGACCAAGGACCTGCACGCGCCCGGCGACGGCCAGTGGCTGACCCCGTATCCGGAGCCCGACCGGGCGCTGGCGTTCGGCGAGGAGCGCGTGTACGCGCCGGAGGCGGCGGACCTGGCGATCCTGACTTTCGGCAACGGCGTGCCGATGAGCCTGCGCGCCGCGCGCGCGATCGAGGCGGCGCACGGCTGGAAGGTGCGGGTGGTCGACCTGCGCTGGCTGCTGCCGCTCAACGAGGCGGCCATCGCCCGCCATGCCGGCGAGTGCGCGCGGACGATCGTGGTCGACGAGGGGCGGCGCAGCGCCGGGGTCGGGGAGGGCATCCTCACCGCCATCGTCGAGGCCGGCCTGGGCGACCGGCCGCTGCGGCGGGTGGTCGGCGCCGATACGTTCACGCCGCTGGCGGGCGCGGCGTTCCTGGTGATTCCTTCCGAGCAGGAGATCGTCGCCGCCGCCGCGGAGCTGGCGGCGCCGCCGGCGACAACGCCTGCGTAGCCGTAGCGCAGCGAACCGGAGCCCGCCCATCGCCGAAGCGATGCTTCGCCCGCGATGCGGGACCGTTGCAAGCGCGGGCGCATCCGGGAGGGATGCGCCCGCCCGCGCCCGTCAGTCGGCGAACTGCACCCGCACCTCGACGCGGCGGTTCGGCGCCAGGCAGTCGATCACCTCCTGGCCGCGATCGCCCTCGCACTCGACCACCGGTTCGACGCTGCCGCGCCCTACCGCGGTGATGCGGTCCTCCGGGACGCCGCGATCGATCAGGTATTCGCGAACGGCAGCGGCGCGCTGCGTGGACAGCCGCAGGTTGCCCTGGGCGCTGCCGATGCGGTCGCTATGGCCGATCACGTGCACGACCTCAAGCGCGCGGCCGGAGGTGAGACGGGTGGCCAGGTCGTCCAGCGCCCGCTGGCCTTCCGGACTGAAGTCGTCGAGGCTGGACTTGCCGAAAGCGAACAGCCCGTCGGCGGCCAGCTTTTCCAGGAACGACGAGGGAGCCAGGGCCGGCGCCTCGGGTTCCGGCGGCGGCGGCGGCGGCGTGGTGGTGCAGGCGGACAGCGCGAGTGCGGCCGCGGCGACGGCCGTGAGTGCGAGATTGCTCTTCATTTCCCCTTCCTCTGGATGCGATAGCAGACGACTGCCTGATTCGACCCTCGCGGCGGCCCTCGCCGCGCGCCGCGTCCGGTGGCGTGGTTGCCTTCCGGGGCGGCGGCGGAGACGACCGTACGACGGCTTCCCCCTGGTCCGCGAGCATAGCAGCGGACCATGCCGCGGGATCAAGCGCGGATCCGCCGGGACATCCCGGGCCCGGTAGCCCGGCTCCGGACGCCGCCGGCGCGGGCCATAGGCGCGCACGACGCTGCCGCCGGAGGCGCGCCGGGGCGGCGGTCAGCGCGCCAGACCCTCCAGCAGCGGCTGCGGAACGCAAGGCGCGCCGTCCACGGCCAGCGAATCGTCGGAGCGTTCCAGCGGCAGCACCGCGAGCAGTTCGCCCGCCCCGCTGCAGACCACCCGCCCGAGTTCCTTGCCCCCGGCCGTCACCGCGCTGCCGGAAGCGATCTCCGCCTCGCAGGCCAGCCGCGCCAGGCCGCGCTTGGCCTGGCCGAGGAAGTGCGTACGCGCCACGATCTCCTGGCCCGGGTAGCAGCCCTTCTTGACGCTGTAGGCGACCAGGCGCTGCAGCGAGAGTTGCTGCGGCGTCCATTGCCCGGCCTGGGCCGCGTCCAGCCGGGGCCGGCCATGGGCGAGGTCGAAGGCGTTCCAGCGGGCGAGGGCGTCCGCGTCCTCCGCGGCGGCCGCTTCGCCGATCGCCAGGGTGCGCGCACCGGCCGGCGTCCCGAAATCCAGTTCGATGCCGGCTCCTTCGCCGCCGTCGAACGCCGCCCCGCGCGCGCGGTCAGGCGCGGCGAACGCACCGGCGGCGTGCAAGCCATCGACGATGCGGATCCGCACTTTGCTGCGGAACACGAAACGGCTCAGGGCTTCGGCGAATCCCGCCGACGCGGCATCCGCCAGCAGCAGCCACAGCCGTTCGTCCTCTTGCTTGAGCAGGGCGAACAGCGCCGTCACCCGGCCTTTCGGCGTCAGCCAGCCGTTCCATTGCCAGTGGCCGGGCGCGAGCGCGGCCACGTCGTTCATGAACTGCGCCTGCGCGAACTTCGCCGCATCGCGCCCTTCCAGGGTGAGCACGGCGTGATCGGGAATGGCGAAAAAATCGCCTCCGGCGGGCGTCGACTTGTGGGACATGGGGGCGGGACTTAAACTTCGCGGCGTGAAAGACCCGGCCATGATAGGTGAAAGCGCCCCCGCCACGGATCGTGCGCAGGTGGAAAAGCCCGTTGCGCGGCCGGCGCCGCCGGAATCCGGCGGTCGCGAGGGCCCCGAGCCGACCCGCTACGGCGACTGGGAAAAGAACGGCCGCTGCATCGATTTCTAGGCCGTAGACTCAGCCATGCCAGTCCAGCCACGCGGCCAGCGCCGCCCAGCGAGGAGTCCCGCACGACGATGACGAACCGCGAACGCCCCCTGTCGCCGCACCTGCAGGTGTACCGCTGGCAGATCACCATGACGATGTCGATCCTGCATCGGACTACCGGCATCGCGCTCGCGCTCGGCGCGTTCGGCCTGGTGTGGTGGCTGCTGGCCGTGGCCCGCGGCGGCGACGCCTACGCCGCCGCCGCCGACTGCCTGGCTTCGCCGCTGGGCATGCTCGCGGCGTTCGGTTTCTCGCTGGCGCTGGTCTACCACCTGCTCAACGGTATCCGCCACCTGCTGTGGGATTCGGGCTGGGGCTTCGAATTGCCGGAAGTCTACCGCTCCGGCTACGCGGTGTTCGCCCTGACCGTGGTGCTGACCGCGCTGATCTGGGTCTTCGCCCTGCGGGGTGGAGCATGAGCGAGGCGAAGCTGGAGCGCGCCCCGGCGCGGCGCGATTTCCGCAGCCCGATCGGCCGCGCCCGCGGCATGGGCTCGGCCAAGTCCGGTACCGGGCATTTCTGGTGGCAGCGGGTCACCGCGGTGGTGCTGGCGCTGCTGGTGCCCTGGCTGGTCGGCACCCTGGTGTCGCTGATCGGTGCGGACCTGGAGACCGTGCGCGAGGTGCTGGCGCGGCCCTGGAACGCGACGTTGATGGCGGTGTTCGCGCTGTCGATGTTCTGGCACACCCAGATGGGGCTGCAGGTGGTGATCGAGGACTACGTGCACGCGCGCGCGGTCGAGGTCGCGCTGCAGTTCGTGGTCACCTTCCTCTGCGTGGTGGCTTCGCTCGCCGCGCTGTACGCGATCGGCCGCATCGCGTTCCTGGCCTGACGCCTGCACAAAGGGTCCCGATGACTTCCGCGTACAAGATCACCGAACACAAGTACGACATGATCGTGGTCGGCGCCGGCGGCGCCGGGCTGCGCGCCACTTTCGGGCTGGCGGCCAAGGGCCTGAAGACCGCCTGCATCACCAAGGTCTTCCCGACCCGCTCGCATACTGTGGCGGCGCAGGGCGGCATCTCCGCCGCGCTCGGCAACATGGGCGAGGACGACTGGCGCTATCACTTCTACGACACGATCAAGGGCTCGGACTGGCTGGGCGACCAGGACGCGATCCAGTACATGTGCCGCGAGGCGATCCCGGCGATCATCGAGCTCGAGCACCAGGGCGTGCCGTTCTCGCGCACCGAGGACGGCAAGATCTACCAGCGCCCGTTCGGCGGCATGACCACGCACTACGGCAAGGGCACCGCGCAACGCACCTGCGCCGCGGCCGACCGCACCGGCCACGCGATGCTGCACACGCTTTACCAGCAGTCGCTCGCGCACGACGCGCGCTTCTTCGTCGAGTACTTCGCGCTCGACCTGATCATGGACGAGGAGGGCGCCTGCCGCGGCGTGCTGGCGCTGGACATGGCCGAGGGCACGCTGCACCTGTTCCGCGCCCACGGCACGGTGCTCGCGACCGGCGGCTACGGCCGCGCCTATTTCAGCTGCACCTCGGCGCACACCTGCACCGGCGATGGCGGCGGCATGGCGCTGCGCGCCGGGCTCGGCCTGCAGGACATGGAGTTCGTGCAGTTCCATCCCACGGGCATCTACGGCGCCGGCTGCCTGATCACCGAGGGCGTGCGCGGCGAGGGCGGGATCCTGCGCAACGCCGAGGGCGAGCGCTTCATGGAGCGCTACGCGCCCAATGCCAAGGACCTGGCGAGCCGCGACGTGGTCAGCCGCTCGATGACCATCGAGATCCGCGAGGGTCGCGGCGTGGGCGATCGCAAGGACCACATCCACCTCGACCTCACCCACCTCGATCCCGACGACATCCACGAGAAGCTGCCGGGCATCGCCGAGACCGCCAAGATCTTCGCCGGCGTCGACGTCACCCGCCAGCCGATCCCGGTGCTGCCCACCGTGCACTACAACATGGGCGGCATTCCCACCAACTACCACGGCGAGGTGGTGCAGCTGCGCGACGGCGATCCGGACGCGGTGGTGCCGGGGCTGTACGCCATCGGCGAGGCTGCGTGCGTCTCGGTGCATGGCGCCAACCGCCTGGGGTCCAACTCGCTGCTCGACCTGGTGGTGTTCGGCCGCGCGGTGGCCGAGCGCTGCGCCACCACCATCCGCACCGGCCAGTCGCACAGGCGCCTGCCCGAAGACGCCTGCGACCGCGCCCTGGCCAACCTCGACAGGGTGCGCAACGCTGCCGGCGACACCCCCACCGCGGCGATCCGCGACAACATGCAGCGCACCATGCAGGAGGACGCCGCGGTGTTCCGCACCGGCGAAACGCTTGCGGCCGGTGTGAAGAAGATCCGCGAGATCCATGCCTCGTTCGCGGACGTCAAGGTCACCGACCGCTCGATGGTCTGGAACTCCGACCTGGTCGAGACTCTGGAGCTGCAGAACCTGCTCGGCCAGGCGCTGGCCACCATCGTCTCGGCGGAGAACCGCACCGAATCGCGCGGCGCCCATGCGCGCGAGGACTACGGCGACCGCGACGACGAAAATTGGCACAAGCACAGCCTGTGCTGGGTGAGCGACGAGGGCGAAACCTTCATCGGCTATCGCCCGGTGCACATGTACACCCTCGACGACGAGGTCGAGGTCGTGCCGCCGAAGGCGCGGGTGTATTGAAACCGGGAATCGGGAATCGGGAGTGGAGAATGGCAAGAGCAAGAACATCGCCATGAGATTCCCGGACTCCTGCTTTTGCGATTCCCGATTCTCCATTCCCTATTCCCGGACGTAGTCCAATGGCCGAATTCACCCTCCCGAAGAACTCGAAGATCCAGAAGGGCCGCCACTTTCCGGCGCCGGCCGGGGCCAAGCGCGTGCGCAGCTTCAAGGTCTATCGCTGGAGCCCGGACGACGGCCGCAATCCGAGCACCGACACCTACGAAATCGACCTCGACCAGTGCGGGCCGATGGTCCTGGACGCGCTGATCAAGATCAAGAACGAGATCGACCCGACGCTGACCTTCCGCCGCTCCTGCCGCGAGGGCATCTGCGGCAGTTGCGCGATGAACATCGACGGCACCAACACCCTGGCTTGCACCCGCGCGATCGAGGATTGCGGCAAGGGCAACGGCGAGGTGCCGATCTACCCGCTGCCGCACATGGACGTGGTCAAGGACCTGGTCCCCGACCTCACCCACTTCTACGCCCAGTACGCCGCCATCAAGCCCTGGCTGCGCACCCAGAGCGCGCCGCCGCCGGATCGCGAGCGGCTGCAGTCGCGCGAGGACCGCGCCAAGCTCGACGGGTTGTACGAATGCATCCTGTGCGCCTGCTGCAGCACCAGCTGCCCGAGCTACTGGTGGAACGGCGACCGCTACCTCGGCCCGGCGATCCTGCTGCAGGCCTACCGCTGGATCATCGACAGCCGCGACGAGGACACCGGCGCGCGCCTGGACGACCTCGAGGATCCGTTCCGGCTGTATCGCTGCCACACCATCATGAACTGCACCCGCACCTGTCCCAAGGGCCTGAACCCGGCCAAGGCGATCGGCGAGATCAAGCAGATGATGCTGGCCCGGCGCGGCTGAGCGGGACACGGGCGCGCACCGCGCCCGCGCACCGGTGCCGGCGCCTCGGCACCACCGACAGGGCGCCGGCGCCCGCTTGGGGGAACCGATGGAGATCCAGCCGATCCTGCTGCCCGGCCTGGCGATGGTGGCGCTCACCTTCGTGGTGATGACGGTGATGTACCGGCGCCGGGTGGCGCAGATGCTGCGCGAGCGGATCCACCCGCAGGCCGTGGCCACCTCGACCCAGGCCGCTGCGCGGCTCACCGACTGCACCGCCGCCGACAACTTCCGCAATCTGTTCGAGCTGCCGGTGCTGTTCTACTTCGCGCTGGCCTCCGCCGCGCTGACCGGCCAGGCGACGGTCGCGGTGCAGGCCCTGGCCTGGGCCTTCGTCGCGCTGCGCATCGTTCACAGCGCGATCCACTGCGGCTACAACAAGGTCATGCATCGCTTCCGGGCCTACCTGCTCGGCGCGCTGGTGCTGCTGCTCCTGTGGCTGCGCCTGGCCTGGGGCCTGCTGGCCGCATGAGCGGCGGCGGCGACCTGGGCCGTCTGCGCTGGCGCTGCCGCCGCGGCATGCGCGAGCTGGACGTGCTGTTCACGCGCTACCTCGACCGCAGCTGGGCGGCGGCCTCCGACGGCGAACGCAGGCTTTTCCTACAGCTTCTGGACGGCGAGGACGATAGGCTCTGGCGCTGGTTCATGGGCTACGAGGCCGTTGCCGATGTCGAACTCGACGCGCTCGTCAGGCGGATCCGCGAGCTGCCCTGATCGCCCGGAGCGTGCGCCCGCCGGTCCTGCGCAGCCACGGGCGGAAATCACCTGGCGTCCTTCGCGCTGGCTGCTGGCGATCCTGACGACGATGACGCTGCTCGCGCCGCTGGCCGTGCTCGCCTCGGAGATGCCGCGCATCGCCGCCTGGCCGCTGGCGCTGGCGGCCCTGGGCCACGGCGCCGTGCTGCTGTGGCGCGAGGCGCGCCGGCCGCGGCGCGCCTTCGTGTTCGTCGGCGGCGCCGGGGCGGCGCTGCTGGACGGCGCGACGGTGAGGGACGTTTCGCTGCGCTGGCAGGGGCCGCTGGCATTCCTGTCCTGGCGCGACGCCGCCGGAAGGGCGCGGCGCCTGGTGTGGTGGCCGGACAGCCTGCCGTCCGCGCAGCGTCGTGAACTGCGGCTGGCCGCGCCGGAGCCCCCGGCTGCGCGGCGGAGGCCTTCGATGGCACCATAGCGGCTTCGTGCCGCGGCCGCGCCGGCCGGTGCCGCCCCGAGCCTGCGAGATCCGATGTTCAAACCCCTGCCCGTCGCCATCGGCCTGCGCTACCTGCGCGCCAAGCGCCGCAACGGCTTCATCTCCTTCATCTCGCTGGCCTCGATCCTCGGCATCGCCATCGGCGTGACCGCGCTGATCACCACCCTCGCGGTGATGAGCGGGTTCCAGCGCGAGATCCGCGATCGGCTGTTGCAGATGGCCGCGCACGCTACCGTCAGCGCCGAAGGCGCGACCATGCTCGGCTGGGAGCAGGCGGTGGAGGAGGCGGTGCGCGACGCCCGCGTCGCCGGCGCCGCGCCGTACGTGGAGCGCCCGTCGATGATCAACGGCAACAGCTCCGAGCCGCAGCCGGCCTTCCTGCAGGGGGTGCTGCCCGCGCACGAGCGCAACGTCTCGGTGATCGGCGAGAAGATGGTGCAGGGCAGCCTGGAGGACCTGCAGCCGGGCAGCTTCAACATCGTGCTCGGCCGGGAGCTGGCGCTGTGGTTGGGCGTGCAGGTGGGCGACAAGGTGATCGTCACCACCGATTTCCAGACCACGCCGATGGGCGGCGTGCCGCAGCTCAAGCGCTACACCGTCAGCGGCATCTTCGAGGCCGGCCACCAGCAGTTCGACAAGGGCCTGGCGGTGGCCAACATGCACGACGTGCAGCGCGTGCTGCGCCTGGGCGAGGGCGTCACCGGCGTGCGCCTGCGCCTGCACGACATGAACCTGGCTTGGGATGTGGCGCGCGAACTCGCGCTGCGCCTGCAGGGCCCGTACCGGGTCAGCGACTGGTCGCAGGAGAACGCCAACATGTTCCGCGCCCTGCGCCTGGAGAAGACCATGATCGCGATCCTGCTGTCGCTGATCATCGCCATGGGCGCCTTCAACCTGGTGTCGTCGCAGGTGATGCTGGTGACCGACAAGCAGTCCGATATCGCCATCCTGCGCACGCTCGGCCTGACCCCGCGCGGGGTGATGCAGGTGTTCGTGGTGCAGGGCACGCTGATCGGCGTCTTCGGCACGGTGCTCGGCGTGCTAGGCGGCGTGCTGCTCACGCTCAATCTCGAGCACATCCTGCGCGCCATCGAGAAGACCTTCGGCGTGGTGCTGATCCCCCCGGACGTGTACTACATCACCGGCCTGCCCACCGAACTCGATTCGACCGACGTCACCATCATCGCCCTGGTCGCGCTGGCGATGGCGCTGGTGGCCACCATCTACCCGGCATGGCGCGCGGCGCGCACCGCGCCGGCGGAGGCCTTGCGCTATGAATAGCCGGGAATCGGGAATCGGGAAGGCCGGCCATTCGGCCGCGGAAGGCCGGGAATCGGAAGGGCGGATGCAGGCGCACGGCGAAGCGGTGGTACGCGCGGAGGACCTGGGCAAGACCTACCGCGAAGGGGGGCTGACCACCCCGGTGTTCAGCGGCCTCGACTTCGCGGTGCCCGCCGGCGAGACGGTCGCCATCCTGGGCGCCTCGGGCGCCGGCAAGAGCACCCTGCTGCACCTGCTCGGCGGACTGGACACGCCCAGCGCCGGCGAGGTGTACGTCGCCGGGCAGAAGATGAGCGCGCTCTCGGACGCCGCGCGCGGACAGCTGCGCAACCGCGCGCTCGGCTTCGTATACCAGTTCCACCATCTGCTGCCCGAGTTCACGGCGCTGGAGAACGTGATGCTGCCGGTGCTGCTGCGCGGCGCCGCCGTTGCCGATGCCGCCACCCGCGCCCGTGAACTGCTGGAGTCGGTAGGGCTCGGGCCGCGCCTGGAGCACAAGCCCGGCGAGCTGTCCGGCGGCGAGCGCCAGCGCGCCGCCGTGGCCCGCGCGCTGGTCAACCGGCCGGCCTGCGTGCTCGGCGACGAGCCCACCGGCAACCTCGACGAGCGCACCGCTGCCACCGTGTTCGACCTGATGCTGGAGCTCAACCGCGCCCACCGCACCAGCCTGGTGCTGGTCACCCACGCCCGCAGCCTCGCGCGCAGGCTGGACCGGGTGCTGGAGCTGCACGAGGGCAGGCTCAGGGAGGTGGCGCCGTCGCAGGTGTGATCCCTGCGCCGCGCGTGGGCCGCCGCCGCAGTCGTATTCTGCCGTTCTCCGCTCACGCCGCCGGCGTTCCGCGGCGACCTGATGGTTCAATCCAGCGACGGATCTGGGTAGGCGTAGCGGCAGAATACGAAGGCGGCGGGAAGCGCGAACGCCAGCACCACGGCGCCTAAGCGCAGGTCGTCGCGCAACGCCAGAGTCCCGAACAGCGAGGCGATGACATAGACCGTCAGCGGCCCGGCGTATCCGAGCGGTCGCAGCAGTGCGAGCACCGGCGCGACCAGGAGCATGCCGGCCACGAAAATCGCGGTGGGGCCGAGCGCCGCGCCGGCGGCCGCGCCCTTCAGCCAGTCGAGCCAGGACGCCCCGCCGGGCTGCATCAGGCCGCCCACCATCGACAACCCGACTCCGACCGGGACGCCCACCATCAGGCTGGCCAGGGCGATGTTGCCGATGATCCGTTCCGGGTGGGCCGAAAGCATGTGCATGCTCGGGAGCATATCCGCATCGCTGGCGGCGGACCACGCGGGGGAGGGCGCGGCGGCTAGGCCGCGGCCGGGCCGACCGCGATATCGAAATGCAGCACGTCTTCGCGCGTGCCCAGCTTCGTATACAGCGCGATGGCAGGCTCGTCGCCATGGTCGGCCTGTACGAAGATCACCCAGGCGCCGCGGGCGGCGGCGATCGCCTGCAGCTTCCGGATCAGCGCCGTGGCGATGCCCTGGCGCCGGTGCTCGGCAGCCACGGCAAGGTCGTAGATGTAGATCTCGCTGCGCTCCTGCTCGAACTTCACCAGCTCGTAGGCGGCCAGTCCGCCGACCACCGCGCCGTCCTTGGTGGCGGCCAGGGCGATGAACCCGTCGCTGCCGAGCAGCCGGCGCATGTAGCCGGGGGAGGGTCGCCTGGCGCCATAGGTCTCCACCTCGTCGAACGCCACGCCGAACATGGTCAGCAGCGCATCCATCGTTGCCGGCGCGTCCGGTGCGATGCGGTGGACCACGAGGGGCGAACGGGCCATGGCTGTGCTCAGGGGCGGGCTGTGGATGGCCGCATGGTGCGGACATCCGCACGCGCGGTTCCAGTGCCTTCGGTCATGCCGGCGGGATAGGGGTCGGCCATGGCGGATGTGGCCCGTCTTGCTGCGCGCCGTGCGGCAACCGGCCCATCCCACTCGCCGGGCAGGTCGCACGGGTCCCGGGTGCGATGCGCTGCATGAGCAACCACACCACCGGGCGCGGCGCGGCGGCGGGCCAGGGCGGTCGGGATTTTCCTACCGCATTCGCCGCGTTGTCCCGATGGACGCTGCGGGTACGCCGGTGGAGGATGAACCCTGCCGTGGAGGCGGCGCTTAGACGCGTTAGCCGCGACGATGCCGGTGTGCAGCGGCACCCGTGCAGCGCGGCAACCGGAGTGGCCATGGACGGTCGTGACGCAACATCCAGCCCCGCACCGTTCGGCGTCGCCGTCGCGCTGGCATTGGCGGGCGGCGCTACCGCATGCCTCTGCCTGCCGGCGCTGCCGAGCTGGCCGTGGCTCATGCCGCTGCTCGCCCTGGGATTGGTGGGGTGGTGGCGTACGCGGGCGCTGCGGCCGCTGGCGGCGGCGGTGGCGGCATTCGCGCTGTGCGGCCTGCATGCGTCGTTCGCGCTGGCGCTGCAGCTGCCGCCGCCGCACGAACGCATGGACTTCACGATCGAGGGCCGGGTGGTGCAGCTGCCGGAGCACGGCGGCGGCCGCAGCCAGTTCCTGTTCCGGGTGGATCGCGGGGCCGAGCCGCGGTTCCTGCGCGGGCGGCTGCTGCGGCTGTCCTGGTACGACGGCTGGGACGGGGTGGACCCGCGGCGCTTCGACATCGCCCCCGGCAGCCGCTGGCGCTTCACCGCGCGTCTGCGCGCGCCGCGCGGACTGCGCAATCCGGGCTGGTTCGACAGCGAGAAGCACGCGCTGGCGCGACGCCTGGCGGCGATCGGCTACGTGCGCGATGCGCAAGCGGTCGAGCGGCTGGCGCCGGCGGGGGGCATCGACGCCTGGCGCGATGGTATCGCGCGACGTATCGACGCCTCGGTGCCGAGCGCCTCGTCGCGCTACGTGCGAGCGCTGGCGCTGGGCGACACGCGGCAACTAGAGGACCTGGACTGGGACATCCTGCGCGCCACCGGCCTCACCCACCTGATCGCCATTTCCGGCTTCCATGTCGGCCTGGTGGCGGGCTTCTTCGCGCTGCTGGCTGCGGGGCTCTGGCGATTGCTGCCCGAGCTCGGGCGGCGCGTGCCTCGGCCGCTGGCGGCGGCGTGCACCGCGCTCGCAGGCGCGCTGTTCTACGCCGCGGTGGCGGGCTGGGCGCTGCCCACGGTGCGCACGGTGCTGATGATCGCCGTGGTGGTGGCCGCACGCCTGTGGCGGCGGCCGCTGCGGGTGGCGGACTCGCTGGCGCTGGCGGCGGTGGCGGTGCTGCTGGCCGACCCGCTGTCGGTGCTGGCGGCGGGGTTCTGGCTCAGTTTCGCCGGCGTGGCGTGGCTGGTGTGGTGTCTCCCGGATGCGCGCGGGCAGTCGCTGCTGCGCGGCTTCCTGTCGGCGCAGTGGGTGGCGACGCTGGGGCTGCTGCCGCTGACCGCGGTGCTGTTCGGCCAGGCGTCGCTGGCCGGGCCGCTGGCGAACCTGGTGGCGATCCCGTGGTGGAGCCTGGTGGTGGTGCCGCTGTCGCTGCTCGGCACGGGCCTGGAGGCGCTGCACGCGGGTGCCGGCGCGCGGCTGTGGGGGCTGGCGGCGTGGTGCTTCGACCTCAGCTGGCCGCTGTTCGAATGGCTGGCGGCGGGCCGCTTCGCGCTCTGGTGGCTGCCGGAGGCGCGCTGGTACGCGTTGCCACTGGCGCTGCTGGGTGCGTTCTGGCTGCTGCTGCCGCGGGCGGTGCCGGGCAAGGCACTGGCGGCGCTGCTATGGCTGCCGCTGCTGTGGCCCGACCGCGATCTGCCGCGGCGCGGCGAGGTCGAACTGGTGGTGCTGGACGTGGGGCAGGGCTTGTCGGTGCTGGTGCGCACCGCCGGGCACAGCCTGCTGTACGACATGGGCCCTGCCGTGCCCGAGGGCTACGACGCCGGCGAGCGGGTGGTGGTGCCGTCGCTGCAGGCGCTGGGGGTGCGGCGGCTGGATGCGCTGGTGGTCAGCCACGGCGATGCCGACCACGCCGGCGGGCTGGACGCGGTGCGGCGGCGCCACCCGACGGCGCCGGTGTTCGCGCCCCACGGGGCCGGGATCGCCGCCGCCGCTCCCTGCCTGGCCGGACATGGCTGGGAAGCGGACGGGGTGCGCTTTCGCTTCCTGCATCCCGGCCTGCATTTTCCCTATCTCGGCAACGAGGCCAGCTGCGTGCTGCGGGTGGAGGGCGCGCACGGTGCGGCGCTGCTGACCGGCGATATCGGCGAGGTGATCGAGCGCGGACTGCTGCGCGACGACGCGGGGGCGGCGCGGGCCGACGTGGTGACGGTGGGGCACCACGGCAGCGACGGCTCGTCCGACCCGGGATTCGTGGCCGCGACCGGCGCCGCGTACGCGCTGCTGGCCACCGGGCACGGCAACCGCTTCGGGTTCCCGCGCGAAGTGGTACTGCGGCGTTGGCGACACGCCGGCGCGCAGATCCTGGACACGGCGCCGGGCGGCGCCCTGCGCGTGCGGCTCGGCCGCGGCGGCGTGACGGCAGCGGCGCGGCGCGAGAGCCATCCGCGGCTCTGGGATGCCGCACGCCGGCTCGCCGCCGGGCCATGCCGGCCCGGCCCGGCCCGCGACTGCGCACGGGCAGGGCCGGAGCACGACGAGGCGCCACCGCGCTGATTCCGCTTCCGGCAGGCTCCCCTACAGGAGCGTGCGATGCACGCAAAAGCCGGCGCCGGCATCCGCGCCCGGCATCGCCGCCGACCCGACCGAAGGGCCCGCGGCCTTCGCGGCCATGGGCCGCTCCCACGACAGCCGCGGCCCACCAACCATCCCCCGCTAACCCTCACCCGGCAGGCGTGACCCAGCAGCCGCTACCCGGAGCAGCCGCCGTCCCAGGTCAGCCGCCGAGCAGCCCGCCGACTGAAGTCGCATGCCGAACCGGCATCCCATCGATCCGGCGCCGTCGGGGCCGGTCGCGCCCCCGTTCCAGACCCTCGGACCAGGGACGGGCGCCGCTGAACGCGCCGATGGCCAGCCGCCGGCGGCCGCTGGGCTATCCTATCGGCCGGTTTGGATGCGGCCCGTGGGCCGGGAGACACGCGCGTGCTGGAACTGGTCAAGGCCGGCGGCTGGCCGATGATCCCGCTGCTGATGCTGTCGGCGGCGGGACTGGCGATCATCGTCGAACGTTTCTGGGCGTTGCGCCGCGGCGCGGTTCTGCCGCCCGGGCTGGGCGCCGAAGTTCGCGCCTGGGCGGCGCGCGGACGGCTCGATCCCGCGCACATCGATTCGCTGCGCAGCACCTCGCCGCTGGGCGCGCTGCTGGCGGCGGCGCTGGACACCCGCAACCGCCCGCGCGAGGAGATCCGCGAGCGGGTGGAGGACGTCGGCCGCCATATTGCCCATCGCATGGAGCGCTATCTCAGCGCGCTGGGCACCATCGCCGCCGCCGGGCCGCTGCTGGGCCTGTTCGGCACCGTGGTGGGCATGATCCAGATGTTCCTGGGGGTGATGGACTACGGCGTCGGCGACGTCAACCAGCTGGCCGGTGGCATCGGCAAGGCGCTGGTGTGCGCCGCCACCGGGATGATCGTCGCGGTGCCGGCGCTGATGTTCCACCGCCACTTCCGCGCTCGCATCGACGGCTACATCGTACAGATGGAGCACGAGGCGATCGCGCTGATGGACGTGATCGATCCGCGCAACCGTCGCGCCGCCGCCGGCGGCGCGGCCTCGGCGCTGCCCGAAGACGCACTGCCGGCGCAGGGCTGAGCCGTGCGCATCCGCGACCGCCGCGCCGAGGACGAGCCCGAGATCAACCTCGTGCCGTTGATCGATGTGATCCTGGTGCTGATCATCTTCTTCGTGATCACCACCACCTTCGATGCGCGGTCGGTGCTGAAGCTGGAATTGCCGCACGCCGACGCCGGCCAGACCGAGCAGCAGACGAAATCGCTGAGCGTGCTGGTCAACGCAGACGGCCGCTATTTCGTCGACGACCGCGAAGCGCTGCGCACCGACGTGGAGTCGCTCAAGCGCACCATCGCCGAGGTGGCCGGCGACGACCGCAAACGTCCGGTGCTGCTGCGCGCCGACGCCCGCACCCCGCACCAGGCGGTGGTGACGGCGATGGACGCGCTGGGTCAGCTGGGGTTCCGGCAGATCTCGATCGCCACCGCGCCGGAGGCGTCCGCGCCTGCGGGCGGGCAGTGACCGGTTGATGGCCGAGCCGACGACCCCGGCGACCGCCGCCTGGCCGATCTACCGGCGCCTGCTCGGCCATGCGATGCGCTACTGGCCGCTGCTGGCGGTGGCGCTGGTGGGCATGATCATCGAAGCCGCGGCCGGCGCCGCCTTCGTGCAGCTGATGGATCCGCTGGTCAACGACGGCTTCGTCGATCCGCAGCCCTCGGCCGCGGTGTTCCTGCCGCTGGCGATCGTCACGCTGTTCATGCTGCGCGGCGTGGCCACGTTCGCTACCGACTACGGCATGGCCCGCGCCGGCCGCAGCGTGGTGCGCGACCTGCGCGAGCTGGTACTGGGCAAGTACCTGCGCCTGCCCAGCGCCACCTTCGACCGCGAGTCGGTGCCGGTGATGGTGAGCCGCCTCAACTTCGACACCGAGCAGGTCGCGCAGGCCAGCGCCGATGCCCTCAAGGTCCTGGTGGCCGACGGCCTGACCATCGCCCTGCTGCTGGGGATCATGTTCATGACCAGCGTCAAGGTGACGCTGGCGATGGTGATCGTGGCGCCGGCGATCGGCGTGCTGGTGTGGATCGTGGGCAAGCGCTACAGGCGCATCAGCGGTGGCATCCAGACCGGCATGGGCGAGCTGGCGCAGAGTGCGGAACAGTCGCTGGCCGCGCAGCAGGACGTGAAGGTCTATGGCGCCCAGGGTTTCGAGCAGTCGCGCTACTCGGCGCTGACCAACCGCGTGCTGCGCCTGAACCTGAAGGTCGAGGCCACGCGCGCCACCGCCTCGGGACTGGTGCAGATCCTGGCGGCGATCGCGCTGGCGGCGATCGTCTGGGTGGCCACGCGCGAGGCCCTGGTCGGCCAGCTCAACCCCGGCGAGTTCGTCAAGCTGATGACCGCGATGATGGGCATCATCCCGTCGCTGCGCCGCATCACCAACGTGCAGAGCGTGATCGGCCGCGGCGTGGCCGCCGCCGAGCGCCTGTTCGCCGTGCTCGACGACGAGGAGGAGCGCGACGCCGGTCGCGTGCCGCTGCAGCGCGCACGCGGCGAACTGGTGTTCGAGCGGGTCGGGCTGCGCTACTCGCGCGACGGCGATGCCGAGGGCATGGCGCTGCAGGACGTCAGCTTCAGCGCGCGTCCGGGCACGGTGACCGCGATCGTCGGTCGCTCGGGCAGCGGCAAGACCAGCCTGGTACGCCTGGTGCCGCGTTTCTATCAGCCGAGCAGCGGCACGATCACCCTGGACGGCGTGCCGCTGGACGATTACCGCCTGGCCGACCTGCGCCGCCAGATCGCCCTGGTCGGGCAGCGGGTGATGCTGTTCGACGACAGCGTCGCGGCCAACATCGCCTACGCGGGGGACGCCTCGCCCGAGGCGCTGCGCCGCGCCGCCGAGGATGCCAACGCCTGGGAGTTCATCGAACGCCTGCCCCAAGGCATGGACACGCCGATCGGCGAGAACGGCTCGCTGCTGTCGGGCGGCCAGCGCCAGCGCCTGGCGATCGCCCGTGCGATCCTGCGCGACGCGCCGATCCTGATCCTGGACGAGGCGACCGCCGCGCTCGACACCGAGTCGGAGCGGCTGGTGCAGGACGCGCTCAACCGGCTGATGCCGGACCGCACCACCCTGGTGATCGCGCACCGGCTCTCGACCATCGAGCATGCCGACCAGGTGCTGGTGCTCGACCACGGCAGGCTGGTGGAGCAGGGCACCCACGCCGAACTGCTGAGTCGTGGCGGGCTGTACGCGCATCTGCACCAGATGCAGTTCCGCGAGCCGGCGACCGCATGAGCCGGCCCATCGGTCGCGCCCGTGACCTCGTAGCCGCGGCGCCGCCCCGCCACCCCGTCGCCAGCGTGGGCGGTTCCCTTCGGCCTTCCCGCGCTGCCGCGACCGCGGCCGGCCGTGCCCCCACCCTCAAGGGACGGCTTCCCGGGACTGCAGGCGATGTCGCGATGGCCCCAGAGGTCGCTCCCGGCGCCGTCATCCGCCACCGGCTTGCCGGCCTGGTCACGATGGCCGCGGCCATGCCTCGGCGCGCCGTCATCCCGGCGCATGCCGGGATCCAGCGCTCCACGGCCGGTCGCCTTCGGTGAGCCGCAAGCCGCTGCAGCCGCCGACCTACTGGTTCGACGGCGCCACCCCGCCGCTGACGGCGCGGATGCTGTCGGGCGTCTATGGCGGTGCGGTCGCCGCCCGCGCCTGGCTCTACCGCCGCGGGCTGCTGCGCCGGCACGGCGTGGCCTGCCCCGTGATCGTGGTCGGCAATCTGATCGCCGGCGGTAGCGGCAAGACCCCGCTGGCGATCGAGCTGGTCGAGCGCCTGCGCGGCGCCGGCCGCAAGCCGGGCGTGGCCAGCCGCGGGTACGGGCGCGCCGACGCGTCCAGGGCGCTGTGGGTGCAGGCCGACACCGACCCGGCGGAGGGAGGCGACGAACCGGTCCTGATCGCCCATCGCACCGGTGCGCCGGTGCGCGTGGACCGCGACCGCGCCGCCGCGGCGCGGGCGCTGGCGCAGGCCGGCTGCGACGTCGTGGTGTGCGACGACGGCCTGCAGCATCTCCGCCTGCGCCGCGATATCGAGATCGAAGTGGTCGACGGCCGCCGCCGCTACGGCAACGGCCTGCTGCTGCCTGCCGGCCCGCTGCGCGAGCCCGCCGGCCGCGGCGGCGGGGGGCGCCTGCGCGTGGTCAATCTCGGCGCCGACGCAGCCGGGGAGGCCGGGTTCGGCGAGTGGGCGATGCGGCTGGCGGTCGCCGATGCGCGGCCGCTGCAGGGCGGGCGCGCCTGTCCCCTGGCGGCCTTCGCCGGGCAGCGCGTGCACGCGGTGGCGGGCATCGGCGATCCCGAACGTTTCTTCTCCACCCTGCGCGGCCACGGCATCGCCGTGGTGCCGCACGCCTTCGCCGATCATCACCGCTACACCGCCGGCGACCTGCGCTTCGGCAGCGATCTGCCTGTGCTGATGACCGAGAAGGACGCGGTGAAATGCCTGCCGTTCGCCACCGCGCGGCATTTCAGCGTACCGGTGAGCGCGCAGCTGCCGGAGGCCTTCTGGGTCGCACTGCTCGACCGCCTCGCCCGTTCCTGACCTCCGCGCCGTCCGCGATCCCCGCGGCGTGCCGTGCGAGAATCCCGGCATGCCCGATCCCCTCGATTTCGTCGTCGCCATCCCCGCCCGCCACGATGCCACCCGCCTGCCGGGCAAGCCTTTGCGCCTGCTCGCGGGCGAGCCGCTGGTGCTGCACGTGGCGCGGCGCGCCCTGGCCGCGGGCGCGCGCGAGGTGTGGGTGGCGACCGACGACGCGCGCGTGGCCGCCGCGCTCGAGGCGGCGCCGGTGCGGGTGGCGATGACCGCGGCCGACCACTGCTCCGGCACCGACCGGCTGGCCGAATGCGCCGACATCGCCGGCTGGGCCGATGACGCCATCGTGGTCAACCTGCAGGGCGACGAGCCGTTCGCGCCGGCGGCCGGGATCCGCGCCGTTGCGGAACTGGTGGCCGGCTCCGGGGCGCCGATGAGTACGCTGGCAGCGGCCATCGACGACGCCGGCGAGCTGTTCGACCCCAATACCGTGAAGCTGGTGCGGGCCGCCAGCGGCGACGCCCTGTACTTCAGCCGCGCGCCGGTGCCGTGGCCGCGCGCCGCCTTCGCCGCCGACCGAACCCGGTTGCCGGCGGACGGCCAGTGGTGGCGCCACATCGGCATCTACGGCTACCGCGCCGGCTTCCTGCGCCGGTTCGCGGCGCTGCCGCCGGGGCGGCTGGAGCAACTGGAGGCGCTGGAGCAGCTGCGCGCGCTGGAGGCCGGGCACCGCATCGCGGTGGCGCCCACCCCGGAGCCGTTCCCGCCCGGGGTCGACACCCCCGAGGACCTGGCGCGCGCCACGGCCTATCTGGCGCAGGCCGATGGCTGAGCCGCTGCAGCTGCTGGTGGTCTGCCTGGGCAACATCTGCCGTTCGCCGATGGCGGAGGGGGCGCTGCGCAGGCGCCTGGAGCGCGCCGGCCTGGCCCACGTGCGGGTCGATTCGGCCGGCACCGGCGACTGGCACGTCGGCGAGCCGCCGGACCGGCGCGCGATCGCCACCGCGGCGCGCCACGGGGTGGACATTTCCGGGCTGCGGGCCCGCCAGCTGCAGGCCGCGGACTATCGCCGCTTCGACTGGCTGCTCTGCGCCGACCTGCAGAACCTGCGCGACGTGCAGGCGCGGCAACCGCCCGATGCCGGGGCGCGGATCGACCTGTACACCCGCTGGTCCGGCGACGCCATGGCCGGCGGCGACGGGGCGATCCCGGACCCCTACACCGGCGGCGAGGAGCATTTCGAGCACGTCTGGTCGGTGGTGGACGCCGCCGCGGCCGCGGCGGTGCGCCGGCTGCGGGCTGCCGGCACGTCTTCCGGCCGGGATTGACGCATAATCGGGCCGGAGAGGACGCTGGCTGACCAAATCGATGGATGCGCAGATCGCCCCGGAGTTCCCGGACTCGCTCGACTGGCTGAACCTGACCGAGCCGCTGCGCATGGCGCAGCTGCGCGGCAAGGTCTGCGCGCTCGCCTTCGTCAACGCCGGCTCGGCCTGGTCCAGCCAACGCCTGAACGACCTAGCCCACCTCCACGCCCGCCACGGCGAGCGCCTGAACGTGGTGGCGGTGCACGTGCCCAAGTTCGAGCACGAACGCGACCCGCGCCGGGTGGCCAAGCGGCTGCGGCGGCAGAAGATCGATTTCCCGATCGCCCACGACCCGGGCTGGGCGATGTGGCAGCACTACGGCATCGAGGCCTGGCCCACCGTGGTGTTGATCGACGGCGAGGGCCGGGTGCGCGAGCGCGTGGTCGGCGACGGCCCGGTGCGCGAGCTGGACGCCCGGGTCGGCGCGCTGGTGGCCGACCTGGTGCCGCAGTCGCTCAACCCGCGGCCGATCGCGATGCGCCGCGGCGGCGAGCCGGCGCTGCCGCTGCGGTTCCCGGTAGGGCTGGCGCTGTCCGGCAACTACCTCTACGTCGCCGACAGCAACCACCACCGCATCCTCGAGTGCGATCAGGGCGGCCGCGTGCTGCGCCAGTTCGGCAGCGGCGGCCCCGGCTTCATCGACGGGCCGATGGAGCTGGCGGCGTTCAACCGCCCGCAGGGGATCGCGGTCGAGCGCGATCTGCTCTACGTGGCCGACGGCGGAAACCACTCGGTGCGCAGGATCCAGCTGCGCACCGGCGACATCGATACCGTGTTCGGCGCCGGGCGCCGCGGTACCCCCGGCGACTGCACGATCGGCGATCCGCGGAGCGTGGTGATGGATCAGCCGCGCGCTGTGGCGATGTCGGGCGGGCGCCTGTTCGTCGCCACCAGCGGCGACAACCGTATCTGGTGCTACGACCTGGGCAACCACGAACTGCGCTGCCTGGCCGGCTCCGGAGCGCTCGACCTGGTCGACGGCAAGGGCGCCGAGGCGGCGTTCGCCGAGCCCGTGGCCCTGGCCGCGGTGCAGCAGATGGTCTACGTCTGCGATGCCGCCGGGTCGGCGGTGCGCAGCGTCAACGTCCGCACCGGGCAGGTGCAGACGCTGCTCGGCCAGGGCGCCTGGGAGTTCGGCGACGCCGACGGCAAGCGCATCGACGCGCGCCTGCAGCAGCCGCAGGCGATCGCCCTCGATCCGGACGCGCCGCGGCTATGGATCGCCGACAGCGGCAACGACAGCCTGCGCATCCTGCGCCTGGGCGGCGGCGAGGTGAGCCGCTTCGAGTTGCCGCGGCCGCTGCACGCGCCGTCGGGCCTCGTGGTCGCCGGCGGCGTGGCGTGGATCGCCGACACCGACGCCCATGCGGTGCTGCGCCTGGACACCGCCACCGGCGACCTGCACCACATCCCGATCGGCGAATGATGGCTCCGGGCACGGCGCGCCAGCACCGGTTCCGGTGCCGTCGCGGGCGGCATTGCCGGCCGACCTCGCCCGCGGCGGCGCTTCCGCGCGCGGCAGCCGCATGACCGCGCCCACCGACTCGGGACCGGGAGCGGAGGCCTTCGACGGCAAGGCCTTCGTCGCAAGCCTGAGCAACGCTCCCGGCGTGTACCGCATGCTCGCCGCCGACGGTGCGGTCCTCTACGTCGGCAAGGCGGCCGCGCTGCGCAAGCGGGTGGCCAACTATTTCAGCGCCTCGCCCAAACCGACCCGGATCATGGCGATGCTGGCGCAGGTGGCGGCGATGGAGGTGACGGTCACCCGCACCGAGGTCGAGGCGCTGCTGCTCGAGAACCAGCTGATCAAGTCGCTCAAGCCGCGCTACAACGTGATGCTGCGCGACGACAAGAGCTATCCGTACGTGCTGCTGACGCGCGAGGACTGGCCGCGGCTCGGCTTCCACCGCGGCGCGCGCGGCATCCCGGGGCGCTATTTCGGCCCGTACCCCAGCGCCAGCACCGTGCGCGAGACGCTCAACGTGATGCACAAGCTGTTCCGGCTGCGCAGCTGCGAGGACAGCGTGTTCCGCAATCGCTCGCGGCCGTGCCTGCAGTACCAGATCGGGCGCTGCAGCGCGCCCTGCGTGGGCCTGGTGTCGGAAGAGGACTACGCCGCCTCGGTGCACCGGGTCGCGCTGTTCCTGGACGGCCGCAGCGATGAGCTGACCGACGAGCTCAACACGGCGATGGAGCGCGCCAGCGCCAGCCTGGATTTCGAGAACGCAGCGCGGCTGCGCGATCTGGTGGCCTCGATTCGCGGCCTGCAGGCGCGCCAGTACGTGGACGGCCGCGTCGCCGACCTGGACGTGCTCGCCTGCGCCATGCAGGGCAGCAGCGCCTGCGTGCTGCTGCTGGCGTTCCGCGACGGGCGCAACCTCGGCACCCGTGCGTTCTTCCCCCGCACCAACGGCAGCGAGGATCCGGCCGAGGTGCTTTCAGCCTTCGTGTCGCAGTACTACGCCGAGCAGCCGCCGCCGCGCGAGATCGTGCTCGACCGCGTCATCGACGACGCCGAACTGCTGCAACAGGCGTTCTCGGCGGCCGCCGGGCGGCGGGTGCAGGTGCGCGGCAGCGTGCGCGGCGAGCGTGCCGGCTACGTCGACCTGGCGCGGCGCAACGCGGCAGCCGCGCTGGCGAGCCGGCTCGACAGCCAGTCGGCGCAGACAGCGCGGCTGGAGGCGCTGCGGGTGCTGCTCGGGCTCGGCGAGCCGCCGCAGCGCATCGAGTGCTTCGACATCAGCCATACCATGGGCGAGGCCACCGTGGCCTCATGCGTGGTGTTCGGGGCGGAAGGGCCGGTGCGCTCGCAGTACCGGCGCTACAACATCGCGGGCGTCGCACCGGGCGACGACTACGCCGCCATGCACCAGGCGCTGACCCGGCGCTTCCGCCGCGCGGTGGAGCAGGACGGGGTGCTGCCGGACGTGCTGCTGATCGACGGCGGCGCCGGCCAGGTGGCCCAGGCGCGCGCGGTGCTGGGCGAACTGGGCGTCGGCGGCCTGGCTCTGGTTGGCGTGGCCAAGGGCGAGGCGCGCCGCGCCGGCCACGAGGCGCTGCTGCTGCCCGACGGCCGCGAGATCCGCCCCGGCCCGGACTCGCTGGGTTTGCAGCTGGTCCAGCAGGTCCGCGACGAAGCCCACCGCTTCGCCATCACCGGCCATCGCGGGCGCCGCCAGAAGGCGCGGGCGGTGAGCCGGTTGGAGGACATCGTCGGCATCGGCCCGAGACGGCGCGCCAGCCTGTTGCGGCATTTCGGCGGCCTGGCAGGGCTCAAGGCCGCCGGCGCCGAACAGATCGCGCAGGTGGAGGGCATCAATTCGGCGCTGGCCGGGCGCATCTACGCCAGCCTGCACGGGCTCGACGCGCAGGATTGAGGCGGCCGGCGGCGGCGCGTTTCCCTGTCGCAGCGCGCCATGCGAGCGAAAGCCGGCGCGGTCGACCACGCCTGGAATCACCGCCAGCCTCGTCGGAGCCTCCCGCGGCCTCGCCGCCATGGGTCGCTCCTGCGGACGGAGCCGGCGCGGATCCCCGTGACCCCGGCCGGTAGCGATCCTCGCGGTCCGGGCGACGGGCGCGGCCGCCTCCGAATCCGCGCGCGCCGTCCCTGCAGGCTCCGCGTACGCCCCGTAGAATGGCGATGCCGCTGCGGCGCGCACGCGTCCGCCAGCCCAAGCGGGCGGACGCGTCGGCGCGCAGGCGCCAGACGAGCCCCGATGAAGCTGACGATACCCACCTGGCTGACCCTGCTGCGGATCCTGATGATCCCGCTGCTCGTCGCGGTGTTCTACCTGCCGTTCGGCTGGACCAACTTCGCCTCTGCCGCGATCTTCGGCCTGGCCGCCATCACCGACTGGCTGGACGGCTGGATCGCCCGGCGCTACCACCAGTATTCGGCGTTCGGCGCCTTCCTCGATCCGGTGGCGGACAAGCTGATGGTGGCGGTGGCGCTGTTCCTGATCGTCCAGGGCCACCCGACCCCATGGATGGCGTTCTGGGCCGCGGTGATCGTCGGCCGCGAGATCGCGGTCTCGGCGCTGCGCGAGTGGATGGCCGAGCTGGGCCAGCGCGCCACGGTGCGGGTGGCTTCGATCGGCAAGGTCAAGACCGTGGTGCAGATGCTGGCGCTGCTGTGCCTGCTGTACTCGGTGACCCCGGAACGGCCGCCGCGGGAGGCGCCGTGGCTGGGCGTGCCGATCTTCCACATCGGCGACTGGCTGCTGGCCGCCGCGGCGCTGCTGACGCTGTGGTCCGGCCTGCTGTACCTGCGCGCCGCCTGGCCGGCCCTGCGCGCCGGGGAAGGGCGCGCAGCGGCCGGCGAGTCCGCGGCGGATCGCGCCGATCCGGGGGCCTCGCGCCGCGAGGGGGAGTGAGGGCGTAACGGCGATCCGCGGCCGGAGGCGACGACCGGGTTTGCGGGGATCGCGCACTCCCGCGGGCGCCCGAGCTGCGGCGCGCCGCCATTCCTGAGCGGCGGGTGGACGGGAAAGTTGACACGCCGCCGCCGGACGGTAAAATTCCGCCTCCTCTGCGGGAATAGCTCAGTTGGTAGAGCACGACCTTGCCAAGGTCGGGGTCGCGAGTTCGAGTCTCGTTTCCCGCTCCAGGTTTCGCGACAGAACCCCGCTTGCGGGGTTTTGTTTTGTCGGACGCCCGCCGGGCGATTTCCGATAGACTCGTGGCACGTCACCGGCCTGGTGGCAGAGTGGTCATGCAGCGGCCTGCAAAGCCGTGTACGCCGGTTCGATTCCGACCCAGGCCTCCACCGGATCAGCGCTGAAGGCCCCTTGCGGGGCCTTTTTCGCGTGTCCTGGCGTGCACGGGCCTCCGGCTTCGCGGCCGCGGCCGCGGCCAGGCGGGGTTCCACCCGCTGCCGCGCTCAGGCACGCTAGCGCCGCACCTGCCCGGGTGGCGAAACTGGTAGACGCAAGGGACTTAAAATCCCTCGGGGGCAACCCCGTGTCGGTTCGATTCCGACCCCGGGCACCATGCTCGCGCTCTGCTCTCCCGGTGGCCGCGCTTCGGAACGTTCTCGGATCCTGCTCCCGGGTCGGGCTCCCGGGTCGGCCGCTGTCCGCCCGATGGCTCGCGCCCTTCGACCACTGCGACGGCGATCGAGATCGGCCGCACGCCTGCCTGGTCCGGCGCAGGTCAGCGCTCGCTGCGGTCGCCGCTGCCGCTCGGGGCGCGGGCTTCGAGGCCGAGATAGGCGAGGATCGCCAGCAACAGCGGCGCGATGTAGTAGATCGCACGATAGGCCAGGAGCGCCGCGATCAGCTGCGGCTGCCCGACGTGGCCGCCGAGCAGGGCGAGGAAGGCGGCCTCCAGTGCGCCCAGGCCGGCGGGGATGTGGACGAGCGCGGCGAAGACCGCGCCCGCCAGCAACGCGCCGAGCACCACGGGGTAGGCGACTTCGCGGCCGAGCAGCACGAACAGGATCGTGGCGATCGTCAGCCAGTTGAGCGACGACAGCGCCAGCTGCAGCAGTGCCAGCGCCGGCGTGGGCAAGCGGTACTCGTGCCCGCGGATGCACAGGACCCGCTCGCGCAGCCCGACGCAGGCCAGCAGATAGGCCGCCACCAGCGCCAGAGCCGCGACGCCCGCGGCGACCAGGTACGGCGCGCGCAGGCCCGCGGCGACCGCCAGCGGCTCCGGACTCAGCACCAGCAGCAGTCCCGCGAGCGCGGTGTATCCGAGCCAGTTGGCGACGATGCTGAAAGCCACGATGCGGGCGATGACCCCGGCGGCGATTCCCGCGCGCAGGTACATGCGGAAGCGGAACCCGACGCCGCCGATGAGCGCGCCGAGGTTGAGGTTGAACGCGTAGCTGACGAACGCCGCCGCCGCCACGCGCGGGGTGGACAGCGCGTGCCCGGCATAGCGGCGCGCCGCGAGATCGTAACCGCAGTACAGCAGGTAGCTCGCCACGGCCAGCCCCGCGGCCGAGCACAACAGCGCGGCCGGATAGCTTCCGAACGCCTCGCGCACGCCGGGCCAGTCGACCGAACCGGCGTAGCGGAACAGCGCCACGGCGACGACCGAGAGCAGTGCGACCGTGAAGATCCTGGCCAGGCGGCGGCCGAGCGCCCGCCGCGGCCTTGCGTCGGCCCGGTTCATGGCGCGCGCTCCGCGTCGGACGCGACCCGTACGACCTTGGGCGTGTGCGCCGGCAGCAGCCCGGCCCAGGCCGGGAACCGCCGTTGCGCGTGATAGAAGAGCGGCGCGATCAGCGTGCGCCAGGGGCTGCGCCTGGGCAGCGCGCGGGCCTCGATCCGGCGGCAGTCGCTTCGCCGCAGCGCGTCCAGGCTGCGGCGCAGCCTTTGGTTCATGGCGTGGTCGCGGAGAAAGACGTTCGCTTCCAGGTTGAGCGACAGGCTCAGCGGATCCAGGTTGCTGGAGCCGACCGTGGCCCAGTCGTCGTCGATCAACGCGACCTTGCCGTGGAACGGACGCCTGCAGTATTCGTAGACGACGACGCCGGCTGCGACCAGATCGGGATACAGCATGCGCGCGGCCAGCTGTGCGAACGGCATGTCCGGCTCGCCCTGGGTGATCAGCGAAACCCGCACGCCGCGCCGCGCCGCGTCGCGGAGTTCGCGCATGAACCCGTAGCCGGGGAAGAAGTACGCGTTCGCGATGACGATCTCGTGCTGCGCCGCACGGATCGCGGCGCGGTATTCGCGCTCGATCGCCGTGGAGTTGCGGCCGTTGTCGCGCACCAGGAACAGCGCCCGCGCCTCGCCGGACCCGGGCGCGCCGCCGGGAGCGGGCGACGGCGAGGCGCTGCGGTGGAACCACGTGCCGCCATCGCCGCCGGCGTGCATCGCCGCAGCGACGAACTCGCGGATGTCCGCCACCACCGGGCCTTCGACCTCGAGCGCGTAGTCCTGCTTGGAGGCCGGGCCCGATGTCTCGAGATGGTCGCATCCATAGTTGATGCCGCCGACGAAGGCGCGCTCGCCGTCGACGACCAGCAGCTTCCTGTGCATCCGCCGGAACACGTTCACGCGCAGGCCGAACAGGGTGCGGCGCGGATCGAAGATCCGGAACTCCACGCCGGCTGCGGTCAGGCCGGAGAGGAAATCCTCGGACAGGTCGTGCGAGCCATAGCCGTCCACGGTCATCTCGACCTTCACCCCGCGCCGGGCGGCTTCGATGATGCGCCGGCGCAGTTCCGTGCCGACCTCGTCCTCGAACAGGATGAAGGTCTCGAGCAGGATCTCGCGCCGCGCCCGGGAGATCGCCTCGAAGGCGCGCGGGAAGAACGCCTCGCCGTTCTCGAGCAGCTCGGCGCGGTTTCCAGGGCGCCAGGGGTGGTTGGCGATGGTCGCGCGCATGGGCTCAGCTCCGCTGCCGGTACGGTGCTGTCAGGCGGACACTGGCGGCGAGCGTGGCGTGGTCGGACAGGTGCGACCACGGCGGCGTGGACAGCACCGCGGCCTCCTGCACCCGCACGTTGCGCACGTAGATCCGGTCCAGCGGCAGCAGCGGCCAGCGCGCGGGAAACGTGCGCGCGAGCCGGCCATGGGTTTCCAGGTGCGCCTCGCGCAGGCCGCAGCGCTCGAGCCGCGGATGGCCGCGGCGGCGCCAGTCGTTGAAGTCGCCGGCGACGATCAGCGGGGCATCGGCGGGAATCTCGGTGGAGACGATGGCGCACAGCAGCTCCAGTTGGCGGCGGCGGTGGGCATCGCGCAGTCCCAGATGGGCGCAGATCGCGTGGATCGGGGTATCCGAGCCGGGCAGGTCGAGCACGCAGTGCAGCAGCCCGCGGCCCTCGGCGCCGGCGATCGAGACGTCGCGGTTGACGTGGCGCAGGATCGGGAACTTGGACAGCAGTGCATTGCCGTGATGGCCGTGCGGGTACACGGCGTTGCGTCCGTAGGCGAATTGCGGCCAGAGCTCGTCGGCGAGGAATTCGTAGTGCGGAACCTCCGGCCAGTCCGCGTGTCTTTCGGCATGGCGTTCGTGCGCGCCCTGGACCTCCTGCAGGAAGACGATGTCCGCGGACACCGTGCGGATCGCCTGCCGCAGTTCCGGCAGGACGAAGCGGCGTCGCCCGGCGCTGAAGCCCATGTGGATGTTGGCGGTGAGCAGGTTGAGGTCGAGATCGGGCATGGTGTCGGGGCGGCGTCGCTCGGGCGACCGACGCAGCGTGGGTTCGGCCGCCTTCCGGTCCGGGCGGCCGTCGCGACCGCAGCGCCGACCTTATGCGCCATGCGCAGAACCCGACGTGAAGTCCGCAGGTCCCGGGTTCGGCCGCTGGCGGCGCACGTGCGGCGGATGCCGTCGGCACCGGGTTTGACTTCGGCCATCGGAGGTTGTCGAATGCCCGGGCTCCGGCTGCCGGTCGTCCCGATCGCGCGGCGCGGCGCACGCGGTACGGACCAGGAGCCTGCATGCTCGATCCCAACGATGCGCGTATCGGCATCATCGGCCTGGGCTACGTCGGCCTGCCGCTGGCGGTGGCGTTCGGCGGCAGGCACGACACGATCGGCTTCGACATCGACTCCCGGCGCATAGCCGAGCTGCGCGGCGGCCACGACCGTACCCGCGAGCTCGACGCCGGCGAGTTGGCGGCGCCGGCGCGGCTGCGCTACAGCGCCGATCCGGAGGACCTGCGCGACCGCAATGTCCATATCGTCACCGTGCCGACCCCGATCGACGCGCTGCAGCGCCCGGACCTGCGGCCGCTGCAGCAGGCCAGCGAGCTGCTGGCCGGGCTGATGTCGCGCGGCGACCTGGTGATCTTCGAGTCCACCGTGTACCCGGGGACGACCGAGGAAGTCTGCGTGCCGATCCTCGAGCGCGGCTCGGGCCTTTCGTTCAATCGCGACTTCTTCTGCGGCTACAGCCCCGAACGCATCAATCCCGGCGATCGCAACCGCCGGCTGGCCGACATTCCGAAGATTACCTCGGGCTCGACCCCCGAGGCGGCGGACGCGGTCGACGCGCTGTACGCAGGTATCATCGCCGCCGGCACCCACCGCGCACCGTCGATCCGCGTGGCCGAGGCAGCCAAGGTGGTCGAGAACATCCAGCGCGACGTCAACATCGGGCTGATCAACGAACTGGCGATGATGTTCGACCGCCTCGGTATCGACACTCTCGAGGTGCTGGAGGCCGCCGGCACCAAGTGGAACTTCCTGCCGTTCCGGCCGGGGCTGGTCGGCGGCCACTGCATCGGCGTGGATCCTTACTACCTCACCCACAAGTCGGAATCGGTGGGCTACCACCCCGAGTTGATCCTCGCCGCCCGCGCCATCAATAACCGCGTCGGCGCGCACGTTGCGCTGCGTGTCGCGGGGCTGCTGGGCGAGCGTGGCGTGCCGGTGGCCGGTGCCCGGGTGCTGGTGCTGGGACTGACCTTCAAGGAGAACTGCCCGGACCTGCGCAACAGCCGCGTGGTCGACGTGGTCGAGGGATTGAAGCTGGCCGGCGCGCGAGTGGACGTGCACGACCCGTGGGCGGATGCGGAGGAAGCGGGGCGCATGCTCGGCATCCAACCGGTCGCTTCGCCCGAGCATGGCGCCTACG
Source organism: Luteimonas salinisoli (assembly GCF_013425525.1). GTDB lineage: Bacteria > Pseudomonadota > Gammaproteobacteria > Xanthomonadales > Xanthomonadaceae > Luteimonas > Luteimonas salinisoli. The sequence goes on along the minus strand of NZ_JACCKA010000070.1, from coordinate 27,523 downwards.
ACGCGGTGGTGCTCGCGGTCGCGCACCGGGCGTTCCGCGATATGACCGTTGCCGAGATCCGCGCGCTGGGGCGCCCGGACGCGGTGGTCTACGACGTGAAGGCGGCGTGGCCGCGGGAAGCCGTGGCCGCGCGCCTGTAGACTCGGGGGCCATGAACCGGACCCACGGCACCGGCCCGCGATGAGCCGCTATCTCGCGTACTGGGGCAGCATCGCGCTGCTCGTGGCGTCGCTGCTGCTGGCGCTGCGCTGGCCGGGCTGGGCCTGGGTGGCGGCGGCTGCCGCGGTGCTGGTGGCGGTCGGGACCCGCGACCTGCTGCAGCGGCAAAGCACGCTGCGGCGCAATTACCCGCTGCTGGCGCACTTCCGCTACGGGCTGGAATCGATCGGCCCGGAGATGCGCCAGTACTTCATCGAGGGCGACACCGCCGAGGTGCCGTTCTCGCGCCAGCAGCGCGCGCTGGTCTACCAGCGCGCCAAGTCGGTCAGCGACGTGCGTCCGTTCGGCAGCCAGCAGGGCGTGTACGACGTCGACTACGAATGGCTCAACCACTCGATGGCGCCGAGCGCGATCGAGTCGCACGACTTCCGCATCGTCGTCGGCGCCGAGAGCGCGCAGCCGTACGACGCCAGCGTCTTCAACATCTCGGCGATGAGCTTCGGCTCGCTCTCGCCCAACGCGATTCGCGCGCTCAACGCCGGGGCCAAGGCGGGCGGCTTCTACCATGACACCGGCGAGGGCTCGATCTCGAGCTACCACCGCGAGCACGGCGGCGATCTGGTCTGGGAGATCGGCTCCGGCTACTTCGGCTGCCGCGATGCCAATGGCCGCTTCAGCGAGGAGGCGTTCGCCGCCAATGCCGCCTCGCCGCAGGTGAAGATGGTGGAACTCAAGCTCTCGCAGGGCGCCAAGCCGGGCAAGGGCGGGATGCTGCCCGGGGCGAAGGTGACCGCGGAGATCGCCGCAGCGCGTGGCGTGCCGGCGGGCGTGGACTGCATCTCGCCGGCGCGGCACTCGGCGTTCTCGACGCCGACCGGCCTGCTGCGGTTCGTGGCGCGGATGCGCGAACTGTCGGGCGGCAAGCCGGCGGGTTTCAAGCTGGCCATTGGCCACCCATGGGAGTGGTTCGGCATCGCCCGCGCGATGCTCGAGACCGGGGTGCTGCCGGATTTCATCGTCGTCGACGGCGCCGAGGGCGGCACCGGCGCAGCGCCGGCCGAGTTCATCGACCATGTGGGCCTGCCGATGCACGAGGCGCTGATGCTGGTGCACAACACCCTGGTGGGCCTGAATCTGCGCGAGCGGGTGCGGCTGGGCGCGGCCGGGCGCATCACCAGCGCCTTCGACATCGCCCGCACCATCGCCATGGGCGCGGACTGGTGCAATTCCGGGCGCGGCTTCATGTTCGCGACCGGCTGCATCCAGGCGCAGAGCTGCCACAACGACCGCTGCCCGACCGGGGTGGCGACCCAGGATCCGTCGCGCTGGAAGCACCTGGACGTAGCCGACAAGGGCGAGCGGGTGCAGCGCTACCACGGCAACACGCTGCGGGCGCTGCGCGACCTGCTGGCCGCGGCAGGGCTGGAGCATCCGCAACAGCTCGGTCCCGAACACATCCTGCGGCGGGTCACGCCGACCGAGATCCGCTCGCTGGCCGCACTGTACCGTTTCCTGGAACCGGGCGAGCTGCTGCACGGCGAGCCGGAGCATGCCGTGTTCAAGGCCTTCTGGGCCAACGCGCGCAGCGACTCCTTCGCGCCGCCCGAACGCATCCGGCGCCTCCGCGACACCAAGTCCCTGTAGGAGCGTGCCATGCACGCGAACGCCAGCGCGGCCAGCAATACCGGCGGATTTCCGCCAATCCGGCCTCGGTCGGGACGCCTCAGTCGAGCAGCTCGAGCACCCGTTCGGGTGGGCGCCCGATCACCGCCCGCTCGCCGCGCGCGAACACCGGGCGCTCGATCAGGCGCGGGTGTGCCGCCATCGCCGCGACGATCGCCTCCTCGCCGAGTGCCGGATCGGCCAGACCCAGCTCGGCGTACTCCGCCTCGCCGGTACGCAGCAGTCCGCGTGCAGGGATGCCCAACTGCCGAAGCAGCACGCGCAACCCGCCGGCGTCCAGCGGTTCCTCCAGGTAGCGCACGATCCGCGGCGCGACGCCGCGCGCCCGCAGCAGCTCCAGCGCCGCGCGCGACTTGGAGCAGCGCGGGTTGTGGTAGATCACCGCGTCGGTCATGACGCGTCCCCCGCGGCCCCCGGAACGTGCCCCATGCGCCGCGCCACCACGCCGGTGGCGGCGACGTCGGCGCTGGTGTTGGCGACAGTGGCGAACACATCGGGAATGGTGTCGACCGCGAGCAGCACGCCCAGCGGCTCCACCGGCAGGCCCATCGCCTGGGTCACCGGCATGTTGGTGGTCATGAAGCTGACCTGGCCGGGCAGGCCCACCGAGCCCATGCTGATCACCACGCTCAGCCCTACCGCCACCGCCAGTTGCGCCGCACTCAGGTCGATTCCGTACATCCAGGCGATGAACACCGCTACGCTCAGGTACTGCACCGGGCTGGCGATGCGGAACAGCGAGACCGCCATCGGCAGGACCAGCGAGGTCACCGCCAGCGGATAGCCGAGCCGCACGCGGGCGCTGTCGATCATCACCGGTAGCGACGCCAGCGACGACTGCGAGCTGGCGGCGATGGCCTGCACCGGGATCAGCGCCGCGGCGAAGCGGCCGAGCCGCTCGCCGGCGAACAGCACCGCCACCAGGTACATCAGCAGAGTGATGGCGATGTACAGCGCGCACTGCAGCAGGATGTAGTAGGCCAGCGCGCTGAGCATGCCGATCCCGACCCGCGCGCAGACCGCGAAGACCAGGGCGAACACGCCGAGCGGCGCCGCCCACAGCACCCAGCGCACGATCACGATCATGGTGTCGCCCACGCTGCGCACCAGTTCCAGCATGCGGGTGCGCCGCTCCGGCTCCAGCCGGGTGAGGGCGAAGCCGAAAAACATCGAGAACACCACCAGCGGCAGCATCGCGCTCGCGGCCGCGGCGGCGATGGCGTTGCTGGGGATCACGGTGACCAGCCATTCGCCGAACCCCGGGGCTTCGGGCAGCACTTCCGGCGCCTGGATCGCGGCACGGAACGCGCCGACCAGCGAGTCGTCGCGCGGCATCAGCGACAGGAACGCCGGCGAGGCGATGGCGGCGAAGGCGCCGCACACGGTGAGCAGGATTGCGAACACCGCCATCGCCACCCGCGCGGTGCGGCCCGATGCCGCGGCGTCGCTGGCGGCGTTGATGCCGACCACCACCAGTGCGGCCACCAGCGGCACCACCGTCATCTGCAGCGCGTTGAGCCACAGCCGGCCGATCGGCTGAACGACGTCGGCGATCCGCAGTGCCAGCGCCTGGTCCCACGCCGCGAGCGCGAGTCCCAGGACGGCGCCGGCGGCGAGCGCGATCAGTACCCGGGCGGGGGTGGAGAGGCGGGAGGGCTTGCTGGGGGTGGCGTCGGTCATCGGCGGCGTCGGTCAGGTGTGGAGGGGAGGCTTCTCCCGGATGGCGGAGCCGGATCCGGCGGGCGGTGGATCAGGTTTCCAGCAGCTGGCGCATGCGTGCGGCGTTGCGGTCGAGCAGCTGCATGCGTTCCTCCGCATGCTCGCACAACAGCATGAATACCAGGTCCAGCAGGTGTTGCAGCGCCGACTGGTACAACAGCTGCTCGATGTGCGAGCGCTCGTCGTGGCCGGACACCAGCAGCGCCAGATCGGCCTGTGCGCGCAGCGGATTGGCGCTGTGGCGGGTCACGCTGATCACCGCGCCGATGCGCTCGCGGAACAGCCGGCTGAGCTCGCACAGCGAGGTGCGCCGGCCGTGCTCGGAGAACACCACCAGCACGTCGTCGCGCCCGGCGTTGGCCAGGCTGGTCGGCATCAGCACCGGATCGAAGTGGAACACCGCCAGGATCCCGGCTTCCGACAGCCGCAGGGTGAACCCGCGCGCGGCGATGCTGTCGTGGCCCAGGCCGATCACGAACACGGTACGCGCACGATGGATCGCGTCGGCGATCGCGTCCAGGGTCTCTGGCGGGTTGAGCAGCCGGGTTTCCTGCTCGGCATTGGACTTGGCCTGCCACAGCGTCTCGGCCAGCATGGCGTGGCGATCGCCCTCGCCGGTCGCCTCCACGGCACCGTCGCCCTGGCCGTCGCTGCGCGCCATGTCCTCGCCGACCGCGTACTTCAGGTCGGGATAGCCCTTGTATCCGAGTTTCTGGCTGAACTTGACCACGCTGGACTGGCTGACCTCCAGCGCGTTGGCCAGCTGCTGCGAGGAGTAGTCGCGCAGCAGGTGGGCGTTGTCGAGGATGAAGTCGGCGATGCGCCGCTCGATCGCCGACATCTGGTCGCGCTGGGAGCGGATCCGGAGCAGCGAGGACATCGCCGGCCGTCCGTCAGGCCGCCAGCGGCTCGAGCCCGCGGATGCCGCGGATGCCCAGGCCGGGCGAATCGTCGATCGTGATCTCCGATTCGTTGAAGCGCACGCCGCCTTCCACCGGGTTGAAAGCGCACAGCGACGGCCCGTCCAGGTCGATCTTGCGGATCGTGTCGGCCTTGGCCACCGCCACGTGCACCGCCGCGGCCACGCTGATGCTGGATTCGATCATGCAGCCGATCATGCATTCCACGCCATAGACCGAGGCGATGTCGGCGATGCGGATCGCATTGGAGATGCCCCCGGTCTTCATCAGCTTGATGTTGATGATATCCGCCGCGTGCATGCGCAGCAGGTCGATCACCTCGGCCGGCCCGAATACGCTCTCGTCGGCCATGATCGGGGTGTGCACACGCTCGGTGACGTATTTCAGGCCGGCCAGGTCGCGCGCCTTCACCGGCTGCTCCACCAGTTCCAGCTGCACGCCGGCGTCCTCCAGGGTGCGGATGGCGTAGACCGCCTGCTTGGCGGTCCAGCCCTGGTTGGCGTCCAGGCGCAACAGCGCGCGCCCCTCGACCGCGGCGTAGATCGCCTTGACCCGCTCCAGGTCGACACCGATCTCCTTGCCCACCTTGATCTTCAACGATTCGAAGCCGCGGTTCACGGCGTCCATGGAGTCGGCGACCATCTTGTCGATGTAGTCGACGCTGATGGTGATGTCGGTGGTGATCACCGGGTCGCCGCCGCCGAGCAGGCGGTAGAGCGGGGCGCCGTACAGCTGCCCCCACAGGTCGTAGACCGCGATCTCCACCGCGGCCTTGGCACTGGTGTTGCGCTCGGCCGCGCCCTGGATCCGGTGCACGACGCGGTTGAGGTCGGCGATCTCCATGCCCACCAGGCGCGGGGCGATCAGCTTGTCGATCGCCTCGACGATCGAGCCGTGGGTGTCGCCGGTGATCACCGCGGTCGCGGCGGCCTCGCCGTAGCCGACGTGGCCGCTGTCGGTGTGGACGCTGACGATGATGTCCTCCACCGCGTCGACCGTGCGCAGCGCGGTCTTGAACGGCGTCTTCAGCGGCACCCGGAGCATGTCCAGGCGGATCTGGGTGATTTTCATTCGGCTCGGTCCCTGGAGGGTTGCGCTCAGCGGATGCGGACGATGCTGGTGATGCGGTCGACGGTGGGGGTGTCTTCGCCGGCCATCAGCGGCTCCAGCGGCGTGACCACCACGCCGTTGAGCGGGACCCGCACCAGGTCGCCGCCGGCGTCCAGGTAGCCGATGCCGGTGGTGTCGTGGATGGTGTAGGTGACGCCGTTCTCGCGGCCGATCACCATCATCACGTGGCCGGGGATGTAGACCAGGTCGCCGGGCTGCAGCTTCGCCACCTCGGCCAGCCGCGCCTCGTGATCGTCGGACTCGTCGAACAGGGTCCGGTCCAGCGCCGGGCTGACGCTCTGGTCGCGGGTGTTTCGCGGCACCTGCACGCCCATGCTGCGGTAGACCTCGGAGACGAAGCCGCTGCAGTCGCGGGCATTGTAGGAATGCCCCCAGCCGTAGCGCTCGCCGAGGAACTTGAAGCCCTGGGCGATGACGTTGGCCGGGGTGAGCGGCAGCGGCTGCGGCGAGACGTCGGCGGTGCGCGGCAGCAGCGCCGGCAGCAGCGCCAGCGACCCGTCCGCGGCGCGCGCCGGCAGTTCGATCACGTGTCCGAACAGCGGGTGCTGGCCGTGCACCGCGCGATCGGCCGGCCAGTCGGCGAGCAGCGGCACGCGCACGCCCATGTCCAGCTGCACTTCGGAGACTTCCGGGCGCTCCGGGTTGAAGACGGTGCGGGCGGTGGCGCCGGTCACCACCAGCGCCGGCGACCGGCTGCCGTAGCCGAGCACCGTGTCGCGCTCGCCGAGCGCGACCGCGTCGCGCTCGATCCACGCCGAGTAGCGGTCGCTGACCACGAACAGCCATTCGCCGTCGCCGCTGGCGTGGGCGACGGCGACCGCGTCGCCCGGGAACAGCGCGCTCTCCTGGAACCGGTCGATGTCGGTGTCGCCGGGCCGGCTGAAGACGCGGGTGGCGTCGGGGAAGGTGCGCAGGTCGGCGCGGCGCACGACCAGGCCGTAGCGCGTCGGCTGCTCCCGCGGGATCGCATCGAGGGCGAGTGCGGCTTCCAGCGCGTCGAAGAAGGTCGCCGGCAGTACCGCTCCGGTGGCGTCGTAGCGCTCGCCCTGCGGGCGCGAGGACAGGGCGGCGATCCACTCCCGCACCGTCGCGTCAGGCAGCGTCCGCGGCAGTGCGGAGATGTCCTGCACCGAGCCGTCGCGTGCCACCAGCGCGGCGTTCTGCCGGGCGATCGCGGCGCCGTCGAGGTAGGGCCGCTGCGCGGCCGGGCCGAGGCGTTCGATCCAGTAGTCGGGCTGCAGATGGCGCTGGTCGACGGCCACCACGCCATGCACAGGCAGGCGATCGGCATGCGCCGGCTCGCGTGCCGGAAGGGCGGGGGCGCAGGCCGATAGCGCCAGCGCGAGCAGCAGGATCAGCGGATGGGTGGATCTCATGGGTTCCCCTTGCCGGGTGCCGCGGGCGGCGGCCCCGGGGCAGTTATGGAATACATTCTTCACAAAATCAACATCCGAAGAATAATTTATTGACGGGCCCCTGGGAGAATGTTACACAGCCGTGACGGGGGCCACACCGGCGGGGACCATGAAACTGCGGCGCGCAACCCACCAGGACACAGCAAGGAATGCCGCCGGCGCGATCGCCCGGCGGGCCGCTGTTCTCTGTGCGCCCGTCCTGGCCGCCGTGCTGGCGACCGGTCCCGCCGCCGCATCCGGGCTGCCGCCGCCGGCACCTGCGCCGGTGGTGGCGATGGTCGACGAGGGCCGCTTCGCCGAGGCCGAGGCGCGCATCGCCGCGCTGCTGGCGGCGCCACGGACCGCTGCCGAGACCCGCCGCGCGTTGGAGTTCCAGCGCGAGCGGATGCGCCGCATCCGCCTGGATTTCACCCTCGACCGGGCTGCGGCGTTGGCCGCGGTCCGTCGGCAGGCCCCGGACGTCACCGCCGAGGAGTTCGACGCCTGGGACGCGGAAGGGCTGATCGAGCGCATCGCCATCGACGGCGAGACGCGCTATTTCAACCGCGCCGTCTTCAACCTGTTCCGGCTGCAGCCGCGCGTGGCCGCGCGCCGCGCGCCGCCGGTGCGCCCCTTCACCCAGGGCCCCTACGAGACCCTGCATCCGCACCACCGGGAAGTGCTGGCGGCGGCGAAGGCCGGCGGCGCGACCAGCGTGGCGCCGCGCCGTGTGCGCATCACCCAATCCCTGGTGGTCGAGGCCGATGCGGTGCCGGACGGGGAGACGGTGCGCGCCTGGATTCCCTACCCGCGGGCGATCCCGGGCCAGCAGGAAGACATCCGGCTGGTGGACAGCCTGCCCGGCGACGCGCGGATCGCGCCGGAAGACGCCCTCCAGCGCACCGCCTACCTGGAACGGCCGGCCGTCGCCGGAGAGCCGACGCGGTTCTCGGTGAGCTACGAGCTGACCATCCACGCCCGCCGCTTCGACATCGACCCGGAGCGGGTGGTGGTCGCGGAGATCGACGAAACGCTGGCGCCCTACGTGGCCGAGCGCGCGCCGCACGTGGTGTTCACCGAGGCGATGCGCGAGTACTCGCGCCGGGTGGTGGGCGACGAGACCAACCCGTATCGCATCGCGCAGAAGCTGTTCGCCGCGGTCGACCGGATCCCCTGGGGCGGCGCGCGCGAATACTCGACCCTGAGCAACATCGGCGACCACGCCCTGCATGCGGACCACGCCGACTGCGGCCAGGTCACCCTGCTGCTGATCACCCTGCTGCGCATGAACGGCATCCCGGCGCGCTGGCAGTCCGGCTGGACCTTCTCCGACGAAGAGACCGGCTACGACAACATGCACGACTGGGGCTGGCTGTACCTGGCGCCGTACGGCTGGGTGCCGATGGACGTCACTACCGGGCAGCTCGAGAGCGACGACCCGGAGCTCCGCTGGTTCTACCTCGGCGGGCTCGACGCCTACCGCGTCGCCTACAACGACGACTGGTCGCAGTCGTTCGTGCCGCCCAAACAGCACTTCCGTTCCGAGACCGTCGACTCGCAGCGCGGCGAGGCCGAATGGGACGGCGGCAACCTCTATTTCGACCAATGGGACTACGAGTTCGAGTGGCAGATCCTGCCACCCGCCACGGACGAGCGCACCTGACCATCGCCAAGCCAACCATCACGCACCTGTTCTGGGGAGAACCGCAATGAAGGCCAGCCATTCCAAATTCCGCCGCGCCGCCCTCTGTATCGCCCTGGGGGCGTGCCTGTCCGCAACCACGCCGGCGGTGCTGGCGCAGAGCGCCACCGGAGCGGTCACCGGCCGGGCCGAAGCTGGGGCGCGGGTGACCATCACCAATCCGGAAACCGGCTTCACGCGCGGCGTGACGGCCGGTGCCGACGGCCGGTATCGACTTCCGTTGCTTCCCCCCGGCCAGTACACCCTGCAAGCGGAGGGCGGACAGCCGGTCGGTGTGACGGTGACGCTGGGCAACGCCACCACGGTCAACCTGGCCGGCGACGGTACCACCGAGCTGGCCACGGTGCAGGTCGTCGGGTCTCGGATCGTCAACGCCGTCGACGTGACCTCGACGGAGTCGGCCACCAACATCACCGCGCAGGAGATCGCGCGGATGCCGGTGGAGCGCAACGTCTCCTCGGTGGCGGTGCTGGCGCCGGGCGTCGCCCAGGGCAGTGCCGGGTTCGGCGGCATCTCGTTCGGCGGCTCGTCGGTCGCGGAGAATGCGTTCTACCTCAACGGGCTGAACGTTACCGACTTCTACAACCGCGTCGGCTTTTCCGAAGCGCCGTTCGACTTCTACAACGAATTCCAGGTCAAGACCGGCGGCTATTCCGTGGAGTTTGGCCGTACCACTGGCGGCGTGGTGAACGCCCTGGCCAAGTCGGGCAGCAACGAGTTCCACTACGGCGCCAAGCTGGTCTGGGGACCCAGCGACTGGGAGGCCTCGCGCCGCGACAGCTATCTCGACGGCGAGCGCTACCTCACCCGCAGCAAGGACACCACCGACGCCACCAGGCTCAACGCATGGGCGTCGGGTCCGATCATCAGGGACCGGCTGTTTTTCTTCGCCATGTACGAGGGACGGAAGGTGGAGCCGGAAAGCACCAACAACGTCGGCACCAGCTTCAACCGCGGCGAGTCAGACGATGGCTTCTGGGGTACCACGCTCGACTGGCAGATCACCGAAAACAATCTGCTCAACCTGATGGCGTTCTCCAACGACAACCGCACCGATACCACCACCTACGCCTACGACTTCGATACCGATACCGTTGGCGATGCACTATCGGACCGGTACTCCGAAACCGGCGGTACCAACTGGGCGCTCACTTGGAGCTCGTACCTCACCAACTCACTGTCGATGAAGGTGATGCACGGCAGCATGGAGCGCAACAGCATTACCGGCTCGCCCAACGACGCCGACTGCAATTACGTGAGTGCGGGTAGTGGCGTACCGGACCCGGGTGTTCCGCTCGGCTGTACCAATAACCTGAGCATCTACGATCGAAATGACGAGCGCAAGCAGACCCGCGCCGACTTCGAGTGGTCGCTGGGCGACCACCTGCTGCGCTTCGGTTACGACCGCGAGGTCAACACTTCTGATCTGAGCCAGGGATATTCGGGGCCCGGCGGAGTGTCGTATCTGGTCAGCACGACCACGCCGGGCGCGCAGATCCCCGACGCCGGGACCGTACCCCCCGGCTACACCGAGTACGTGCGCGCCCGCCGCTACGAGATCTTCGGGGAGTTCGAGTCCAACAACCAGGCCCTCTACATCGAGGACAGCTGGTCGATCACTCCCAACTTCCTGCTCAACCTGGGGCTGCGCTACGAGGAGTTCGACAACAAGGACGCCGAGGGAAATACCTATATCGAGATGGATGACATGATCGCGCCCCGGGTCGGGTTCTCCTGGGACCTCCGCGGCGACGGCACCACCAAGCTGTTCGGCAACGCCGGCCGCTACTACCTGCCGGTGGCCAACGTCATCAATATCAAGCAGGGCGGTGCGCTGCTGGACGAGCGGACCTTCTACGGTTTCGACGGCTGGGAGATCAGCGAACGCGACGGGGTGCAGTATGCGACGCCGATCCTCGGGCCGCAGTTCGGCTTCAGCAACGACCAGGGCGACGGTACGGTCGGAGACTTGCGGGCCGAAGTCGACGCCGACATGGACCCGGTCTACCAGGACGAGCTGATCCTCGGCTTCCAGCAGGCACTGAACGAGACCTGGTCTTGGGGTGCGCGCGGCATCTACCGGAGGCTCGAGAACGCGATCGACGACATCAACATCACCGCCACCCATTGCGGTCGGGTCGGCAGTTCCTGGGTGATGGCCAATCCTGGCGAGGAGTTGACCATCTGGGGCGACACCGACTGCGACGGCACTGCCGATGGGTATCTCACGATCGACACCTCGCAGGCGGGCTATTGGACCGAAGCCGACAACTATGAGTTCATCGACGGCGAGTGGACCTACGTCGGCTCCACCCCGACCGGCCAGCGCGGCTGGGTGAAGCCCAAGCGCGATTACAAGGCGCTGGAACTCCAGCTCGACCGCGCCTGGGACGGAAAGTGGGCGTTCAACGCGTCCTACACGCTGTCCTGGAGCGAGGGCAACGCGGAAGGGCCGGTAAACACCGATACCAACTTCGGCGATACCGGCCGCACCGAGAATTTCGACGATCCCTTCGTCAACTACCGGGGCGACGGTCCGCTGGCCAACGACCACCGCCACCAGATCAAGCTGCGCGGCAGCTATGCGTTCAACGACAATTGGCGCGCGGGCGCCACGGTCGACGCGCGTTCTGGCGGACCGATTACCGCCATGGGTGTGGGCAACCCCTACAACTGGAAGAGCTACCACAGCTACTACATCTGTGTGGAGAACTGCACGCGCGATCAAGCCTTCCCGAACCCGGAGGAGGGCGATACCTGGAGCACCGCCGACCGCGTGTTCGAGCACTCCCCGCGCGGCGACGCCGGGCGGATGCCGTGGATCGTCGACATCGGCCTGAGTCTCGCCTACGAACGCAGCTTCGGCGCCGCCGACTTCTCGGCCAAGCTGGCTGTCTACAACCTGCTCAACAACCAGAAGCCGGTCTGGGTGTACCAGGATCTGGAGCCAGGCGTCGGCGATCGCGACCCGTACTTCGGCAAGGAGCGCTTCCTGCAGGGGCCGCGCTATGGCCAGCTGACGCTGGCGCTGGAGTTCTGAACCGCCTCGGCCGTGCGCGCATGGCGCCCGGTCGAACGGTGCCGATAGTCGAATGGGCTGATGCTGTCTTCCTTGGGAAGAACCTCCGTTTGGCGGCCCTCCGGGCCGCCTTTCTTTTCGCTGGTTGGAATCAATGCTTCCTGGGAGGGGCGCGAGCAGAATAGATTATTGACCGCCTGAGGGGGGCGTGTTACACAGCGATGAAACGGGAATGATGGCCGGGGAGCGGCCGCACGCACGCGCATGGACCGTATCGCTGGCTCAGGTGCCCCGGGCGAGGACGGGCAAGTGGAAGCTGCGGTCAGGGTGCGCAGGCGTGGCGCTCATCACGATCGGGAGGCCGCTGGCTGGACGTCCGTTCCAAGGCACGAGGTCGCCTTCGTGGTCGGCACCTCGAGAACAGCGCCGTCGTGCATGGCAGCGGACGGCATCGAGAGGTTCCGCAACGCTCCACCCACCCAGGAGATTCCGCATGCCTATCGCACGTCCGCGCTCGAAGCCGGGCCATCTCGCCGCAGCCATCCTGATCGGCCTGGCGTGCCCGGGAGTCGCCCTCGGGCAGGACGCGCTGGCCGATCCACCGGATTCCGGCGAGCGTAGCGCCCCCCGCACCCTGGACACCGTGCGGGTGACCGGTTCGCACATCAAGCGCACGGAGGTGGAGAGCCAGCTGCCGATCACCGTGTTCCAGAAGGCGGATATCGAGGCGCAGGGCATCACCTCGGCCGAACAGCTGCTGATGTACATGAACATCGCCGGCAACGGTTCGGACAACCTGTCGAGCAACGCCGGCATCGTCCATGAGGAACAGCGCGGCAACAACGGCGTGTCCGGCGCCAACCTGCGCGGGCAGGGCGCCGACGCGACCCTGGTGTTGCTCAACGGCCGCCGCGTCGCCACGCACGGGCTCAAGGGGCGGGCGGTCGACCTGAACTCCATTCCCTTCGCGGCCATCGACCGGGTCGAGGTGTTGCGCGACGGCGCATCGGCCGTCTACGGCACCGATGCCATCGGCGGCGTGATCAACTTCATCACCCGGCGCGATTACACGGGCGCGGAAGCCTCCGCGTTCGTCGACGTGACGGAAGCCGGCGGCGGCAACATTCATCGCGCCAACCTGCTGGTGGGCGGCGGCGACCTCGACACGGACCGCTGGAACGTCTTCGGTACCGTGAGCTTCAAGAAGAACGAGATCCTGCGCGGCACCGACCGCGATTTCTCCAACAGCTTCCAACCCGAGCGCGGCCTGTCTCCCGACACCCGCGGTCCGCCGTTCGCGACGGTGTTCAACCATGACGGGTCGATGATGGGCGGAGGCGTGATCGATCCCGAGGACGGATCGCTGCAGGCGGCCGTCAACATCCTGAACCTGCCCGGCGCGGCCGGCTGCGAGAGCGGCGGCGACCTGATGGGGCCGTACGATCACCGCCTGTGGAACGTCCCCTCCTCGCGCTATGCCTGCGCCTGGGACTACCCGGCCGCGGCGGTGATCCAGCAGCCCCAGGAGAGCGTCGACTTCATCGGCCGGGCGACCTTCAAGATGTCGGATCGCCATGAGGCGTTCGTCGAGTTCGTCGGCTCCGAGGTGGACGTCGAGAAGACCTTCGAGCAGAACCAGATCTCGTCGAGCACGGTGGCGACTGCCGCCTTCAACCCGGACACCTGGTATCCGAGTACCGGCGAATCCTACGACATGGTCTTCGACGCGCTGGCCGACTACTTCGGCGCCGACCAGCTCAGCTACGGCGACCGCATCGCCTACCGCTGGCGCTGCATGGCCTGCGGCCCGCGCCAGATCTCGACCAACACCAAGGCCTACCGGCTGCTGGCGGGGTTCGAGGGCCTGGTCGGGAGCTGGGATTACGCGGTCGGCCTGTCGCGCGCCTCCAGCGAATCGAAATCGACGCTGGGCCGCGGGTATCACTACACCGATGCCCTGCAGGAGGCCCTCGGCAGCGGCCTGCTCAACCCGTTCCTGCTGCCGGGGCAGGAGCAGTCGGCGGCGGCGATGGCGGCGCTCGAGGCCGGCTCGGCGACGGGCGTGGTGCTGTACGGCGGCGAGTCGGTCGTGACCCAGGTCGACGCCGTCTTCTCCGGCGACGTGGGGCTGTCGCTGCCCGGCGGATCGATCTATGCGGCCGCGGGCATCGACCTGCGCCGCGAGGAGTTCAGGTTCAACGGCGACGAACGTACCAACGGGCGGCCGGTGTTCAACGCGCCGTTCGACGACGCCAACATCCTCGAGGACGTCAGCCGCGACATCAAGGCGGTGTTCGCCGAGGTCTACCTGCCGGTCTTCGACAGCCTGGAGGTCACCCTGGCCGGCCGCTACGACCGCTACGACGGGTTCGGCAGCACCACCAACCCGAAGGTGTCCTTCAAGTACCAGCCGTTCGATGCGCTCGCGTTCCGCGGCGCCTACAGCACAGGCTTCAAGGTGCCCTCCTTCAACCAGCTGTTCAACGGCGTCAGCGAGCTGCCGTACACCGGCTTCGATCTGGCCGATCCGGCCAGCTGCCCGGGCGGCGTACCCGATCCCGAAGTGCCCGGGTGCGAGTCGATCCAGCCGGACATGATCTTCGGCGGCAAGGAGGACCTGCAGCCGGAGGAGTCCAAGCAGAAGAGCTTCGGCGTGGTGATCGCGCCGGTCGACTGGTTCAACATGACGCTGGACTGGTGGGACATCGAGCGCACCAACACGATCCAGCCGGCGCGGACCGAGGTCCTGGTCGAGTACTACGATCTGTTCCAGGAGAATTGGATCCGCAATGACGCCGGGGAGGTCGTCGCCATCGATCGCCGCTACATCAATTCGGGCGGCAGCCAGATGCGGGGCGTGGAGCTGGATGCCAACTTCCTGGGCGAGCTGGCCGGCGGACGCTGGAGCGTGAACCTCAACGGCAGCTACATCGATTCGTTCCGGACCAAGGGCGTCGAGGCACTGCCCTACACCGACAACCTGGTCGGCGGCTACGTGCGTTACTACAACCTGCCGATCAAGTGGAAGCACACGCTGAACTTCAGCTACTTCCGCGGCGACTGGACCCACAGCCTCACCCAGGTCTACCGCCACGGCTATAACGACGAGCCGCCGGTCAGCGTCAGGAACGAGACCTACATCCCGGCGGCGTGGGATCCGCGGGTGGACAGCTACACCACCTACAACTACAGCGTCGGCTATACCGGGCTGGATCCGCTGCGGGTGGTGTTCGGCATCAGGAATCTGCTCGACGAAGACCCGCCGTTCACCGCGCACCAGAACGACTTCGCGGCCGGCGCCGGCTGGGAGCCCCGCATCGCCGATCCACGGGGGCGCGCCTATACCCTGCAGCTCGAGTACAAGTTCTTCTGACGGGCGACGATTTGGACACGACGATGCGGCGCCCGGGCGCGCCAGGCCAGGGGCCGCGCCGCGCGCCCCGTGGGAAAGCGAAGCGGGGCGCGGCCGTCGGCCGCCTGTGCGTGACGGCGCTGCTTCTGGCGCAGGCGATGCACGTGGCGGTCGCCCGTGAGCCGTCGGGCGGCGAGACGCGCCAGGCGGCGATCGATGCCGAGGTCGATGCCGCCGTCGCGCGCTTCGAGCTGCCGGGCCTGGCGGTCGGGGTGGTCGAGGACGGAGAGGTCACTTACGTGCGGACCGCGGGCGAGCTGCGCGCGGGCGGCGGCGAGCCGGTCACGCCGGCAACCCTGTTCAAGATCGCCTCCAACAGCAAGGCGATGACCACCGCGCTGCTGGCGCGGCTGGTGGACCAGGGAAAACTCGCCTGGGACGATCCGGTGATCAGGCACCTGCCGGACTTCCGCATGCACGATCCGTGGGTCACCCGCGAGATCCAGGTGCGCGACCTGCTGATCCACAACAGCGGGCTGGGCGCGGGCGCAGGCGACCTGATGCTGTGGCCGGAGCCGAACCTGTTCACCCGCGAGGACGTGATCGCCGGCATGGCGCACCTGAAGCCCATCTACAGCTTCCGTTCGCGCTACGCCTACGACAACACGCTGTACATCGTCGCCGGCGAGCTCGCCGCTGCAGCGGCCGGCGCCGAGTCCTACGAGGCGCTGCTGCGCAGCGAGCTGTTCGAGCCGCTCGGTCTCGAGCGCTGCCGCGTCGGCGAGTGGCGGCGCGACGAGGTGGGCGACATGGCGCAGCCGCACATCCGCATCGACGGCCGCAACGTACCGGTGCGCGAGGACGGCGAAATGGTGGCGGCGGTGCCGATGGCGGCGGCGGGCGGGATCCGCTGCAGTCTCGACGACATGCTGCGCTGGATCACGATGTGGCTCCAGCCGGAGCGGTCCGGACTTGTCGATGGGGCGCCGTGGCTGTCCCGGGAGCAGCGCGAGGCGCTGTGGACCGCGCACACGCCGATGCCCCTCGGGCGGCGCCTGCGCGAATGGGACGGCGCCCACTTCCACGCCTACGGATACGGCTGGCGGCTCAACGATGCCGACGGCAGGCTCAAGGTCTCGCATACCGGCACGCTGTCGGGCATGTATTCGGCGGTCACCCTGCTGCCCGAACTCGGCGTCGGCTTCGTCGTGCTGATGAACGGAGGCGGTTCGAACGCGCGCAGCGCGCTGGTGCAGGCGCTGTCGAAGCGTTTCACCGCGCCGGAGGCCGCGGACCGGACGGTCGACTACTACGCCGACGCCATCGCCGCGGACGCGGCGGCGGACAGGAAAGATGGCAGCACCTCGGCGCCGGACACGTCGTCGCGGCAGGCCGCGAGCATCGACAGCATGACGCCATGGCTCGGCGTGTACCGCGATCCGTGGTTCGGCGAAGCATCGGTCTGCCGGCGCGGCGATGCCGTGCGCTTCGCCGCGGCCAGGTCGCCGATGCTGAGCGGCACGGTGATGCGGGTCGGCGAGCGCCTGCTGGTGGACTGGGACGAGGTGAGCGTCGATGCCGAGGCCTGGCTGACGTTCGCCGATGCGGACGATGCGAACGCGCCGCCGACGCTGACGATGGCCAAGGTCGATCCGCAAGCGGACTTCAGCTACGACTACGAGGATCTCGCCTTCGTGCGCGTCGGCGATTGCCCATGAAGGTGTTGCCGTCCCGCTGGCGCATCGCGCTGGCCGCGCTCCTGCTGCCGACGGCGGGCGCGTCCGTCGCGGACGGTCCGGCGGTGTCGCCGACGCGCACGGCGGAGGAGGCGGGGCTGGTCGCGATCGACCGCCTGGTGCCGGACATCCGCCAGGACATCCGCTATGCCGGCAGCGACAATTTCGTCGGCGCGCCGGTCGACGGCTACGAGGCGCCGCGCTGCTACCTGCTGCGGCCGGTGGCCGAAGCGCTGCAGCGGGTCGAGGCGGATCTGCGCCAACAGGGATTCCGCCTGCTGATCTACGACTGCTACCGGCCGGTACGCGCGGTACGGCACTTCATGCGCTGGGTGCAGGACGCGGGCGACCTGCGCACCAAGGCGGAACACTATCCGAGCCTGGACAAGGGCAAACTCGTCAATGACGGCTACATCGCCGAGCGCTCCGGCCACAGTCGCGGCGCCACGCTCGACCTGACGCTGCTGCGCTGCGACGCGTCCGGGCAGGACTGCACGCCGCTGGACATGGGCACCGCCTTCGATTTCTTCGATCCGCTCGCCCATACCGACAGCCCGGAGGCCAGCGAGGCGCAACGGCGCAATCGGCGTCGCCTGCGCAGCGCCATGGAGCGGCACGGCTTCCGCAACTACGAGCGCGAGTGGTGGCACTACGGGTTCCAGCCGGAACCCTCGCCGGATGTCGCCTTCGACGTGCCGGTCCGCTGACGCGGGCCCGAGCGATCCCGCCGTCGGCCACGGCCGGAAAAACGCGGCGCGATGCTCGGCCGTGCGCGCCCGGCATCCCACGGCCGCCGCATTCCGCAGCCCGGGACCTGTCGCCCCGACTGCGTGCATGGAGGTTTCACGTCGGATCAACGGCGCAGTGGCCAACGTATCGGCATCGATATCTGGCCGGAGGTACGCGATGGATCGATTGGAGCTCGACGCGCGGCTGGACGCACTGCGGCGCAAGCTGCCGGCCCTGGTTGACGACTACACCAACGAGGAGGATTTCTGGGCGGCGTTCGCGGCCGAGGCGGATCCCGTCGTCGATGGCGCGGTCACTCCCGAGGACGCCACCCACGTCGAGGTCCGCATCGAGGAGATGCTGGCCGAGGTGGGCCTCGAGCGCTGAAGGCGGGGCAGGCGGACCGCAGCTCGCCGGGGTGGAGGAACTGCTTCCCGCCCGGCACTGTCGGTGCCGACACCAGGACGTCTTCTTCTAGTCGTTGGCCCGTGAGGGGGCGCCGTGCTCCCGTCGCAGCGCCAGGCTCGCCGCCAGCAGCGCCGCCGCGATCAGCGACAGCCAGCCGAAGGCGTCGCCCCAGCGCGCGTAGGGCGTGCGCGTGTCGCGAAGCGGCAGTTCGCCCAGTAGCGAGACCGGTGCGGTCGTCCCCGCGCTCGAAGTTTCCGCGATCACGCGCCCGCGGTCGTCGCTGAGCGTGAGGTGGCCGTCGCGGGCCGTGCGTGCGATCGCGAAGCCGCCTTCCACGCCGCGCAGCACGGCCATGCGGCCGTGCAGCCACGCGTCCTCGTCGAAGTCCCATGCCGGCACCAGCAGCAGTTGCGTATCGAGCCTGCCATGGGCGTATCCGGTGGCGGTGAAATCGAGGTCCTTGCAGATGGCCACGCCGGTCCGCGGCGCGCCGGGCAGCATGGTCCGCGTGTCGCCCGGCGTGTAGCGATCTTCGAAACCGGGGATCAGGTGACGCTTGTAGTAGGCGACGGGTTCGCCGGCGCCGGGCTCGAACACCAGCGCCGCGTTGCGCTTGCGCTGCGGGTCGCTATGGTCCTCCGCGCCGACCAGGATCCGGATGCCGTGCCGCCCCGACAGTTCTTGCAGCGTTTCCAGCGCATGCGAGCGCAACAGCAGGGCGGACTCCGGTGCGACGACGACCGCCGCTCCCGCCGCGGCCAGGCGGTCGATCTCGGCCGCGTAGCGCGCGAGCATGCGCCGGCCCTCCGGCGTGGCCGGATCCGCCGCGGCATCGCCGGATCCGCCGATCGTCACCAGTCCCACGCGCAGCCTCGCCGATGCTTCGTCGTCGCGCAGCCGCCATGCGCCGTAGCCCAGCGATAGCGCGAGCACGAGCGCGGCTGTCGTCGCCGCCTGCACGCGGTCGCGCCGGTCCGCATGCGGTGCGGTGACGGCCGCAAGCAGCGAGGCGGGCAGCCAGACCAGGAAGCCCACGCCCCACAGGCCGGCGACCGCGGCGACCTGGATCACCGGCAGCGCGTCCATCTGCGAATAGGCGAGATGCCCGAAGGTACCGTGCACCGACAGCGTCGCGCCGGCCCAGGACAGCCCGGTGGCCGCAAGCGGCAGCGACAGCGTCGCCGCGAGAATGCGGCCCTGCCGCGCCAGGGCGCGGAACAGCAGCGTCACCGGCACCATCAGCAGGGCGGGCATGAGGATCGCCATCCAGACCACCGCCAGCGGCACCCGGACCACGTCGTGCAGGTAGTGCCAGGCATTGGCGCCGCCGATGGCGAACGCTGCGAACGCCGCCAGCGCCGCTGGGCCCGCGCGCACCCGCAGCGCATAGGCCAGCAGCGGCAGCGGTGCGAGCCAGGCCGCCCACCACAGCGGTTCCAGATGGGTGCCGAACCACCAGCCCAGCGCGGTCAGCGCCACCGCGAGCGGCGCCGCGATGCGCGGCAAACGGTCAGGTCTTGAGTCCATCGAGCAGTCTCTCCAGCGAGGCTTCGTAGAAGGTGCGGAACCGGCGTTCGTCGTAGCTGAAACGGCCGGCGCGGTAGAGCGCGACCAGGCCGTGCGAATGCACCCACAGCGTCATCGCGATGTCCCAGGGGTCGCCCGCGCACAGCAGGCCGGCCCGTTGCCCTTCCAGCACCGTGTCGTGGACCACGTTGAGGGTGGGCGAGCGGCGCGCGTGGAAGTCTTCGGGAAAGCGGCGCGCGTCTTCGCGCCGCACCGAGAAGGCGTGGTCGAACAGGTGTGGATGCGCCAGCGCGTAGTCGAGATAGATGCGCTGTATCGCCAGGAGGCGCGCGACCGGGTCGCCGCCCTCGCGCAGTGCGTCCCAGCGGTGGGCGATCTCGTTGAAGCTGTCGTCGCTGATGCGCCTGAGCAGGGCTTCGCGGTTGGGAAAATGTCGGTAGATCGCCATCGGCGTGATGCCGACCGCGTCGGCGATGCGGCGCATGCTGACCGCGTCGGCGCCTTCGCGTTCGAACAGGGCGTGGGCGGCGTGGAGGATGCGCTCGGCGGTCGGGGATTTCACCATGTGTACACTGTATACATGGCTCGGACTTTCGTGCAAGCCGTCGCTCGCCTGCAGGTCGCGCCGGCCGCTCATGGGCCGGGTTGCGCTACGAATCCCGGACTGCAGCCGTACAACGACAAAGGCCACCCGCGAAGGTGGCCATGTCGTCGAACGATGCTGGTGGGCGGTGCAGGGATCGAACCTGCGACCCTTGCCGTGTGAAGGCAATGCTCTACCGCTGAGCTAACCGCCCGATCCGGTGGCCGGGCGCGCTGGGCGCCGGCAGGCCGCGTAGTTTACGGGCGGGGCGGGGCGGGAACAAGCCGTCGGTCCACGGCCGGGCCTACTCCAGCTGGCCCCGGGCGTAGGCGGCGTCCAGGGCCTCCATCGCGTCCAGCGGCTCGATCGCCGCGGCCTTCTCGTAGGCCGCGGCGGCGGCGTCCTCCTTGCGCTCGCCGTGCAGCAGCATCAGCAGGTTGCCGTATTCGATGTGGGCCACCGGCGAGGCGGGGGTGAGCGCGAGCGCCTTCTTGATGTGGGCTTCGGCCTCCGCGGCCTTGGCGCCGTAGGTCAGGCCGCCGATCATGCCGCCGACCTTGCCGATGATCTCGGCGTGGTACAGCGCCATGGCGGTGTGCGCCTCGGCGTGCTTCGGCGCCAGTTCCAGGGCGTTGTCGAGCGCGTCGCGGACCTTCCCGGCGATACCCTGCTTGAGCGCCTTGGCGATGCTCAGGCCCTGGCTGTAGCGGCCCAGCGCGAAGGCATGGCGGTAGTGGCTGTTGGCCTCGCCGGGCAGCGCCTCCACGGCAGCCTCGGCGATCTGCGCGCCCCGCTCGAAGCGCCTGAGCTTTTCGGCGTCGCCCTCGACCAGGTGGGTGGCGTGGACGCCCAGCGCCTTCACCGCCACGGACGCCCCGGCCGGCCCCAACTGCTCGCCGGCCTCGAATGCCGCCTGGAAGTCGCCGCGATGGAACGCCCGCCAGGCCTCCTGCAGGCTGCCGGCCAACGTCTTCGCATCCACGCCGGACGGTGCGGCCGAACCCGCTGCCTTGAGCAGCGCCTGGGCGCGCTTCTCGTCGGGCCACGGCTCCCAATCGCCGGCGTGCAGCTTCGCCCAGGCCTTCTTCAGCGCGTCGCCCGAATAGGCGAAACGGCTGGGGTCGTGTGGAAACGCGGCCCATGCGGACTTGGCCATTCCCTCGCTCCTCGGTGGTCGGTTGCCGGCCAGCATCCCGCCGCACGCGGCGGGTGGCAAGCCCGGGCGAATGGGTGTGGCCGGCCGCGATCGAAGGCGCCGGGCCGCAACCGCGCTGCCGACCGTGCGGAGATCCTCTGGCCCTGCCTGCGCGCGCCCGGCGGGTCGCGCCTGCGGGCGTTTCGCGGGCGAGGGACCTTCGGCCCATGTGCGGGCCTGGCCCGGCACGGAAAATCGACCGCAACCGTCATCGACCGGAGTTCGAATGCCCAATCCGTTGCTGAAGACCCTCACGCTCGGCTTGGCCCTGCTGGCCGGTTCGCCCGCCATCGCGGCCGAGGACAGCCTTCACGCGGTCATGGACGCGCAGTTCCAGCGTGCCGTTGCCGCCGATCCCGAGGCCGCCAGCATGCTAGGGTCGGGCGACGCCGCGAGCAACAGCCGCCTGACCGACATTTCGCTCGCCCGCCGCGACGCGTTGCGCGCCGAACTGCGGGCGTCGCTGGACGAGATCGAGCAGTGGGACCGCGACCGCCTGGAAGGCCAGGAACGCTGGAGCCACGATTTCGTGCGCTGGTTCTACGATCGGCAGATCCAACTGCTGGCGTTCGACTGGGCGCCGGCGTGGCTGCAGCTGTCCGCCGGCGTGTACGCGGTGGACCACCTGTTCGGCATGGCCACCATGCTGCCGCGCTTCATGGACAACAGCCACGCGGTCGCCGACGAGGCGGGTGCGCGCCAGTACATCGCGCGCCTGCAGGCGTCCGGCGCCAAGCTCGACCAGCTGATCGAAAACTTCGACATGCAGGCCGCGCACGGCGTGGTCCCGCCGCGGGTGGCGCTGGAGGGCGCCGCCAGCCAGGTGCGCGAGCTGCTGCGGCCCCCGCCCGAGGACAGCGTGTTCGTGGGCTCGCTGGCGCGGCGCCTCGACGCGCTCGAGGACGTCGACCCGCTCTTGCGCGGCCGCCTGCTCGACGCAGCCGCCGAAGCGGTGCGCGAATCCACCAACCCCGGCTACGCACGCCTGCTCGCGCGCATCGAGGCCGTCCTGGAAGACCAGCCGCACAGCCACGGGCTGTGGGCACTGCCGCAAGGCGATGCCTACTACGACGCCGCGCTGCGCTGGTACACCAGCACCGACCTGGATGCCGAGCAGGTGCACGACATCGGTCTGGAGGAAGTGGCGCGCATCGAGAAGGAGATGGAGGCGATCCTGCATGGCCAGGGGCTGGAAGAGGGCACCCTGACCGAGCGGCTCGATGCGCTGGCGGAGGACCCCGCGCACCGCTTCGAGAATTCGCAGGCCGGGCGCGATGCGCTGCTGGCCGAGGTACGGGAGATCCTGGACCGCGCCGAGCCCGGGTTCCCGGCGCTGTTCGGCCGCATTCCGACCCAGCCGCTCGAAGTGCGGCCGGTGCCCGAGTATGCGCAGGACGCTTCGCCCGGCGGCTACTACTTCGCGCCCGCACCGGACGGCTCGCGCCCGGGCACGTACTTCATCAACCTCGGCACGATGGACATGCCGCGCTGGACCCTGCCGACCCAGACCTACCACGAGGGCGCGCCGGGCCACCATTTCCAGATCGCCCTGTCGCAGACCCTGGACGAGCTGCCGGCGCTGCGCCGTAACCTCAACCCGAGCGCGTTCACGGAAGGCTGGGCGCTCTACGCCGAGCAGCTGATGGCCGAGCAGGGCGCCTACCGGGACGATCCGCTGGGCGACCTGGGGCGGCTGCAGCAGGAGATGTTCCGCGCGGTCCGGCTGGTGCTCGATACCGGCCTGCACCGCAAGCGCTGGACCCCGGAGCGCGCCATCGCCTATCTGCGCGGGAAGACCGGGATGAGCCAAGCCGACGCGCGCACCGAGGTCTACCGCTACCTCGTGCAGCCGGGCCAGGCCAGCTCCTACAAGATCGGGCACCTGAAGATGGTCGAGCTGCGCGAGCGGGCGCGGCAGCGCCTCGGCGACGATTTCGACCTCCGCGCCTTCCACGACCTGGTGCTGGGCAACGGCGCGCTGCCGCTGTCGGTGGTCGAGGGCGTGGTGGACGAGTGGATCGCGGAGCAGGGCGGCTGAAGAGCGGCAAGCGCGCCCGTCGCGACCAGTCCTGCCGGGAAAAGCGAAGGCCGCGAGCGATCGCGGCCTTCGGGGAAGCTTGTCTTGCCGAAATGGTGGCCGGGGACGGAATCGAACCGCCGACACGGGGATTTTCAATCCCCTGCTCTACCAACTGAGCTACCCGGCCGGGTGATGCGCCGCGGCCGGGCCGCGTGCGAGGGCGGCATGATACGGGGCGGGGCGGCGGGCGGCAAGCCGGATCGGGGCTGAACGCCGGGGCGGCGGCGGCGTGCGCGCCGTCCGCGGCGAGCGCATCATCGGGACATCCACGCACCACGGGAGCCGCACATGAAGAACATCCTTCCGATCCTCCTGGCGGCGCTGGCGCTGGCAGCCTGCGCCAGCGCCGGGATGCGCGATGCGGAGAAGCTGGACCTGTACCGCGCCAACGCCGGCGAGCCGGTACCGCACTTCCAGTTCTTCGGCCGGATCAGCGGCTGGACGCCGCTCGGCGACAGCGCGATCGCAGTGTGGACCAAGCCGCGCGAAGCCTGGCTGCTGGACCTGTTCGGGCCATGCCCGGACCTGCCCTACGCCCACGCGATCTCGCTGACAAGCAACATGAACCGCGTCAACGCGCGCTTCGACAAGGTGATGGCGCTCAACCGCGGCTCGATGGAGATCCCCTGCAACATCCGCGAGATCCGCCCGCTCGACGTCAACGCGATCCGCGAGGCGGAGCGCCAGATGCGCGAGGACGACGCGGCGCCGGCGGCTCAGCCGGGCCCGGGGCCCGGTTCGGGCACGTAGCCTGCCGGCCGCTCCGCGCTGCCCTCGAACAGGAACTTCACCATTTCCTTCTCGAGGAAGGCGCGATGCTCGGGGTTGAGCGGCGACAGCCGGTTCTCGTTGATCAGCATGGTCTGGTGCGAGAGCCAGGCGGCCCAGGCCGCCTTGCCGATCTCCGCATGGATGCGCTTGCCGAGCTCCCCGGGCCAGGGCACGAAGTCCAGGCCCTCGGTCTCGCGCTGTTCGTACTGGCAGTACACGGTGCGGGTCATCGGTCGCTTCCTGTGAGCAGCAGCCTGCGGATCGGGGCCGGGATGCCGAGGGCGCCGTACTCGTGGCGCGCGACCCAGCGCAGGTCGTCATTGTCGCGCACCGCGGCGCGCGGCGCGACCGCGGGCCAGCGGCGCGGCAGGATCCGCAGGCGGTAGTGGGTGAAGGCGTGCGCGATCGGCTCGAGCGGCTCGCCGCGGGCGAAATCGCCGTCCAGGTGGCGCTCGAACCAGTCGCGCGCGGCGTCGTCGTCGGCGGCCTCCGGCAGCGACCACAGCGAAGCCCAGATCCCGGCGGGCGGGCGCCGCTGCAGCAGGATCCGGCCTTGCGCGTCTTGCAGCTGCAGGACGATCGCTTCGCGCTCGGGCAGTGCGCGGCCCGGCTTCGGTGTCGGCAGCTCGTCGACCCGTCCGTCGCGCAGCGCCGCGCAGCCCTCGCGCACCGGGCACAGCAGGCAGGCAGGGGCGCGGCGCGTGCACAGGGTCGCACCGAAATCCATCTGTGCCTGGGTGTAGTCGGCTAGGCGCGCCTGCGGCAGATGGCCTTCGGCCAGCTGCCACAGCCGCTTTTCGACTCCCGGCGCGCCGGGCCAGCCGTCGATGCCGTGCCAGCGGCACAGCACCCGCCTGACGTTGCCGTCGAGGATCGGGAAGCGCTCGCCCCAGGTCTGGGCGAGGATCGCGCCGGCGGTGCTGCGGCCGATGCCGGGCAGGGCGAGCAGGGCATCGAAATCGCGCGGCAGCGCGCCGCCGTGGACCTCCACGCAAGCCCGCGCCGCGGCGTGCAGGTTGCGCGCGCGGGCGTAGTAGCCGAGGCCCGACCACAGCGCCAGCACCCGGTCCAGCGGCGCGCGAGCCAGCGCCGGCAGGTCCGGCAGCGCGGCGACGAAGCGTTCGAAGTAGGGGGCGACGACCGATACCTGGGTCTGCTGCAGCATGATCTCCGACAGCCATACCCGGTACGGCGTGCGTGGATGCTGCCACGGCAGGCCGTGGCGGCCGTTGGCGTCGAACCAGGTCAGCAGGCGCGCGGCGTAGTCGGGTGCGGCCGGCGCGGTCACGGCGCGTCTTCCGGCACGCGCGCGGTGTCGTCCTCGAACTCCACTTCCACGCCGTGCAGTACCGCGCCGGAGACGTCCAGGCGTGGCGTGGTCAGCCGACCGGAGAGCGGCGGCAGCGGCGAACCGGTTTCCAGGGTATCGATCCATTCGGCGAGCGCACTGACGCGCAGCCGTGCATCGAACCGCGTCTGGTCGCGCTCGAGTCGAAGCGTCAGCGGGTCCTCCAGCGACATCGCGCCGCGGTAGCCCAGCGCGAACGGCAGCGGCGCGGTCGACGCACCGACCGGCGGCGGCAGCGCGGGCCACGCTTCCGGCCACCGCGCGAGTTCGCCATTCAACTCCAGCGCCAGCTGCGCGCCCAGGCCGATCGTGCCGCGCGCGCGCAGCCGCGGCAGCAAGCCGTCGCCGCGCAGCGCCAGCGCCGCGGGCTCCAGTACCAGACCGCCATCGGAGAACCCGCCGTCGGCCGCCAGCCCGAGCACGAACGCCTCGGCCGCGTCCTCGGTCAGGTAGCGGCTGCGTATGGAAAGCCGCAGGCGCTGCAGGCCCGGGCCGCTCGAGGCGCGCGCGGGCGCCAGCCGGGTCGACAGCACCAGCGAGGAGGGGAGCCGCCACCCCTCGGCAATGGGCGTCACCGCGCCCGCCACGCCGACCCCGGCGTCGTCCGTCGGCCGGGTCATCGCGACATGCAGATCGAAGGGTGCCTGCAGGGTGCCGGCGACGTAGCGGCCGCGCAGATGCGCGCGCAGCGGGCGGGCCGGCGAGAACGAAGGCAGTTCGAATGCGAGCCCGCGCACCAGCCAGCCGTCCCCCACCAGCCTCCCGTCGGTCACCGCCACGCCGCGGCGCAGCGTCGGCAGCCGCCCGTCGCCGGGTGGCCGCGACGCCCACCAGCGCTGGAATGCCGCCAGGTCCAGCGCCGGCGCATCCAGTTCGACGCGCTCGATCACCAGGTCCGCGCCGCGCGCGCGCAGCGTCGACCACGGCAGCGACACCAGCACGCGATCGGCGCTCAGCAGCGTGTCGACGCCGTCGCGGCTGCGTGCGACCAGCCCGCGGGCGACCAGCTGCGGCATGCCGCGCAAGCGGTACTCGAACGTTTCGGCCTCGATCCGCAGGTCCAGCGCGTCGCCGGCCATGGACAGGATGCGCGGCCCGAGGAATTCCGGCCGCATCGCCAAGCGCAGCGCGAGCAGCGCGACCAGCAGCAGCGCCGCGATCACCAGCAGCGCGATCGCGCCGCGGCGTTTCACCCGCCCAGCGACTCCGGCAGCAGCGCGTCGACGAAGGCCTCGGCGTCGAACACGCGCAGGTCCTCGGGGCGTTCGCCGATGCCGGCGAAGCGGATCGGGATGCCGAACTCGCGCGCCAGCGCGAACACCACGCCGCCCTTGGCGGTGCCGTCGAGCTTGGTCACCACCAGGCCGGTGACCCCGGCGGCGGCGTGAAACTGGCGCAGCTGCGAGACCGCGTTCTGGCCGGTCGTGCCGTCGACCACCATCAGCACCTCGTGCGGTGCGGCCGGGTCGATCTTGCCGAGCACGCGCTTGATCTTGCCGAGCTCGGCCATCAACCCCTGCTGGGTGTGCAGCCGCCCGGCGGTGTCGGCGATCAGCACCTCGCAGTCGCGCGCGCGCGCCGACTGCAGCGCATCGAACGCCACCGAAGCGGCGTCGGCGTCCTGGCCCTGCGCCACCACCGGCACGCCGTTGCGCTCGCCCCAGGCCTGCAGCTGCGCCACCGCCGCGGCGCGGAAGGTGTCGCCGGCGGCCAGCATCAGGCTGCGGCCTTCCTCGCGGTAGCGCCTGGCCAGCTTGCCGATGGTGGTGGTCTTGCCGACACCGTTGACGCCCACGGTGAGGATCACGAAAGGCTTCGCGGCCGGGTCGATCGCGAGCGGCTTCGCCACCGGCCGCAGCAGCGCGACCAGCTCCTCGCGCAGCGCCGAGAGCAGTGCCGCGGCATCTGCGAACTCGCGCGCCTTCATGCGCCCGCGCATGGCCTCGACCAGGGCGGTGCTGGCGGCGACGCCGACGTCGGCGGTGAGCAGCGCGGTCTCGATCTCGTCGAGCAGGTCGTCGTCGAGTTTCGGGTTGCGCGCGAACAGGCCGCCGAGGCTGCGCGCGA
>NZ_JACCKA010000069.1:5307-46651 GCF_013425525.1 Luteimonas salinisoli | reverse complement strand
CGCGGGGAGCGGCCTTTGAACGTCATCCTGCGCTGGTTGCTGGACCTGTTCCTGCGCCTTACCCGCACCCTGGACTGGCCGCTGCTGGCGGCGCTGCTGGCGCTGATGGGCATCGGCCTGGCGGTGCTGTACAGCGCCAGCGGCCAGAGCGAGGCGATGGTGACGGCGCAGGCCGTGCGCTACGGCGCCGGGCTGGCGGCGATGTGGGCGCTGTCGCGGCTGCCGCCGCTGCGCCTGCGCGCGGCGACGCCGGCGGTCTACGCGCTCTCGCTGCTGCCGCTGGTGCTGGTGCTGTTCATCGGCACCGGCCGCCACGGGCAGCACTGGATCGATCTGGGCGTGTTCTACTTCCAGCCCGCCGAGCTGATGAAACTCAGCCTGCCGATGATGGCGGCCTGGTACCTCAACCATTTCGGCACCCCGCCACGGATCCGCGATGTGCTCGCCTGCTCGGTGCTCATTGCGCTGCCGACCGCGCTGGTGATGCTGCAGCCCGATCTGGGCACCGCCATGCTGGTGGCGGCCAGCGGTGCGTTCGCGCTGTACCTGGCGGGGCTGTCGTGGTGGTGGTTCGCGGCCGCGGCCGGCGGACTCGCGGTGGCGGCGCCGGCGGCGTGGTTCTGGCTGTTGATGCCGTATCAGAAGGACCGGCTGCTGACCTTCCTCGACCCCGAGACCGACCCGCTCGGTGCCGGCTGGAACATCATCCAGTCGAAGATCGCGATCGGCGCGGGAGGCTTCCATGGCCAGGGCTGGGGGCAGGGCACGCAGTCTCACCTCAACTACGTGCCCGAGCACACTACCGACTTCATCTTCGCGGTACTCAGCGAGGAGTTCGGCTGGCTGGGGGTGGTGGCGACGCTCGCGTTGTACCTGTTCATCGTCGGCCGCTGCCTGTGGATCGCCAGCGAGGCGCGCGATGGCTATGCACGGCTGCTGGCGGGCACCCTGGGCCTGGCGATGTTCGTCTACGTGATCGTCAACGGCGGCATGATCTCCGGCCTGCTGCCGGTGGTGGGCGTGCCGATGCCGCTGCTCAGCTATGGCGGCACCGTGGCGGTGTCGCTGCTGGCCGGCATGGGCGTGGTGATGTCGGTGCATGCGCACCGTCCGGTCAGGGCCGGCGGGCTGGCCTAGGCGCCGCGCAGGTCCTCCGCCATCGCCCGTTGCCGGGTTTCGCGACGGCGCGAACCTGCGCCGCGTCCGCGGCGGTCGCCTCCGTCGGCTGCCCCGACAGGGCAAGCGTCGGCTGAACGCGGGCGGCGGCGCCGGACGCAGGCCGATTTCGCCATGCTAACCTCGCGGCCGATGAACCGACGCGCCGCGCTTCCGCTGGCCACGTGCCTGCTTCCCTTCGTGCTCGCCGCCTGCGCGACCCAGGCCAATCCGTCTGCTGGCGAAGCCGATGCGCTGGATCGGCCCGCGGCCGAGCAGGCCGATGCGCAGCAACCCGGCGCGGAGCTGGCCGGTTCGGAGCGGGCGGACGTGCAGCCGCAGCCGGCGGGCGGGCCGGTCCTGCTGCCGCCGGTGCCGCAACCGCAGGAACGCCCGGTGGCGCCCGAGGCCGTCACCGACCCGGCGATCCCGCGGCAGCAGCGGATCGAGAACTTCATCGACTACACGGTGCGCACCTACGGCGTCGACGCCGCAGCGGTGCGCTCCACCCTCGCTGGCGCGCAGGTGCGACAGAGCATCCTCGACGCGATGTCGCGCCCGGCCGAGAAGACCCGCACCTGGGCCGAGTACCGGCCGATCTTCATCAACGACGCGCGCATCTCCGGCGGCCGCGCCTTCTACGCGCAGCACCGCGAGGCGCTCGAGCGG
This sequence comes from Luteimonas salinisoli, assembly GCF_013425525.1. Lineage (GTDB taxonomy): Bacteria > Pseudomonadota > Gammaproteobacteria > Xanthomonadales > Xanthomonadaceae > Luteimonas > Luteimonas salinisoli. The sequence continues at coordinate 44,827 of NZ_JACCKA010000069.1, read as the reverse complement.
GTCGCCGCCGAGACCGGCGTGCCGGCCGAGTACATCGTCGCGATCATCGGCGTGGAGACCAGCTACGGCCGCGTCACCGGCAACTATCGCGTGCTCGATGCGTTGTACACCCTGGCCTTCGACTTCCCCAGGCGCGCGCCGTTCTTCGCCGGCGAGCTGGCGCAGCTGTTCGCGCTGGCCGCCGAGGAACCGCAACTGGACATCCCTGCGCTCAAGGGCAGCTATGCCGGCGCCATGGGCCTGGGCCAGTTCATGCCCTCCAGCTACCGGCTATGGGCCGCCGACGGCGACGGCGACGGCCGCCGCGACCTGCTCACCCATCTGCCGGACGTGTTCGCCTCGGTCGCCAACTACTTCGTGGTGCACGGCTGGGAACGCGGCGGGCCGGTGGTGGCGCGCGCGGTGCGCGATCCCGGGGCGGAGGACTTCGCCCCGGAGGGGTACGACCCGGTGTATCCGCTCGCCGACCTCGCCGCGCGCGGCTATCGCCCGCAGCCGGGCGAGCCCATAGCCGCCGGGGCCACGTTGATCTCGCTCGAGGGCGATGCCGGCCCGGAGTACTGGCTCGGCTACCGGAACTTCTACGTCATCACCCGCTACAACCGCTCGCCGATGTACGCGTTGGCGGTGCACCAGCTGGCGCAGTCGATCCGCGCAGGGGCAGGGGCAGGGCCGTGAGGACCGCGGCGGCGCTCGCGGTCGCGGTCCTGCTCGCCGCCTGCAGCGGCGCCCCGACGAAGACCCCGCCGCCCGGCGATGCCGGCCACCGGCCGTCCGCGCCCGCCTCCGGCGCGCGCCAGCCGCGACGCTCGCCGTATCCGCCGGCGCAGGAGGATCTTTCCAAGCGCGGCGACTACACCGCCGGCGGCCTGTACGCCCCGCACATCAACGACAGCGCGCCCGACTACCTCCCCGATGTCGATGCGATCCCGGAGCCGGAGGTCGTCGACGAGCCGCGCTCGCCGTACGGCAACCGCTCGCCCTATCGGGTGCTGGGGCGCAGCTACCGCGTGCTCGACCGCCCGGACGGCTTCGTCGAGCGCGGTCGCGCCTCGTACTACGGCAACAAGTTCCACGGCCGCCGCACCTCGAATCTCGAGGTCTACGACATGTACGCCTTCACCGCCGCGCACAAGTCGCTGCCGCTGCCGAGCTTCGCCCGGGTGACCAACCTGGAGAACGGCCGCTCGGTGGTGGTGCGGGTCAACGACCGCGGGCCGTTCCACGAGGGCCGGGTGGTGGACCTGAGCTGGGCCGCCGCCGTCAAGCTCGACATGCACCGTGCCGGCACCGCCCAGGTGGAGGTGCGCGCGCTCAGCCCCGGCGAGAACGCGCGCCACGACCACGGCGCGGTGGCCGGCGCGCCGGCAGCGGAGGCGCCAACCCCCGTGGCGGCGCCCACCGCGATCGACCGCCTGGTGGAGGCGCTGCCGATCGCTGCCGCCAGCGCCGGCGAGCGCCCCGCAGCCCCGGCCCCGGCAGCCGGGGTGCAGCCGGCGCCGGCCGGCGAATGGCGCTTCGACATGCTGCGCGACGGCCGGGTGATGACGGCCGACGAGTTCGATGCATGGATGGCCGAGCGGCGCGTGCGCGTGGCGACCGGCCGGCCCGGCATCCCCGCGTCGCCCGCGGCGGCTGCTGCCGCGCCCGTGGTGAGCCCCGCACGGGCCGCCGCCACGGCGACCGCGGAAGTCCAGCCCGCCGCACGCGCCGGGGACGGCGTGACCCTGCAGGTAGCCGCTTTCGGGGCCCGTTCCAACGCCGAGCGCGCGTTGTCGATGCTGCGCGGCGCCGGCATCGCGGGGGCGCAGCTGGTCGACGGCGACGCCGGCGGCAAGCCGGTATGGCGGGTGCGCGTCGGCCCGGTCGATGCCGGGCGCGTGGCCGAGCTGAGCGCGCGCTTCGCCGGGCTGGGCTTCGGCCAGCCCCACGTGGTCCGCGAGTAGACTTTCCGCCCATTTCCCACCACATGCCGCGGCCAGGGAGTGCCCGGGCCAATGGAGTTCCGCTGTCGATGAAACGTTCCGCCGTCCGTCCGACCCTCGCCGCCGTCCTGGCCCTGGCCGTTTCCATGCTCGGGCTGGCCCTCGCCCAGGCGCCGGCCCCGGCGCAGGCGCCCCCGGCGGCGCTCAGCGACGACCTGCCGACCCCGCCGCCACCGCCCGTCGTCGGCACCGCCTGGCTGCTGATGGACTACGAGACCGGGCAGGTCCTCGCCGGCGAGAACGTCGAGGCGCGGGTCGAGCCGGCCAGCATCACCAAGGTGATGACCAGCTACGTGGTCGCTGCGGAAATCGCCGCCGGCAAGGTGTCGGCGGACGACCAGGTGATGATGAGCGAGAACGCCTGGCGCAAGGGCGGAGCGATGACCGACGGCAGCTACAGCGGCTTCCCGGTCAACGAGACCGCCACCCTGCTGGACATGGAGAAGGGCATGGCGGTGCAGTCCGGCAACGACGCCGCGATCGCCCTGGCCGAGCACGTGGCCGGCAGCGAGGAGTCCTTCGCCGCGCTGATGAACGCCTATGCCAAGCGCATCGGCCTGAACAACAGCAACTTCGTCAATTCGCACGGACTGTCGGAGGAGAACCACTATTCCACCGCGCGCGACCTGGCGCAGCTCGGCCGGGCGATGATCCGCGACTATCCCGAGGAATACGCCCACAACAAGATCAAGCAGTTCACCGTCGGGCCGATCACCCAGCGCAACCGCAACCTGCTGCTGTGGCGCGACGACAGCGTCGACGGCATCAAGACCGGCCACCATTCCAAGGCCGGGTACTGCCTGCTGTCCTCGGCCAAGCGTGGCGACCAGCGCCTGATCGCGGTGGTGATGGGCTCGACCGGCGAGGCGCAGCGCGCCACCGATTCGCTGGCGCTGCTGAACTGGGGCTTCCGCTTCTTCGAGACCCACAAGCTCTACGACTCCGGCCAGGAGATCACCAGCCAGAAGCTGTGGAAGGGCCAGACCAACGAGCTGCGGCTGGGCCTGTCCGAGCCGCTGCTGGTCAGCATGCCGCGCGGCAAGTACCAGCAGCTCAGGCCGACCATGGACGTGCCGCGCACGCTGGTGGCGCCGATCGAGCAGGGCCAGCAGATCGGCACCGTGCGCGTGACCCTCGACGGCGAGGTGGTCGCCGAACGCCCGCTGGTGGCGCTCGACGCGGTGGAGCAGGCCGGCTTCTTCAAGCGGCTCTGGCACGAGTTCCTGATGTGGTGGAACTCGGACTGAGACGCTTCCGCGGATCGGCCGGGCGGCGCAGGCGCCGCGGTCCGGGTTGGGAAAGGGCCGCGGCGCGCCCATAATCGGTCCATGACCATCAGCTCCGACAACCCCGAACACGGCTTCCAGTTTCCCGGCGATTTCGAGATCACCGCGATGGGGCCGGCCGGTGCCGGGCTCGAGACCGAGATCCCGAACCTGCTGGCCGCCGCCGGCATCACCGTGCTGCACGAGACCGTCGCCACCCGCGAATCCAGCGGCGGCCGGTTCGTGTCGGTGCGGCTGAGTTTCCGCGCCGGCTCGCGCGAGGAGTACGAGACCGCGCACGCCGCGCTGCGCGAGCACCCCGAGGTGAAGTGGACGCTGTGAAGCCCGGACGGCCGGGCCCGGGGCGCCGCCGGTGACCGCCGCCGCACGGGCCATCGTCCGCGATCTGGGCCGCCGGCCCTACGAACCGGTGTGGCGGGCGATGCAGCGCTTTACCGATGCCCGCGACGCGGACACCGTCGACGAGTTGTGGCTGGTCGAGCACGAGCCCGTGTTCACCCTGGGCCAGGCCGGCAGGCCCGAGCACGTGTTGATGCCGGGCGCGATCCCGGTCCTGCACGTCGATCGTGGCGGCCAGGTGACCTACCACGGTCCCGGACAGATCGTCGCCTATCCGCTGCTCGACCTGCGCCGGCTGCGGATCGGCGTGCGCGAATACGTCGATCGTATCGAGCAGGCGGTGATCGAGACCCTGGCCGAATGGAACATCGCCGGCGGGCGCCGCGACGGCGCGCCCGGCGTCTACGTCGCCGGGGCGAAGGTGGCCGCCCTGGGCATCCGCGTGCGCCGCGGCTGCACTTTCCATGGCCTGGCGTTCAACGTGGCGATGGACCTGGAGCCGTTCCGGCGCATCAACCCCTGCGGCTACCGGGGCCTGCAGGTGACCGCGGTGGCCGACCTGGGCGGCCCGTCCGGCCCGGACGCGGTCAAGCCGGTGCTGCTGCAGCGGCTGGCACGGCAGTTCGGACTGGAGCTGCAGGCCGCTGCCCCGCCGGACCTCTCCGCGGCGGCTTGACGACCGCGCCGCCGATCCCCCGCGTAGAGCCGAGCTTGCTCTGCTGCGCAGGATCCGGCGCGGCATGGGCTCCGGGGCGGGGGCAGCGGAGCAAGCTCCGCTCTACGGGCGTGGGGGCGGTGCGGCGGCCGTTCGCGGGACAGCGTCGGTGCACCGTTCTACAATGGCGCCTCACCCGGGATAGCGAGCGGCCATGATGTCCCCTGCCGACAGATCCATCCCGCTGCAGGTGGTGCAGCCCGCGGCCGCGGCGCCGGCGCGCGAGCCGCTGCAGCCCGGCGTCCGCCAGGTCGCCGGCGACAAGATCGCGCGTTCGCCGGTGCAGTTCGCCGACGCCCCCGTCCTGCGCAAGCCGTCATGGATCCGCGTGCGGATCCCCTCCAACGGCGCAGTCGCGGCCCTGAAGTCCAAGTTGCGCGCCAACCGCCTGGTGACGGTGTGCGAGGACGCCAGCTGTCCGAACATCCACGAGTGCTTCGGCCACGGCACCGCCACGTTCATGATCCTCGGCGACGTCTGCACCCGCCGCTGCAGTTTCTGCGACGTGGCCCACGGGCGCCCGAAGCCTCCGGACCCCGACGAGCCGCGGCGACTGGCGGAGACGGTGGCCGATATGGGGCTGAAGTACGTGGTGGTGACCAGCGTCGACCGCGACGACCTGCGCGACGGCGGAGCGCAGCATTTCGTCGACTGCATCGCCGCGATCCGCGCGCACGCGCCGGGCACTAAGATCGAGATCCTCACGCCCGACTTCCGCGGCAAAGGGCGCATGGACCGGGCCCTGGAGATCCTCGCAGCCGACCCGCCGGACGTGTTCAACCATAACGTCGAGACGGTGCCGGAGCTGTACCGCAACGTGCGCCCCGGCGCCGACTACCAGTGGTCGCTGACCCTGCTGCAGAAGTTCAAGGGGCAGCATCCACGGCTGCCCACCAAGTCCGGGATCATGCTCGGCCTCGGCGAGACCATGGACCAGGTGCAGGGCACCCTGCGCGACCTGCGCGCGCACGCGGTCGACATGATCACCATCGGCCAGTACCTGCAGCCCAGCCCGCACCATCACCCGGTGCTGCGCTACTGGACTCCGGAGGAGTTCAAGGCGCTGGAGACGTTCGGCCTGGAGTTGGGGTTCGACCACGTCGCCTCCGGGCCGCTGGTGCGGTCCTCCTACCACGCCGACCGCCAGGCGATGGAGGCCGGGGTCGCCGCCTGAGCCGGGGGCGGGGGCGGGCCCTGGCCGTTTCGCCGGCCAAGCGCCGTTCACGTCCGGGCCACGGCGGCCGGTTAGAGTGGAAATCGCGGTCGCCCGTGCCGGATTGCAACTTTCGGCACTGTTTGCCGTCCATACCGTGTCCACACACTGCAGGCCGGCCCCGCCGGGTCGGTCCCCGAGGGTCCAGCCGCGCATGAAATCCTCCCGCCTGATTTCCACCGTCCTGATCGCCCTGGCCCTGTCGGTGCCACTGGCGCTGATGGCGCGCGCCGACGGCGACGGCATTCCGACCTCCCCGAATGCCGACCAGGCGCGAACGTCCAAGCTGGTCCATGGCCTGCTGTCCGACAGCCGCTATGCCTACCGGCCACGGAAGTTCGACGCGGCGATGTCGGCGGACGTCTTCGACCGTTACCTCGAGGCGCTCGACCCGACCAAGATGTACCTGACCGCCGCCGACGTGGCGCGCTTCGAGCGCCACCGGTCGCGGATGGGCGACGCCATCAGCAACGGCGAGCTCGAGCCGGCCCACGCGATGTTCGCCGTCTACAAGGAGCGGGTGGCCGAGCGGGTGGCGCACGTGCGCGGGCTGCTGGAGCGGGACATCTTCGAGTTCGACGGCGAGGACCGCTGGGAGTACGACCGCGAGGACGCGCCCTGGGCCGCGGACCAGGCCGAGCTGGACGTGCTGTGGCGCCAGCAGGTGCGCAACGACTGGCTGCGCCTGAAGCTGGCCGGCCGCGAGCCCGAGGAGATCCGCAAGACCCTCGATCGCCGCTACGTCAATCACGGCAACAACGTCGCCCAGCTCGACGGCGAGGACGCGTTCCAGAGCTTTCTCAACGCCTATACCGCGGCGATCGATCCGCATACCGACTACTTCAATCCGCGCAGCACGCAGCTGTTCAACCAGAGCATGTCGCTGTCGCTGGAGGGCATCGGCGCGCAGCTGCAGAAGCAGGACGACGTGGTGGTGATCCGCGAGCTGATCGCCGGCGGGCCGGCCGCGATCAGCGGCAAGTTCAAGCCCGGCGACCGCATCGTCGGCGTCGGCCAGGGCGCCGACGGCCCGATCGAGGACGTGGTCGGCTGGCGGATCGACGACGTGGTGGAGAAGATCAAGGGCCCCAAGGGCACCCAGGTGCAGCTCGACGTGGTGCCCGGTTCGGCCAATCTCGACAGCGAGCCGGTACGGATCGTGCTCACCCGCGCCCGGGTGCGGCTGGAGGAGCAGGCCGCCAAGTCCGAGATCATCACCGTGCCCGGCGGCGGCGACGCGGGCGTCGACAAGCGCATCGGCGTGATCAAGCTGCCGGCCTTTTATCAGGACTTCCAGGGCCGCCGCAACCGCGACGGCGACTATGCGTCCGCCACCCGCGACGTGGCGCGCATCCTCAACGAATTCGCCGGCGAGGGCGTCGACGGCGTGGTGCTGGACCTGCGCAACAACGGCGGCGGCTCGCTGAACGAGGCGGTGGAGCTGACCGGCCTGTTCATCGATACCGGCCCGGTGGTACAGGTCCGCGAGTCCGGCGGCCGCGTCAGCGTGGAAGGCGATCGCACCGCCGGTGTCGCGTGGGACGGCCCGCTCGCGGTGCTGATCAACCGCGGCTCGGCCTCGGCCTCGGAGATCGTCGCCGGCGCGATCCAGGACTACGGCCGCGGCCTGGTGATCGGCGAGACCACGTTCGGCAAGGGCACGGTGCAGAACCTGGTCGACCTCGACAGATGGCCCGGCGGCGAGGAGAAGCGTTTCGGCTCGGTCAAGCTGACCGTGGCGCAGTTCTTCCTGCCCGGCGGCAGCAGCACCCAGAACCGCGGCGTGGTCCCCGACATCCGCTTCCCGGTGACCGTCGACGCCAGCGAGTTCGGCGAGAGTACCCACGACAACGCCCTGCCGTGGACCCGCATCGCCGCCGTCCCGCACACCCGCTACGGCGATTTCAAGCCGCTGCTGCCGCAGCTCGACGCGCTGCACGAGGCCCGCATCGTCCAGGATCCCGAGTTCCAGTGGTGGGTGGAGGACGTGGAACAGTTCCGCGCCGAGCGGGCGAAGAAATACGTGTCGCTCAACGAGGCCGAGCGCCGCGCCGAGCGCGAACGGGAGGACGTCAAGCGCCGCGAGCGCCAGGCGCAGCGGCGCGAGCTCGGCCTGCCGCTCGACCCGCTGGCCGAGGACGGCAGCGACGACGGCCTGCAGGCCAACGAGCGCGACGTGGCCCTGGACACCGCCCGGGAGAAGGCCGCCGAGGAGCGTCCGGATCCGCTGCTGCAGGAGTCGGCGGCGATCCTCGCCGATGCCATGCGCCTGCTGACCAGCGATCGCCAGCTGTCGGCGCAGGTGCTTCCGGAGTCGACCCAGCCCGGCAGCTGGGCGCGCTGAACCGAGCCGGCCGGACCGCGGTTCGGCCCGGCCGGCGGAGTCGCGGTTTCCGCAGCCGTCTTGGCCTCGGCCGGCGCCGCGCGGGCAACCGCTGCTGAATCGGGCGCCCTGCAACGGCGCATCCGCAGAGCGACCATGCGCGGTGGGTCATCCCCGTTCCGGAGTCTCCGGCAGGATGCCCGCATGCGGCACGCAGTGTCGCGCACGAGCACCGTTCGCGAGCCCGACATGGGCGTAAGATGACGCGCCTCCGCGCATCTGCCCGCCGTCCCCCGCGCCCCGACCTCTGCACCCCCACCGGACGCTTTCCCATGAGTGCCGTGCCGTCGCTCGTGTCTCGCCCTGCTTCCGCGCTGGCGGTGGCGGGCGCGCTGGCCCTGGTCTACGTGATCTGGGGTTCCACCTACCTCGGGATCCGCTTCGCCCTGGAGGGCGGCTTTCCGCCGCTGTTGATGGCCGGCTCGCGCTTCGTCGCAGCCGGCGCGCTGATGTATGCGGCGCTGCGGCTGCGCGGCGTGCCGGCGCCGAGCGCCGCGCAATGGCGCAATTGCACGATCATGGGAATCCTGCTGCTGGGCGGCGGCAACGGCCTGGTCTGCATCGCCGAACAGACCGTGTCCTCGGGGCTGGCCGCGATCGCGGTGGCGTCGGCGCCGCTGTGGATCGGCCTGTTCGTGACCCTGCGCGGGCAGCGCCCCGGCCCGCTCGAATGGACCGGCCTGGCGATCGGCTTCGTCGGGGTGCTGTGGCTCAATGCCGGCAGTTCGCTGACCGCGACGCCGGTGGGCCTGGTCGCGCTGCTGGTGGCGCCGGTAGCCTGGGCGTTCGGCTCGGTGTGGAGCCGCGGCCGCGACCTGCCCTCGCCGTTCATGACCGCGGCAGCGCAGATGCTCTGCGGCGGCGGCGCGATGTTGCTGGCGGGACCGCTGCTGGGCGAGCGCTTCGACGGACTGCCGACGCTGCATGGCACGCTGTCGGTGCTGTATCTGGTCGGCTTCGGTTCCATCGTCGCCTTCACCGCCTATGTCTGGCTGCTGCACCACGTACGGCCGACGCTCGCCGGCAGCTATGCCTACGTCAACCCGGTGATCGCAGTGGTCCTCGGCGCCTGGCTTGCGGCCGAGCGCTTCACCAGCCACGACATCGGTGCGATGGCGGTGATCCTGTGCGGGGTGGTGGCCATCACCCTGGCCAGGGCGCGGGTGGCGAAGCCGGCGCCCGAAGCGGATCCGGCCACATGAAGGATGCGGCGGGCGAACTGCGCGCCGGGCTCTGGACCGCGGCCGGCGCATTCGTGCTGTGGGGGCTCATGCCGCTGTACTGGCACCTGCTCAAGGCGGTGCCGTCGCTGCAGATCGTCGCCCACCGGATCCTCTGGAGCACGCTGCTGCTGGTCGCCTGGCTGGCCTGGAAGCGCGGCGGCGGCTGGCTGCGCGCGACCCTGGCGCAGCCGCGGCTGGCATGGATGCTGGCGCTCAGCGCGCTGCTGATCGGCTGCAACTGGGCGCTGTACATTTGGGCGGTCAACGCCGGGCACGTGATCGAGACCAGCCTGGGTTATTTCATCAACCCGCTGCTGAACGTGGTGATCGGGGTGCTGTTCCTGCGCGAGCGCCTGTCCACGCCGCAATGGGCGTCGGTGGCGATGGCCGCGGCCGGGGTGCTGTGGCTGACCTTCCACTACGGCAGCTTCCCGTGGATCGCGCTGGGCCTGGCGCTGTCGTTCGCGCTGTACGGGCTGGTGCGCAAGCTGGCGGCGGTGGAGTCGATCCCCGGGCTGGGCGTGGAAAGTCTATACCTGCTGCTGCCCGGGCTGGCGCTGCTGCTGTGGGGCGAGACCCACGGCCAGGGCGGGTTCTTCGCCGGCTGGGGCGCCGGGCTGGTCGCGCTTCTGGTGGTCGGCGGCGCGCTGACCGCGCTGCCGCTGATCGGTTTCGCCTACGCGGTACGGCGGGTGCCGCTGTCGGTGGTGGGGGTGATGCAGTACATCGCCCCGACCCTGCAGTTCCTGCTCGGCGTGTTCTTCTTCCAGGAGGCGTTCGATCGCGACCGCGCGATCGGCTTCGCCTTCATCTGGGCCGCGCTGGCGGTATTCGCGTTCGACGGCTGGCGGCGGTCGCGACGCAGGGCGCTGGCGCCGGTCGCCTGATTCTGCGGCGCCGCTGCTTCGTAGAGCCGAGCTTGCTCGGCTGTGCGGTGGGTCGGGGCTTCGGAGGCGGGAGCAGCGGAGCAAGCTCCGCTCTACGTGCGGGGAGGGGCCGTCGGTTTTCGGGGAGGAAGTCTCTGCTTCGTAGAGCCGAGTTCGCTCGGCTGCGCAGGCTCCGAAGCCTGGCAGGGACCAGGGCCTGTCAACCCCGGACCATCAGCCACAACAGCGCTCCGCTGCCGCCGATCGCCGTCGCCACGGTGGCGAGCCACCAGCGGCGCGCGCGTCGCCGCAGGCGCGCCACGCGCTCGGCGTGCACCGCGCGTGCCTGCTCGATCAGCGGCGCTGCCAGCGCCTGCGCGCGCGCGGTCGCGGTGTCGCGGTCGACGCGGCCGGACTCGGCCGCCAGTTCGGCGTCGTCGTAGCACTCGAACACGCGCCGGTGCAGGTCGGCGTACAGCGCCTCGAGTTCGCGCCGGGGCAGGCGCCGCAGCGCTTCCGGCGCGACGGGCCCGCCCGGCGCGCCGGCGTTCACGCCGCCCGCAGCGCGGTGGTCACCGGCAGCCGCGCCGCGCGCACCGCCGGGAACAGGCCGCCGACGAAGCCGATCGCCAGCGCCCATTTCAGGCCGTTCCACAGCAGTTCGGGGGTGACCCGGAACTCGAAGGTCAGCTGGCCGACGCCGCCGGCGAGCGTGGAGGCGGTATAGCCGTTGAACACCAGCCAGGCGACCAGCCCGCCGAGCACGCCGCCGATCGCCGCCAGCAGCATCGTCTCCAGCATCACCGCCACCACCACCGGCATCCCGCGAAAGCCGATGGCGCGCAGCGTGGCGATCTCGCGCGCCCGCGAGGCCACGGTGGCGAACATGGTGTTGAGCGCGCCGAACACGGCGCCGATCGCCATGATCGATCCGACCACGATGCCGATGATGCGCAGCACCTTGGTCATGCCTTCGGATTGCTTGGCGAAGTACTCGGCAGTCGTCGAGGCCTCCACCTGCAGCCGTGGATCGGACGCCAGGGTCGCCTTGAACGCGCTGAAGGCGCCCGGGTCGGTCAGCTGCGCCGTGATCGAATTGCGGCTGCTGCCGCGCCGGTAGGTGGCGGCCACGATCTCGGCATCGGCCCACATCTCCGATTCCATGGCATCGCCGGATTCGAACACCCCGGCCACGGTCCACACGTCGCTGCCCAGGCGCACCTCGCTGCCCGGGTCCAGGCCGAGGAACTGGCGCCGCGCGCCGGTGCCGACCACCAGTTCGCGGCGGCCGGGTTCGAAGTCGCGACCCTCGACGATGCGCATCCCAGGTCGCACCTTCCAGGCCTCGGCGCCGACGCCGCGCAACTGCACGCTGCCGTCCTCGTCGGGCGCGCCGCCGCGGATCGGCAGGTTGGCGGCGACCACGATCTCGGCAGACGCCAGGGGCTGCCCCTCGGCGTCGCGGGCGACCTCGGGAGCCTGCAGCACCGCCAGCACCGCATCGCGCTCGAGCACCGACATCACTTCCGCGGCGGAGCCGCCGCGCAATACCATCGCGGTCTCCTCGTTGCCGGTGCTGCTCAGCGTTTCGCGGTAGCCCTCGGCCATCGCCAGCAATGCCACCAGCACCGCGACCACGCCGGCGATGCCGATCACCACCACCGAGGAGGCGGCCAGCCGCTGCGGCAGGGTACTGATGCCGACATTGGTGACCGAACCGGCTTGGCGGCCGCTGCGGGTGAGCAGCATCCACAGCGCCAGCACGACACCGAGCGCCACCAGCCCCGGCCACGGCAGGAACGACCACACCGCCAGGCCCGCCAGCACCACCAGGGCCATCGCGCAGCCGAACAGGAACGATTTGAACTTGCCCATGTGCGTGTCCTCTCAGCGGCCGGCGAGTGCGTCGACGATGTTCAGGCGCATCCCGCGCAGGGCCGGCAGCGCGCCCACCAGCAGTCCGATCGCCACCATCAGGCCGAGCCCGAGCAGCCAGCTCTGCAGGCCGATCGGCGGCAGGCTGATCACCCCGCCGCTGGCGGAGGTGACGATCGGGCTCAGCACCGCGGCCAGGCCGAGGCCGAGCACGCCGCCGATCAGCACCAGCAGCACCGACTCGGCCAGCACCATCGCCAGCACGCTGGTGCTGGAAAAGCCGATCGTCTTGAGCACCGCCAGCTCCGAGGTCCGCTCGCGCACCGCCTGCGCCATGGTGTTGCCGGTCAGCAGCAGGAGGGTGAAGAACACCGCGCCCATGATCGAGCCCACGATCAGGCCGATGTCGGCCATCTGCTTGAGCTGCGAGGCGAACGCCGCCTGCTCGGTCATGGTCTTGGTCTCGTCGGGCGAATTGGCCGACAACGCGTCGATCGCCTTGGCGGCGCGGTCGGCCTGGCGGACGTCGCCGACGCGGCTGACGTACCAGCCGACGTCGCCGTCCACGTAGGGGGTCGACTCCTCGAAATAGTCCCAGCGCAGCAGCAGCAGGCTGTCGTTGAAGCCTGCGCTCTTCTCGTCGCGCGAGCGCAGGATGCCGACGATGTCGAACTCCCAGTTCAGGCTGCCGTCGCTGTTGGGAAAGATGGTCGACTGCAGCGGGATGCGGTCGCCCACCTTCCAGTCGAAGCGCCGGGCCAGGTCCTGGCCGACCAGGATGGCGGTGCGCGTGCTCGCGAACGCCTGACGCTCCTCGGCGCTGACCTCGATCTCCGGGTACAGGTCGAGATAATTGTCCGCCACCGCGAAGCTGAAGATCTGGTTGCGTGGGTCCTGGTAGGCGCCGCCGAACCAGTTGGCGTAGGTCACCGCCTCGATGTTGTCGACCCGGGCGATGCGCGCCCCCAGCGACAGCGGCAGGGTCTCGATGAACGACAGCCGCGAGCTGGTCTGCAGCCGCTGCGCGCCGTCGGCGTTCTGGCCGAGCTGGGCGAAGCTGGTGCGGATACCGTCGAGCATGCCGAACAGCAGGAACGCCGCGACGATCGAGGCGAGGGTGAGGAAGGTGCGGGTCTTGCGCCGGAACAGCGCCGCCCAAACCAGGTGCAGGTATTTCATGCCGGCATCTCCCGGTCAGGCGGCCTGGGCCGGGGCTTCGACCAGCGTGCCCTTGTCCAGGTGCAGGGTGTGCGAGGCGTGCTCGGCGGCCTTGGGGTCGTGGGTGACCATGACGATGGTCTTGCCGTGCTCGCGGTTGAGCGTCTGCAGCAGGCCGAGGATCTCTTCCGCCGACTGGCGGTCGAGGTCGCCAGTGGGCTCGTCGCAGATCAGCAGGGTGGGATCGGAGACGATCGCGCGGGCGATCGCCACGCGCTGCTGCTGGCCGCCGGACAGCTCCATCGGCTTGTGCCGGGTGCGGTCGGCCAGGCCCACCAGGGTCAGGGCGATCTCGGCGTTGCGCTTGCGCTGCGCGCCGCCGAGCTTGGTGAGCAGCAGCGGCAGTTCGACGTTCTTCTGCGCGGTCAGCGCCGGCATCAGGTTGTAGAACTGGAACACGTAGCCGACGTTGCCGCTGCGCCAGGTGGACAGCTGGCCGGCGCCCATCCGGTCGATGCGCTCGCCGGCAACCTCGATCTCGCCGGAGGTCGGGGTATCCAGCCCGCCGATCAGGTTGAGCAGGGTGGTCTTGCCCGAGCCGGATGGGCCCATCAGCGCGACGAAATCGCCGGCCTCGATCTCCAGGTCGATGCCGTGCAGCACCTCGATCTTCTCGGGACCGCGCTGGTAGGTCTTGGTCAGGTTGCGGATCGAAACCAGGGATGTCATCGGCGTTGCCTCGTAGTCTGCGGGAATGGCCGTCGCCCGGCCTGCAGTTGCCTGTGCGTGGTTCGCGGCAGGCGGCTGGAATGTCACGGCCGGGGGGCGCAAGCGCCAACGCCGGCCCTACTGCTGTGCGATGCGGATCCTGTCGCCGTCGGCCAGGTCGGCGGGCGGGTCGAGCACCACCTCGTCGCCGGGCGCCAGCCCCGAGAGCACCTCGCGCTGCTCGCCGGCGCCGCCCGCGACCTGCAGCACCCGCCGCTCGACCCGGTCCTCGCCGGCCAGCGCGAACGCGACCGTGTCGCCGTCGCGCTCTACCACCGCCGCGGCCGGCACGCGGAGCGTGCGGCGCTGCGCCTCGCCCTCGGGGCGCGCCTGCTCCAGGAAGCTCACCGAGGCACCCATGTCCGGCACGATGCGGGGGTCTTTCTCCTTCAGCGCGACGCGCACCTTCACCGTGGCCTTGCCGCGGTCGGCGGTGGGGACGATGGCGATCACCTCGGCGGGGATCTTCCAGTCGGGATAGGCATTGAGCGTCGCCTCCACCGGCATCTTCGGCTTGACCCGGCCGATATAGGCCTCGCCCACGTCCACCTCGATCTCCAGCGAATCCATGTCGACCACGGTGCCGATGCCGGTGCGGGTGAAGCCGCCTCCGGCCGAGAGCGGGGAGACGATCTCGCCCGGCTGCGCCGCCTTGGCCACCACCACGCCGTCGAACGGGGCGCGCACCACGGTGTTGTCGACGCCGATGTCGGCGATCTTCAGCTGGTCCGCGGCGACATCGACGTTGCGCTGCGCCGACGCCAGTTGCGCGCGCAGCGAGTCGCGTTGCGCCACCGCCTGCTCGTACTGCGAGCGCGAGACCAATTGCTGCTCGACCAGCGTGGCGAGGCGGCGCGCGTTGGCCTCGGCCTCTTTCAGCTGCGCCTGGACGTTGCCGACCTGTGTGCGCGCCGCGGCCAGCTGCGCCGAGGTCAGGCTGCGCTGGGCGTCGGCGTCGATGGGGTCCAGCGTGGCCATCACTTGGCCTTCCTCGACCCGCATGCCTTCCTCGATCAGGACCTCGCGCACGCGACCGGTGATCTTGGCGGAGACCGTGGCCATGCGCCGCGCCACCACGTAGCCGCTGGCGTCGAGCACTGAGGCCCCGGCACCGCCGCCGCCGCTGGCCACCACCGGCGCGGTGCGCACCTCGATGGCGCCGTCGCGGGCGAACAGCGCCCACGCGGCAAGGGCCACCACCAGCAGCGCCACCACCACGGCGATCGCGATCCACAGGCCGCGCCGCGAGGGCGGCGGACCGGGCTTGCGGTCGATGCGCAGTTCCTTGAGCAGATCGGCTTGGCTGTTCATGCGGCTTTGGACGGAGGATGCGGTGCGAGTGTGACCGGGCGAGGCGCCGGCGCCAGTTGCCGGAAGTCATCGGCTGCCCGCCGCGGCAGGGCGGCGTCGGCACAGACTGCCGCGGATCCCGCCGGCGATCACCTGACGGTTGTCATCCGCTTTTCCTGATCCCGGCCACTGCCGGCATCGGGCCCCGGGGCCGAGCATGGCGTCATCCGGTCATGAGGGCAAGCGACGATGGCAGACGACGATTCCACGCTGGCGCAGCTGAGCGCGGCCGCAAAGCGCTATGGCGGGACCTGCGCGCTCGACGGCGTCGACCTGTCGCTCCGCGGCGGCGAGGTGGTGGCGCTGCTCGGCGCCAACGGCGCCGGCAAGAGCACGGCGGTGGGCCTGCTGCTGGGGCTGCTGCAGCCCGACGCCGGCCGGGCGCGCCTGTTCGGCATGCCGCCCAGCGCGCTGGCGGCGCGCCGCGGCGCCGGGGTGATGCTGCAGGCCGCGGGCATTCCGGCCACGCTGCGCGTCGGGGAACTGCTGCAACTGACCCGCAGCTACTACCCGGCGCCGCGCAGCGTCGCCGACTGCGTCGCGCTGGCCGGCCTGGAGGGCCTGCTCGGGCGCAGGTACGGCAGGCTCTCCGGCGGGCAGCAGCGGCGGGTGCAGTTCGCGCTGGCGATCTGCGGGCGGCCGCGGCTGCTGTTCCTCGACGAGCCGACCACCGGGCTCGACATCCAGGCGCGCGAGCAGGTCTGGCGGGCGGTGCGCGAACTGGTGGCGCAGGGCAGCGCGGTGCTGCTGACCACGCACTACCTGGAGGAAGCCGAGGCCCTGGCCGATCGCGTGGTGATGCTCGACGCCGGCCGCGTCGCCGCCGAAGGGAGCGTGGCGCAGATCCGCGCGCGGGTGGTGCAGCAGCGGATCCGCTGCGTGTCGACGCTCGATGCCGCCGTGGTCGCGGGCTGGCCGCAGGTGCGCAGCGCGGTGCGCCTGGACGACACCCTGGAGATCGTGACCGCCGGGGCCGAGGCCGTGGTGCGGCGGCTGCTCGACGAGGACTCGGGGCTGAGCGAGCTCGAGGTGCGCCGCGCAAGTCTCGCCGAGGCGTTCCTCGAACTCGGCCGCGAACCGCTGCCGGAGGCTGCCTGATGAACGCGCATATCCGATCCACGCATCTGTCCGCGGCTGCACCGCGCTGGCGCAGCTACCTCCTCGAGGCGCGCTGCGAGTTCCTGCGCCTGCTGCGCGAGCCGATGTACGTCCTGCCGACGCTGCTGTTCCCGGCGCTGTTCTATCTGCTGTTCGCGGTGCTGCTGGGCAGCGGCCGCGGCGCCGCGGGTCCGGCGCTGCTCGCCAACTACTGCGCCTTCGGCGTCATCGGCGCCGGATTGTTCGGCTTCGGCGTCACCACCGCGATGGACCGGGAGCAGGGATTCCTGCAGCTCAAGCGTGCGCTGCCGCTGCCGCCCGGCGCATGGCTGCTGGCGCGGATGGCGATGGCGGTGTTGTTCGCGATCATGGTCGCGCTGCTGCTCATGGTGCTGGCCGCCGGCGTCGCCGGCGTGGTGCTTCCGGCCGCCACCTGGGCGCTGCTGCTGGCGGTGAGCGCGCTCGGGGTGCTGCCGTTCTGCGCGCTCGGCATGTATCTGGGTTCGCTGGTCAGCGGCAACGCCGCACCGGGGCTGATCAACCTGCTGTTCCTGCCGATGGCGTTCCTGTCCGGCCTGCTGCTGCCGCTGGCGGTGCTGCCCGGCCCGCTGGCGGCGATGGCGCCGGCCTGGCCCGCCTTCCACCTCGGCCAGGTGGCGTTGAAGGCGGTCGGCAGCGATGCGGGCGACAGCCTGTGGTTGCACCTGGCGGTACTGGTGCTGGTCACGCTGGCGTTCTTCCTGCTCGCGCACCGCCGCCTGGCGACGGTGGGCTGAACCCGTCGACACACATACTGGAGCCAACGATGACAAGACTGCCTGAATTCCTCGCCCTGGGCGCGCTGGTCGCCGTGCTCGGCCTCGCCGTCGCACGCGGCGGGCCAGACGGGGGTGCCGCTCCCGGCGATGTCGACGGCTTCGCGATCCGCGACGTGCGGGTGTTCGACGGCGAGCGCGATCTCGGTCCGGTCACGGTGGTGGTACGCGAGGGACGGGTCGCCGCGGTCGCGGCCGATGCCGTGGCGCCAGCAGGAGTGCCGGTGATCGACGGCGCCGGACGCACCCTGCTGCCCGGCCTGATCGACGCGCATGTGCATGCCTGGGGCGACGCGCAGCGCGACGCGGTGCGCTTCGGCGTCACCACCATGCTCGACATGCACGGCATGGCGGACCGGCTGCCGGCGATGCGCGCGCAGCGCGAGTCTCTGGACCGCGGCGACCGCGCCGACCTGTGGGCGGCGGGCTACGCGATCACCGCGCCGGACGGCCACGGCACCCAGTACGGCTTCCCGGTGCCGACCGTCGACGCCGATACCGATGTTCCCGCCTTCGTCGCCGCGCGCGTGGCCGAGGGCGCCGACTACATCAAGTTGATCGTCGAGGACCTCGCCGCCCACGGCAGCGAACGCCGGTTGCCGACGCTGTCGCCGGCACAGGTGCAGCAGGTCGTCGCCGCCGCCCATGCTGCCGACCGGCTGGCGCTGGTGCACGTCTCGGCGCAGGAAGACGCGCGCCACGCGCTGGCGGCGGGCGCCGACGGGCTGGTGCACGTGTTCGTGGACGAAGCGGCCGACGACGCGCTCGTCGCCGCCGCCCGCGACGGCGGTGCGTTCGTGGTGCCGACGCTGTCGGTGCTGGCCTCGTTTTCGGGGCGCAGCGACGGCCCGGCGCTGGTGGAGGATTCGCGGCTGGGGCCGCTGCTGACGCAGGCGCAGCGCGAGTCGCTGGAGGCCGTGCCGCCGTGGGGCGGCGGCCGCGGCCAGGCGCTGGACCATGCACTGGAGAGCGTGCGCAGGCTGCACGCTGCGGGTGTGCCGATCCTTGCCGGTACCGATGCGCTCAACCCCGGCACCGCCCACGGCGCCAGTCTGCATGGCGAACTGGCGCTGCTGGTGCGCGCCGGCCTGTCGCCGGTGCAGGCGCTGGCCGCCGCCACCTCGCTGCCGGCACGCCACTTCGGGTTGGGCGACCGCGGCCGCATCGCCCCCGGGATGCGCGCCGATCTGGTGCTGGTCGAGGGCGATCCGCAGACCGATATCACGGCCACGCGCGCCATCGCCGGGGTGTGGAAGAACGGCCGCCGCGTCGAGCGCGATCCCGGCGGCGCCGCGATCGCGGTCGCCCCGGCGGGCGCGCTGGTCAGCGACTTCGAGGCGGGGGCGGCAGAGGCCGCGTTCGGCAGCTGGCAGCCGACCACCGACCGCATGGCCGGCGGCGCATCGGAGGTCGAACACCGGATCGTCGCCGGCGGTGCCGGTGGGTCGCGCGGCGCGCTGGCGGTGGAAGGCGAGGTGCGCGCGGGCTTCGTCCATCCCTGGGCGGGGGCGATGTTCTGGCCCGGCGGCGCGCCGATGGAGGCGGTCGACCTGTCGTCGCGCTCGACCCTGGTGTTCAAGGTGCGCGGCGACGGCCGGCGCTACAGCGTGCTGCTGTTCTCCGGGGAGTCGATGCAGGGGATGCCCGCGATGCAGACCTTCGAGGCGGGACCGGAATGGAGCGAGGTGCGTCTGGACATGGGCGGCTTCGCCGGCGCCGACCTCACGCGCCTGCGCGGCATCGCCTTCACCGCCGGGATGCCCGCCGGTCGGTTCCGGTTCCTGCTCGACGATCTCGAGTTGCGCTGAGTCGATGGCATGATGCCGGCATGAATCCCGACCGGCTGCCGCGATGGCTACGCCCGGCCGCCGACTCGGTGGTCGGGCACGCCATGCGTCTGGGCAAGTCGCCTTGGATCGAGGCCGTCCACCTGCTCTGGTCGGTGTGGATCTTCATCACCCCGGCGTTCACCCCCCACGGCTACGACCTGCGCTGGCTGCTGCTCACGCTGGCGTCCTATCCGCTGTTCCTGCTGCTCTATGCGCGGGTGCTGCTGGCGCCGGCGCGCACCGCGCACCGCCATGCGGTGGCGATGGTCGCCATGAGCCTGGCGCTGCTGCCCTGGTATCCGGCCGGCCTGAGCTATTTCGTGTTCGGCTGCGTGCTGCTGCATCCGCAGCGCATGCGCGCGCTGCCCTACCTCGGGCTATTGCTGGCGCTCAATGGCATCCTGATCGGCTGGGCGCTGTGGCTCGGCTACCCGTGGCGAACGCTGCTGGCGATGCCGCTGGTCACGCTGGTCGTCGGCGTCGTCGTCCACGTCGAGCGCATCGGGCAACGCAATGATCGCGCGCTCAAGCTGTCCCACGACGAGGTGCGGCGGCTGGCCGCCACCGCCGAGCGCGAGCGCATCGGCCGCGACCTGCACGACCTGCTGGGCCACACCCTGTCGATGGTGGCGTTGAAGTCGGATCTGGCCGCCCGATTGGTGGCGCGCGATCCCAACGCGGCGCGCGCCGAGATCGAGCAGGTCGCGCGCGGTGCCCGCGATGCGCTGGCGCAGGTGCGGCGCGCGGTCAGCGGCATCCGCGCTGCCGGCATTGCCGCGGAGCTGGCATCGGCGCGGCTGCTGCTGGAAACCGACGGCGTGGCGTTCGGCTACCGCGTCGACGGCGACGCCGGCGCGGCGGCGCTCCCGCCCGGCGTCGAGACGGCGCTGGCGCTGACCGTGCGCGAGGCGGTCACCAACATCCAGCGCCACGCGCGCGCGAACCATGCGGAGGTGCGTCTCGCCCTGGAGGATGGCGAGGCGGTGCTGTGCATCGTCGACGACGGGCGCGGCGGGGCCATCGTCCCCGGCAACGGCCTGGGGGGAATGCGCGAGCGGCTGGAGGCGGCGCGCGGCCGCCTGTGCATCGAGCCGGCTCCGGGCGGCGGTACCCGGATCGAGGCGCGGGTGCCGCTCGGCGTCCAGGAGCAGGGTGCCGCTTGATCGCGGCGATGCATGGAGGATCGTCGCACCGAGCCGACCCGATTCGATTCGATTCGACCAGGCGCGATGGAGGACGCGGCGCGCGCCGCGTCCGCTCTGCTATGTTGCGCCGATGCCCGTCCTACGACCGTACCGCCGATGATCCGCGTGCTGCTCGCCGAGGACCAGGCGCTGGTGCGCGGCGCGCTGTCGGCGCTGCTGGGGCTGGAGCAGGACATCGAAGTGCTGGGCGCGTGCGCCGAGGGCGAGAGCGCCTGGCGCGAGCTGCAGCGGCTGCGGCCCGACGTGCTGGTCACCGACATCGAGATGCCGGGGCTGACCGGCCTGGAACTGGCGCAGCGCATCCAGCGCCACGAATTGCCGGTGAAGGTCGTGATCGTCACCACGTTCGCCCGGCCCGGCTTCCTGCGCCGGGCGCTCGACGCCGGCGTCTCTGGCTACCTGCTCAAGGACGCCCCGGCGGAAGACCTGGCCGAGGCGTTGCGCAAGGTGCATCGCGGCGGCCGTGCGCTGGACCCGCAGCTGGCGCTGGAGGCATGGTCCGAGGCCGACCCGCTCAGCGATCGCGAGCGCCAGGTGCTGCGCCTGGCCGGCGAGGGACGCTCGGCGGCGGAGATCGCCGGCCAGCTGGGGCTGTCGCAGGGCACAGTACGCAACTACCTGTCCGAGGCGATCGGCAAGCTCGGGGTGGGCAACCGTATCGAGGCCTACCGGCTGGCGCGGCAGAAGGGGTGGCTGTAGGCCCCGGGGCACTGGATGGCGCCGCGGGCCGGGAGTAGGCTCGGCGCCGTCGCCTGACGATCCCGGGGAGGGAGCATGGACACGACGAAGGTGCCGACCACGTTCTGGGTGGTCGCGGCGCTCGCGCTGGTCTGGAACCTGATCGGCGTGGCGATGTTCTTCCTGCAGACGAACATGGGCCCGGAGCAGATCGCGGCGCTGCCGCCCGAACAGCAGCAGATCTATGCGGTGATGCCGGCCTGGCTGGACATCCCGTACGGCGTGGCGGTGTTCGGCGGCGTGCTCGGGTCGCTCGCCCTGCTGCTGCGGCGGCGCTGGGCGGTGGCGGCGTTCGCCGTTTCGCTGCTGGCGGTGGTGGTGCAGATGGCCGGCGTCTACGCGCTGACCCCGGCGTGGGCGGTCTCCGGCGCATCCGGACTGCCGATGACCCTGTTGATCGTCGCCATCGCCGGGTTCCTGGTCTGGTACGCGAACCGCGCCGCGGCGCGGGGCTGGCTGCGCTGACGCCTCGACGCGGGCATGCGCCGCAGCCACGGCGCGGGGCGGTAGACTGGCGGCCTGTCCCGCCCGGTTTCCCGTCATGTCCGCAGCCGAAGTCCTTCCCGAGCAAGCCAACGCCCGACAGCGCTACGAGGTCCGCCGCGCCGATCTGCCGCTGAGCTGCCCGCTGCCGGCGATGGCCCTGTGGAATTCGCATCCGCGCGTGTACCTGCCGATCGAAGCGGAGGGCGGCGAGTCCGACTGCCCGTACTGCGGCGCCCACTTCGTGCTGGTCGACTGACCGACGGCGCGGCGGCGCCGCACCGGCCCGGTCCTGCAGATGCCTGCCGCCGAACCTGGGTTGACCGTGGTGCAGCTGCTGCCGGCGCTGGAGTCCGGCGGCGTCGAACGCTCCACCCTGGAAATCGCCGGGGCCCTGGTGCGGGCGGGCCACCGCGCGGTGGTGGTCTCGGCCGGGGGGCGGCTGTTGCCGGCGCTGCGCGACACCGGCGCCGAGCACGTCGCGCTCGATATCGGCCGCAAGTCGCTGCTCGCCCTGCGCCATGTCCGCACCCTGCGGCGGTTGTTCGCCGACACCGGCGCCGACATCGTGCACGCGCGCTCGCGACTGCCGGCCTGGCTCGGCTGGCGCGCGCTGCGCGGCATGCCCGCCGCCGCGCGCCCGCGTTTGGTCACCACCGCGCACGGGCTCAACTCGCCCTCGCGCTACAGCGCGATCATGGCGCGCGGCGAACGGGTGATCTGCGTGTCGGCGACGGTGCGAGCGCACCTGTTGCACCACTACCGGGACACTCCGGCGGCGACGCTGCGGGTCATTCCCCGCGGCATCGACCCGGCCGCGTTCCCCGCCCGGCCGCTGCCGGACCCGGCCGCGCGCGCGCGCGTCGCAGTCGAGCATTCGCAGTTGGCGGGGGACGGGCCGCTGCTGCTGCTGCCCGGCCGTGGCACCCGCCTGAAGGGCCACGCCGACGCGTTGGCGCTGCTGGCGCGGCTGCGCGCCGAAGGGCGTGACGCACGGTTGTGGATGCCCGGCGCGCGCGAGCCGGGCCGCGAGCGCTATCTCGTCGAACTCGAGCAGCGTGCCGCCGCCCTCGGCATCGGCGAAGCGCTGGCGATGACCCCACCGATCGCCGCCATCGCCGAGGCCTATGCCGCCAGCGACCTGGTGCTGCAGCTGTCGCGCAAGCCGGAGGCGTTCGGGCGCACGGTGATCGAGGCGCTGGCGGTCGGGCGCCCGGTGCTCGGCTGGGACCACGGCGGGGTGGGGGAACTGCTGCGCGAGCTGCAGCCCGGCGGCGCCGTGGTCCCGTTCGACGACACCGCACTGGCCGCCGCCGCCCACCTGCTGCTCGGACAGGCCCCGGTCCTTCCCGCTACGATGCCCTACACCCTCGATGCCATGCAGGCCGCTACCCTCGCCGTCTATGCCGAACTCGACCGCCGCTGACCGTTCCCCCGCCGTGCCGGGCTGGCGCTGGGCGCCGCACTGGGTGCTGGCCTTCGTCGCGCTGTGGCCGGCGCCGGGCTATGCCGAGGGCGTGATGGTGCTCGGCGCGCTGGTGGCGATCGCGCGGCTGCTGATGGCGCGCTTCGCCAACGGCACCGCGCTGCTCAGCGTGCAGGCCTGGGCGTTGACCAGCGTGCTGTTCTGCGCCTACTGGCTGCCGGAACTGTTCTCCTCGATCGGGGCGGTCGACGGCGGCCGCGCGCTCCGCGAATCGGTGGTCGATCTGCGCTACCTGCCGTTCTTGTGGCTGGTGGCCTCGGCGGTGGCCACCGCGCGCGGCCGCCGCATCACCTTCGGCGGGCTGGCGGTGATCGTGGGGATCTGGACCCTGGACGGCCTGGCCGAGGCGTTCTTCGGCACCAGCCCGCTGTTCTTCGGGATCGATGCCGCCAAACAGCTGATCAGCGGCCGGCCGATGTGCTCGGCCGAGGACGTGGCCGCCGTCGACCGCCTGAGCGGCGTGCTCGGCCCGTGCAACCTCAAGATCGGCCTGGTGCTGGCGAGCCTGTCGCCGTTCGCGCTGTACTTCGCCGGGCGCCGCTTCGGCAGCGGCGGCTGGATCCTGGCGGCGGTGGCGCTGGGGCTGGTGATCCTGTTGGCCGGCGCACGGGCATCGTGGCTGACCTTTGCGCTGGTGCTGCTGTTCTCGGGCTGGCGCCTGCTCGGCTGGAAGCGGCTGGCTGGCGTGTTTCTATTCGGCGTGGCGACCGTGGGCCTGCTCACCCTGGCTTCGCCGCAGGTGCGCGACCGGATCGAGCGCACCGCGCAGATGGTCACGGCCGACGAGTCCGGCGTCGACATGGCGTTGTCCGGACGCACGCGGATCTGGGGCGCGGCGCTGTGCATGGTTGGCGAGCGCCCGATTAACGGGGTCGGTGCGCGCGCCTTCCGCGAGGCCTTCCCGGCCTGCGACCCGCATGCCGGCAAGGTGGCCGCCTGGGGCGATGGCCCGGCGCTGCATGCCCACCAGATCGTGCTGGAAATCCTCAGCGAGACCGGGGGACTGGGGTTGCTGTTGTGGCTGGCCGGCGCCGCCCTGGCCTGGCGCGCCTGGCGCTATGCCGACGCCGAGGCGCGCGACCGTGCGCGTCCGGCGATGCTGGCGCTGGCGGTCACGGTGTTCCCGCTCAACACCCACCTCGCCTTCTATTCCACCTTCTGGGGCGGCCTCACCCTGCTGCTGGCCGCGCTCTACGCCGGCAGCCTGCTGGCGCGTGTGGAGCCGGGGATCGGGAATCGGGAGTCGGGAATGGGCGATGGAGGCGGCAACGACACAGGGGCGGAGCAGTTGCCGGTAGCGGAGAGGTAAGAGCGGGCGTACCGCGCCTCCGCCGCCCGCCCTCGAAGGCAAGCGCTGTTCCGGCATCCAGGACGGTGCGCTCCCGAATGGATGGGGGCTCCCGGCGGACGTGAAGCCGGCGGGAGGTCGACGACGGACGCAAGCTTTTCCCGATTCCCGATTCCCGATTCCCGATTCCCGGCCCCTAGTACACCGCCCCCCCATCCGGCCGCCGCTTGAAGCGCCGGTGGATCCACAGGTACTGCGCCGGCGCCGCGCGGGCCATCGTCTCGATGCCTGCCACCACCCGCGCGGTATCGGCGGCCGCGTCGCCCGAGGGGAACTCCGCAAGCGCCGGCAGCAGCCGCAGCGTGTAGCCGCCGTCGCCGCGGCGCTCGTGCTGGAACAGCACCACTGCGGCCCCCGACAGCCGCGCCAGCTGGTGGGTGGAGGTGAGGCTGTGCGCCGGCTGGCCGAAGAAGGGCACGTAGACCGCGTCGCCGCGGCTCGGATCCTGGTCGGGCGCGTACCAGAGCAGGCCGCCGCGCTTGAGGTGCCGCACCGTGCCGCGCACGTCCTGCTTCGGGAACATCGCCGCGGCATAGCGGGCGCGGCCGCGGCGGACCGCCCATTCCATCGCCGGCTGGGAGTGCGGGCGGTACATGCCGGCCAGCGGCGCGTGATCGCACATCAGCCGCCCGCAGACCTCCAGGGTGGTGAAGTGGCCGGAGACCACGATCACCCCGCGGCCGCCGGCGCGCGCGGCCTGCAGGTGTTCCAGACCTTCCACCACCAGGCCGCGCCGCAGCGGCGCCACCGATCCCCACCAGGCGCGGGCGAACTCGAACACACCGGTGCCCAGTGAGGCGAAGTGCGCGCGCAGCAGCGCCGCGCGCGCACTCGGGTCGAGTTCCGGAAAGCACAGTTCGAGATTGCGTTCGGCTACCCGGCGGCGCGACGCCAGCAGCACGCGCAGCGCGCCGCCGAGCAGGCGTCCCAGCGCGCGCTGCCAGGACCAGGGCAGGCGCGCGAGCGCCGCCATCAGGCCGATGCCGATCCAGGCGGGCCAGTGCCGCGGCGCAAGGGGGGGGCGGCCAATGGGGTCCTTGCCGGTCATGCGGGGAATTGTAGGGGCAGGGTGGAACCTGCCGTGATTGCGGGAATCGGGAATCGGGAATCGGGGATCGGGAGTTGCAAGGCAATCTCCGCCGCGCCGGCGCGGCGACAGCGCGAATCCGGGCGCGCCGCTCACGGCACACCCGGTATCCTTCGCCGATGCCCGAGCCCCTCGTCGAACGCCTGCTGCGCGGCCTGTACTCGGCCGTGCTCTACGTGCTGGTGCCGGTGACGGTCTATCACCTGATCTGGCGTGGATTCCGCCAGGCCGAGTACTTCCAGCGCTGGAGCGAGCGCTACGCGTCCTACGCCGATGCGCCGCAGGCGGCAACGGTGTGGCTGCACGCGGTCTCGGTGGGCGAGGTCAACGCCGCTGCCCCGCTGGTCGACACCCTGCTGTACCAGCGGCCCGACCTGCGGCTGCTGGTGACCACCATCACCCCGACCGGCTCGGCGCGGGTGACCAAGCTGTGGGGCGAACGGGTGGAGCACGTCTACCTGCCCTACGACCTGTCCGGCGCGGTGCGCCGCTTCCTCGACCACTATCGCCCGCAACTCGGGCTGATCGTCGAGACCGAGTTGTGGCCGAACCTGCTGTTCTGCTGCCGCGATCGCGGCGTGCCGGTGTACATCGTCAACGCGCGGCTGTCGGCGCGCTCGCTGCGCGGCTACCGCCTGCTGCGGCCGCTGGTCGGCCGCGCGCTGCGCACCGTGCGCGTGATCGCTGCGCAGTCGGCGGACGACGGCAGGCGCTTCCAGCGCCTCGGCGCCGAGGCGGGGCAGATCGTGGTCACCGGCAACCTCAAGTACGACATCGCCGTGGATCCGCAACTGCCGGGCTTCGCGCGCGCGTTCCGCGACGGCGTCGGCCGGCGCCCGGTCTGGATCGCAGCGAGCACGCACGAGCAGGAGGAGGCGGCCGTGCTGGAGATCCACCGGCGGCTGCGCCGGCGCTGGCCGGAGTTGCTGCTGCTGTGGGCGCCGCGGCATCCGGAGCGGTTTCGAGCGGTGGCGCAGCAGGCGGTGGATGCCGGCTGGCGTACCGCCACGCGCCGGCTCACCCGCGCGCCCGACGCCGGGGACGCGGTGTTCGTGATCGACACCCTGGGCGAGTTGATGAGCTTCTACGGCTGCGCCGACGCGGCCTTCGTCGGCGGCAGCCTGCAGGAGGTCGGCGGACACAACCTGCTCGAGCCGGCGGCCGTGGGTACGGCGATGGTCACCGGCCCGCACCTGCACAACTTCAGCGAGATCGCGCGCCGTCTGGAACGCGCCGGCGGGCTGCGCATCGGCGCCGATGCCGAGGCCGTGGGCGAGGCGCTCGCCGAACTGCTCGGCGACCCGCAGCGGCGCGCGGAGATGACCGCCGCCGCCGCCGCCCTGGTCGAGGAGGGCCGCGGCGCCGTGGACCGCACCATGACGGTGGTGTACGCCGACCTGCCGTAAAGCGGAGCCTGCGCCCGCGCGCTTCGCCAGGGCGGCGGTCTCGCATCCGCGGGTGCGGGGCCGCATATCGATGCCGTCGATCGCGGCACGAGAGTCGCGCCGAGCCCGTTGCGGCAGCCGTGCCGGCTGGACCGCCGCAGCCGAGCGAGCTCGGCTCTACATGGCCGGGGTGGCCAGGCGCGACTCGGCGTCGGCGGTGAGCAGCAGGTTGATCTCGCGCACCTGGTCGATGCCGAGCGACCCCGCCGCCTGCGCCAGCAGGAGTCGGTTCTGCAAGTAGTTGTAGCGGGCCAGCGCATACTCGCGCTCGGCGTTGAACAGGGTCTGCTGGTTGATCAGCACGTCGACCACGGTGCGGGTGCCGACCTCGAGGCCCACCTGCGAGGCGTCGTAGGCGCTGCGCGCCGAGACCACCGCCTGGCGCCTTGCCTCGATCTCGGACACGCCGGCCACCACGGTCTGGTAGGCGTTGCGGGTGTTGCGCTCGAGCGCACGTCGGGTCTGCTCGACTTGGTCCAGGGAGATGTCGCGCCGCGCGATGGCCTCCCGCACGCCGGACTGGGTGGCGCCCCCGCTGAAGATCGGCACGGTCAGGGTCAGGCCGACGTTGTGGCCTTCGTTGGCCGGTTGCAGCCCTGTTTCAGGGTCGCCGGCGAGGCGGCCCCATGACGCGCCGTTGCTGTAGCCGGCGCCGAGCGTGATCCGCGGCAGATGGCCCGACCTGGCCGTGGTGACGCCGTGCTCGGCCGCTTGGTACGCGTATTCGGCGGCGCGCAGCGACGGGTTTTGGGCGATCGCCATGGCCACCCAGTCCTCGACACCGCCCTGCGCCGGTACCTCGGGCTGGAAGTCCTCGGGCAGCGCGCGAAGGTTGCGCACCGGCTGGCCGGTGATCTCGGCCAGGGCCTGGTAAGCGTCCTCGAGCTGGTTGCGCGCGAGGATGACGTTGGCGCGGGCGCCGTCGTACTGCGCGCGGGCCTCGTGCACGTCGGTGATCGGTGCTAGGCCGACTTCCAGGCGCTTGTCGGCGAAGTCGTACTGCTTCTGCAGTGCGGTCTCGGCGGCCTCGGCAGCGGCCAGGGTCTCGATCGCCACCAGCACGTCGAAGTAGGCTGCCGAGGTGCGTGTGATCAATTGGTCGTTGGCAGAGTCGAGGTCGTAGCCGGCGGCGATGTCGAGCTTGGACTGCGCGCGCAGGTTGGAGATCTGCCCGAGGTCGAATACCGTCTGGTTGAGGTCCACCCCGGCACTGCGGCGGCGCAGGTCGCCATCGGCTCCGGCCACGTAATTGCGGCTGAGGGAGGCGTTGCCGTTGATCGACGGCAGCAGCTGCGCCCGCGCCTGTACCCGGCCTTCGCGGGCGATGTCGCGGTTGGACTCGGAGATCGACAGTTGCGGGTCGCCGAGGCGGGCCAGCTCGTAGGTCTGCAGCAGGTCCTCGGCGAAGGCCGCGGTCGGCAGCAGGGCGAGGGTGAGGGCGAGTGCGAGGGGGCGGCGGAGCATGGGAAGTCCTTTGCGTGGCAGGAGCGCGCAGGGAAACGCCTGCGGTGCCCGGGTCGGAGCTGGATCAGAGCTGGAATTCGGGGACCGGCGCGGCGCCGGTGAGATAGCCAAGGTCGGTCTCGAACAACGATTCGGTCACGGGCGCGTTGACATCGCCGCCCCGGCTGCGCACCAGCACCGCTTCCATCGCGGGCGCGCGACCGCGGACGACGAAGATCCTGCCGCCTGGACGCAGCCAGGCGAGGAACCGTGACGGGAGCCCGTCGACCGCGCCATTGACGCAGATCGCATCGAAGCGGCGGTCGGTGTCCCAGGAGAAGGCGTCGGCAGTCTCGACCGCGACGTTGGCGATGCCCTGCGCGCGCAGGCGCCCGCGGGCGGCCTCGGCCAGATCGGCGTGGCGCTCCAGGCTGACCACGTCGCGCGCCAGGCGGCCCAGGCAGGCGCTCAGGTAGCCGCTGCCGGTGCCGATCTCCAGCACCTCTTCGCCGGCGGCGGCTGCCAGCGACTGCAGGATGCGGCCGGCGAGCACCGGCTTGAGCATGCGTTCGCCGTGGCCCAGCGGGATCTCGATGTCGGCATAGGCGAGCGCGCGGTAGGGCTCGGCAACGAAGGCCTCGCGCGGCAGTTCGGTCAGCACGTCGAGCACGCGCTGGTCCAGCACGTCCCAGGGCCGGATCTGCTGCTCGACCATGGTGTCGCGGGCTTTGGCGTAGTCGATCGTCATCGGAAGGTCTCGTGCGCGGGAGGCGCAAGTTTAGCGGGCATTGCTTGCGGCGGGCCTGCTGCGGCCGCGGACAGCATCGCCGCGCGCGGCCCCGGCCACTGAGTGCCATAAGTCATCGCGACCGGCGTCACGGTCGCGGCCGCGAATCCTGCCCCGCAGTCGCGTAGGCGCGCAGGAACATGTCCACCGAAGCTTCGATATGCGCCTCGCGGTGGGCCTCGCACATCTGCTCGTCGTCGCAGCACTGGAACACCAGCCGCGCGTGCAGGTCGCCCTTGAGCAAGGTGAAGAACTGCGCCGAGGCGCGCGGGATGTCGGCGATCTCCAGCTCGCCGGCGGCCGTGCGCTGGCGCAGCAGTTCGGCGAACGCGCTCTGCACCCGCATCGGGCCACCTTCCCAGAACAGCTTCGCCAGCCCCCTGTCGACCATCTGCGGGGTGCAGAGCAGGCGGTGGCCGGCGACTGCCTCGGGCGAAAAGACCATGGCGAAGAAGGCGCGCGCGATCTCCATCAACCGTTCGCGCAGCGGCGTGCCGGGGGCAGGGGCGAACACCGAGGCCGGCATCTGCTGTTCGCAATAGGCCCTGGCCGCCTCGGCGAACAGGGCGTCCTTGTCGCCGAAGTGGCTGTATACGGTGAGCTTGGAGACGCCGGCCTCGGCAGCGATCTGGTCCATGCTCACGCCCTCGTAGCCGTGCTGCAGGAACATCCGCTCGGCGGCGTCGAGGATCGCCGCGCGCTTGGTCAGGTCCTTGGGCCGGCCGGGGCTGGCGGCTGGCTTGGGCGTGCTTTTTCGCGACATCGGTCAATACTAGACCAACCAGTTTGTTATTTATACTATACGCTCCAGTTCATTAATTTGCCGGAATGGCACGGAGCTCCGCGATGTACGGGAAGACCGCCGCCGCATTGGTGATTTCGGCGCTGCTGGCCGGTTGCGGCAGCGAGCCGGTGCCGGAGGCCACCCCCCGGCCGGTGCTGGTCGAGCGGGCCGGCGGCCGCGCTGCCGCGGCCGCGATGGCGCTGCCGGGCGAGATCCGCGCCCGCGAGGAAAGCACGCTGTCGTTCCGGGTCGGCGGCAAGCTGGTCCGGCGCCATGTCGATCCCGGCGCCCGGGTACGGCGCGGCGACCTGCTGGCCGAACTCGATCCGGGCGACCAGCGCCTGCAGGCGCGGTCCGCCGGCGCGCAGGCGGCGGCGGCCGAGGCCGAGCTGGAGCGCGCCCGCGCCGACCACGAGCGCTACCGGCGCCTGGCCGCCGAGCAGCTGGTCAGCCGTTCGACCCTCGACGCCCAGACCACCGCCCTGCGCGCCGCGGAAGGGCAGGCCCGCGCCGCCCGAGCACAGCTCGATGTGGCGCGCAACCAGGCCGGCTATACGGAACTGCGCGCCCCCGACGATGGCGTGATCACCGAGCGCCAGGCCGAGGCCGGACAGGTGCTGGCCGCCGGGCAGGCCGTCTATGCCCTGGCCGTCGACGGCGGCCGCGAGGTGCGGATCGCGCTGCCGGAGTCGCGGATCGATGGGTTCCGGATCGGCCAGGAGGTCGCGGTCGAACTGTGGAGCGCGCCGGGTCGCCGCTGGCCGGGGCGGATCCGCGAGATCGCGCCGGCCGCCGATCCCCAAGCCCGGACCTATGCCGCCCGCGTCGCGCTCGACGACGAGGCCGCGGGGGCCGTGGCGCTGGGCCAGAGCGCGCGGGTCTACCTCGACGGCGGCGCCGACGCCTCGGCGACCAGCGTGCCGCTATCGGCGGTACAGCGCGGCGAGGACGGCGGTGCGGTGGTCTGGGTGGTGGATCCGAAGGAAGGCGTGACCCGGCGCGTGGCGGTGGAGCTGGGCGCATTCGGTCCGGAACGGGTGCCGGTCCTGTCCGGGTTGCGGCCGGGCGCGCTGGTGGTGGCCGCCGGCGGACACCTGCTGCGCGAGGGCCAGGCGGTGGTACCGGTCGACCGCGACAACCGGCCGCTCGCGTCCGCCGGCGACGCACCCGCCGATGAGCCACCCGCCGGTGAGACGCGGTGATGCCGATACAGCGGACCTCCCGCGTCGGTGCGGTGGCTCTCGGCGGCCGGTCGGCTTGCAGGGCCTGGTCGGCGGCACCTCGTGGGCCCGAGTCGGCCCGCAGGCGCGCGCCGCTCGCCCCCGGCCCCGGCCCGGAGTCCGCTGAAGCGGCCGGCGATGCCGTCGCCGCCGGGGGCGCTGCATGAGCCGCTTCAACCTGTCGGAATGGGCGCTCGGCAACCGCGGCCTGGTGCTGTACGCGATGCTGGTGGTGGCGATCGCCGGGGCCTGGTCGTACACGCGGCTGGGCCAGTCCGAAGACCCGCCCTTCACCTTCAAGGCGATGGTGGTGCGCACGCTGTGGCCCGGCGCCACGGCCGAGGAGGTGGCCAGCCAGGTCACCGAGCGCATCGAGAAGAAACTGATGGAGACCGGCGACTACGAGTTCATCCGCTCGTACTCGCGCCCCGGCGAGTCGCAGGTCATTTTCATGGCCCGCGACTCGATGCGCTCCGGCGAGATCCCCGATCTCTGGTACCAGGTGCGCAAGAAAGTCGGCGACATCCGCGCCACCCTGCCCGAGGGCGTGGTGGGACCGTTCTTCAACGACGAGTTCGGCGACACCTTCGGCAACATCTACGCGCTCACCGGCGACGGCTACGACTACGCGGTGATGAAGGACTACGCCGACCGCCTGCAGCTGCAGCTGCAGCGCCTGGACGACGTCGGCAAGGTCGAACTGGTCGGGTTGCAGGACGAGAAGATCTGGATCGAGGTCGACAATGCCCGCCTGGCGACGCTGGGCATTCCGCTGCAGGCGGTGCAGCAGGCGCTGGCGGAGCAGAACGCGGTCGCCGGGGCGGGTTTCTTCGAGACCCCGGGCGAGCGCGTGCGGTTGCGCGTGGACGGCGCCTTCGACTCGATCGACGCGATCCGCGCGTTCCCGATCCGCGCTGGCGACCGCACCATCCGCCTCGACGACATCGCCACCGTCAGCCGCGGCTTCGCCGATCCGGCCGCGCCGCGGATGCGCTTCATGGGCCAGGACGCGATCGGCATCGCCGTGGCGATGCACGAGGGCGGCGACATCCTGCGCCTGGGCGAGAGCCTGGAGCACGAGTTCGCGCGCCTGCAGGAGACCCTGCCGGTGGGCATGGAGCTGCGGCGGGTCGCCGACCAGCCGCGCGCGGTCGAGGACTCGGTGGGCGAGTTCGTCAAGGTGCTGGCCGAGGCCGTGGCGATCGTGTTGCTGGTGAGCTTCTTCTCGCTCGGGTTCCGCACCGGGCTGGTGGTGGCGGTGTCGATCCCGCTGGTGCTGGCGATGACGTTCGCGGCCATGGACTACTTCAGCATCGGCCTGCACAAGATCTCGCTGGGCGCGCTGGTGCTGGCCCTCGGCCTGCTGGTGGACGACGCGATCATCGCGGTGGAGATGATGGCGGTCAGGATGGAGCAGGGCGACAGCCGGCTCAAGGCGGCGAGCTACGCCTGGGACCACACCGCCTTCCCGATGCTCACCGGCACCCTGATCACCGCGGCCGGCTTTCTGCCCATCGCCACCGCGGCGTCGTCGACGGGCGAGTACACCCGCTCGCTGTTCCAGGTGGTGACGATCGCGCTGGTGGTGTCGTGGGTTGCGGCGGTGCTGTTCATCCCCTGGCTCGGCGACCGCATGCTGCCGGACCTCGCCCACCCACGGGCGCCGGCACCGGGCTCGCTGGCGGCGCGGCGGCGGGCGTGGCGCGAACGCCTGGCCGACCGCTGGCCCGCATTCGCCTTCGCACTGGCGCCGCAGCCAGCCGACCGCGGGCCGCACGACCCCTATCAGCGACCGTTCTATCGCCGCTTCCGCGGCTGGCTGCACTGGACCCTGGCGCATCGCTGGCTGGTGATCGGCGCCACCGCCGGGCTGCTCCTCGGCTCGGTGCTGTTGTTCCGCTTCGTGCCGCAGCAGTTCTTCCCGGACTCCACCCGGCTCGAGCTGATGGTCGACGTGGAGCTCGCCGAGGGCAGCTCGCTGCGCGCGACCGAAGTGCAGGCCCGACGCCTGGAGCAGCTGCTCGACGGCCACGACGGCATCGAGAACTACGTGGCCTACGTCGGCACCGGCTCGCCGCGCTTCTACCTGCCGCTCGACCAGCAGCTGCCGCAGGCGAACTTCGCCCAGTTCGTGGTGATGACCCGCGACGTCGAGGCGCGCGAGCGGATCCGCCAGTGGCTGATCGACGAAGTGGCGCCGGGCTTCCCCGAACTGCAGCTGCGGGTCACCCGCCTGGAGACCGGGCCGCCGGTCGGCTACCCGGTGCAGCTGCGGGTCTCGGGCGAGCACGTCGAGCGGGTGCGGGCGATCGCGCGCGAGGTGGCCGAGCGGGTGCGGGCCGATCCCGCCACCACCAACGTCAACCTCGACTGGGACGAGCCGAGCAAGGTGGTGCGGCTGCGCATCGACCAGGACCGCGCCCGCGCCCTGGGGGTGAGCTCGCAGCACGTCGCCCGGTTCCTGTCCGGCTCGCTGTCGGGGCTGCAAGTGAGCGTGTACCGCGAGGGCGACGAGCTGGTGGAGATGCTGATGCGCGGCCCTGCTGACGAACGCATGCGGCTCGACATGCTCGGCAGCCTGGCGGTGCCGACCGAGGGCGGGGAGGCGGTGCCGGTGTCGCAGATCGCGACCCTCGAGTACGCGTTCGAGGACGGCATCATCTGGCACCGCGACCGCCTGCCCACCGTCACCGTGCGCGCCGACATCCGCAACGGCGACACCGCGCCCACCGTGGTCGGCCGCATCCTGCCGACCCTCGACGAGGTCCGTGCCCGCCTGCCGCAGGGCTATCTGCTGGAGACCGGCGGCACGGTCGAGGACTCCGGCCGCGGGCAGCGTTCGATCGCCGCCGGCATGCCGCTGTTCCTGTTCGTGGTGGTGACCCTGCTGATGCTGCAGCTGCGCAGCCTGTCTCGCGCCGGCCTGGTGCTGCTGACCGCGCCGCTGGGGCTGATCGGGGTGACCCTGTTCCTGCTGCTGTTCCGGGTGCCGTTCGGCTTCGTGGCGATGCTTGGCACGATCGCGCTGGCCGGCATGATCATGCGCAACGCGGTGATCCTGGTCGACCAGATCGAGCAGGACGTGAGCGCCGGAGTGGACCGCTGGAACGCCATCGTCGAGGCGACGGTACGCCGCTTCCGCCCCATCGTGCTGACCGCCGCAGCGGCGATCCTGGCGATGGTGCCGCTCTCGCGCAGCGTGTTCTTCGGGCCGATGGCGGTGGCGATCATGGGCGGGCTGACCGTGGCCACGGTGCTGACCCTGATCTTCCTGCCGGCGCTGTACGCGGCCTGGTTCCGGGTGCGGAGCGACGAGCGGGTGGCGCCCGCGGCCGGCTAGCGACCGGCCGCGGCGCCCCGGTTGCCCTGCAGCATGCCCGGCTGCGGTTTCGGCGCTAGACTCGGGCGCGCAAGCGATGGCCGGCGCTCCCGGCCTTGCCAGCGCGGGGGTTCACGACGGTGCAACCGACCGACATCGGCAACCCGGACGTCTTCCACAAGGTGGTGGACTGCCAGTGGGCGTGCCCGGCGCATACCCCGGTGCCCGAGTACATCCGCCTGATCGCCGCCGGCCGCCATGCCGACGCATACATGGTCAACTGGCACAGCAACGTCTTCCCCGGCATCCTCGGCCGCACCTGCGATCGGCCCTGCGAGCCGGCCTGCCGGCGCGGCAGGGTGGAGGAGAACAACGGCGCGAAACCCGAGCCGGTGGCGATCTGCCGGCTCAAGCGCGTCGCCGCCGACCTCAAGGGCGACGTGCGCGCGCGCATGCCCAAGCCGGCGGCGAAGCCGAACGGCCGGCGCGTGGCCTGCGTCGGCGCCGGCCCGGCCTCGCTGACGCTGGCGCGCGACCTGGCGCCGCTCGGCTACCACGTCACCGTGTTCGACGCCGACCCCAAGGCCGGCGGCTTCATGCGCACCCAGGTGCCGCGC
This sequence comes from Luteimonas salinisoli, assembly GCF_013425525.1. Taxonomy (GTDB): domain Bacteria; phylum Pseudomonadota; class Gammaproteobacteria; order Xanthomonadales; family Xanthomonadaceae; genus Luteimonas; species Luteimonas salinisoli. The sequence continues at coordinate 9,962 of NZ_JACCKA010000069.1, read as the reverse complement.
TTCCGCCTGCCGGAATCGGTGATCGACGAGGAGACCGGCTACATCCTCGATCTCGGCGTGGAGTTCGTCGGCGGGCGTCGCATCGACTCGATGAAGGACCTGCTGGCGCAAGGCTACGACGCCGTCTTCGTCGGCAGCGGCGCGCCGCGCGGGCGCGACCTCGACCTGCCCGGGCGGCGCGAGGCCGATGCGCAGATCCACGTCGGCCTGGACTGGCTGGCCAACGTCTATTTCGGCCACGTGACCGCGGTCGGCCGCCGGGTGCTGGTGCTCGGCGGCGGCAATACCGCGATGGACTGCTGCCGCAGCGCGCGGCGCCTGGGCGGCGAGGACGTCAAGGTGATCGTGCGCTCCGGCTTCGACCAGATGAAGGCCAGTCCCTGGGAGAAGGAGGACGCGATGCACGAGGGCATCCCGATCCTCGACTGCCGGGTGCCCAAGTCCTTCGTCCATGCCAGCGGCAGGCTGACCGGTATGACCTTCGGGAAGGTGCGGGTGGAATACGGCGACGACGGCCGCCGCCGGCTGGTGCCGACCGGCGAGCCGGACGAGTTCCATCCCTGCGACGAGGTGCTGATCGCGGTGGGACAGGAGAACGCGTTCCCGTGGATCGAGCGCGACCTGGGCATCGCCTTCGACGAATGGGGCATGCCGAAGGTCGACGAAGCCACGTTCCAGTCGACGCTGCCGCACGTCCTGTTCGGCGGCGACGCGGCGTTCGGGCCGAAGAACATCATCTGGGCGGTGGCGCACGGCCGCGCCGCGGCGATCTCGGTCGATCGGTTGCTGAACGGGGAGGATCCGCACGTCCGCCCTGCGCCGGACGTGACCCTGGCGTCGCAGAAGATGGGCATCCACGAATGGAGCTACGACAACGCGGTCTCGCCGGACGAGCGCTACGCGGTGCCGTGGTCCGAGGCGGCGCGCAAGCTGGACAGCATGCACGTCGAGGTGGAGCTGGGTTTCGACGCCGCCACCGCGTGGAAGGAGACCCAGCGCTGCCTCAACTGCGACGTGCAGACGGTGTTCGCCCGCGACAAGTGCATCGAGTGCGACGCCTGCGTCGACATCTGTCCGACCGACTGCATCACCTTCACCGCCAACGGCGCGGAGGAGGAGCTGCGCGGGCGCCTGACCGCGCCGGCGCTGAATCCCGGGCAGGACCTGTACGTGTCGGCGCCGCTCAAGACCGCACGGGTGATGGTCAAGGACGAGGACGTCTGCCTGCACTGCGGGCTTTGCGCCGAGCGCTGCCCGACCGGCGCCTGGGACATGCAGAAGTTCCTGCTGCAGGAGGTCCACGCCGGCGGCGACCGACCCGGTGCGAAGGTCGAGGCAGCCGCGTGATCGCCCGGTGGAGGATCCTCCGTCCTTGTCCGTCATCCCGGCGCAAGCCGGGATCCTGGACCGCGGCCTCTGAACGTGCGCAGGCCTGGATCCCGGCCCGCGCCGGGACGACGACGAAAGGCATCACGGCCTGCGGGGAAGTCGCACGGCGGGGGGCGCCCGCATGACGCCCGCCCATGCGCCGCTGCAGGCGGTCAACGACTTCGTCGTGAAGTTCGCCAACGTCAACGGTTCGGGTTCGGCCTCCGCCAACGAGCTGTTCGCCAAGAGCATCCTGCGCATGGGCGTGCCGGTCGGCCCGCGCAACATCTTTCCGTCCAACATCCAGGGTCTGCCGACCTGGTACGAGGTGCGCGTATGCGAGCGCGGCTGGCTGGGGCGGCGCGGCGGCGTGGACCTGATGGTGGCGATGAACCCCCAGACCTGGGACGAAGACCTGGCCGAGATCGAGCCCGGCGGCTACCTGTTCCACGACAGCAGCAAGCCGCTGCCGCGGTCGCGGTCCCGCGACGACGTCACCGTCATCGGCGTGCCGCTGACCGAGCTCTGCAACGCGGCCTACGACGACCCGCGCCAGCGCCAGCTGTTCAAGAACATCATGTACGTGGGCGCGCTGAGCGCGCTGCTGGAGATCGATCCAGAGGTCATCGAGACGCTGATCGGCGAGCAGTACAGGGGCAAGGAGAAACTGCTCGGGCCCAACGTGGCGGCGCTGCACCTGGGCCGCGACTGGGTCCGCGACCACCTGGCGCATCCGATCGGTCTGCGGGTGCGCAGGGCGGACGCCGTCGGCGAGCGCATCTTCGTCGAGGGCAACGCCGCCGCCGCGCTGGGCTGCGTGTACGGCGGTGCCACCGTCTGCGCCTGGTACCCGATCACGCCGTCGTCGTCGCTGGCCGAAGCGTTCCAGGGGTACTGCCGGAAGCACCGCGTCGACGATGAAGGGCGCGCGCGCTATGCGGTGATCCAGGCCGAGGACGAGATCGCCTCGATCGGCATGGTGGTCGGCGCCGGCTGGAACGGCGCGCGCGCGTTCACCGCCACCGCCGGCCCCGGCATCTCGCTGATGGCCGAGTTCATCGGCCTGGCCTATTTCGCCGAGATCCCGGTGACGATCATCGACGTGCAGCGCGGCGGCCCTTCCACCGGCATGCCCACCCGCACCCAGCAATCGGACGTGCTCGCCTGCGCCTACGCCTCGCACGGGGATACCCGGCACGTGCTGCTGTTCCCCGAGGACCCGCACGAGTGCTTCGACTTCACCGCGCGCGCGCTGGACCTGGCCGATCGCCTGCAGACGCCGGTGTTCGTGATGAGCGACCTGGACATCGGCATGAACCAGCGCCTGTGCGCGCCGCTCGAATGGGACGATGCGCGCGGCTACGATCGCGGCAAGGTGATGACCGCGGAGGACCTGGAGGCCGGCAGGGAGTTCGCCCGCTACAGGGACGTCGACGGCGACGGCATTCCGTGGCGCACCTACCCGGGCACGCACCCGGACAAAGGGGCGTACTTCACCCGCGGTACCTCGCGCGATCCCGCCGCACGCTATTCCGAGCGCGGGGCGGACTACGTCTACAACATGCAGCGGCTGCTGAAGAAGTTCGACAGCGCCAAGGCGCTGGTGCCGCAGCCGGTGCTGGCATGCGCAGAGATGCCCGCGCGCCACGGCGCGATCTTCTACGGCTCCACCAGCCCGGCGATGGCCGAGGCGATCGACCGCCTGCAAACGGCCGGCATCGGGCTGGACACGCTGCGCGTGCGCGCGTTCCCGTTCCCGGACGCGGTGGGGGACTTCGTGCTCGCGCACGAAACGGTTTTCGTGGTCGAGCAGAACCGCGATGGCCAGCTGCGGCTGCTGCTCATCGACGCCTTCGGCATCGACCCGGCGCGCCTGGTGCCGGTGTTGCACTACGACGGCACCCCGATCACGGCGCGCTTCATCGCCGATGCGATCGCCGCGCAGATCCGGCCGGCGGCGAAACGGCACAACGTGGCCTGATGTCGCATCGTCCTCTCACCGCACCACGTAGAGCGGAGCTTGCTCCGCTGTCGTCGGCTCCGGAGCCGGGAGCAGCGGGGCAAGCTCCGCTCTACGGGAGGGCGGCCATCGTTTCGCCGGGTTGGAAGACGGAGGCAACATGACCTACATCGCCAAGCCGAAGCTGCACCACCCGACCCTGGCCTGCAACGCCATCGGCTTCACCCGCCGCGACTACGAGGGCAAGATCAGCACCCTGTGCGCCGGCTGCGGGCACGATTCGATCTCGGCGGCGATCATCCAGGCTTGCTGGGAGCTGGACATCCAGCCGCACCGCCTCGCCAAACTGTCCGGCATCGGCTGCAGCTCCAAGACCCCCGACTACTTCCTCGGCCAGTCGCACGGCTTCAACACCGTGCACGGGCGCATGCCCTCGGTGCTCACCGGCGCCAGTCTGGCCAACCGCGCGCTGATCTACCTGGGCGTGTCCGGCGACGGTGACTCGGCCTCGATCGGCATCGGACAGTTCGTCCACGCGATCCGCCGCGGCGTGGACATGGCCTACATCGTCGAGAACAACGGCGTGTACGGCCTGACCAAGGGGCAGTTCTCGGCCACCGCCGACCAGGGCTCGGTGTCGAAGCGGGGCGTGGCCAACAGCGACAGCGCGCTGGACATGGTGACGATGGCGCTGCAGCTGGGCGCCAGCTACGTCGCCCGCGGCTTCTCCGGCGACAAGCGCCAGCTGGTGCCGCTGATCAAGGGGGCCCTGTCGCACCGCGGCGCCGCCTTCATCGACATCGTCAGCCCCTGCGTCGCCTTCAACAACCACGACGGCAGCACCCGCAGCTACGACTACGTCCGGGCCCACAACGAGGCGGTGAACCGGCTCGACGTGATCCCGGCGCGGACGGAAATCGCGGTCGACTACGGCGCCGGGCAAAGCATCGACGTGACCGCCCACGACGGCTCGGTGCTGCGACTGCACAAGCTCGACGCCGGCTACGATCCGCGCGACCGGATCGCGGCGATGAACCTGGTCCAGCAGCGCCATTCCCGCGGCGAGATCGTCACCGGCCTGCTCTACGTCGAGCCGGAGGCGGAGGACCTGCACGTCCATCTCGGTACCGTGGCGGCGCCGCTCAACTCGCTGCAGGCCGACGTGCTGTGTCCTGGCGCCGGGACCCTGGCGGAGATCAACGCCGCATTGCGCTGACCCGGCGTCCGTACCTGCGCGTCGCTCCCCGTGGAGCGGCGCTCCCCAGGCGAACCCTCGTAGAGCGGAGCTTGCTCCGCTGCTATCGGCTCCGGAGCCTACGTAGCGGAG